>CAZQUE010000026.1:0-52070 GCA_964596185.1 uncultured bacterium | reverse complement strand
TCGATATTGAAGAAATGCGGGTTATCGTCGCCAAGGCCTGTGAAAGGTTCAGTCTTGCCTTTGAAAAGAAGAGCCTTGAAGAACGCTTTCTGGTTGAACCCGAGCAGGATCGAATCATTGGCGATTCTGCACCCACCCGGCTGGTAAAAGAAAAGATCGAGCAAGTTGCGAAAAGTGATATTACCGTGTTGATTCAGGGTGAGTCGGGAACCGGAAAAGAGCTGGTTGCCGAAGCGATTCAGCGTAAAAGCAATCGGGCGAGCGGCCCTTTTGTTACCCTAAACTGTGCTGCTTTGCCGGAAAACCTTATTGAAAGCGAGCTTTTCGGTTACGAGAAGGGCGCATTTACCGGCGCAGTGGCCCGCAAGCGTGGTAAATTTGAAATTGCCAGTGGCGGCACCATATTTCTCGATGAAATCGGTGACATGGCTCCTAATACTCAGGCCAAGGTGTTGCGGGTGCTTCAGGAACGTGAAGTCGAAAGGCTTGGCGGTTCGAAACCGATCAAGGTCGATGTGCGAATCATCGCGGCCACCCACAAAGATCTAAAAGAGCTTATCGAGCAGAAGCAATTCAGAGAAGACCTTTATTACCGCATCAATGTCGTGAATATACAACTGGCACCTTTGCGAGAGCGCCAGGAAGACATCGCCCTGCTGGTCGAGCATTTTGTAAAAATTGCTTCTGAAAAGGCCGGTCGTGAGATAAAGGGCCTAACGCCCAAAGCCATGACCGCAATGAAGAATTTTAAATGGCCGGGCAATGTGCGCCAATTGCAGAATATTATCGAAGGTGCCTCAGTTTTTGCCCGTGGTAACCAGATTGACATCGAAAATCTGCCGGAAGAAATCAGGCTTGGATTTGCTCCTGAGGCAACTAACGGTATTTTCGACTGGATCGAGGAGCAAATCAGCAAAGGTCGCACTCTCGACGAAGTTGTCGGCCAGATCGAAAAAGAAATGATCATGCGCCTGCTCAAAGTCGCCGAAGGCAATCAGTCGAAGGCTGCACAGATGCTTGGCATCAAACGCGGCACGCTACAATACAAAATGAAGACCTACAATATCGGTTAGGCAAAAATAGCCGTAGAGATCATTCGGTTGAAAAATAGATGACCCAGGTGCGGAAGTCGCCTTCTGCGGGGGTGGAATCTATTGTTACCTCGACATCGCCCCAGTTTCCTCTTGGGTATTCGACCATGCGACAACCATAGCCCTTAATGCTCAGTGCATTGCTGTGAATCGGATTTTCGTCGAGTGACATGCCTTTCAGGCCATCGACGCCTGAAAATTTGCCGCGCAGCTGAATCGTTTTGAATTGGTGCCGATCGACATCATATCCGGGAAAAGTATCGGAAAGTCCCAGATCGTCGCAAAAAAGCGCCAGGCAGAAGTCGTGAAACAGTTCGCGCAGACTCCATGAACCGGGGTTTGCCAGCGGCACGATATCATTGTTGATTTCTTTCACTCCGCTGAAATTGCCATTGGTTTCCATGATTTTGATGGCGTTGTAACCGCTGCAGCGATCGAAAAGATATTGAGTAAACAGGTAGGCCATGCCGTAGTCATAATACTGGGGGCTTGTCGGCCAGTGATTGAGTGAAACCTGTTCGGGATACTGCAGATATTGTGAAACCCAGTTCGTTGCGCGGGTGTCACCCTGGATAAATCCGTAGCCGGCGACCTGCCGGGCGAAAGTAGAAAGGCCATGGCTTTGCCATTCGGTTCCTTTATCGCCTTTCTGATTGTGATAAATCATGAAGGACAGTGTTTGCGCCAGTCCGCCATAGAAATCGTCGAGATTCTCTTTATAAATTTCGCTGTTCAAATACAAAATTTCAGTGCCGGCTGAATTGGGCTGGGCCGGGTCTTTATCGCGGGCATCATAATAAGAGGCAAGTTTCTCAGCGCTGTTGGTATTCTCAAGGGTGGGTGAGACGAACAAAGCTATGCGTCCTTGTGCGTCGATGTTGCCTTCTGGTGGGTCGTTGCCGGCGACATCATCGTTGCAGGCGGTGGCAATGGTATTGTATATGCCGTTGAAACGCTGGTTTATTTCCTGTGCCTGAACGGTATCGACACCGGAAGTGATAATATCGACATAAACAAGACTTACAGCATCGCTGGCTTTAAGCGTTCCGGTTGCAATAACGTCATTGGCGGGATTGAAAGGATCAGCGCTGAGGAAATCGCGCAGGTAAACTTCGATGGTTTCTGATGCGGGTTCAGTTAAAGCAGCCCTGATGTTGTTTTTGATTTTGAAGTTGCGCGGTTGCTGACGCACCGATTGGTCGGGTTCAGTAACGGCCCGTTCACGGATACTTGCGGGCAGGTTGGGGACTAGTTCGAAGTTGCCGCCGAGGAAACCAGAGAAACTGTAGCCATAGCTGCCGCCAAGGTCTTCGTCACCGTTACTGGACAGAACGCTGATAAAAACAAGTCTTTCGGTCGGTTTAAGCTTGGCCAGATGCAGGGTTTGGGCGGCATTGGCAACGTTTCTGAATTCATAGATGCCGTAATCGGTCAAAGTGTTGTTGACCGTATTGTAAGCCGTGTAAAACAGGGAATTACTTTTTGATTCATTTACCTGTAAGACGATTTCAGCATTCTGATCTGGCGGAAGAATGCTGTTGTCGGGAACGTTAAAGCTCAGACTGGTATCTGAAAAGGTCAGAAATTCATTGTGAGTGATGGTATGGCCGGCGAAGAGAACTTTGACAATGCTTTTATCGCTGCCAAAGTTGTAGCCATACAGTGTCAGGGGCACGCCGGGCACCGAACGTTTCGGAGAAAGGTGCACCAGTTCGGGTGTAATGGTGACCATGACATCGCTGAAGCCATCGAGCTGATACTCGTTGCTCTCAATGCGAATTGACAGTTTGCCGGTCTTGGCAACCTGCGGCAATTGTATCTGCATGGTTTTGGAATTGGTTACGGCAACGGTATTGCATGGAATGTCGGCCAGACGAACTTTGTTGAACTGAGAAATCAGATTGAAGTTGCGGCCGTATAGAGTTATCGTCTGTCCGCCCTTGGCGATATCAGGCTGAGCCTGGAGAATCACCGGTCGGGCAGTGAAAAGCTGCGGCTGGGTCTCTTTCGACTGTTGCCCGGCGATGATCACCTTAACCGGGCCGGTTTCAACCTCCTGGGGAACCGCGACGGTTATTTTGTCGTCGCGTTGCGAGTTCCAGTCGATTACCTGCCCTTCCTTGCCGTTGAAGGTCACCTGACCGGCTTGAGTGCCACAGCCGCGACAGTAAATGCTGATAACGTCACCATCGGTGCCCAGGTTTGGCAAAACGGCAATGATGGCAAAATCAGGGTCATAGGTGGCGGCCGAAGTTGACAGGGCAAAGTTCTGGTTTTCGGTAATCTTGCCGGGAAAAACCCTAACAGCATCTTTAACCATTGGGCTATAGCCAGTTGCCCTGGTAACTACCCGATAATCACCGGCAGGAAGAGGTCCGAGCAGATAGCGGCCATCGGCACCGGTAATTGCCTGGGCCTGAAAGGTTTCCACAACTGCGCCAACAAGAATGTTGCCGCTTGAACTGGCGATTACCGTGCCCTGAATGCGTCCGTAATCCGGATTGGTGTTGTTGTCTCCACCAGAGGGAAGATCGGTTGACGAAGAGGTTCCGCCACAACCAGAAATCAAGAACAAAAAAAGAGCACCAATTAAAAAAAAGCAGATGCGCTTAAAATTTTTGTGCATAGATAAAAATTTTTTTTCCCGGCTTTAAATTAGAACAGAAAAGCAATTTCGCAAACAATTGCATGTAGGAATTGTGCCAAATGCGATTTTTTATGTCAAGTTTATTAACCAGTATGCCGAAAAGAAAGTTGAGAAATACTGTCAGGCCGTGCCCGGTTTGCAGAAATAACAGGAGACAAATATGAGGCAGACAAATGCTGGTATCCTTCAATGTAACACTCTGATGTTGAGTATATGTATACTCTTGATGCTTTTCGGAATCAGCGGCCAGGTTATGGCCGACATTACAAGCGTTACCTTGGCGGTTAACTCATCTGGCGGAGCCAGTAAAATCAACGGCTCGGGTCAGGTCACCCTGAACGCAAACTGGACTGGAGATACGCCCCCCTATTCTGCAGCCTTCAAACTTACTGGCGGCGGAACACTCGGAACTGAAACCACGAGCGGAAATTCTGCATCTTTAGTGGTTTCTGGAGCTGTTTTAGGGCACGGCAGCAAATCTTTCGAGGTCAGCGTTATTGAAACTTCGGTTCCCGGCGCAACCGCCGGTTCTATTGGCGGCGATAAAGCCGTCGAAGTCGACCTTGAAAGTCCGGTTTTGACAGCATCGGTAGTTAATGGACCAATTTTTGCAAACACACAGACCGTTCGTGTGCAGATTACCTGTTCGAACGAAGTCATTCAGGCACCGACCGTTACCTGTAACGGCAAAACCTTCGATCAGGAAGGTTCTTTGACCGAAGGCGCAGCCTTTACCTACACTCTGCAACTCGACAGTTCCTTTACCAATGGCCAGTATACGGTTAATATCACTGCCAAAGATACTTCACAGCCTGCCGGGAGTGCCAATACCGGCACGACCACAACTTCTTTCACCGTCGGAACATCAGCTACCGGTGCAACAGAAATCACTTCTTCTTCACCGGCGAGCCCGACCAATGCCACTTCAGTTACTCTGAGCGGCTCCTGTCCGAATGGTGCAACCACTATTGAACTGCTCGACGGTGGTGCAGCTGCGGCAACCGTCTCGGTTACCGGCACTTCCTGGTCGATCGGCATTTCGCCTGCCGAAGGCACTCGCAGTTATGTGGCTGTCAGTAAGGATGTTAACGGCACTGAAATTTCACGATCATCGACTTTCACTCTGGTCGTTGACCGCACGCCTCCTGCCAAACCAGTTGCCGATGCATCTGGTCTGCCGGCGACCACTAATCAGTCATCTATTTCGGTTCCGGTTGAAATTACCGGGGTCGATGGCGAAGTGGCCAAGCCAGTAACCATTCAGCCTATCGTTAACGGCGTCGATGCCGGCACTGCCCAGAATGTCGGGGCAAGCCCGGTTAACGTTACCGTTCCCCTACAGGACGGTCTTAACAACATTACTTTCAGAGTCAGAGATGCGGCAGGTAACACCGCCGACATTTCCGACGTAATCTCAATCACTCGCGATGCATCGACGACTTCAGGCTCAACAATCGTCACTCTGGATGCGCCTGTGGTAATGCCCTTCCCGATCGCCGACAACTACAAACTCGGTGCCGGCACCTACAGCGCAAAAATGATTTTTGATAAACAAATGGATGGAACGGTTCGTCCGCAGATCGATATCACTACCGCCGGCGGCAGCAACATCAGCAGCACCACCGGTTCCTGGGTAGCCTCTAATACCTACATAGGTCAGTTCACCATTCCGCCAAACGGTGGTGATGCCTACGATGGAAATGCCACCATGGTCATCAGCAATGCCAAAGACGTGTTTGGCAATACCCTCGACTCGATCAACGTTCCTTCTTCGGGTGGTGCAGCTTTTTCAGTTGACTCTACCCCGCCGGTATCGGCTTTCAATGACGAAGATTCAATTTACGTTCCTCAGGATGGCACGCCAATCACTATTACCGGCACGGTAACCGACGATAGCGGCGCTACCCCCGGTTCAGGTATCGAATATGTCGAACTGGTATGGCAGGAATTCAACGGTTCAGGCCTTGCTTCACAGAGCGTTCCGCTGCAGGCTACTTCACCATCGCCCTGGAGCATCAACTGGGACGCTTCAGCACTGAATCCGGGTCGCTATAAACTCTGGGTCAGAGGCGTTGACCGTGCCAAACCCAACGGAAACGTCGAAGCCTATTCGACCAAAGCTTATCGCATCGTTATCGTCGATCGTGACGTTCCTTCGGTTACCCGAATCAGTCTCGATGACATGCTTACCGACATTGCCCAGATGAATGGTGGCGCTCCTCCGGTAGTTGCCAGTGCGGTAACCAAATTGACCGCGGTCATCAACGATGGCGGCAATTCCGGTATCGCTTTCTCATCACCTTCATTTGAATTCTCGCTGACTCATGATGAGACTGGCAACCAGATTCTCGGCAATTACACCAACAATGCCAGTGACACTATTTTCTTTACCTTCCCGCAGCTTACTGAAAACGGCACTTATACAGTAAAAGTAGTGCCGGTAGACAATAGCGGCAACGTCGGTGCCAGTGAAACCCGTCAGATCATTCTCGATACCGAGGCTCCATCTGACGTAACTTTCGACCCGGCCAATCACAGTATTGCCAATGAAACCCACGTTGCTCTGGAACTTGACCAGATATGGGCAGTTATCAATGATCCGATGGCCGATCATACCAGATCAACGATGGAAGTTCGCTACAATGGCAATATCATTGGCGAGCAGGTGCCAAACGTGGCGACTGCAACCGTCTGGGATATCGGTGGGCCAACTCAGACTCTGCCCAAAGACCAGAGCGGTGACGGCAGATACGATATAACTGTTATGCCGAGAGACATTTATGGAAACATCGGTTCAGCGGTCAGATCTTACTTCAATTATGACTGCGTGCCTCCGGTAATAACCAGCTTCACTCCGGCTGTAAGCCTTAAAGTCGCTTCACCAACCTGGTTCGGTCTGAGTCAGAGTGAAATCAGCGTCAGTGTTTCCGATGCCCCTAAAGACATCATTACCTACAAGGGCAATATGGATAACGGTTTGCCGGCAATGGGCTTCGATTTCAACACCGTGCAGATTCCCGGTGATCCAAACTGGTATAACGGCCAGGGATCAGGAGTTAACACGACAACCAGTTCTTTCACCATCACCGTTGATGGCGTAGAATCAGGTCCAGCAACAGTTGCAGGTTTGAAATTTTCTCAGCCGCGCCCGAATGTGCCTGCTGATACTTCAGCCGGTGTCCTCGATGTGCGGGTAAGCATGAACATTCAGGATAACGTCAACAATGGCCAGACGATTCCCAATGCTTCGATGGCCTCTTATACGCTGAAGTTCGACTACCTCAATCCATCTTTGCCGAAGATTACCAAGCCGACCTCTTCGAACAACAAGTATTGCAAAAATACCGTTACCATCGAAGGCTCGGCCAAAGATGAAGGAACCTCTAACGAACTGATGATCAAGCGTATTGAATGGTCTGAAAACGGCAGCGCTTTTACCGCGTTCAGTATCGGTTCATTGCCGAAAAACAACGCCAGTTTCACTGCCGGTTTCGATATTACCAGTCGCTCTGATGGCACTTACACTCTCGATATCAGAGCCGTCGACCTTGGTGATAACGTTTCAAGCAGTGCGCAGACAACCTTCGTGGTCGATCGCACTCCGCCGAAGCCGCCGGAAATGGTCGTGCCACTGCCTGATGCGCATACCAACAAGCGTGGTCAGATGTTCAAGTGGGCAACTTCAACCGATGCCGACCGTTATCTGCTGCAGGTTGCCGATGACTCTTCCTTCAACAATATTCTTAACAAACAAACCAACCCCGGATATACCGACCTGATTGGCCAGGTAACCGTTATGACCGAAAACTCGGTATCGGTGCCAAAGGATGGAACTTATTACTGGCGCGTTGCCGCAATCGAAACCTGTGTTGACGGCTACAACATCAGTTCTTTCTCGGCTACCCGTCGCTTTACCGTCGATACGGTCAGGCCGACAGTCGTTGAAGTGCAGCCGGCACCAAGTTCTGCCAACAAGATCAGCACCGGTATGGTCACCTTTACCATCAGATTCAGCGAGCTGGTCGACACAACCGTGCCGCCAAGCGTGAGAATGACTTCAAATGGTGGTCAGGTTATGAACATCGAGCTAAAGACCTACACCGAAGATACCTGGATCGGAACTACAGTCGTGCCGAAAAACAACAGTGCTCTGTATGATGGTAATGCGATAATCACCATCGAAAGCGCTGCGGATCTGGCCGGTAACATCATGGCCGTCGACAGCACTCACAGTGTGGTTATCAACACCGGTCCGGCTTTCAGCACCAAAATCTTCTCGAATCCGGCCAACGAATTGGAAATCATGGTGATAACCAAATCATCCGAAGCGTTGCAGGCTCCGCCAACCTGCACCATCGAGCAGAATTCGGTTCGCACACCGGTAATCATGAACTTCCTCAAGGAACGCTATTATGCCGGCGCTTACAAAATCGACATCAATAGCCCCGGCAAGGCCTATATCGACATGTCAGGCACTGACCTGCACGGTATGACCGGCTATGATTCACTTGAATTCACAGTTGCCGAGCTCAATCAGGATACCAGATTGAACATCACTTCAGCTTCTGGAAAAGCGAGCCTGAAAGCTGCTGAAAACTCTGCCTATACGCCGAGCGTCATCTATCTGCTCGATCGAGACAATCTCGATTCACCCTTCACCAATGAAGTCAGAGCAAGCGTGCTGCCGAGCACAGTTGTTCAGAGCAGCAATGGCAATGAACTAGTTCCGGTAATGGCTCTCGACGAAGTTGGTCCCGCCAGCCTGAAACTGAAAAAGTGTCTGCTCTATACTGCTGAAGTAAAAAGCCTGAAAACGGCGATTGCCAGCGAAAAGATCGGTCTGTATCGTCTTGGCAAGGACGGTAAGTGGATCTATCAGGGTGGCGAGCTCAAGGGCGATGAAGTTTCGGCGCAGCTTACCGGCATGGGCCGCCTGGCCCTGATGGCAGACATGACTGCACCCTCTTTGAGGGAACAGAAGCCGCAGAACATGGAAGAGCTCGAAGACGCTCTGCCGGAAATCAGCGGCAAGGTGGTCGACAACGGCTCAGGTTTCAAGAAAGACAGCTTCAAACTGTTCATCGATGACCTCGAAGCAGATTCGGTAACCGTAAATGCCGACGGCACCTTCAAATACAAACCTCGTTTGCCGATGAAGAAGGGTAAGCATGAAATTCGCATCGAAGCGACAGACCTTTCAGGTAACGAACTCAGAAACAGTTTCTGGGTCACTACTCTTGGCAACTTCGCCATCGGTGAGTTCATGCCCTATCCGAACCCGGTAACCGGTAACAGCATGTATTTCAACTATGACTTTAACCAGACAGCTGAAAGAGTCGTGTTGAGAATCTATGATGTGGCCGGCCACAAGGTGGCACAGCATGACACCTTCGATTTCGCCAGTGCGCAGCGTGGTCGCTTCAGATGGGATCTACGCAACGACAATGGCAAGATCGTCGCCAACGGAGTTTACTTCTACAAGCTTGAAATCACCAAAAATGGTCAGACTTTCAAGAAACGCGGAAAATTCGCGGTAATGCGCTAGTTGAACAAGGAGAGACAAGCAATGGCTAAGAAACATCTAACTGCAATTCTGCTGGCAATACCTCTTCTTCTCGGCCTGACCGGATGCACTGGTGGTGTTAACGGCGAAGGAACCGGAAGTTACTCTCAGGATGTCGGAACCCCGATCGTTCGCGGCAATGCCTTCAATGACGCCGGCTGGGCCTATATTGAAAAAGGTCAGTATGACAGCGCCATTTCCCAGTTCAACACTGTTCTGGGCGATAATCCGACCGATGACGAAAAGGCGCAGGCCAACAACGGCATCGGCTGGGCCAAGGCAAAACTTGGTCAGCTCAAGGACGGAATGCCCTGGTTTACCAAAGCTATCGACTGGTCAGACGATGCAAAAGTGGGTCTGGCAGCCGCTTATCTGCAGATGGCTTCCAAGGCCGATATGGAAATGGTTGTTGACCTGCTGTTTAAACAGCTTGGTAAAGAAAAAGAGCTTTTCATTTACACTCCACGGCGCAATACCGGTGTGAGCAATGCTGAAGTTCATGCAATGCTTGGTTATGCCTATGCCGCACTTGGTGAAAATGAAAAGGCTACCGAACAGATCGAACACGCCAAAACACTCAATCCTCAATGGGAAAACACCACCATCGACCAGATGGTCAAGGTTGTTGAATTCCTTACTAACTGATAAAGAGCAGAAAATAGCCCGGAGGCAGATATGACACCAAGGAAAGTCCTGCGCCAGAACGTTGCTTTATCGAGCATGCGTCTGCTGGCACTGATCATGGCTTTGATCGTGCTGATCAGTGCAACCGGATGTTTGAAAACCTCAAGTTCGGTCAAAGGCAATGTAACCGGTAAGGTTTATGATTCTAACGGTAAGGTGTTATATAAGGCACGGGTAGAGATTTATGGTGGCAACCATTCAGTGCTGACCGATGAAATGGGGCGATATAGCATCAACGATGTCGAACCCGGTCAGAAAAAGCTGGTAGCCACCTATGAAGAAAAATCGGTGGTCAAGGTCGTTGAGATCCCGCGCGGGGCAACCCTCGAAGGGGCTGACCTGACCTTCTCGGTTATCGACGGTTTGCCGCCGGTAATTACCGAAGTCATGGTCCTCAACGTTACAGAAAACAGCGCCGAAATTTCCTGGAAAACCAATGAATCATCTGATTCCAACGTCGATTATGCCAAAGGGCCGATCGGCCTCGACCCATACAGTATGCTCGCATCCGACCCGGCGATGGTCACCTCACACAAGGTTGCCCTGAGCGGTCTTTTGCCTGGTCAGACCTATCACTTCCGGGTAAGATCTTTGGATTTCGAGCGTAACGAAGGGGTTTCATCGGATTATCAGTTCAACACTCCTTCTGGTGACGCTCCGGCCATGCCGACCGGTTTCGCCATCGCTGCGCCAACCGAAATGGAAAGAATCTCGCTGAGCTGGGTCAGCAACAGCGATGCTGATCTTGCCGGTTATAATCTCTACCGTTCCGAGTCTATGACAACGGCATTTGCCAGGGTGAATGCCAACCCGATCAGCTCAGGTGTGGGCTCTACTACCTATGTTGATGAAGGCCTGAAAATAGCCACAAAATACTACTATTACGTAAAAGCTGTTGATGTTGCCGGCAATGAGAGTGCGCCGAGTACTACCCTTTCGGTGGTCACCCCGGGCATTCTCACTGAAAATCGCGTCTGGCGATTGGCTGAGAGCCCTTATATCATCCAGGGCGACGTCAGAATTCGTGGTGGTGTAACCCTGACGGTCGAGCCGGGCGTCGAAGTGAAGTTTACCCGTACCGATTCCCTGCCGGATGTAAATGGCGCTTCAATGACTGAGCTAATCGTGCAGGGCAGCCTGCTGGCGGTGGGCAATGCAACTCAGAAAATCGTTTTCACCTCGGCCGAATCGTTTCCGACCAAGGCAAATTGGGGCGGAATCAAATATCAGGCGACTACCGAACCCGAGAACATGCTGAGATTCGCCACAGTCATCTTTGCCGATCAGGGTGTGGTCAGTGAGGGTGCAACCCCCTCGATTGAAAACTGTGAAATTGGTCTTTGCGGTATCGGCATGAATCTGGGTCTATCGACTGCGTTGAACATTCGTTACAACACGGTCAGAGATTGTGACATCGGTATCGTTTCGGCAAATTCAAATATTCGTAACAACATTCTCATCGACAACCAGACCGGCATAACCCTTCTTGGGAACGATTATTTCGAGCATAACACCGTCGATTGTCTGATCGGGGTTCAGGTTGATTCGGGCAACCCGATCATCAAGAACAATATCATCAGTTATACCGGTTCAACCCAGGCTATTTACGGGATCAACCAGACGATTGCCCTGGCAACTCCGACGGTAAGCTTCAACGATATTTTCAACTACACCTTTGCGTTTAACGGAACCAACGGCACCGGCACCGCTAATATCGAAGTAGATCCGCTGTTTATCGGTGGAATACCCTTTGATTATCAGCTGCAGACTCAGGCGGCCGGATACGCCAGCGACTCACCATGTCTGGCTTCGGGTGAAAATGGGGTGCAGATGGGTCGTTACGGACCCTGATCAGCTATTGCTATCGCTATCACCGGCCCCGTCGTCGTCATCGTCGTCGGGGTCTTCGTTTTCGAGCTGAAGCAGTTCACCTTTTTCGTAAGCTCTTATCCACCAGTTGAGCAGCTCGCCATTGTGTTTGAGAAACTCTTTAAAGCTGACGTGGCGGCCATCTTCGCATTCTTCTTTGTACTGGTCGGTGATGAATTTGGTAATTGGTTCAGTAACCGCTTCATCGAGAAAAACTCCGGCGCCGACAAGAAATCTTACCTCACCAAGGCGTAATACCCGGGTGAAAAGCACGGTGCCCGGCAGAGCGTTTTCTGAGCCGACCGATTCCTCGACATCGAATTCTTCGCCGAGGAAAAGATCTTTAAGGCGCAGTGATTTACCGGGAACGGAGTCTTTTACGGCCAGCAAGGTCAGATGAGTTTCTTTCAGAGCCTGGCAGATCTGCATTTCCTGAAGACTGAGTTCGTCACGGTTGCGGCGAATGAATTCATCGATCAGTGCGCGATTTTCGAGATCCTGATCATCGAGCAGAAACCAGCTGAGAAAAAGAAACTCTTCAGACGGATCGAATTCGTATTCTTCGCCCTCCTGGAGGTTGTAGAAGATTTCTAGAGACTCGCCGAGATAGCTGATGAATTCTTCTTCGAGGGAAAAGGCCATGAGCTTGGCGAAGAGTTCGCTGAACATCGATTTGATGGCTTCGATCTGTGGTGACATAAATGGCCCTTTCTGCTGTTTGAAGTAGACCAATTTAATGCTTTTTCCAGATAAAATCAAGCAGCGGTCTCACAGCAACAAAAAACGTTCATTGACCCGGCAATTTCTGGTGTAAATGACCATTTCGAAGCAGGCACTTCGGCGGTTCGACGAAACTCAGCATATTAAGATCGCATTCGCAATTCGCGAATAGCGAAAAGTGTGAATTCCAATTTCCGACTTCACTCTGAAACCGCCACCCGCGGTAACCTGGAATTCATATTACCATTTACAGTTTGACAGAAAACCTGAAGCCACCCACGGAGACGCGAAAGGGCTGAAAGGGTTCGCTGGCCTGTTTCCTGCGACATGAAAGTTTTAGCGGGTGAGAGAGGACCTAAAATCTCCTACCATCGAAAAGCATTTGCCATTGCACGTAAGATTGCTGACCGAATTTGTGCCGGAGTTATAATGAAGTTTTTGGTTAAACCCTGCATATACATTATGTCATTATACCCAAACCATATCTCAAGTGATGATTTAAATGTCAAAATGAAAACTAAAATGTAAAACGCGTTTTGTAGATCTTCTGAACCAAATAAAAAGAGCACAATACCTAGCAGAAAAAAAATTATTGCCAGTCGAGCTATATCCTCAACATCTCGGACTAGCCTGGCCAACCTTAAACGCGGATTTTTAATCTCTTGATTGATTAATAGTGCATTTGATGCATTTACCTCTGCTGCCGCACGATTAAAATAAGCGACCTCACCTTCACCGGAATGTTTTTCTACCGTATCACCGTAAATAACCTTATTGTTTAGTTTCAAAAAAGATCAAATGAAGCCAACAATAACAAACAAAATTATTGAAAAACCTAATAATTCCTTCAAAAGCTTGTTTTCTAAGGATTTTAAAATTTGAACTGCAAACAAGGCTAGCCCAGAAATTATTGCAAATAGAAGCAAAAATTTGATTGCTAACCAACCAAGTTTAAATAAAAAGGAAACAGGCGTTAAAAATGCCCTTAATTGTCATTACAGCATTTTTGAAATTTCAGTTAGTCTTGACATAATAATTGGTAATCTAGCCTGACTAGAAGCATCCGGAGCCAATAAGCCAGGCAAAGCATTTATAAAATCACGATTTTGTAACCAAGCATTGAAATTTTGGGCAAGATAAATGTGAAGACTGGCTTCTGTCGCTTTAATTTCGGCAACAACTTCTGAGCGACCATCCAGAACAGTTATTATATCTTCAATGTCATGACTAGCCATAAAGTCATTTTTGCCGCGACCACGAAAAGCTTCTATTTTGGTGGCCAGGAAATACGGAGCTGTAACTACTTTTATTTCAACGTCTTCAAACTTGATAAGATGATAATTTTTAACAGCCGCTTTATACCACTTGTTTGAAAAACCAAGAATAGATTCGTCGCAGGGCATGACATCGACAACAACAGAATTTATGCGCCAACGACAGATAATTGGTGGATCATCGTCTAAAATTTGCTGACAACCTGCTTGACGCAAAGATTCTTCAAACTGGTGAAAACTGCTTCGATTAGATGTTTCAATTATTATATCAACATCTTTTGTCGGTCGAATGCCAGCAAAAGCAACCTCTGTGGTCAGAAGAGAAACGATAGACCCACCAAGAAAAACGACCTGGTTTCTCAATTCTTGAGGGAGACCTTTCGCGACCAGAAGTAACATTTGCTCATTAGTAGACAATTTCATTGTTCAACACCTAGTCTGCACTTTAATTCTTTGATTGCTAGGTTTCGTTCTCTGGCCCGACCGCCTCTTATGGCATCAACCAATGCCAACAATTCATAAAGCACTGGGTCTGATTCCGCTGCCCTAGGAACAGATTTATAAAGTGGCAGAAAAGTTTGCCCTAACATTGTGCCTTTTTCATAAGGCCATACTGGAAGATTTTCATAACCAACAACAATATTGTTCAACAGTGGAGGGACAGCATAAGAAGTGGGAAGACCTCTAGTCATTTCCCCGCGCTCTGCTGGAAAAACATAGCGTAAACCGTGAACAATAAACTCAAACAGAGCATTAAAATTTGGCTCCCGAGTTTGTGGATTAATTAGCTGGGATTTTACTGCTCTTTTAAACCCTGCGTGAACCTCAGAAGAACTCATGAAAAGCTCTTTTGCAAGAGACGCGAAGTTCCAGGGCAAACCAGCCGCATTTTTTGCGGCAAGTTTTAGAACAATGACAACATCTTGTGGTTTAAGCATACCAAGATTATATTCGCAATTCGCGAATAGCACAAACGGTTTTGCAATATATTTTTAATTTGGTGGCCCTCCTGGACTTCTGGAGGGATCGCGCCATTTGGCCGAGCACGGATTGAGGCAGGTGGATCTTGCAGAATTGGGCAGCCAGGGTGTTGTTTCCGAAATTCTTTCCGGCAAAAGACGCTTGAATGAGCGGAATGTAGAACTGCTTTCAAAAAGATTTTCATTGCCGGAAGAATTGTTTGCCAGGAATTGAGCTTGGAATGGAAGACATGAGATAACCCGCGCCGGGGAAAAGGTCGACCGGGCGCGGGCTCTGTATGTTTTTGAAAATTTTCTTATCAGGTGAGAATCTGTTGAATTCGGTTGATTTCAGACAGACTGGTGACGCCTTTGCGGGCCAGGGTGAACAGTTTCTGCACGAAATAGCCGCTTTGCAGTCTTTCGATTTCTTCAGAAATCTCCCGGGGGTTGCCTCTGATGATAAAGTCTTTGAGGTTTTTGTCGGGAACAATGATTTCATAGAGGGGAATGCGGCCAATATAGCCAGTGTTGTTGCATTTTTCGCAGCCGCTTGATTCGAGATAGTTGCCAGGTTCGAGGCCGGCAAGCTGTAACTGGTCAAGCTGTGTTGCATTGACCTGAATTTCTTTCTGGCAATGTGGGCAGATTTTTCTGACCAGAACCTGAAAGACTACAGCACCCATGCCGCCATAAAGCAGATGCGGTGAAACTTTCAAATTATGGAACTGCTTGAATACGTCGGCGGGGTTTCTGGCCGACATCTGGGTAAAGACGCAGACGCCCCAGCCAGCTGCGGCAAACGCTTCTTTGGCCGTTTCTTCATCACTGAGTGATTCAAGAATCATCAGGGCGGGCTCGGCTCTGACCGCAGCCCTGGTCGCCGAAAGCATGTTCAGGCCTATCCAGGGTCGGGTTTTTATGTGCGAGATGCCTTCATAGGTATAGTAAACCTGGTTTTCGATCGATACTACCGATTTTTTGCCATCGGGATTGAACATCGTGGCGGCGGTATAAAGTGTCGTGGTTTTGCCGCTGCCGGTGGGGCCCGAGAAAACTACCAGGCCATTTTTCATATTCTTGATCAGGTTGGTTATTTTGCTGCGGTCTTCAGGGTCGGGAAAAATTTTCTCAGGGTCGGTGCAGGCGTCTTTTTTATTAATGAAGAATAGCATCATCTGCTCGCCGAACACCGTTGGCAAAATCTGGGTGCGGATGTCTATCGTGGTTTCCTTGACTTTTACGAGGATACGGCCATCCTGTGGCAGCAAGCGTTCGCTGATATCGAGGGCCGACATGATCTTTATTCTGGCCAGAACTCGATCATACATGTCTTTACTGATCGTTTCGCGCAAGGAAAGATCGTCGGTGTCCCCGGTCAGAACCATAACTTTGTCAGCCTCAGGCTTGAATGAAACCAGATTTGCTTTCTGGGTGAAGGCGTCAGAAATGATCGAATTGACGAACTTGATGACCTGCAGATTCGGGTCTTCGCTGGCAGATGCCGTTTCTACCATCTCGGCGTTGCCATTTCCTGCTTCGATGACTCCTTCGCTGATGCTGTCGGCAATTTCGACCATGGCTTCATCGAGGCGACCCTGAGTTTCAGCGGCCTTGACCATGGCAACGTAGACATTGGTGAATACGCCGGGAAACATTTCCAGGCTGGATGAGAAGGTGAAGCCTTCTTTAAGTTTGCTGATGACCTTGAGGATAATCTGACTCAGCTCATTCTTTTCATCTTCTTTGGCGATGAGATCAAGGCTTTTTACCAGGGGAATCCCTGAACCGAGCATTTTGCCGAATTTACGGCTGAATTTTTCCAGATCATTGGTTGAGATTGGCATGAATAAGCTCCTTTCAAACGGCCTTGCGGCCAGCTAATGAGATTATGTTGTGCCGGGGCTGATCTGGCGCCTTTGATGCAGCTCCTGCATTTTGACCTTTTAAATATTCTTTTAAAGCCTGACGTTCAAAGCGGATTTCGCCATCGATAATGAAATGCGGCAGCAGGTGCAGCATGTTCATGATGTTATGACGACTGACCTTGAACCAGTCGGCTACTTCTTCCGGGGTTAGAATTTCGTCTTCGGCCGGCCGGTTCTGTCTCAGGCCGATAATTTTCATGGCTTCTTCGACGGCTTTGAAACCGGCATCGGGAACGGGTGAATCAATTGCGACGAGATCTTCACAAAGAGCATGGAACTGTTGCTGGCAATTTTCGCAGCTGGCGATATGGGCTTTTGCCGCTGCAAATTCACCTTCCTGGTAATATAGATCGAGCATTTGTTCCATTGATAGGCAGTTACTAATCATTTTTCACCTCGGTGAAGATACTCGCGGATTTTTCTTATAGCGAACAGAACTCTTGATTTAGCAGTTGGCACAGGTATTTCCTGAATTTCGGCTACTTTTTCAAAAGTCAGATTTTGAAAATGCTTAAGAATAAATGCTTCCTTAATTGGTTCAGAAAGCTCGTTTAAAACAGATTTCAAATCCAGGGCCAGATCGGTTGTGTTGCTAAATCCGGGTTGTTCAGTTTCGCCGATGCTGCTGACCGAAACCAGATGTAGTCTTACGACTCGATTCTGACTGCGCTTGAATTCGAGAAATTTGTTGCGGGTGATGGTGTAAGCCCAGGGCATAAATTCATATTCGATGTTGTAGGTTTCGATGCGTGCGTGAATGGTGAGCAGAGATTCCTGCAGCAGGTCTTCGGCGACGAATCGGTCATTACAGAGGCGATAAAGGTAAGCAAACAACGGGCGGCGAAGTTGTTCGAACAGGGCCACGGCAGCTTTTCTGTCGCCGTGACGGAAGTTTTCTACGAGTTGTCTGCTTATTTTATTCATTTCTGCAGGTAATTATGCAGGAAAATGAAAAATGGATTGAAAGAAAATTATTTTTTTTTCTATTTTTTGAAGGGGTCATGAATACATCGATCAAGAACGCTGTTGAGGCTGCCAAAAATGGCGCGGATATCGTCTGGAAGATTTGCAGCGGCGCAGCGTCTTTTTGTTTCGCCGCCGAGAATCGCTTTTAGAACTTCGCGAATCTCATCCAGCGGTAGTAAAATTCGGCTTTTGAGGTTGCGAATGAAAATTACCCCGACCAGAAAGGCGGTAATTGCCATGAACACGATGCCCCAGGCTCCGCCCTTGCCAAGTTGAGTAGCCCGGTTATCGGCCGAGTCCATGGCTTTTCGCTTGATCTCGCCGAGCTTGAGAATGCTTTCGGTGGTTAACTGCAATGCTTTGGTATTGCCGGCAAAGGCATCGGTGAAATTGGCCGCGATCAAAGAAAGAACTTCCGGTTCAGCTTCTTCGGTGATGTTGTTTTGCGCACGATCCAGGGCAGCTTTGAAGTTTTCGATCTGTTGGGCATTGGCCTTGCATTGTGAAAAAACCAGGGCGGCGAGCATTTCTTCACAGGCCTGCAGTGAGCGTTCGTTGTTGCTGAGAATATTGGCAATAGCCGGAGTCATACGGTTGAAAACGCCAATTGCTCCAAAAGCCATCAGCAGATTGATGATGACGATGAGCCAGGCGCCGAAAATAACGCTTTTTGCCAACTTCATTTCAGTTACCTTCCATCAGGCGTTTGATTGCTTCTTCTTTTGAGACCAGAACCAGGCTGTCGTTTTCTTTTAGGGGCTCATTGGGTTCGGGTTGAAAAACCGAACTGGGATTGCCGCGTCTGACGGCAACGACCATGATACCGTATTTTTTGGGCAGAGCCAGCTCGATAAGGGTTTTGCCGACCATCGACGGCTTGATGGTAATTTCTGAAAGATTCAGGCCGTCACCAAGAGGCATTTCGGCAACCAGGTGGCTGTAAAGAAGGCGATTGGCGAATCTGCGTCCGAATTCCTGTTCGGGGTTGATGATCTGATGAGCTCCGACCAGTTGTAGAATTCGCTGGTGCATCGGATTGTTGGCCCTGGCAATGACACATTTGGAGCCCATCTGGCGCAATAACGCCGTGCAGATGATCGAGGCTTCGCGCGACTCGTCGCCGATAGCGCAGATAGTTGCGTCCATTTTGCCGGGATTAACTCTGGCCAGACCGTTTTCGTCAGTTGCATCGAGAACGAGGGCTTCGGTAACGAAGGTTGCGGCTTCTTCAACCAGATCCTTGCGAATGTCCAGAGCCAGGACTTCGGCTCCTTTGTTTTCCAGTGCAGCAGCCAGCGACATGCCGAACTGGCCGAGACCGATTATCAGGAATTGTTGAGCCATGCTTCGTGCTCCTTATGTCAGGTTGATTCTTGCTTCAAGAAGGTTTTCTGAATTTTCGTAATGCTCGCGACTAAGCAGGGTGAACAGGGTCAATGGGCCGATACGCCCGACAAACATCGCGAACATGATAATGATTTTGCCGATGTTATCAAGTTTGGCGGTTGCTCCGGTGGTCAGGCCGACCGTGCCAAGCGCCGAAGCCGCCTCAAAAATCAGATCCCGGGCATTGATGCTTTGAGTTGCTTCAAGCATCAGAATTACCAGAATCAGCATCATGGTTCCCGAGGCGACGATGGTAACCGCTTTGAATACAGTTTGCGCTGGAATCCGGCGGTTCTGCATTGCGACATCCTCGTAGCCGGAAGCGGTAGACCAGAAGGTCGCGGCGAGAACGCCAATGGTTGTGGTTTTTACCCCGCCGGCGGTTCCGCCTGGGCTGCCGCCAATGAACATCAGACAGATCATCATCATGAATGTCGGGCCAAGAACGTTTTCGAGGGGAACTGAATTGAAGCCTGCCGTTCTCAAGGTAACCGACTGAAACCAGGCATTGTGGATTTTGTCGATGCTTGTCATTCCCGCCAAAGAACCGTTCCATTCGAAGGCGAGAAAGAAAACGGTGCCGGTAAAGAGCAGGATCAGGGTAGCGCTAAGTGCCAGGCGGCTGGCGACGGTTATCGGTTTGCCGCGCAACCAGCTGGGAACCAGCAGAGCAACCGCCGGAGCTATTCCCCCGCTGATTATGAGAAAGGCGATGGTATGCAGAATCAGTGGTTGCTGCTGAAACGGAATCAGGCTGTCGCTTTGCAGGGCAAATCCGGCATTGCAGAATGCTGAAATTGCGGTGAAGATTCCTTTCCAGAGCGCTTCGCCAAAGGCAAAACCGTTGCTTGCAAAGAGGATCGTGAGAATGATTGCGCCGACCAATTCAAAGAAGGCGGTGAATTTAACAATCAAAATCAGAGAGTCGGCAAGGCTGTGGTGGTCAGCGTTGTAGGCGGAATTGAGGAGCCTTTTCTGGCGCAGACTGAGGCGATGACCAAGGGCATGCATGGCAACGGTGGTGATGGTCATGATTCCGAGTCCGCCAAGTTGAATGAGCAGAATGATGAAAAATTGCCCGAGAAAAGTGAAATCGTTGGGGGTGTCGAGCACAATCAGGCCGGTGACGCAAACTGCACTCACTGAGGTAAATGCGGCGTCGAGAGTTGAAATGGTTTTCGCGGTTGCCCCAGGCAGAATTAACAGAAAGGTTCCGATGAGACATAAAGCCAGAAATGTTACCAGGGTTACCCGTCCGGGATGGTTGAGTAGCGGTTCCCACCAGCTGCTCGATGAATCGCTGATTTCGGATGACTCTGGCAAAAATAGATAGTTTGCCAAACCGATCAGTAAAGAGCCGGCCCAGGCGTGTCGGTTCAGCGTCAGGTAAATTGCAGCCAGCATGAAAATGCTGTTAAGAACGATGCTGAAAAGTTTATGAAAATTTGATTGCTGGCCGATCGACCAGATGATGGTCAAAATCTGCGAGATCGCTGCTGCCGCCATAAGTGCGATTTCGGAGCTGCCGACCGGCTGGCGCAGAACGAGAAATACTGCGACAGAAAGGCTGGTAAGGGTGGCTGCCGCCATTTTGGCGCGTTGCAAAGATAGTTCGAGCCGATCACCGACTCTGGCAAAATTTCCCTGAACTTTGAAGTCGGCAAGAAAATGCATGGCGATAATCAGACAACTGAAGCCGGCAAGACATGCTGATGGACTCGAAACCAACGTTGGATACAGTGATGCGAGGCTGGTTATAACCGCTGAGGTGGCGAAGAGTTTCCCTGCAGAAGGTTTTCTGATAATGAGTCCGGCGGCAATTATGAACATCAGGCTTGAAACAAGAGCGGCCGAAGTTAACCAGATTTGTCGTTGCAGGCTGAGGGAAGTAATCTGGGCAAAAAGAATCGGCGCAGCAGCAAGAATCAGCAGAATGCCCTCGATTCCCTGCTGGCGAAACTTCGATCTTCTTATGCTGACGAACTTCATGGTTGCAGCATTTTAACGCAAAACTGCAAAAATACAAAGTTCAAGAAAAACAGCCCCTGAAAAGGGGCTGCATAGAGGGTAGACTTGCCGGATCATTGGGGAATGGAGAGAGCACTTACAAAGAGGTCTCGGGCCGGCAAATCAAACTAACGTATGGAATCAGGAGGAGGGATCATGAGTATGAGTGATGAGTGAACAAAAATTTTGGAGAAACAGCCCCGAAGGACGGGGCTGTAAGGGGTTATTAATCAGAGAGAGGTTCTTGCCTGGTTGAGGACCAAAATATCAGGAGAGTCGCTTATGGGCGATCTCCATTTATTCCATAGGCATGCTCCTTTAAGTTAACTTTAGTCAGTTTATGAAAGAGATTGAGTAGTTTCACACGTTGTAAATGTATATTGCAGGTTTCGTGCCAGGTTTGTTTTGTTAGGTGAAAATGGCTTATAAAAAGAGTTTGACAGGATTTTGCCAAATATGTTTGTGGTATGCCCGCGAAAAATAGTAAAATTACACTATATTTCGTGCACGAAATATAGTGCGCGGTATTGTTGCATGAAAATATATGAGTGAAGAGGTCGGGCAAATCTGCTCGGGGGCAAAAATGCGATCAGTCTGATTCTGGCATGACCACAGCCTGGTCTAGCACAAATTTGAGCAGGTGAATCGGTTTTCCCTGAGCGACGAATCTTTTCTCATAGGTCGTCTGGATGGCTTCGACTTCGGGAATGCAGGTTTGCACATGAACATTGCGGCAGATTTTGAGGATTCTCAGGTTGTTTTTGCGCACCAGCCAGTTTGTATAGTCGAATAATTCGACGTTGTCGGTCTTGAGATTGATGGTGCCGCCGGGTTTAAGAACTTTGAGATAGCGGTTGAGGTAAAAAGGTGAAGTAAGGCGGCGTTTGGGCTTCTCTATGAATGGGTCGGGGAAGGTTATCCAGATTTCGCTGATTTCACGGGCAAAAACCCGGTCAATGAAGTCGATTGCGCCGCGAACGAAGGCAACGTTGACGACTCCGGTTTCATGAACTTCTTTTGCGCCAAAAAAGAGTCTTGAGCCTTTGATGTCGTAACCGATAAAGTTTTTGTCTGGAAAAAGCCGTCCCAGGCCGATTGCGTATTCGCCGCGGCCGCAGCCAAGCTCGAGCACGAGCTCATTCGCATTGTTGAAACAATTGCTGGCCCATTTTCCATAATTCGGATGAAAGTCTTCGATGAGCCTTTTCGCTACGAGTTGGTGCAGACAGGTAAATTTTTCGTTTTCAGCGAATCTGATCAGTTTTTTCTTGGCCATTGTCCTGAGAATACTTTGTGTTGAGTTGGAAAGAAGCCTTGGTCAATAATCCTTTAACAGGATTTTTACAAAATTAATTTTGGGGCAAGAATAACTGTAAGTGCTTTTGTTTGCAAGCAAAATCGCTTTTTTATTTGATTTGGGTTAGGATTGATTACAGTTCTATGGATAGTTTCGACAAAAAATTGCGCCAAAAAAAAGTTGCGGCATTGGGCTTGCTTTTTCTGCTCATGATTTTGCCGCTGCTGATGCTGCGGGAAAAATTGCAGGATGCTCTTGCTGAGGGTGAACAGCAAAGAAAAGCGGAATCGGCTATAGAGCTTAGAGAGGAAATGTTCGAGTTCAAAAGCGATCTACAGCCGAGATTTTTTCTGGAGAAATTTTTAAAGAACAGTCTGAAGCCGGAACTCTTTGCGAAAAAAATGCAGAAGGCTTCTTTTACCGATGAAGGAGAGCAGAAAAAAGAAGCTTTTGCCAGAATTTTTGCTGATTGTCGGCGCAAATTTCAGGCAAAAGATTTATCTTTCAAGCCATTGTTTATGGTTTTGGCTGACGATAAAGCTGAAACCAGAGAGTTTGACTTTTCACCAAAGTTCCTGCAGGCACGAAAGCTTTATTTGAAAGATGCCAATGATTTGCGGTTTCTTGGCAGGTACCTCGTTTCATTTGCTATAAGTGAAACCAGGGGATTTGCAGGTGTTAGGAATTTTCTTGTTTCTAAGTTTCTTGGTAAATTTAAAAGATTTGCAGAGGAACAAATAGGACGTCCAGAGCAAAGAGAATCCACCAAATTCTATTTTCGCGGCATTATCAGTTCGTTTATCAAGGCCGAGCCACAGCCGGGCATTGTCAACGTCTATTTTTCTGATACATTTTCATTCGATAATATTCTTTTTTACACGCTTCCGATAATTATCGACAAAAGGTTTTGCGGTGTTTTTTCAATTGCATACCTTCAGAGTGATCTGTCGGCGTCTGCTATATTGCCTTCGGTTCTTGGAATGGGTGTTAAGTCGGGGGTTGTCAGGCAGGCAAAATGGCTCAAAGGCAGCAAATCCCAGGACGGTGTCGTTCAGGACTCCATTCAGGCAAGATTAGCTGTCGATGACAAGTCGGGAGATGATCTTCTTTTGCAGGTTCATCCGGCAGCCCAGAAGAGTTCCAATTTTGCAGACTATTTGAGAATTGTCGATTTTTCAGCGAAATTGATTCTGGCAGTTTTCCTGCTGTTAACCCTTAGAACCTGGTTTTTCAATATCAGCTTGAGCCTGGGGTTGCGAAGAAAATTGCTGTTGATTTTTTCGCTGACCATCTTTTTGCCCGGACTACTTGGATATTTGACTTATCGGGAAACGGCCAGGAGTGTTGAAAAATTCGAAAAATTCCTGGCCAGAAGCCGTCTCGAGAGTCGGTTTAATGAGATTGATTTAATCTATCAGGAAGTTTTTCAGCGTCAGGTTTTGCACAATCTTCGTTTTAAGCTTCCATTCTGTGAGGTGTTGCGGCAGGAGGGCGGCTTTGAGCGTGATTGGGATGATTTTTCACATCTTTTAAAAAACAACGCTTTTTCAGTGCTGATTTACAGTAGATCGGGACAAAAGATCGCATTAATGAATGGCACTAGAAAAAGAAAGATAGATTTGATCAAACTCAACAATTCCGTTTTGGCAATGAATAATCTGTCGAGTTTGGAGACTAACGGTGCCACGAGAAAGGATCTGCAGAATCTGTCGTATACTCTGGCTTTTGCCGAGGATGTTGCCGGTGTTTTTGATTTTGCCCAGGTAGCGGGTTTTGAAGCAGAGAATACCAAGCGTGCTTCTAATATAAAAGACAGTTCGCGTTCGCAATTTTTTCTTTTGCCCGATCAGAGCAGGAAGAATTTCGCTCCATTTGCCATAGTCATGATGGATCTTGGACCTGAATTGCAATTTGGACTATGCGTTCGTTCTCAGCCTGGTTATCCGGGTCGTTTTTTTTCGAGCCTGGAAGGAGATTTTCAAACAGATATCAGTCTGGCATTGAGAGATTCTTTAACTATTCAGGAAGAGTTTTGGCTCGAGGGTTTCACGCGAAGGAGTTCCGGCATGAGCAGACTTTTTCGTAGAGCCGTTAATTCCCGCAATTCTTCAGGTTTTTATGACGACCAGCAAAATCGTTATAATGCCTGGCATTTTGACGAAAAGACTCCTGTCATCATTGCCGGTTCAACTTCTTACAATGATAAGGGGATGACAGACTTTTATCTGGAATTTTTGCCCTACGTTTTCATTCTTTCTCTGGCGGTAATGTTGCTGATGGTGGCAGAAGTCATCAGTCGAATTTTTCTGTCGCCAATACAGACTGTTAAGCGTGCGGTGGATCATATCGCAGCAACTGCGGATGCTGCTATTAAAGTTTCTGTCAGCAGTAATGATGAATTTGACCAGATGGGAATTTCTTTCAATCTTATGGCGCAGGGGTTGTTGCAGAAAAAGCATATTTCGAGGTTTGTATCGCAGCGCCTGGTTCAGGCAATAGAAGATGAATCTACCGGCGTTCTTGCCGAGTCTTCGCAATTGCAGTATATGACCGTTCTTGCCTCTGATATCCGTAATTTTACGGTCATTTCTGAAAATCATCCTCCCGAGTTGGTTGTTGAAATATTGAATGAATATTTTACTTTAATGGAAAACTGCATCATATCTGAAGGAGGAATAATCGATAAATTTATCGGCGATGCGATTATCGCGGTCTTCCTGACTGACAAATGTGTTGAGCCCGAACTGATGGCTTGTCGGGCGGCATTTAAAATGAAAAAAGCATTAGTTGACTATGATTTCAAAAGAAAATTTAAAGTTGATATTGAAAATGGTGTGGGTATTGCCACGGGAAAAGCTATTGCCGCAAATCTGGGTCGGTCTTTTTCCAGGCGCGACTTCACCATTGTCGGTGATATGGTGCAAAAGGCAGAGCTGCTCGAATCTCTTACCAAGTCAGGGAAACATTCACGAATAATGGTTGATGACAATACCTGGCTTGGGTTGAAGGGTAAAATTAAGGCGACTGAAGAGTTGATATTCTCTGAAACAACCTGTCGTGAACTGATTGAAGAGGTTGGCAATGCTTGAACTCAAGGCAAAAAGCAATGTTTCCGGCTGGTTGATAGTATTGAACTGGTTTCTACTGGTTCTGCTGCCGGTTTTATGCTTTAAAGTCGGTTCTGAATGGTATTTTTCAGGACAGTTTTTTGAAAACAAAGCAAGGTTTGAGCCGGTTCTCTATTCAGAAATCCAGAATTTCAGTCGCGATCTCGATGAAAAGGTTCTGCTTGGTGAGAAATTCAGCCAATTCGATTCTGACCAGGGCTTTATCGACTATCAGGTTTTGCCGGAGCCTGGTCAGCTGAAGAATTTAAGTCGACTCGATGCTTCAGTGCTAAGAAAGCAACTAGAAGAAACTTTGGGTTTTCCTGTTCTTTCAATGATTTGTTATTCTGTCGACACTCAAAATATCGATTTTAGTCTTAATGAAAAAGTCGAACACAGTGTAAAGCTCTCTTCCCGGACGATGCTGAAAAGAATGTTTTCGATTTTCAACCGCCAACCGTTCTGCAAGACTGTTTTCCCAGATAAGTACCGGCCGGCATTTTCTCGCGAAGTAGATATCGACGACAGCAAGATAAGAGAAAATTACGGTTCAGGTTTGTTACAGGTGGTTTTTGCTACGATTTACAAGCCATCGTTAAAGGAACGTGAAGTTTATGAAACATGTTCTTCACGCATTGGCAGAACCGGTAACCTGTTGTTTTATTATGGACAGGCGCGGATTCGCAGCAAAACCGGCAATTACAATCTTGGCGGCTATATTGCTGCTGTTCGCCTGCAAGATATTCCGGAAAGCAAAATTGTGGAATTCGCCACGAAAAGATCTCTCAATTCAGATGTCTCGCGAAGAACCGGTTTTTTGAGCCGGGCGTTGCCTTTTCCGGACGATTTTTCAGCAATGAATTTGAACGGGTTTATACAGGAAAGCGATAGATATGCTTTGCGGGCTATTTTGCCGCAAGTTGCCATGGTGCGTCGAATTCAGCGAGGTACGATTTTGCCGATGGATTTCAGCGGTTTTACCAAGAAAACTTCGGTCATCGAGGTAGCGGTTGCCAATTCTCGTTTACAGCACCCGTGGCAAAAGTATTCACGCACTTTCGAATTTATTTTGAAATTTTACATTCTTTTGGGAACTTTTTTCTTCGTTTACGTTTATCTTTACAGCTTCAATTTCAGAGCTTCGATTTCTTTCAAGCTTTCAATTGCCTCCTTTTTTGTCTGTCTTATCCCGGTAATTTCTCTATATATGCTCAATTCGCTCTACAAATACCATAAGCACAACATCTTTATCGAAGATTTGAAAGCGCATCTTGAAGCGAAGAATTCTTTGATTCAGCGTAGCATCGATGAAAAATTTGAACAATATGGGCAAAAAACGTTTGAACTAGCTCAATATATTGAAACTGCAGGCGGCTTTTCACCCGATCAACTTAAAGAAAAATTTCCTGACTGGTGTTGGCAAAATAACGCCGACGGCATTATTTTTCAGAATTTTAACGAACGAAAAATAAGCTTTACCAGTGGTGATCTGGAGCAAAACGAAAGTATGAAGCAAGCATGGAACCTGACACATGTTCTTTTTAACTCATTGGTCGAATTTCTTTTTACCTCGCCGATGGTTACAGAAAATCCGCAAAGGTATTCTTCTTTGCTTACCGAGGGTGCAAATAATTCCGAAAGCGTTCATCGATGTTTGGTCGATCGCGGGCGTTTACAGATTATTTCACGGGTTTTTTCTGACAATCGTTTGAGTGGTTGTCTTATTCAAAAAGAGTTTAATGGACAAAAAAAACCTTTTGCATTCGTTGAGGTCGTTTATTCCGCGAAAAAGATTCTTGAGGAATACTTCGCAGAAGGGCTTTCCGGCTTTCAGTTTCACGAAGATTTTGGACGGTTTTCGTTGGATACTGCACTGTTCATAAAGGACGAAAAGAAGATCAGGCTGATCGAAGAATGCTGCTCGAAAGAGTTTTCGGTGCCTGAAATAAGAAAAGATCTTTTAAAATTCCGTGAAGTTGAAGGGAAAACATTTTTTAGACGGAGAGAAAATGGAAAAGAAGCTTTTTTTCTGATTGCAAGCGTAAATCTCGCCCCTTATATGGTTATGATAAGAGGAACCTTTTCACGGGAAGAGCAGACAGGCTTGTTCGATTTCGGGCTTGGAATCTATCCACTTATTGTTATTGCCTTAACCATTCTTTTGGCAAATTTGTTTTTCGTGGCTCCAGGCCAGGAATTTTCCATGTTGATGAACGAAATTGCTGAGGGGCGGCTGGAAACAAAGATTAAGCTTACTACCGGCGACGAATTCGAGCAGCTTTCTTCTGATGTGAACATTATGACAAGAAGCCTGGTTGAAAAAGAGCAGCTCGAAAAATTCGTTTCTCCTGATCTGATCAACGAAATTAACCGGCATACCGAAGCGGAAATGTTGCCGGGAGGTGAAAAAGTCGGGGCAACCGTGGTTTTCTCCTCATTCAAGGCCTCGCAGATGGATGCCGATGAACTGAATTCTGAAGACATTGTCGAGCAGATCGATATTTTTCTGGGAATATGCAATTCAATCTGTGCGAACAATCATGGGGTTATTGACAAAATCATCGGTAATACGATGATGATGGTTTTTCGCGGCAAGTTCGAAGGTTATTCCCATGCTGTCAGGGCCTGCCATGCTGCAACCCAGATTCACCAGGCAATGCTTGCCAATGAGTTTTTTGCCTGTCGATGTTTCACCGGTATCAGCACTGGTAATGTGGTTTCCGGCCGTATTGGTTCCAAAACCGGCAAGCTTGATTACACGGTTATCGGTGATACGGTAAATATGGCCGCTCGTCTGAAGGCACTGGCTGAGAAACAGAGTTCTTCAGCCATCATTGTTTCGCAGTCTTCGGCAGACAGAATCAGCGGCAGCTTTCATCTGGTCGAGCTTGAGCCGGTAGAAATAAAGGGCAAGCAGGGAAAACATCGAACCTGGGCTATCGGTTGATGTCAGCATGAAGAAACTTCGACGAGTTTGCCCAGGCGACGCAGGCGCTCGGCGAGCAGGCGGACAATTTTACCGCGGGGAATAATGCCACGCTGTTTGAAGGAAATGTCGGCGTGAGCTTCGTTTTCAGCGCTGCCGACGAAGAAGTTGACCCGGTCAGCCTGAATGAGCAGCTCGCAAAGGCGTGAAACTGAAGAATCGGGTTCAAAATTCACCGGGTCGACATCGAGAATGTTGTAAGCCTGATTTAAAGTTACCGCCCCTTCACTCACCAGATCGATACCCTCGAGACTGTAGCCTGGCGGGGCGATCAGGCTGTGGTCGTTGCGGTTGATCTGTAATTGTCGCCCGAGGTGATGAGCCACGACTTTGGCAGTGGTAGCACCACAGATGATTTTTGTGCCATTCTGGCTGAAAAAGTTGCTGGTGACTGCGGCATCTTTGCCCCGATCTGCCGGTGGCCCGGTCATGATGTTAACAATTTTTCCCACACGGCAGATCGCAGAAATTACCGTGCAATCATCGCCGCGAAAACCCTGCCACAGAGATCTTGCCTTGTCGTGAACCGCTTTTGCCGGGGAATTCAGATCAAGATTCAATTTGCCGTTTAAAAAGCTGCAGATTTCTTTGCTGCTCCACCCGGTCCTGGTGGTAAGTCCCATGCCGGCCTGGCTGATACCGTCAGTGAAAAGAACTATGCCTTCGCCTGGCTCAAGAAATAGAATGGTTTCGCTGATTATATCGTTGCCGAAGGTGAAGTCGCGGCGTTTGCAGGGCGTGGCTGCGTGTTTGCCGAGAAAGATGCCTTCAGGCATTTCATAGGCAAGAATTGTGGTCTCGCCGTTTTTTAGAATCTGAACAACGGTAAATACTGCGTAAGGCAGGTCGGTGCCGCGGGCGGCATGCATGGTTTTTACCAGGCTGGCAAAAGCGTTGCGCAACGATACACCGTTTTCAAGCAATGCCTGCAGCCGGGAAAGCGTCATTCCAGCGTAGACATTGGCTTTGATGCCGGAGCCTATACCGTCTGCAAGCAGAATTACCGTCGCTTCCGGGCGGCGAAACCAGGTAAAGGCATCGCCGCAGACTGCGCCTTGCTTTTTCGGGGTCTGAGCCGAATCTATTTCGATGTGAATGTATCCCATGGCTTCTCTCTGGCTTTTTTATCCTGTTGCGGATCCGCTGATGCGAGCTTGAGCAGATTCTCAATCAATACCTCACCTTGAGCAGTGCTTTCACCCAGGTGGCGTGCCAGTTCCTGGGCCATCTGCATCTGATGTTCGAGCATTTCGCGTGCCTGCTGAATCATGCCGGCACGCAGCTTGTCGAGCTCTTCCTGACTGCGCCGATTCGGAGTGATGTTTACGAAGATGCCGACCAGCTGGTTTTCAGCCTGTAGCTGATAGACGATCTGATGGGCCACCAGATTGTAGCGATCATGGGTAACGGTCTGTTCGATCAAGGTTTGTCGGCCGGTGAGGACTTTTTCGAAAGGCTGTGGGTCGACAAGATAGGAAATATGTCGGCCAAGCACGGCCTCCGAGCAGAGAAACATTCGGCGAAATGCCGGGTTCATGCTGATAATGCCCAATTTTTCATTGAGAATGACGATGCCGTTTGGACTGGTTTCGATAATGCGATCGGTGCGCTGTTCAGCCAGACGTCGCATGTATGGGATGCACATCTCGAGCTCGGCGAATCCTCGCAAAACGGCAATGGCCTTGTCGCGGCAGCTTTCATAACCACAGGCGCCGCAGTTGAGCTCGTCTGCGCGGCTCATTTTGCCGGTGGCGGCGAGAACTTTGCGAATTTCTTCTTCTGAAAATTCATTTTGATCCGAATGGTTTTCAGCATTGAAGCAGGCTTTGAGAGGCAATTCATCGTCCTGACGTTCACTTGAATGCTTCGTCATTGTTTGCGCATAGGCGATTATTTCATGGCGTTTCTGCAACAAATTGCTGTGTTTGGGTGCGCCAGGGCCACTGATGCAGCCCTGGGAACAGAAAAGGGGTTCGATTAGCAAGTTAGGGCTCTGGTTGTCGAAATTTTCGAGTAGTGAAAAAATTTCGCCAGAGCCACTAACGGCGACAATATCTGGATTAAGGCTGTCTGAACCTGTTCCTGCGGTGCGGGTCAGCCCGCCGGGCAAAGGAAATAGCCTGGATTCGCCGGTGGGTTGATCGTCGAAATTGCTGTCTTCGAGGCGATCAAGCCTGATGTTCTCCTTTTCCAGCCATTCTTCAAACTCCTGAAAAGTCAGGGCGCAATCAATTTTGTGTTCGCCGCGACTGTCGTCCGCTTCTTTCTTTTTTGCAATACATGGGCCGATGAAGACGACACAAACATCTGAGCCAAGGCGCTTGCGAATGATTGCTGCGTGAGCCAGCATCGGCGAGACGACCGGCAAAAGGTTGCCAACCCGTGTTGGCAGATATTTTTCCACCAGGCTGACTACTGCCGGGCAGGCGGTGCAGATCGAAGGCCGATCCGAAAATCTCAGTTTCAAACTTTCTTTGGCGACATGCCAGGCGCCGGTGGCGGTTTCGGCAACATGGATGAATCCGAGCCGGCGCAGGGCCGAAGCAATTCGGCTCCGCTGCCAGTCGCCGTAAAAGGCTGCGAATGATGGAGCCAGGCTTACAGCAACTTTTTTGCCGGATCGCAGCAGAGCCTGGGCGCTTTCGATATCGTTGCGAAACTGTTTTGCGCCCTGCGGGCATTCTCTGATACAGGTGCCGCAGGCAATGCAGCGGTCTGGATCGACGCTGGCCTGGCCATTATCCATGCGAATAGCTTTAACCGGGCAAACGCGCAGACAGCGGTAGCAGTCGCGGCATTCGGCTTTGTTGGTATAGACTACAGGACTTTTTGCTTTTATATTGGCCATAATTTTGCCACTTTTCTATGTGAATTGATAAATGATGAGAGCCTTAATGCGCTTTGACACTGGAAAAAGGGGAAGAAAGCTGCCGCAAGCTTTTATGGTCAGCGTTGTCGTGCATGCGACAGCTTCTTCCAGAATACATCAATTGCCTCTTTTGAGAACTTGTGAATTCAGTGCTTTAACGACTTTGTCAAAAGTGCTCGAACTGATCAATTCGTCGCCCACCATTACATTTGGCGCTTTGCCGCATTTTTCGCAGCAGAAGGTTGCTTGAACATCGATGTTTTCAGCCATTTCATGCTGTTCGACATAACTGGTCAAGCTTTTGAGGATCTCCTGTGAGCCTTTGAGAAAGCAGTTGGTTCCGACGCAGACCCTGACCTGAATACGGTTTTCACCGGTTCCGGTCAATAGTTTGATCCCTTCGTCGCTGATTCTTTTGCGTGGCTGATAAGAAGTATGCAGAAGCTCGTGAGCCTTGTGACTGCCGGGCTCGCCAAGGGTGTTTTGATAGGTTTCGGCGATATAGGGGTTTTCCTGCGACTTGTGAAGTTGTAACATTTTGTCGGCTTCGTAAAGACCTCTGGCGCGGCGTGCAACAGTTTCGGGAGCGAAGTTTACCGGTTGTCCGGCTCCGCCTACGCAACCACCAGGGCAGGCCATAACTTCTACGATATCGTAGGGGCATTTACCCTGACGTGCCTGTTGTGCTATCTTGCCGGCATTTTTCAGGCCATGAACAACCGCAACCCTGAGCTTTTTGCCGGCAACTTCCAATTCTGCTTCGCGCAGGGCTTCGTTGCCTCTAACGCAATGAAAATCAACGTTTTCGAGAATCTTGCCGCTGACTTTTTCGACGGCAAAGCGCAAAACGGCTTCGGTTACCCCGCCGGTAGTGCCAAAAATTACTCCGGCGCCGGTTTTGAAACCGAGTGGCAAATCCAGTGATTCGGGCGCCAGTTCAGAGAATTGTAGGCCAGAAGATTCGATCATCTGGCTCAATTCCTGGGTGGTAATCACAAAATCAACGTCGCGTCGGCCTGAATGGGTAAATTCAGGGCGCCGTGCTTCAAATTTCTTGGCGGTACAAGGCATTATCGAAACGATAACCAGCTTTTCAGGATCAACATTCAAAGCTTTTGGCAGCATTTCTCTGGCCAGTGAACCGAACATCTGTTGTGGCGATTTGCATGAAGACAGATTGTCGAGAATTTCCGGGTAAAACTGTTCGGCATATTTTACCCAGCCTGGGCAGCATGAAGTGAATTGTGGCAGTTTTTCACCTTTTTCAATGCGATTGAGAAGTTCTGTTCCCTCTTCGATAACTGTGAGATCCGCTGAAAAAGAAGTGTCGAAGACTTTGGCGAAACCCATGCGCTTCAATGCCGCAGTTATTTTGCCGGTTGCCAGTTCGCCGGACTGCAGCCCGAATTCTTCGCCGAGGGCTACGCGAACCGCTGGGGCAATCTGGGCGACGACGACTTTGTCATTGTCATCGAGAACTTTGAATACTTCGTCTATTTCCGATCTGACGGTGATTGCACCAACCGGACATACCGCGGCGCATTGACCGCAGTTTACACAGTCGACATCAGCCAGATCCTTGTTAAATGCAGGCAATACCAGAGTGTCTTTGCCGCGGTGAGCAAAGTCTATTGCACCGATACCCTGAATTTCGCGGCAGTATCTTACGCAGTCGCCGCAGAGTATGCATTTGTTAGGGTCTCTCACCAGAGAGAAAGAAGAGCGGTCGAGAGGCATTTCCTTCTGGGTCTTTTTGAAGCGAACTTCGGTAACCCCTAGTTTGCGGGCCAATGCTTCAAGTTTGCAGGAAGAGCTTTTGGGGCAGGTTGGGCATTCGACTTTGTGGTTTGCCAGCAGTAGTTCGAGTGAAATTTTGCGAATTTCGCGAATTTCTTCGGTGTTGGTTTTAACCTTCATGCCGTTTTCAGGGGCGATGGAGCAGGAAGCCTGAATGCCGCGGCCTTCGATATCGACGAGGCAGAGACGGCAGGCGCCGTAAATGCTTAATTCAGAATGGTAGCAGAAGGTAGGAATTTCTATGCCGGTTTTTCTGATGAGTTCGAGTAGATTGCGTTCATCGCCAATGGCAACTTCGCGGCCGTTAATGGTTACTTGTCCTTTGTCGTGATTTTTCATAGCTGCTTACACCCCCGAAATGGCATTGAATTTACAGGCAGCGGCACAGGCGCCGCATTTGATACAGAGAGAGGCATCGATCACGTGAGGTTTTTTAACTTCACCGCTGATAGCGCCGACCGGGCATTTTCTGGCACACAGAGTGCAGCCTTTGCAGAGTGCGGGATCGATCTCAGGCATTGCCAGAGCTTTGCATTGCCCGGCCGGGCACTTTTTCTGGAAAATATGCGCTTCATACTCGTGGCGGAAGTTTTTGAGAGTAGAGAGAACCGGACTTGGTGCCGTTTTTCCCAGACCGCACAGCGAGCCTTTGGCAACTGCGTGGGCAAGCTTTTCGAGATTGTCGAGAGTTTTTTCGTCTGCTTCGCCGTTCATGATATCGTCGAGCATCGCCAGCATCTGTTTAGTTCCTTCGCGGCAAAGAACGCATTTTCCGCATGATTCGTTCTGGGTAAACTGCATGAAGAATCGGGCGATGGAAACCATGCAGGTGCTTTTATTCATTACTACCAGGCCGCCTGAGCCGACCATTGCGCCTTTATCGCGCAGTGAATCGAAGTCGAGGGGCAGGTCGAGATGTTCTTCGGTCAGACAGCCGCCGGATGGGCCTCCGATCTGAACCGCTTTGAAGCCGTCTTTGAGGGGATTGCCGCGGTCATCAGTGACGCCGCCGCCTATATTGAAAATGATTTCGCGCAACGTTGTGCCGAAAGGAACTTCAATCAAGCCGGTGTTGGCAACATGACCGGTGAGTGCAAAGGTTTTTGTTCCGGGCGAGCCTTCAGTGCCGGTTTCTCTGAACCACTTGGCCCCTTTTCTCATGATCAACGGTATGCAAGCGAGAGTTTCAACGTTATTGATAACCGTCGGTTTGCCAAACAAGCCTTTTTGGGCGGGGAAAGGCGGTTTAGGGGAAGGCATGCCGCGCTTCCCTTCAATTGATGCGATCAGGGCGGTTTCTTCGCCGCAGACAAAGGCGCCGGCACCTTCCATGACCTCAACATTGAATGAGCAGCCGCTGTTAAAAATGTTGTTACCGAGAATGCCGTTTTCAAGAGCATCTTTTACCGCTTTGCGAACTCGCTGCACTGCCAGTGGATATTCAGCCCGTACATAGACCACCCCGGCGCTTGCGCCGATGGCTCTCGCGGCAATCATCATACCTTCGATTACTGCATGGGGGTTGCCTTCCATGACACTGCGATCCATGAAGGCTCCCGGATCACCTTCGTCGCCATTGCAGATAACGTATTTTTCAGCAGAAGATTGAATTCGGGTAAGCTCCCATTTTCGCCCGGTCGGAAAGCCGCCGCCGCCGCGCCCACGCAGGCCAGAGTGCAGTATTTCTTCGCAAACGGCCTGGGATGAAAGGTCGCAACAGGCCTTTCTTGCGCCTTCGTAACCGCCATGAGCAATGTATTCTCTTATGTCTTCAGGATCGATGTGGCCGCATTCGGCAAGAACCGTGCGTTTTTGCCGGTTATAGAAAGTGATTTCGGCCGCGCCGGGGGCTTTGACCTTTGAATTCGGGTCGACATAGAGAAGTCGATCGATGATTTCACCATTCTTCAAGGTTTTTTCAACAATTTCGTCGGCGTCGTCGGCTTTGACTTTTACATAGAGAATGTTTTCGGGCATGATCGTCACTAGTGGTCCCATCTGGCAGAAGCCGTGGCAGCCGCTTTTAGACAGGTGAATATCGTTTTTCTGGTGATCTGCGGTCTCAACCCGCATCGGCAGGCCTGCTTTGGTGATTTTTTTCACAAGTGCATCTATCAATTTAAGGGCACCGTTGGCAACGCAGGCAGTGCCGGCGCAGACGATGATGCGGCGCTCGCAGGCATTTTTCCGATATTTGTCGGCTATGGTTTCAAGATTGATTGCTGAGTGTTTCATTGGGCAGCCTCCCGGGCAATGATTTCGTCGATAAGTTTTTCAGTGGTTTCAGGAGTCATCAGGCCATGAACTTCTTCGTTAATTACCAGAACCGGTGCCAGGCCGCAGGCGCCGAGGCAGGAGACGGTTTCAACGGTGAAAAGCATGTCAGGAGTAGTCATTTTTCCCGGTTCCAGTCGCAGCTTCTTCATTAGGGCCTCAAGAATCGGAATGGATTTTTTAACGTGGCAGGCAGTGCCGTCACAGATTTTGATGACGTATTTGCCTTTGGGTTTGAGAGCGAAGTGCGAATAGAAGGTTGCGACTCCGTAAACCTGTGAGGCCGGTATGCCCAGCGATGTCGCTACATAGGTGAGCACTTCTTCAGGAAGGTAACGGTATTCTTCCTGGACGGCCTGCATGATTGGAATCAGCTTGGCACTGTCGTGTTGGTATTGATCGAGAATTTCGCAGACTTTCTCGAACTTGCGTAGAACGCTGGCTGACTGGGTGTTCATGGGAAACCTCCTGCTGTTAACTGGAAATTTGTGACGAGGTCTGCAGTTTTCTGGTGAGAACTGCCAGGCCGGCGGCGATCGTTTCGTTTTCGACTAATACGTCCTGGGGAACCTTAAGGCTGACCGGGGCGAAGTTCCAAATGCCCTTGATGCCAGCTTTTACCAGAATGTCGGTAACCTGCTGGGCTGCTGTTTCTGGAACAGTCAGAACCGCGATCTTTACCTGCATTCTTTTGCAGAGATTTTCAAGCTTGCTCATCGGCAATACGGTTACTCCGTGGATATCCCGGCCGATGACCTGTTCGTCGCTGTCGAAGGCGGCGATGATTTTGAAGCCATAGTGGTCAAAGCCTTTGTAGCCAAGCAAGGCCTTGCCAAGGTTGCCGACGCCGATGAGAAAGGCTTCGTCGATACGGTTGTATCCGAAGAATTCTTCGATGCTGTTGATCAGAACTTCAATTTTATAGCCGACCTTGGGCAAGCCGCGAATACCAGTAAAGGCAAGGTCTTTGCGAACCTGTGTTGAGTCGAGGTTCAGATCTTTGCCGATATGGGTGCAGGAAATAAACTCCCGGCCGCGGGCGGCTACGCTTTTAAGGTAGTGATAATAGAGGGGCAGGCGTCTGAGAGTCGGTTCGGGAACTGCAATAATAGGCTTTTGCATGCTGACCTCCGTTGAACGGTTATATCGAGAAAGGAATATCGATAAATTTTTCTCGATTCCACTATTAGTATAATTACCGATTTAACAAAGGTCAACTAAAATTGTGAAAAAAAATCAGCTGCTATAAAAAAAGTTTTTACAGGCGTGAAAAAAATCACAGCCAGTGAGGTGTTATGAGAAAAGCAGAATAAAAAAAGTCAAGATTTTGGTGATTATCTTAATGCGAGGTAGAAACCGCCACCCATTAAACCGAGAAAAATGATGAAAATAAGTAGCTGAAAAAGTTGATTGTTAAAAATCGGGAAATTAACTGAAAGAATCTTCTGGCCGGAATTTACTACTACGAGAAAGCCGATCATCGGGATTGCTCCAAGGGCTTTAACCACATAACCAGTTGTATAAATGGTTATAGCATTGATAATAGTGCCGCCAACCAGAGCTGCCAGGCCGTAATAGAAAGTTGTCCAGGAGGTTCCGAGCGCTATTTGCTTTCCTTCTTCGCTGTTTTCAGCATAGGCAATTAACGCGGCAGCCGTCTGGGCATCCATACCATTTTTTACCAGGCGGCGCATGAAAGCCTCTTTTGATTCGGGTTGCGGGCTAATGCTGTTTTGGACCCAGGCTTGTATGTGCTCGGTCAACTCAAGATCGCCAACCTTTTCGACCAGCTGGGCTCTTGCGCTTTTCTTTTTCGGGCTGGGTGGCTTTGCGGTTGCTTTTGGGTATTTTGAGGGATAGGTTTTTCTGGGTGGTAGGTTTGGCGTGGACTGAGCGACTGAACTTGCATGGGTTGCCGCTGTATTTAGGCCGTTTGCTGCAGGGGTGTTTTCGGGTTCAGGGATTGCAGGAGTTTTTTGTTCTGGTTCTGATTTCGGTTGAATCTCTTTTTGGCCAGTGAGATCTGTTGGCATTGCTTGCGGTGGATTGGTTGGGCTGATATGGCTGGTTTGTTGTGAAGAACTCTTGATTGATGGTGGTTCAGAAGGTTCTGGAGGTGTCTGGGCCTGTTGGGGTCTGTCTTGAGGGGTAAATACCTGTGCCGGAGTCGCCATCTGATGCTGGCATTTGGGGCAAATAAAGACCTGTGAATCAAAGCCATAGGGCAGCGCAATTTTTTGCGAACATTTACTGCATCTGACGATAAGGCTTTCAGGCATTTGAAGCTCCAGTTAAATAGTCGGAATCCGGCTGTTTCTAAAAATTTTATAACGCAATGATTTATATTTACAAGAAAAATTAACGCTTCAAATGATTTTTTTAAGATGGTTGGTAGGAAAATTATTCTTCGGCCATTACCACCTGGTTGCGGCCACCGGCTTTGGCTTGATAAAGAGCTTTGTCGGCAAGCTGAACGAGTGCCAGGGGTTTGTTCATGGTCGCCGGATTAATCTGGGCGACGCCAACGCTTATGGTGCAGGTTATTTCCTTGTCGGGGGCGATTTTTACCGGGGTAGCTTCGACGGTTGCTCGCAATTTTTCTGCAAGAACCATTGCGCCAAGCTTTTCGGTCTGGGGTAATAGAACAATAAATTCTTCTCCACCGTAACGGGCCGGCAGGTCATGGATTCTAACGTTCATTTTAAGAATTTTGCCGATAGTTTTCAAAACTGCATCCCCGGCCGGGTGACCATGAGTGTCGTTAACCTGCTTGAAGTGGTCGAGATCGAGGATTATTACCGAAAGATTGAGATTATAGCGCTTGGCGCGGTAGAATTCTTCGAGCAAGCGCTGGAGGAAGGAGCGATGATTGGTCAGTTCGGTCATGCCGTCGGTAGTGGCCAGGTGCAGTAGGCGAGAATTGTTGATCGCTACTGAGGCCTGAGTTGCAAAGAACTTGAGAAGTTCCTGATCTCTTTCTTTGAACAGCCCTGTGCTGATGCGGCTATCGAGATATAGAACTCCTATAATCGAGCGGTTGTATTTGAGTGGAGTGACCGCCACGCATTTGATTTGATTAAGGACGATACTTTTACGCTCGGCGATTTCCTGGTCAAGATTTGTGTCGGTGATCAGCATGGTTTCACCCGATTTGAAACACTGGACGATAAGGCTTTGGGAAGTGCGCATTTCTTTATTTATCTCTTTATCGCCCATTTTTCGGGAGACAACCATTTCAAACTTCTGGCTGTTTTCGTTGAAGAGAATCAGGCTGCCTCGCTCGGCGCGGGTGACGTTGAGCGCCATGTCGATGGTGTATTCAAGCAGTTGTTGATAATTTAGAATTGAGTTCAGCGCATAACTGACTTCGAGCATCGCCGAAAGCTCGTGAATGCGCTCGGAAATCTTGCTTTCGTGTGGTTCTAATTCTGGTTTTCGTTCGGCTTCGATCAGGTTTCTGATGTCGTTAAACGTTTGTTTGACAAAGGTCAGGTTTTTGTGCAGGAAAAAGGGGAAGATTTCAGCGGTAACCGGTTGAGCTTTGGTTGTTTCTTCGATAGACTGGTGGTCTCCGCTTTCTGCGGCAAGAAAAACATCTTCGGACACCTGAACCATCGAACCTGGTTGAATAGGCACCATAACCCCTGGGATGATCTTTTGACCGTTGACTCTGGTGCCGAATGTGCTGTGAAGATCCTGTATGAATAGCCGATTTGAGTTGTCGCAGCGAATCAGCAGATGCTCTCTGGAGACGGTCAGGTATTGCAAAACGATGTCGCAGGATGGGCTTCGACCGACTTTAACCTCGCTGCAGTCGGGCTTCATTTCACGTGCATCGATTATTGAACCGTCAGACCCCTTGAATATTACTTTCATCTTTGTTTTCCCTGTCAGTGTTTACTTTTTCAAAAGCATTTTTGAGAACGGCAAGAATTTCATCGAAGTTTTCCGGGCGGTTGGCTGGGTTTTTACTTAGGCATTCGCTGATCAGAACCTGTAACTCCAGTGACGCGTCTTCTCGGGAAACTTTTTTGGGTTCCTGAACCAGAACCAGATTGATGTCGTTGCCCTCGTAGGGTTTGCAGCTTTCCAGCATTTCGAAAAGCATTACCCCCAGGGCGTAGATCTCAGAAGAAGTCGTCGCCGGTTCGCCCCGAAAGCGCTCGGGAGCCAGATACCATGGAGTTCCCATTACCAGTCCGGTTTTGGTGAGATTGGCCTGTCCTTCAATCTGAGCAAGCCCGAAGTCGATGACAAAACAGCGTTTTTCATCGGTGACTAGAATGTTTTCAGGTTTGATATCACGATGCAAAATGTCTTTACTGCCGGCGTAGGCCAGGGCAGACGTGATGTCGATAGCAAAGCTGAGAAAGCGCTTGATACTCAATTTGTCTTCGGAATTTTCGAGATAAGAGCGCAAGCTTTCCCCGTTGATCAATTCAAAAGCCAGATAGTAGGGTGGTTTAAGTGAGAGATCGAATACTTTCGGGATCGATGGGTGGTCAAGGGCCGCAAGAATGCGGGCTTCACCAAGAAATCTCTGCTTAAGATCCGGTTGTGAGATGGCGATGCTTTCCTGAAGCGTTTTAATCGCTACCCACCTTTGCAAAACCTCGTCAAATGCCTTGTAGACCACGCCCATTCCACCCCGGCCCATTTCGGAAATCTGGGTGTAGCGCTCGGCGGCAAAGCCAGGGTCTTCAGACTGAGGTTTGCTGACGATTGTGTTTTGCGGCTTTTTGGGGTTGAGTTGCTCTTCAAGCAACCTTTTCAGATCGTGTGCGCCGGGAAAACCGGAGTCTTTGGCCATAAGCCGGTTTGTCGTTTCCATTGCCGCATCTAGACTGCCCTGATTCTGCTGGCATCTGGCAATGGCATAAAGCCACCTGGCTGCATCATTTTCACAGGCGGCGGCTTTTTCAAAATACTTAAGATTCGCGGCCTTGTAGGTTTTTTTTCGGTCGTGATAGTTGGCGAGAAAAAGGTTCAATTTGTCGTTGTCGGGATATTTTTTCTGGAGATCCTGGATTTTGAAAAGAGTTTTTTCATCGATCTGCTTTTGTGTGGTCAGTAACTCGATCTGAAGCTCGATGAACCATTGTTGGTCAGCATAAGTCTTGCCGGCCCGGCGCATGAAATCCTGGCAAAAAGATTTCTGTCCGCCGCGATAGAGAATATGGCAGATGGCTTCGGTAAGTTCGGCATCTTTTAATGCCGGCTGAGGGTTCTTCTGAATCAACGAAGTGACAATTGGAATGGCGCGACTGATGGTGCGACTGTCGGTACTTGCTCCTGCGGCGAGCAATTCGTTCCGATGAGGTATTTCTGACTGAGTGTCAATTTTGTCGCTTGTAACAGCGTTCTTACGACGAAATCCAACCAGCCAGACAAGTAATAAAAAAATCAGTCCGCCGGTAGCATAAAGAACTTCAGCCGGGATTTCAGCAGTGCTCATAAAGGTCCTGTTTGTTTATTTTCGATTTGCCTTAATCATATACCCGTCCAGACAAAAAAACAACTGCATTCAACTTCAGATATGGTTGATTAAAGCAGTTTTAGGCTTTGTTATGATAAATATTTGGTTGATTGATGAATTTCGGGTATAATCTGCCTGTGATATCGAGACTCTGACAATCGACATAATTCTCTGTGAGGTTCTGAATGAAGAAAGCCACAGCTTTTCTGACTTTGATTGGTTTGTTGACCGTTCTTGGCAGCGTAATCTACGCAGTTAAATTTCACCCGGATCAACAGCAGCTTACTCCCCTGATAACCGCTATGACCGATTTGGTTCCAGAGCAATATCGTTCACCAGGTTTGATTGGCCTGATATTGTTCTGGCTCGCCGCTTTCGTTACTTCTCTTGCCGGGCTTTTCGGCAGCAGCGCCGAAAAGCAACCCGTAAAGACAGAAGAAAAACCCGAACCAAAGCCGATTTCGCCGCCTGAAGAGCAACCGGAAACGGTTTTGAAAAGTGAGTTCTCCGAGTTGGAAAGGAAGTTCCAGCAGCTTGAAGAACAGAAGCTGCAGAAAGAAAAACAGCTCGAAAGTGAAGTTGAAAATCTGCAGGCGCAACTACAGAAGTTTTCAGTTAGCGACGAAGATAGTCAGAAGCAGGAAAAACTTGCCCAAGAGCTTGCCGAATTGAAGCAGCAGGTCGAGAAATTTCAATCTGAGAATGAAAATCTGGTGAAAAGCTCGACTAACGCTGATGCTGAGATTAAAAAGCTTGAAGAAGAAATCAGGGCTTTGCAAAATAAACTCAATAAAGCGGAAGAGGATTGCAAAACTGCCCGCCGCGAAGCTGAAAAAGCTGCCGGCAGCCTTAAAACAGCACAAGCCGATAACGAAAAATTCAAACAGCAGCTTGAAGAAATGAAGCAGGAAAACGAAAAGATCAAAGCAGAATTGCAGGCGGCAATGGCCGATGCCAAAAGCGGCAAGCACGGTATCCCACCTGCCGCTTACCAGATTCTTTACCTGTTTCAGAAAGAGGGCCGCTTAATCGATCTATTGATGGAAGACGTTACGGACTTTGATGACGAGACTCTGGGCGGAGCGATAAGGCCAATTCATGAAGGTTGTCGCAAGCTTCTGCAGGAACGTCTGATTATTGAACCGGTGCTAAACGAATCAGAGGGAAGCGAAGTTACCATTGAAGAAGCGGATGCAGAATCGATAAAGCTTTCAGGGAATGTTCCCGCTCGCGGCCCCTATACTGGTGAACTCGTGCATCGTGGCTGGCGCTTGAAAGAATGCCATCTGCCGGAACTGGTCGATGGCTGGAGCGGCAACGTCGTTGCACCTGCAGAAATAGAGATCAGCTGAGGAGGCATAATATGGCAAAAGCAAAACACATTGTCGGTATCGACCTTGGCACGACTAATATCGTTGTTACCAGCACCTCGCTGGCCGCAGCCGAATCTGAAGAAAAACCAGAAATCAGCATTTTCCCGCTGTTGCAGGAGCAGGCGAAGGGTGCGGTAGAAAAGCTTGAAGGCATGCCTTCTTTCCTATTCGAGCGTTTGAAAGAAAAGCCAGTATTGCCCTGGGATGAAGACTCAAAATTCATTATCGGCGACTATGCCCGCGAACGTGGTGCAGAAGTTCCCGATCGTCTCATCTCGTCAGCCAAATCATGGCTGTGTAATACGAGAATTGATCGAACCCAGCCGGTACTGCCCTGGAATGCTCCCGAAGAAAACGCCAAAGTATCGCCATTACAGGCAATCTCTAACTTTCTCGATCATGTTCGGATGGCCTGGAACGAAGAAAACCCCAAAGACAAGCTTGAAAACCAGAAGGTTATCGTCACGATACCGGCCTCTTTCGATGCTGCAGCCCGTGACTTGACCGTTGAGGCTGCAAGAAAAGCCGGTTTGACCGAAGTTACTTTGCTTGAAGAACCACAATCGGCGTTCTATTCCTGGATATCGCAAAGCGACAAGCCCTGGCGAAAGCAGGTCAAAAAAGGCGATGTCGTGCTGGTTGTCGACGTTGGCGGCGGCACGACAGATTTCAGTCTGATTGAGATCGGTGAAGCTGATGGCGACCTTAGCCTGGAGCGGGTTGCCGTTGGTAACCACATTCTTCTTGGCGGCGATAACATGGATCTGACCCTCGCTTACATTGCCAGAAAGAAGCTGGAAGAAAGCGGCAAGAAAGTTACGCAGTGGCAGACAATTCAATTGAGCCATCAATGTCGCAAGGCCAAAGAAATTCTATTGTCTGATGCGGAAAAAGATGCGGTGCCGGTAGTTATTTCCGGGCGCGGCAGCAGCGTAATTGCCGGTTCATTGAAAACGACGATCGAGCGCAGCGATATTGAGACTGTTTTGATAGACGGCTTTTTCCCTAAATGTGCCATCTCCGATGATCCTATCGAAGATACCGGCTCGGGGGTTCGGGAAATAAGCCTGATGTATGCGGCTGACGCGGCAATTACCCGTCATCTGGCCAAATTTTTGCGCAGTCAGAAAACTGAAGGCAAAGATTACACGCATCCGCAGGCAATTCTTTTCAACGGCGGGGTTTTCCGCTCAGAAATCTTCAGAAACCGTCTGGTTGAAGTTATCGACAGCTGGCTGGAAAGTGAAGGCAAAGAAGCGATCAAGGTGCTTGAAGGAATCGAATTGTCGCAGGCGGTAGCGCGTGGCGCTTCCTATTTCGGCATTGCCAGAGAAGGCAAGGGTATTCGTATTCGCGGCGGCGTTTCCCAGGCCTATTATCTTGGGATCGAATCTTCCCTGCCAGCGGTTCCCGGATTTAAACCACCACTCAAAGCTCTTTGTGTCGCTCAGCAGGGCACTGAAGAAGGAACTACCCGGGAAATCGATCAGCGCACCTTTGGTCTGGTGATCGGCAAACAGGCAGAATTCAAGTTTTTTAAGTCCAATTGCCGTCGTGAAGATGTTTTTGGCACTCTCATCGATGAAATGGATGAAGACTTTGAGGAAACCAGTTCTCTGGTGATCGAACTGCCCGCTTATGAAGGAATGAAGGCCGGTGATATCGTCGATGTTGGCCTTCAGGTTGCCATTACCGAGATCGGCACCCTCGAAATTTATTGCCTGGCTAAAGAAGGCGATCACCGCTGGAAACTTGAATTCAACGTCAGGGATGCGATCAAGTAATGGGTAAGGCCAGTGCCGGCACAGCCAGGTTCGTGATCGGTATCGATCTGGGTACGACCCAGTGCGCCTTGTCGTATGTCGATCTTGAAGACAAAAACCTGAAAATCAGAAATCTTGAAGTTCCGCAGCTGGTTAGTGAAGGCCAGGTAGATGAGCTGCCAACTCTGCCTTCAGTCATTTATCTGCCTGAAGAGGGGCGAGAATTCGTTCGTCCTGACTGGATGCGGGAAAGCTCGCGAATTGTCGGTGAATATGCCCGCGCCCTGGGATTTGAAGTTCCTGGCCGATTCGTGCACTCAAGCAAATCATGGCTTTGTCATCCGCGAATAGATAGAAAAGAAGCTATTCTGCCCTGGCAAAGTGAGGCGGTCGAAGCCAAAATTTCGCCGGTAGAAGCGGCCAGCGAATATCTGCGTTATCTGATCAGACTCTGGAACGCGGTTATGCTGCCAAAAGACGAGACCTTCGAATTCCATCGGCAAAAGGTAATCGTTACTGTGCCTGCTTCTTTTGATCCTGCTGCACGCAATTTAACTCTTGAAGCGATTGAAAACGCGGGTATCAAGGACGTTTCTTTGCTCGAAGAACCACAAGCCGCCTTTTATGACTATCTTTATCGCAATCCCAAGCAGATGGTTCACGATCTGAAAGGGATTGAAACGGTTCTGGTTGCTGATATCGGTGGCGGAACAACCGATTTCAGTCTGATAAAAATTGAATGGCCTGCCGAAGCCGAACATCCTGAATTTTCTCGTCTTGCGGTTGGGCCGCACTTGCTTATCGGCGGAGATAACCTTGATCTGGCGCTGGCGAGAAAGGTAGAGGCTGCATTTCGTCATAAGGGTCGGAAACTGGTGGCGAAGCAGTGGCTTTCGGTTCTAAATCAGAGCCATAAAATAAAGGAGCAGGTCTTGTCCGATGAACTGGCCGGAAAAGTTTCTTTTTCGGTATCCGGTGCGGGAAGCAAAGTTCTGGCCGGGGCGGCGAGAATCGAGCTGCCCTGTGATGAGATAAAACAATTGCTGGTTGACGGATTTTTCCCGCTGGTTGAGGCAAGTGAGCGCCCCGATGAAGATAATGGGCTGGGGTTGTCGGAAGCCGGTCTGCCTTTCACTCGTGATGCAGCTATTACCAGACATCTGGCCGGGTTCCTTCATGAAAACGGCATAATTCCAGACGCCGTGCTTTTCAACGGCGGAACCATGAAAGCTGATTGTCTGCGCAATCGTTTATTTGAAGTGCTGTCAATCTGGAAAGGGCGTGACCCGAAAATTCTGAGCAATCCCCACCCGACGCTTGCTGTTGCTGCCGGGGCTGCTTATTATGGTATGGTTGCCCTGGGTCTTGGACAAAGAATTCAAAGCGGCAATCCGGTTTCTCTTTATTTAGGCATCGGCACTGCCAAGTCTTCGACGCCAGATCGCCATGTACCTGAACAGTTGATGTGTATTCTGCCCAAGGGTTCTGAAATTGAAAAAGAGTACATCGTTGAAGGAAAAACATTCGGTATCGATTTGAGTCGCGATTCGGCCTTTTATCTTTTTTATACGCCCAACCCGCCAAAAGCCGAAGAGCTTGGCAGGACGATAAAATTCAATTCAAAACGTTACCTGCCGTTGCCGCCATGCCTGCTCAAAGCTCGCACCGGCAAAGGTGAAAAGCAGGTTGAGTTGAGTGTGAGATTGCGCGAAACTGGCTATATGCAGATTTTTTGTGAAGAGCTCGATGGTGGATTTTCTCAGGAACTGCGCTTCGATATTGCAGAAGGTGAGAAAACCGCGCCGACTCAGTCAGACAGCAAACGCCGCGTGCCGGTGACTGCAGCCCAATTGAAAAAAATTGAAAAATTGTTGAACGAAGCTTTTGGCGGCGAAATTGAGTTCAATTGTTTGTTTAAAAAAATTGAAGAGATTATCGGTTCGGCCAGATCGAGCTGGGACACCGAGATGCTCAGACTTCTTTTCGATGTTTTTATCGAAAAGGAGGCTGGTTTTACTGCCACCCAAAGTGGCTATACCCAATGGTTTCGCTTGCTCAGCTATTGTTTGCGGCCCGGGTTCGGTGCCCGTGGCGATAGCGATCGAATGGACCGTATCTGGCAGATGCTCGACCGGGAATTCGACTATGTTAATCCTGAGTTCTGGTCGGACTGGTGGGTTATGTGGAAGCGCATTGCCCCAGGCCTGTCTCTTGAGCGCCAGGAAGAGCTGAAAAATCGCATCGAGCCAATTCTATTCCCGCCGAAAAAGAAGGAAAAGAGTGTTCGTGAAATTGGGCAACATGAGCGCAACCAGATCTGGCGCTTGCTTGGAAATCTTGAACGCCTTTCGGTCACTGAAAAAGAGCGAATCGGCTGGTGGATCGCGCGTGCTCCGCAAAGCTTTGGCAATGACCAGCTGGCACTGCATGCGCTTGGCCGTTTTGGCGCCCGGGAACTTGCTTATGCTTCGGATACGGCCATGGTTCCGCAGTCGGTTGCCAATGCCTGGGCTGAGCATCTGTTGAAGCGCGCTGTTCCAGGAAATTCTTATCTAGACTGGGCTTTGCGGGAAATTGGCCGCAAGACCGGCGATATGCTGGTGCAGATCGACGATGTTTTGAGAAAGAATATTGTTGATGTTTTTAAAAAGAAACATCGCAAGAAAGCTTTTATCGATCCGCTGCTTAAGGCTGCGCGTCTTGATGAAAAAGATCTTGCCGAATATGCCGGTGAAAGCCTTCCTTCAGGCTTTGTCTGGGTTAAAGACAGCTAGAAGTTTTTGTTGAGCCATTTTTCATAGAATATGGCTAATTTATTTGAGGATTGAGATGAATAGGAGGTTGCTATGAGCTGCAGTTCTGATTATACGAAGGAAGAGTGGAATGAGATTCTTTCGCTCGCCATGTATGTGCTGGCTGCCAAGGGCATGGAGGCAAAAAAGTCGGTGTTTTTCACCCGAGTTGCCGGTCTGGTAAAAGAGGCCATCGTTGGTCAAAACCTTTTGTTCGAGTTTCAAAAAAAATATCAACATAACGAGTTGATCAACAATGTAATCACCGATCTCAAACCGGGTGTTTCTTCAAATACCGGTGAAGCGAAGAGGTTTGAATTGAGCGCCAAGCTACCGCATCTTGAAGAACTGGTTCACAACGTTAATCAGACTTTGAGAAAAAATTCTGATGAGACCGAAGCCTCTGAATACCGCGCCTTTGTTTATGAATTGGCTTATGATATCTGTAAGGCCGCCGGTGGTGGTTTTCTTGGTTTGAGTGAAAATATCGATGCCGGCGAAGCCGAACTTCTGCATCGGTTGAAAAGTTCTCTTCTGGAGGACAGCTAATAATTGCAATTTTTAATTAAAACGATTATTTACCGAATTGTTGTCGTTCTAATCTTTTTCCTTTGTCTGGAAGGCAGTGTTTTTGCAGCAAGAATCGGCATTTATCCCGGAAGTTTCGATCCGATTCATCTCGGTCATCTCGAGGTTGCCAGAAGCGCTCTGGTTAAGTTGCGTCTCGATGCGGTTTATTTCATGCCCAATGGCAGTAACCCGCGCAAGCCCAATATGAGTGCGATTGAGCTGCGGGCTGAGCTGATCGAGGCAGCGCTGAAGGATTATGATGATGAGCGCTTGCGGCTGTTTCCGGTTGCTGAAATAGAGGCTTCGGCTGCGGCGGGGCCGGTTGAAGATGCGCCGGTGCGCTTGTTGGACCTGGCGCGTCAGACCTTTGCAAAAGATTGTATTTATCAGATTCTCGGTACCGATTCGGTTTTCAAGGTTGTTGAAAGTTCGGGAGTAAAAAGAATCAACGATTCCTGGCGTCTGGCAGTTTGCAATCGCCCCGGATATGAATTTAAGCTGAATCCTGTTTGTCGAAGATTGCAGCGCCGCGGTTGGCTCGAAGTCTATGATAGTTTTTCCGATCTCGAGATTTCGTCATCGGCAATTCGCAAAGCCTGTGCCGGTGGTGATTATGATTTTATCGCCGCGGTTTTGTCTCCCTCTGTCTATGTTGAACTGATAAAACAGGGCGGTCATGGGCAGCATTTGCAGAAAGCCTGGCTCAGCGCTCTTCTGAAGATTCCCGGTGATATTTTGCCAACCGACCGCTACCCGATGTCAGAGCCGGTTCAATTAGCGCAGCAATACGTTAAAGATGCCAGAAAGGCCAATTTCGTTTCTCGCGAGGTCGAGCCTCTTGCCGAAGTTGCCGCAATAGATTTCTCAATGCCGCATTCGCTGGGGAATCTCAGGGTTTATGTTGAAAGTAAGTTGACGCCATTGGGGCTAAAGGTCCTTACTAATCCGCATGTTGAAGCTTTGGTTTTCCCGGGTGATCAGCAGCAACTGGCACATTGGCTGGCTCAGCAGGGTGTTGAACAAGGCAAGAGAATAACCCGCAACCGCTCTTACATTACCATGGGCATTCATCTGGTTAAAACATCGAAAGGTCGCATTTTGGCCATTGTTGATGAGGTTTACGGACTCGACCGTATGCGGCATACTCAGGCGTTGGTCGCTGCGGCTCTGCATTTATCAGGGAGAAAAAGCACTGATTTCAGGATAATTCAGTCCGCGGATTTTCCAGATGATGCAAAAACGGTTTATTCAAAAGAACTTAAAGCGGTCATGCCCGGCACGATCGATGCTGCGATCATCGGTTTTCACTGGAAAATAGTCAACGATCTGGAAAGGCGACATGCACTTTTTAAAATGTGCGGCAGTCACTATGCCATCACCGATGGCAGGTTGGCGCAAAAATGGCGCGAATGGCACTCTCAACTAAATTCTGATTGTGAAAGACATTCCTGGCCGCGTCGGCATTTTGCCAATCAGAACGTGCCATTTTCTTACCTTGCATTTAAAGATAGAAAACAACAACCGGTAAATGTTCTGTTAACCCGTAACGTTTATGGAGATCAGCTTGTATCGCTGTTGAATGTGCTAATCGAAGAAAAGAAAATTAAAAAAATCATTTTATTCGGCAACGCCGGTGGCCTGACTGAAGCTTCTGCGATTGGCGATATCATTTTGCCCGTAGAGGTCAGAAGATTTGATACTGATTGGGTGCCAGTCACAAACAGTTTGATTAGCTGCTTTTCTGGGGATTTTGCTGCCGGCCGTGTTTATTCGGTATTTTCGCCGCTGGTTGAGACATCGGCATTCATTCAAGATCTCAAAGACCAGGGTTCGCTGGCCGTCGATGTGGAGAACGGCTATCTGGCAGATCTTGTTGGGGTCGAAAACCTTTCTGTCGGAAGCATTGTCGTAATTTCTGATGTGCCTGGATCAGATGAAACTCTGGCTCATCTTGAAGAAAACGAAAAAAAGATGGAGGCTTCACTGGTAAAAAGCCTGGATATGATTCTAAAAGGCCTTGAGCTCAGCAGGCCAGGTGATCACCGGTTTCCCATCAGTGATTGAGAAGAGTTGTCCGTTAAGAAACTCAAAGGCTCATTTTGGCTTCGATTAGAACCAAAGCGATCAATGAAAAATTCTTGTCCGAAATTGTATTTAAGTTCTTGATAAAAGCGTTTGTCTTTGCTAAATTAGCTTAGTGCAGAGCACAAAGCTATTGCGGGAGTAGCTCAGTTGGTAGAGCATCAGCTTCCCAAGCTGAGGGTCGCGGGTTCGAGCCCCGTTTCCCGCTTATGAAAAGACCCCTGAAACCTTTATGGAATCAGGGGTTTTGTTTTTTTGTGATATTGCTGTCAGTGAAAATGACAGTTGTTTTAATGAAAAAAAAGAAATTCGCGTTACGCATGTTGCGTTTTGTCTGGAGTTACTAAAGCAAACGAAACTTTAGCAGAAGAGTTTAATAAGAACTTTAGAGCCTTTCCAACCCAAGAGCTATTTTATACCTGTAAGAGTGGATTTGGTTCGAAATTCACATGGGCCTCGGCTCGCGAAAAACCAGAAAAAATGTTTGTTTCAATGATGTTGAAACAATTTTTATTTTTAACTTAGCGCGAAGGAACAAATGTTTTTTTAATGGTATTCTGGCCCTTCCATGGCAATGTTCGACATTGATGCTGGTGAATGCGAAAAGATTTATGGCGGAGAAGAGAGCCGCTCATAATTAGACAAGCACTTCCGGCTTTGGAAACTACTGACCTGCTCTGATTTTCTAGTAGCAGCAATATTTATGATGCAAATACGTGTAAATTGATTCGCGGCCTTCACGGTCTTCGTTTTTACACCGTTGTAGATGATGGTCGTGAGATAGAAAGAATCGGGAAAATTTTATCCGAGCGCCTCTGGCTCATGGCTTATGGCCAGATGAAAGTCGCAAAAACAGGAGTTTTATTGCCAAGAGCGCTAATTGACGGCCCTGTTTATCAACCTTCTCGTCTTGACTTCGTAGGTGGTGCTGTTTGTGAAGAACCTTTAAAGCAAGTTCGCGGCGAACCGATACTGTTTAAGACTACGGCAGGAGGTAAGGCATGCTAAATACAGCTTTAATAAAAGATCTTGCAATTGCTCAAAATAGAAGATATCAAACCCCGGTTGCAGAGGAAAAGCGTGCTTTGAAGCCAGAATCAGAAAATATAAAGTATGGTGTGAAATAACCTATCATAGGTATTAATTCCGCCTCGGTTCAGAGTTTTTTTATCAAGGCACCCGCGATGGTGGAATCAACAAAATTGTCTTCTTGTTTTTGTACAAATCTTTGCTTAAAATAAATTGAAACAATAAATCAGGGGATAGAGAATGAAACTTTCGAGAGCCAAAGCATTTGCCAGCATTATTTTTATTGCTTTTTGTCTGCTGTTTTCATATCAGTTTTTGATCTTTGCGCAACAGCCTGAAACTAAAATTCCAACAGAATTACAGGAGCTTTTGCAGGGCAAATCGTCAGATTTCAGCTCAGCAGCTTCCATGCTGAAAGAAACCGATTTACCTGCAGCTTTGGCGGTTGTCGACTTATTAAAATTCAAAGCCCTTCATCAGGAAATCCATGCAAGCATTGACCAGATCAATAATTTTGAGACGCAAATCAAATCCAGACTAGAAAATTCATCGGTCGTTTCATTCTCAAAAACAGAAACTTGCCGCCAAAAGATCGAAGCGAAAGAAATCGAAGTTGCCGGGCAAAAGCTTGTCATTCCGGAATTTTACATAGCTGATATCGGCCTCGCGATTACCGGTGTAGTTCCAGACAGCGAAGCAGGCACAATGTTTCCGGTGATTCAGATTGATATTTTTTCACAAACTGAAATAGCTGAATACTGTCTTAAAATAGATAACAAAGAGATTCCCACCAATAAAATCAAACTGGTAAAAGATGGTGATGAGCTTAATCTGATCTTCTGTCCCGATCTTGAAGCCAACAATGCCTTTTCTATTGGCACACACACTGCAGATATTTCAATAACCAATGCTGCCGGGGAAAAAACCGAAAGAAAATGGTCTTTTACCGTTGGCGTTTACGATGTGTCTACCCAGCCTTTGCCACCAGATGCCGTGGCTATAAAAGAAATCATCATTAGGCCGGAACTGATCGGCAAAAAGGCCACTGGGCAATTAATTGCCGTCGTTTATAAAGATAAGGCAGGCAGAATTTACACAAGATATCGGTTGGTTAAACCCTCTGGCTCATCAATAGAGTCTGGCAATCTGGCATTCGTTGTCAGAGAGATGACCTCAAAATCGAACCTTCGCAGTGATTTAGTTATTTTGCCAGGTATCACCCTCGCTCTGGAAGGACACACAACCACTTTCAGCTATGAGTTGAACGGCCCAGGCGGGATTTATAGCGTAAAATGGCAAATCAACGGCGAGGTTACACCCGTTCCTACCCACACATTCAAGGGCAATACCCGGGTGAATTGCGAAATTAATGCGACAGTTACCGTAGATCCTGATACGGAGTTTCATGTTGTTTATAAAGCTACGAAATTCATAGAACTGCTGACTGTTTCTACTACTATTTATGGTGACCGAGCCTTTCATATTTCTTCGCAGAAGCCGTTTCGCTTCGATCTGAAAAGTAAAACAATCATCCCGACTGCGATGGATATCGAGTTGGCGG
>CAZQUE010000025.1:42090-52731 GCA_964596185.1 uncultured bacterium | reverse complement strand
TTCGAAATTGAGGAAAACCAGGTTTTCCTTCAGCACATCAACCAATTGCATGTATCTGCCCTCCGTTGGGTGAGGTTATAGCTTGATTATAAGTTTGCCTATCGGCTATTGCAATCTTTTTTTTCAGTTTTCTTGAGCGATATTTTATTTATTTCAATTTTACCAGTAGTAAATTGACCGTCTGACCTCGCACAACACGCAGCACTACCCGATCCTGATCCTTAATTTCTGCGATTGCCCGGTTGAAATCATCTTCGTCGAGCAAGGCCTGGCGATTCATCTGCAGAATAACATCACCAGGGCGCAAACCGGCATTATCCGCAGGGGATTCATCTGCAACAGCCGTAATCACGCAGCCTTCATTAACATACAGATAGAACTTGCGCTCCAGTTCTGGGTTCACCTTTTTTACGGTTACCCCCAGCGGGTTAAGACCGGCGGGGTTTTCTTTGAAAATAACTTCACTGACACCCTCCCGGCCTTTGCGATAAATCTTGACCCGGGCGGATTCACCGACCCGATGTTCTTCTAGAGCCTGCTGAAAGTCTTCCAGACCAGCGATATCCTTGTTGTCAATGGCGGTAAGCACGTCACCTGGTGCAATGCCCGCCTTGTCAGCCGGACTGCCCTTGGCAACATCGGTGACGAGCACGCCTTTTTCAGGCACCTCGAAATAGTTGGCCAATTCAGGAGTAAGCTTTTGTACAGTAACTCCCAAAAAAGCCTTTTTAACTTTTCCATAAGCCATCAAATCACCGATTATGCGCTTTGCCAGATTAACCGGAATTGCAAAGCCTATACCCTGCCCGTATGGAATGATTGCCGTATTAATGCCGATCAGCTCACCCCGGCTGTTGATCAATGCTCCGCCCGAGTTGCCGGGATTAATGGATGCATCTGTCTGTATAAGATCGCGATAAGAGCGTTTGGCGTCGACAGACAAATCACGATTAAGTGCCGAAACAACGCCTGCGGTTACGGTCATCCCAAGTCCAAAGGGATTGCCGATCGCAACAACCCATTCACCAACCCTTATCTTGGTAGAATCACCTATTGGAATATGTGGCAGAGCCTTTTCGCTCTCAATTTTTAAAACAGCCAGGTCGGTGCGCATATCTTTGCCGACAAGCTTGGCCGGAGCCTTTGTGCCATCATTGAGCCTTACCAGGATTTCATCTGCGCCACTGATAACATGTTCATTGGTTAACAGATGCCCCTGAGGGCTGATCAGAACCCCCGAGCCGTTTCCCCGTTGAGGAATGACGTTGTTGTGTCCCATAAACTGATCATCGAAAAGATGGCCAAAAAACTGGTCCAACAAAGGATCACCCGAACCGAATCGCCTTCGCGCACGCACATAATGAACCGATTCGATGGCAACTACTGCCGGGCTTACTTTTTCAGCAATATCGGCGATGAGGCTTGTGCCAAAAAGCTCGGCCGGAGCGGACCATGCCGGAAGGCTACAAAGCAGAAGAAAAACCAGAATAAAAGCTCTTTTCATGGCCTGGCTCCTCATTTCCAGTCATTAACCAGTCGCAACTCAGGCATGTAGTCTTTATCCGGCCTGATATCGCGATCCTGGTGAAGGCGATTGAAACGTTCAAGACGGGCAAGAAACTCTTTCACTTCCTGCTGACTTACCGGCTCGATCTGGCCAGGCTCAAGCCCTGTCTCCAGGCCTGATTCCGGTTCGGCTGTCTGCCGGGCAATCTGAATCGGCCTGGAAGCGGTCGGGTTTGCCCGCTCCAAACCTTCATTTTCTGAATTCAGCATCAGTGCCACCATCAAAATGCAGGCAAAGCTAAAGCCGATTTCAATCGGTCGCAAGAATTTTTCGAGCAAAAGATCATACCAGGGCATTGTTTCGCCTGCATCGATGCTGCCTGAATTTACTTCGGCCATGACACGCTGGTGGAGGTCGCCTGGAAACGACACTTCATGCATCTCATCGAGCATTTCAAGCATCTGCGCCCGCTGCCGCATCGCTGAACCGCAATCGGGGCATTTTTGGGCATGGGCCAGAATATCACTCCACTCTGGGGAATCACAAAGCACGTCGTTATTTTCAACATAATCAAGATATCTTGTACAGATTTTCATGTTGAACTCCTCTGGTAGTATAGCTGCAGGCTTTCCTGCAACATTCTTCTACCGCGATTGATTCGCGATTTAGCTGTACCCAGCGGGATATCAAGAATTTCACTTATTTTCTCAAGAGAGAAGCCCTCGATATCCTTAAGAATAACCGGCATCCTATAGGTTTCCGGCAATTGTTCAAGCTTTTCAGCCACCATTTTCTGATTCATCCGTCTGATTTCGTTGTCGACAACTTCTTCTTCTGGGGTTTCTACAGTTCGATCAGACCACCAGTTAAGAATAGTCTGCAATAAACCTTCCTTTTCACGTTTTCGCCTGTCTGAAAGAGTAATGCAGGTATTCGAAGCAATTCGATATATCCAGGTCTTGAGCGAAGACCGACCTTCAAAGGTCGGCAATGCCCGATAAATTTTTATGAATATCTCCTGGGTTGCGTCCATGGCATCTTCTTCGTTGTTAAAGAACCGGTAGCACAAGCGATAAATTCCTTTTTCAAACCGACTGACCAGCTGATCAAAGGCCTTATTATCGCCATGCCTGAATCTTTCGACCAGAGACTCCAGCTCTGCCCCTTCATTTTTTTTAGACTCGGTTTTCAACTCAAAGGTTCCCATTTTTTACCATAGAAATATTGGAATGGTCTTATGCAGTCTGGTAGTCCTGCCAGGGTGAATTCCCACCTGAAAAGTTTCACCCTGCCATTTTTGTCTTGCCGAAAATGAACCTTTTCGATACAGACGAACGGTTAAAAAATAATATCCGCTGGAAAGTTCAATGGGGGGAAATGGAAAAATCCTGCGCCGACGCCCCTCTTCGACCACCTGCGGTGAATTTGCGTCGAGGGAAGCGATTCGCCTTGCCCCGAGCCAGATCTCAACCCTGTCGGCCACCTGCGACACGCGCTTGGCATTTTTCCCGGAAAAGCTCTCAACTGTGAGCAAAAGCTTGCCGGTACCCTGTGGGACTCTCTCGAGCAAAGCTTCAACATCTGAGAAAGAGGCGACCAAATCGGGCAAAGCCTTCAGTTGGGGAGTGAAACAAATAAAAATGCTCAGAAAAAGAATGATCCGACGTGAAAGCGCAGCCATGGCAAGAGAATCAGGCCGCATTTGCGGTGATATTTAGAGCAGCCGGGTCAGCAGGGCCTTTAATAAAAAGATCCTTGTATTCGAGAAGATTGATCTCAACCCGCTCTTTAAGCCGACGCCCTGACGAATCCATGACGATCTTGATAACCGGCCTGATAACCGACGCAGAATTGTTTTTCAGAACCAGGGCATAAGAGCCATCGTTAAGTGCGACAAGGCTTCCAGCAGGGTACAACGAGAATTTTCTTATGAAAGCGGTAAGAATTTTGGGATCAAAATGGTTGTCGATACCTGCGTTGAGAATCTTCATCGCTTCATAAGGCGACATGGCCACCCGGTACGGTCGGTCTGTGGTCAAAGCATCATAAACATCCGCGACCGCACAAATCCTTGCAAACAAACTGATTTCATTACCCTTCAACCTTTTCGGATAACCACCACCCTGAAATTTTTCATGGTGTTGCAGGGCAATCATTCGGGCACGCTCACTTATACCTCTGGATTTGCTTAAAATTTCGTAACCGTAAGTCGGGTGAGACTTCATTTCCGCAAATTCCTGGTCGGTAAGCTTGCCGTCTTTATTAAGAATACTCAAAGGAATCTTCAGCTTTCCAACGTCATGCAGCATTCCGCCTACACCGAGGTCGTTCATATCTTCTTTTGACAACCCCAGAGCCTGCCCGATCAACAGACATATAGTAGCGACATTGATGTTGTGGGTAAAAGTGTAGTCGTCAAAAGATTTAATGTCCATCAGGTTCATTATCGCATCAGGCGCTTGAAGAACTTCTTCAACAAGCTTTTCTGATACTTCCTGGGTTTGCTTCACGTCGATACCGTGACCGGATCTGACTGCGTGAATCATATTGGAGACAGCCTTAAAAGCGACCACCTGCGTTTTTTTCGAAACGATAACCTTTTCACCAACGGTTATTGTCTTCATTTCAGGAAATTTTTCAAACAACAGATCGAAATTTCTGGCAACGCCGCTGACATTATCAGCATCATTGATGTCGGTTATCTGAAAATCGCTAACGACGTACTCTTTTCCATCGGGGGTGCGAAGATACAGATCTTTTCTGATCATCAGGGCTTCGACATCATACTCGCATTTCAGATGGCGAAAAATGAAGCGTGAAGGCATCTGGCGATTACCGATACGATCGCCTGGAATCCAGACGAATTCATTACATGAACCTATGTAGCTGTAACCGGTAAAAATGGTTACATCAGTTAATTTCGTTGTTTGTCTCATAAAAAAAATGAACTACCCTTTCGGGTAGTTCATTATAACATGCAAAGTCGCAAAAAAACATTAACTGTTTTTCAATTCATTGAGAATATCTTCACGATAGAATTCGCCGTGCGCATTGTCAAAAATTACCCGATTACGCAGATAGGAAAGTGCCAGACCCGCCTGAGGAATCTTTTTCAAAGCTTCGTAAGTTTCGCTGGAACCATTTTTCAGATCCTGGTTAACCAGGTCGGCAACCTGCTGACAGATTTTTTCAATCTTATCAAGGGCTTCGTTTCTGACGGCAATATTTTCATCTGCACCAAAAAGGTTTACGAGGTCCTCGATTGCCGCAACTCCACCGTCGAAATCAAGGGAAGCAATAAGCTCTTCGTCGCCAGAGGCAGGCACCAGGCCGTAAGTTCCGGCTTTATCGATAAGATAAACTACTGCGGGAACATTGAGCGAATTGAAGGTATCGATCTGACTTGCACTGGGAATAAAAGTGCTGCAAAGCTCAAAAGTGAAAGAAAGCATTTTTCTGTCACCGTAAAGATAATCATCACAATCGCCCATTGCCGGGTAGAGCTCGGCGCTGTTTTGCGGTCTATAATCGTTGAATCTGGCCATATCGCCGGCCATTTTCACAAAAATCTTCTGGTCAGGATTTGGAATATTATAGCCATAACCGAATGGGTAAAGAATCAGCTCAGAATACGTATGGAAAGAAATGCTTGCCTGGAATTTTTCGCGGATAGCCAGGTCTCTAATAGCGCAGCATTCGGGTTCAGAAAATGGACCGGTGCCATGATAGGTATCGGATGAGGGAGAAGAGCTTGCACCAACATTTCCCCATTGATAGCCATAATTGCGATTTGGATCGACGCCGTATGACCCGTTGGCATTTTTGCGGCGATTCTTGCGCCAATAGCGGCTTTTTTCCTGGGAATAGATTAGTCCGTCGGGGTTTACGATCGGCACAAACCAGACTTCGCGCGAATCTACAAGTTTCTTGACTTCCGGGTCAATGGAATATTCTTCGATCAGCTTTTTAATAGTAGCCATGGGAACTTCTACTGAAGGCCATTCGCGTGAATGATGCAATCCCATGATCAATGCTGCCGGTTCGGCTTCGTCTTTTTCAGGGTTGTCGCTGAGTTTGAGCGCCCAGATATCGCGACCTTCACAGCTTTTGCCGATCGATTCTACGCGGCAGATCGAGCTGTGTTCTTCTGCCCATTTTTTCAACTGGGCGGTGCAGGTATCGTAGGTATAATACTTGTCACTTTTGGTCTGAGTCGCCTGAACATTTTGAATATATTTGTCGAGGTCATCGATAATTACCTTGACCGGATGCCCCTTGTTGACAAACTCATTGATTCGACTTTTCTCGATAACGATTTCTGCATACCCCTGGCCTTCTTTGGCCACATCATAACCTTGCTGAACCAGAGCAGTAATCTGTTTACTGGTAAGCTTTTTGACGCGAACGAGACTTTTGACTTCGTCGGCAAAAGCACTGCCGGCTACGAGGGAAAATGCACAACAAGCCGCTACAACCCATCTTTTCATTACTAGTTTCTCCTTGTTGGGTGCGAAAAAAAATACTTAAACTACTCTTATACAACATACACAAAAGAGATTTAATCAATTCTATTCCTGAGCAGGAATTGTGTCAAGGTACACCAATAATATTTTGTGTTAAATTTTCTCTGCGCCTCAGACTTTTTTTCTATTGAGCAAATTTTTTCTTCTGTCGGCAACCGATGCTTCCCACTGTTCATCAGTAAAAAAAGGGTCACGTAGTCCCATGTATGTTTCACATGGATAGTTTTCACAATCTCCGCAATGTTCAAGTTTGTTTTTCTCAACACAACATGAGAAAATCGGACAGACCTTCATATCCGCAAAGGGCATCCAGAAAGGAATTCCATCGGTCACCATACATCCCTGGCAACCTTCTTTGAAATGACTACATTCTTTACAATTCGTTCCGCATGGAGTCTGCGATAAATCCATTTGCAGTTGTTTCCTTTCAAAACCAGATTAAATCAAGTTAAGTAAAATCATACACAAAAACGATCATTAAATCTCATTAAAAGATTCAATGATCGTTTGCTCTTTTCGAAACCGTGGAAATCTTCTTAAAACAGATTAACAAGATTTAAGCTCTTGGAATCAATCCTTACTTTCGATTTTGATCAGCTTATCTGGAGAAACTTTCGGGCCTTTGAGAATGTTGATAAAGCTGGTATCGTCAGGATCAACCTTACCAGTTCTAGATTCAGCGTCTTTTCCAGGTTGAGGTGCAGGTGTTTCATCATCATCATCGCCGGGAGGAACAACCTGACCGGAGGTGGCCTGACTGATGAGTTCGCGCTTTCTTGCGGGGTCGGTTTCTCTGGCAATGTTTTGCATAGTTGATTTATCAGGAATGATAATCACTTTACCGTTAGGAATTGTGCGCGGGTTGTCAATCCCGTTAACCTCAAGCAAAATCGGGTACAAAGTCGGATCGCCGTAGTGTTGAGCCGCGAGTTCCCAGAGGGTGTCGCCCGAGGTCATGGTGTGAGTAGTAACCGCCATAGCGCCGTTTAAGGCCAAGAAAAGAAATGTGGAAAGTAAAAAGGTCATGGCAATCTTATTCATTAGCTTCCTCCTGCCGCCTGTCTAGCCAGGTTCCAGTATTTTTCTTCATCACTTATGGTCGAAGCGGCAAATCTGGGATACAGATATGCTTTCACTTCCACCTTGTTTCCTTTACTAATTTCACTTCGGCCTTCAAGGTCTTTGTCTTTATCGACAATGATTCTGAAAGCAAGATATTCATTTCCGGGTTCATCTGATTTCTCGATTATAAAATCTGAAACCCGCGCCTGACTTATAGCACGCTTTTTGCCTGCCAGTTCGCGATAAACGACACCATTGTCAAACGAATATTTCACTATTTTTCTTGCGCCCCGGTCGAGAACGCAGAACTTGATCGAAGTCGCACCTGGTGTGGTAACTACCTCGGGCTTTTCATCATCATCGGCAGGAACAACTGCCAGGCGCAAATCTGATTTAAGATTTTCAAGAATAATGCTTGCCGAACGAAGATTGGTCAATTTCGTCTGACTTTTTGAAAACTGCGAAAAGGTTCCAGACATCAACTTGTACACGACTCCGGAAAAAAGAGATACGGCAACCACCACAACCATTATCTCAATCATTGTAAATGCTGATTTTTTCATATTAATCCATCACTATCGTATACAGGGTAACCTTGTCTTTTTCCCCCGGCCCGGCGGGTCTGGGAAATTCAACTTTTACCGAAACCAGATAATTGGGAACGGCCTGACGTTTTTTGAGCCAATCACTGAGCCAGCCAAACAATCTGGCATCTTTTCCCTTGAATTTTCGCACCTCAATGCTTCTGGAAAAGGGTTCCCGGCAATCAGGAGGCGGCTTCAATCCGATTCGATTGAAAAAGGCTTTTATCTGGCTGTCGTTGGCCAAACGAAAGTTTTCAACTGTGCCGGCAGCCCTGGAAAACTCGAAAAAGCTTATTTCACGGACGAAATTGATCATATCGGAAGCATAGTTGGTTGCTGCAACTTCGTTGAGATTATTGGTCGTGCCTTTGGTTCCGAATTGAAAAAGGTTGAAAAGCGGCAAAAATGCCAAACTGAGAAATACCATGGTGATAAGTATTTCGACCAGTGAGAAGGCTTTTATTTTGCTATTAAGGCGCATATATTCAGTTTCCGTTCAAAATCAAAGGTTTGTCAAGGAAAGGATTGACCGTTTCGTCAACGATTGGCTTTTCTGCCGAAGCGGGGGCAACAATATTTTCTTCACCTACAGAAGTCGTATCAGAAGCTAAAGTTTCCAATTCAGCGACAGAACTTGCCGGATTCAATTCGGCCGGGCCAGACGCAATATCAGGAGTCTTTAAAGAATGCGAGGCAACTGTGTCACTATTGCTCTGAACAGGATGCACAGTATTTCCGATCCGAATTGGGCAAATATCTATTTCACGGTTCAGACCATTGATTATAATCTGAACCTGATTTCCACTGATAAGGGTAAAAGTCGCACTGGCGTTGGCAAATTCAAGTTTTTCAAAGGAGGCATTTACAAGATCTGAAACCCCGGAATGTTCAAAAGAAGAAGTATTGGTCGCAATCATCGTGAATACGAAATTTCCTTCAAGTTTCATCGGCAGTTGCTGCATCCTGATCTGATGACCGAATTCAACGGCCTGGTTGTTGACCCTGGAGTTTTCAGAAGAGGCATGACAGTTAACCAGGGCGGCATTATGTCGATGAACGGGCTTTGAACTGAACAAGGCGGCAAAAAGAATGACCGCAATTCCCGGGGCGAGGATCCAGAACCAGAAAGAACGCTTGATCGGCTTCGGAGACGCTGATTTTGCAGAGAGGCGAATCTGCTGCATTGCCGCGTTTTTAATGATTCCCGGGACGAAAGCAGTTGCAACCCGACTTTTGAATTCTTCCTCAACGGCACGAACCTCAGCGGCCGCCTTCCGGCATTTGCTGCAGTTCTGCAGATGAGTCTCAAGTTTTACCCGATCGTCAATACTCAATTCCGGGTCGTCGAGACTGAACAGCAACTTTTTGTCAGGACATTTCTTCATACTGGTCCCTTTTTTCGCGTAACAGACTTCTGGCCTTGAATATGCGGTTTTTAACCGTTTGCAATGGCAGATCAAGTGCCTCGGCAATATCCTGATAAGCCATTTCGTTGACTACTCTTAGAACAAAAGGTTCACGCACTTCTTCGGGCAGGGAATTGATCATTTCGACTACCTTGCGCCAGGACTCGCGACGAAGATTCATCATTTGCGGATTGGAATCCTCGTTCTCCGAATCTTTCAGCAACACCTCGGTCACCAGATCGGTTGAGGCCACCGACCTTGAATTTTTGCGAACATGATCGATAAGAATATTTCTGGCGATTGTCAGCAACCACGCAGTGAACTTTTTACTACAGTCGAACGACTTGAGATGTCGGAATGCTTTAACGAAAGTTTCCTGCGCAATATCTTCGACCTCCTGAAGGTTTTTCAATCTGGCCAGAAGAAAACTGAAAACCAGCTTCTCATAGCGCTCGATCAAATCACCAAATTTTTCAATGTCCCCGTCAAGAACCGATTTTATCAGCTCATTGTCGGAAAAATTCTCATTGTTCATTTAGATTACCGGTTTTCATCCCTAAAAGTTTTCAATCTTCAGAAATAATTTCAATATCTCGCGGGCCCATAGTCAGCCCATAGAAATTTCTCTGGGCAAAATCATTGTCTCCGGCCAGCTCCATGGGATCAAAACCCCATTCGATAATGCAGCCTTTACGTACCAGCTCATCGATATTATCACTGGCAACTCCGCCTACAATATGGATTGGATTGGCCGACGAAACACGTCCGGCTCCATCGCTAACCGAAACAAAAAAGCCGTGAATCTGCGGCAATGGCCCCAGTCCGCTTTTTCCTGCCAGAATATTGATGCCACGCCTGGCAACAATCGTCAGATAACCGAAAAAGTCAGCGTTTGACTGGGCTTCGCCGGTCAGGAAATTATTGGTAATCGCTTGCTGAATATCGACTTTACCATCGCAGAGAATAATTCCACCCTTTTCGACCTGAAGCGGCATGTCAATAACCAGATTCCCCTTAAAGCCAATAATGCAGTTGAGAATCAATTTCTTCTTGCCGTTGTCATCAACGATGAAATTCTTTTGAAAAAATTCGTTCTTGCTCAGAAAGATCGGGCGACTGCCATCGCCTTCAACCAGGTAAGACATACGGTCTTTTAGATAACCTGCCGGTGGTATAATCTGACGAATATTACCGTTGTAGTAGATTTCTTTGTCGTTGTTAAACTGAAAATCGGTTTTACACAGGTTTTCCGGGTCGTTGTCGACATAGCCGTTGCGGGGAACAACGTCAGACCAGGATCGGTCGGGTCCGCCGGGGTCACAGATATTTTTCAGACCGGTCATATAAGGCTCATAGTCAACGATTTTGGGAACGATACCGCTAAGAGGCGGACTATTGGACGGCAAGCCAACCTGAAACTTCGCAACATCCAGTTCAGTGGTCATCAGAGTGTAAAAGTCTCTAATGAAGTTTTCGTCGGCATTAGAGCCCATTACCCCGCGATACCAGGCGGGAACTTCATTGCAGACGAAATCGGTATAGGAAAGATTCTGGGTAAA
>CAZQUE010000025.1:0-41990 GCA_964596185.1 uncultured bacterium | reverse complement strand
AAATAGAAGGCATAGGTGCGCACGTAGCGGCGTTTGATTTTTCCAAAAACCAGAGTTGGGGTACACAGAGCCGGTGTACCGAAAAGATGCATCGAACTGCCGCGGTCGATGTCTTCATTAACACGCGTCTTGTAAATATTAACGGCGGTTGCGAAAAGGGGCTTGTTGCGAAACTGAATGTCCCACAGGCCTTTGTAATAACCGTAATCTACCAGTGCAATCATGACCTTGCTGGCGTCGGCATCGATGTTGTTGCCGGGAATATGATTATCAAGCCATTTGGTCCAGTCTTTTGAAATCATCCAGCCCGCAGATTTGGAATTGAAATAGAAATGAAAATACTCCCCGAACTTGGAGCTGAGAATATCGTCAGAACTGCCGGCATTTACGTTCAACACCAGATTGCCGCTATCACCGGTAGTATCGGTGGTGTTGCCCCGCCCACCTAGGTAAATCCAGCCACTTTTAACGAAAGAAGGCTTGCCGTCGATCGTTTTTACGATATTGTCGGCACGGTTGAAGCGAAAATCAAAGCCTTCGACATCAGCCTTTTTTTTAGAAACGAAGCGGTTAAGACAAACCAGCGGCCGATTCTGCATAAGATTGCCGCTGTCATTGACCAGGGTCTGGTTGGCCAGGTTCTTGTCGAGAGTTGCGCCCTTGTGGGAAAACAGAGTGAAGCGATAAAACGGCGGTGCGAGAAGACGCACCAGCAGGAATTCTTTGCGCATACGGCTGATTTTGGTCAGGCCCTGATGCGTAGCGGAAACGATAACCTCGATATGACCATGGCGTTCAAAAGGACTGTTGGTCATACCATTGATCGGTGCCGAAAAAGGAAATTGCTCACCAAGATCGACAATGTATTTTACCGTGAATTCAATGTCGCCGCCGTCATTTTCAAGCAAATTTTTAATGGCTTTGGTTACGTCGAGACCTTCGACGACGCTTGAATAATCTACTTCAGTCATCTTGCCAGTCTGGCCATTGAATGCAGCATCCATGATTTTTTTCGGAAAATCGGAAACCGGAAGCTCAAATTCACGCTGAAGCTTGCGCACTGCAATTCTGCCAACTGCAGAAGCCATTTGATAAAGCTTTTCGCTGTTAGAAACGCGATTGGTAATGGAGCTTTCCTGGCGAACACGGTTAACCAGCGAAATGAAGATAATCATCGAGAAAATCAGCGCGCCGACAACCAGAAGCATCAGCATGCCGCGCCGGTTTTTACCACCGCGAAACTTCATCATGCCTTCACCTTTTTTAACAATGCCTGAGCTCGTCGATCATCCGGGGTCAATTCAAGAATTCGCTGCAAAAATGCCTCGGCCTCGGAGTTCTTTTGCTGTTTCGCAGCGCAAACCGCTGTCTGGAAAAGGACTGTACGGTTGAACGGAAAAAATTCAAGGGCCTGTTTGAAATTGTTCAGGGCATCGGCATCTCTGCTCTGCCTGGAATTAAGGGTGCCCTTCACCACCAGAGCGGTAGCACAATCCCGGCTCGACGGAAATCCCCGGATCAAATCGTCCAATGCCTGCATTGCTTCCTGGTCGCGGCCGAGCTGAACCAGGCATTGAGCCTTTTCAAGCATGGCATTGGTATCGAGCGGATCGATCTGCACCGCTTTTTCGTAATGTTCGAGAGCTTTGGTAAAATCACCCCGGATACGGAAAACATCGGCCATGTCATTATGGGCGTTGCTGTCCATTGCATCGAGACGAATAGCCTCTGAATAATAGTTTATCGCCTGATCGAAATTGCCAAGGTCGAAATGAACATCTGCAAGCCAGTTGGCCAGCATGCCACAAGCCGGGCTAAGCTCCAAAGCACGTTTCAAAAAACACAATGCCTGCGGCAAATCGCCGATTCGGGCATAGGAAATGCCGATTCCAGCATTTGCTTCGGGCGAATCGGCATTAATTTGCAAAGCTTTTCGATAATTGGCGATCGCGTCACTCACCAGACCATCTTCAAAAGAGGCAATGCCCAGTGCGATATGGGCACTGAGCTTCTGTTCGCCTTTCTTCAGGCAATTCTTAGCTTTTTTTACAATTTCAGTGGTGTTAACAACCATGAGTGACATTATAGCAGCAAAAACTTTTTGAGGCAGCAGATATTTTACTCGTCTAACCGTTAAAAGTTTTTATTTTTTCAACCAGGAATAGCAATCAGCGACCAAACGATGGTTTCGCAGTGACAGACCAAGCTTGAATCTCAGCATGTCAGGCTTTTTAACTGCAAATCGATGGATTTTCATCAGATCCATGCCCGGGTGGTTCGCCCCGGTATCGGTACGCAAGGCGGCGGTATAGCCGACCTGTCGCGCAATTTTTTCCAACTCTGGGGAAGTTTTTCCCCAGGGCCAGCAAATTACCGGCGGCGCCTGCGGAGAAATGCGGCGAATGATTTCCAGCGACTGACGCAGATCTTCTTCAACCCGTCGCGTGTATTCATCAGCGCTCTCCTGAGTGAAAGCATAGCTTCCGGCTTCGGTTTGAACCGCGGCTTTGTCTTGACTGGGAATCGGCTTCCAGGCATGGTTGACCAAGCCGGCACCACGGGTAAACACCGGTCGACGGCCCGAGCCAACTTCGGATCCATAGGCAGAGAGAATACCCCAGTGATCGTCAGTATCCGGGTAAATTCCGGTTAATTGCGACGAAGTGAACACCTGGTTATGAAGATGAGAATGGGAAAGGATTTCCCAGGTACCGTCTGCGGCCATTTCCTGCAATTCCTTTTCTGAAAGAAAATGGCTGTAATCACCGAGACGAGCCAGAGTATGGGCCTTATTGAAGTCGGTCATGGCCTCGGCGCCGGACTGATTTTCAGGGCGAATCAGAGCAGTCGCAACAAAAAGCGCGGCGCAGGCCCCGTATTTTTTCAACAAGGGGTGGGCATAACGAAGATTGTCGATAAAACCATCATCGAAGGTAAGACAAACGACTTTATCACTGGCTTTGCTTCGCCCGGCCAATCGCTCGATCAATTCTTTAATTGAAATGGTTCGATAGCCCGCATGCTGCAAAAACCTCAGCTGTTTTTCAAAATCCTTGCAGGAAATACTCAAATGTACCGGGTCAGGTGAGCCAACCCGGTGATAATACAAGACTGGAATCGAAGTTTGTCTCATAACAACTCCTGGTAAGCCCGCAAAGTTTGATCGACCATGGTGGCGACCGAAAATTTATCAAGTGCTTTTCGACGCAAACTATTTTTCTGATCGGAACTTAAGCCATTGCGCCTGAATTTAAGAATGCCATTGGCAAGTGAATCAGGATCGCCACAGGAAAACAGTTCAATTGGTATGAGAGAATTCATTTCGAGATTGGCGAGAATATCTGAGGCAAGAACCGGTATTCCCATGGCCAAAGACTCGCGCACCGTGCCGGAGAATCCTTCCTGATAGGAGGTATTGATGGTAAAAGAGCTGCGTGACATCAATGCCGGAACATCGTCGCGGAAACCAAGCAGATGGATTCGCTCGGCAAACCCCTGTGAAGCCGCCAAGCGCCGCAGTTCTTCGGCCTGCGTATTGTGGCCGGCAAGCGCCAGGTGAAGTTCGGGCCATTGTCGGGCCATTTTATTAAAAGCATCTATCAAAAGCTGGTGTCCCTTATTGTGGTGGAAATTGCCGACCAGCAATGCGGCCTTTGCGCCATCAGGAACCGGCCAATCACCATTGAGCGCATGAATTGTCTCTGGTGAAAATCTGTCTGTGTCCGTGGCCGAATAAACGACTCTGATCTTTTCGCGCTTTACTCCGGTTTCGACAAGTCTGTCGGCAACCGCCTGGCTCACGGCTATATAACCGCGAATGGCAGCGCTACGATACTTGGCAAGGCTAACCGGATTGAAATCAGGTTTAAAAAGAACCCGACGGGTGACGATCAGTCCTCTGAACCGGTTCAGTAGCGCGACCAACAACCATTGAGTGTGGGCCCAGGCGCGATGAACATTAACGACATCCGGTCTGAACTGGCGATAAACCTTTATCAGATTAAAAATGGACAAAGGGTGAATTTCTTTACGGTAATCGTTCGGCCTGACATCCAGACCTGCGTCTGAAGCTTTTTGAAAAAGCACGCTGCCGGTCTGACACATCAACACTACTTTATGACCAAGCTGATGCTGGCGTTGCGCAAGGAAAAGAGCCTGCTGCTGGCCGCCGCTCCAGGCTTTCCCTTCAAGGGCATGGATAATTCTCATTTTGGTTTCCTGCATTAATTTGTCGGGTATTGACCCGATATTCTGTGAATGATACTATCTGAAAACCAATTACGGGGGCAAGAAAATGTCAGAAAAATTCAAATTAAAATATCAGATATTGTTTTTACTTTTGGTTTCGTTCTTATTGTTGAGCGGATGCGGCGGAGGCGGATCGGGTGGAAGTGTCGACCCGGCTTCTCTTGTCGCAACCCTGGCTACCGGGAAACTCAGCGTTGAAGGCAGTGCAACCAAGGATATTCTGTTTGCAAGCGTAGGTGGCAGCGGTGTAACCGGTGGCTGGATCGAAGACGTAAATGGCAACAAGCTTGCCGGCTCGGATCTGGTTTATGAAAATACTACCAGCCGCTATGAAGTTATTCTACAGCGACCTTTGAACGGCTTCCCCGCAGGAAGCTATATTTTGAAATATTTTGTCAACAGCGAAACTCTTGAGCTTAAACGAGACGGTCTCGACTGGGTCAATGCCAGCCAATTTCTGCCGGCCCCGCCGCCGCCAAGCTGGAATCCGACCAATCGCCTTTTGACCGTCAGCTACCAACCGGTAAATGGCTCTAGCGTTCGTTATTTTCTCAGGATTTATTCGGCAATAACCGGAACCCTCTATCGCGAAACCATTCCGACCAACGGACTGGTTATCACCGAAAGCATCACATTCCCCGGTGAGTATCGGGTGGTTCTCAATGCTGAAGTTCTTGAAAACGGTCAGGTTGTATCAACGGCACGACACAACTTCACAACGACAATCACGGCCTCAGTGACGGTTCCCTGAGGGGTTCGACCCAATACCAGGCATAGCGAAGTTCATCGGAAAAATCGTATAGCTTTGAATACATGCCTGACCCGGCCGCGATTTCCTTGCCCGCCTTGATCGTGGTTTTCTGGTTGAAACGCGGGTTTATAAGAACGACGCTTCCCTTGAGAACACACAACCTGGTAATGACCGGGCAGCACTTAACGACAAAAGTAGCGTTCTGGGCTTCCATTGCCAGGTGTGGCGTGTTTATCTTTAACGGTCGATCGTTTTCAACGGCAATACCCACCAGGCCTTTTCTAACTTCGCAGTTTTCAGAGGTTTCGAAGAAAACCAGAGAGTCTTCTTTAAGCCGAAACTGAGAATTTGCAGAGCTATCCAAAAAACACTGACCATCAAAAAAAGTCATGATCGTCAAACGACTGCTAAAGTCAATTTTACCGGTCTTGAGTGTAAATGGGGTGCTTCCTTCATTTTTGTAATAGGCTCTGCCCCGCACGAATTGAGCATCGAGTTCATCGCCTGATGAAGGCAATAAAACTGCAAACAGCAATAAAAAAGTTGTTAAAAAACCTGATGTTCTCATAATCAATTGCTCTCCGCGCTGAAAATATGAATTTTTTTGTTTTCAGCATCGGAAACAGCCAGCATTCCGTCCTTTCGCATGGCAACTCCTGTGGGCATCCAGGGGCGCGGACCGGGAGGCGCCTTGATAGTGGCTAAAACCCGGCCTTTCTGATTGAAGCGAACCACCTGCATCTGCCTGGCATCACAGACCCAGATCGTACCCCAGGGATCGACTTCGAAGCCACGGGGTTCGAGGCAGCCGGTCTGGAAACCGGCAATCTGCTGGCCCATCGGCAAAAACTTTTTGATAATTCCGTTTTTTTCGAGGATGAAAAGACCTTCGTCGTCAGAACGGACTGACAATGGCGAATTGATGATGCCATGATCCCCGAATCCGCCAAGATACTTTCCTTCGACATCGAAACAGCAGACCCTGGCCAGACCACGGTCAACGGCCCACAATTCGTCACCTCTGAAGCAAAGTCCGCCCGGAACATCGATAATCGCACCACGCGAAGGGTCAGACTTTATCTGCAGCAAAAAAGAACCGTCTTCGGCAAATTTGTGCAAACAATGCTGAGCGGTGTCGGCAACGTAAATTCGCCCCTGCTTGAGAGTAAGGGCTACGGGTAAACTCATCTGGCCAGGCTGGTCACCCTTTTTACCAAAAGCGAGTTTCAGGCGCCCATCAGCAGAGAAGTTCAGCAATCGGCGAATCTGGCTATCGATCATCCATAGATCTCCCGATTCTGACCAGCAAAGTTCTTCAGGCCATGAAAGATTCTTTTCTTCTTCTTTTTCATAGGCGGGAAAACTCTGCAGCAACAGAAATCTGGCATTTTCAGGAAGGTCCGCCAACATTACAATTTCTGCCGTCGTCGGCTCGTCAGGAAGCGTCGAGACGGGTTGAGCCGGAGCATCCTGAAAATCTTTACTGAACGACTGCTGAAAAACCAAAACCGGCTCAGCTTGTCCGTCTATTCTGGCAGCGACCTGCAGTTCGAAATTTTTGACCGGCGATTCTGAATTTCTGGAAATTTCAAAGGTCATTTCATAGGGTCGGAAAAAATAACGGCAATTTTCAATTACGCCATAGGGGGCCACCTGATCAGGGTTGAGAGTCACTAAGGTCTTTTCATCGGCAATCAAACTTACCAAAGCATTATCCAGTCTGATTTTTTGCCCGATGGGACTGGCCATCAAAGATTCATTCTGATTCCAGGTAAGCTTGATCATATTTTTTTGATCGAGAAACTCGCACTCAGCCCTGACGACAGGGAAGACAGCGCGACGCAGCGTGCTTCCATCGCCGAGGTGAACAGTGTACACGGCCCCAGGAATCATTTCCTGCGGTAAAAAAGTTAATTCTCCCGGTCGAGCGCTGAAAAACTGTCCTAAAGCTTCTTTAGCCGAGCCATCTGCCTGCAAAAGACTGACCTTGATCTGCTCCTGTTCTTCGGCTGGCTGAAGCCCAGCCGGTAAACTGAAAACGAATCCGTTCAGGGGATTAAGATAAAAACCTTCTGCGGGGGCAAGAAGTTTAACTTTTTCAGAGCTATGTGGCGCAACGGCCACAGTTGAGGTTGTCACAGCATTTACTGGCCCTGTAACCGCAGCTTCAATATTGGGCAAAGTTGCAGTCTCGATAGTTGCCGTCTCGATAGTTGCCGTCGCAGAAATTTGTGGTTCTTGCGCGTCAACTTTTGTATCGATATCTTCAACCGTTTCGATTCGGCCAAGACTGGCCTGATTTATATTGATTTTCACAGGGATCTGTCCGGAAGGAGCTGCAGTTTTATCTGCCTCGACATCGCTTTCAAATGTTTTTTGGGTCTCGGAGGCGGCAGCTTTTGAAATTTGTGGCTCCGGATTTTCAGGCTTTGGCAAAGAGACGGCGAGAGATGCAATCTTTGTGGCTTCCTCGTTGGCAATTGCTGTTTCTTTCACCACGAGGACAAAACGAATTTCCCCTCCACCCGGCTGAGATGGGACGAGGGTAACCTGATAAATGCCGGTTTCCGTAACTTCAAGCCGGCTGAGATCCTGATCGGGAGTTTTGTATTTTATTTCAGGGTTAGAGGTAGAGCTTATTGCAGAGATTTTAACCAGATCGGTCAGCCCTTTTCCCTGCTCTTCGAGGCGAAACTCTACCCTTGTATCCTTTTTCAGCAATATATAATTGGTAATACTCGCATCAGCCTTGCGGTCAGCCGGAAAAATTCCGCGATAATTGAATTGTTTTTCAGCATGAAGGCATGAGCAAACCATAACCAGCAGCAACCAAACCAGGATTTTCTTCATATTTGCCTCCATTTTTAAAACATTATTTAAACAGAAATTTCTGAGTTGCCGCACTTTTTCAAGGCGACAACCCAGAAATTCAGAAAAAACTTTACTTCAACCAGACTGAATCAGGATTGATTTTTGCCAGCAGGTTCCACACTCTCTGGGCTTCACCATAAGCCAGGTGCCGATTGTAAACATCAGCCAGAACCGCCAGGCCATGTTCGACCCGATACATTCTCGGTTCTCCAGAGATAGCCTTGATAAGGAGATCGGTTCCCAGGTCAGGCAGCTTCTCTACAGCGGCAAGACCGGCAAGGAAATATCTTTCTCCGACTGGAACCGGCAGATAAAGCGGGAAAATCATATCTTCAAGCATACGGTCAATCTGTGGTGACAAAGCGGGCTTTTGCTGTGAAAAAATTTCCCAGGCTCGATCTTTGTTATTAGTTGCTGCAGCGTAGAGCATCGAAATCGGCAATCCGCCCCACCCGTAGAATTCCTGATTTTTCAGGCGACTACCCTTACCCAAAGCCATTTCAGAAATCATCAACATAAATTCGAGATGGCTTCGATCGAGAACCGGCAGAGCTCCATTATCGTAAGGAACCAGGGTCGCGCTTTCAAACAGTTTTTTGAGAAAATTATAACCAGGCTCGGTAATGACATCGGCACTGGTAAAATCACTGAAAATCTCTTCAACTTCAGCACGCTCTTCAAAGCCAGGAACACGCTTCATGGTTTCGAGAACCTTGCGTGCCAGAATCTTGTCGCGCATTTCATAGAGATAAATGTTTCGCAGATTCTGTAATGCGGCATAGGTTTCAGCCGAAGTAGCCTGAGGAAAGGATTCGAGAAAATCCTTGAATTTCTTTTCTCTTAGCTGGGGTGAAGAGCTGTGCTTAACCGCACGTTTCAAGCCACACCATTCAAGAGCAACCGGGTTATAGGCCTGTGACTGACGATCCTTGATGGCAACTGCAGTCAATGCGGCAGCCGGTGCCTGTTTGGCAAAATAACTGCCTTGCAGTTCTTTTTCAAGTAGTTCAACAGCAGCAAGTCCGGAAATCTTACCTTCCTTAACTTTTTTCAAAGCGTCTTCAACCTTGCGATTGCCGCGATGGAATTTTCTCAGATCCCGGGTGAGTTTTGCTGAAGGCTTTACCAGCCTCTGGCCTTCGAGGAATCGTTCTGCCGATCGATGATATCCCGCGGAAACATAACCGTTCATAAACAGAGTCTGCTCAGAATACTTCAACGATTTACCCATTGAATTCTGTGCCTTTTCAAGAGCAGCAACGGCAGCAGCGTCATCGTCTGCGGCAAATGCAGCCATGGCCTTGAAAAGGTTTACCTTGCCGACATACTTTCCCTGGGGGAAAACCTTGAGATAGGTATCGGCCGCCAACATGGTTTCTGAGACCAGGTCAGGGCTGTAACAACTAACTGCCAGATAAAAGCCTTTTTCCCGTAGAGGGTCGATAAACTCAGGTCGGGTATAAGCAATTGCATCGACAAATGCAGTTTTTAACCGGCTTTGTGCCTGTGCCGGATCTTTATCCCACATTCGTGCGGCCTGGTAAATACGCTTTTGCACGTTTACCAGAGAAGGGGCCGCGATGGCCGATGTGGCCACAGAAAACAACAGGGCAACCAACACAAAAAATCTCAGATACTTCATTTTACTCCTCCACTATCAGGCAGCAGGTTTTTCCGGCCCGGGCCCGTTCTTGTTACCGACGCCGCCAGGCTTTCTTGGCCTTCTGCGCCTTCTTTTTCCAGTTCCAGGTTTATTCTGACCTTGTTCGACTTTCTTGCCGGGCTGTCCAGGCTGCCCGGGTTTTGAAGTCCTGTCACTTTTTTCATCGCTTGCAGACTTCTCTGTCTCGTTTTTTCTTCCCTGGTTATTGCCAGGACCTTTGCCGGGCGCCCCCTTTTTATCCGGGCCCTTTTCTTTGCGACCAGGCTGACGACTGCGGGGCGGGCGGGTTTCGGCAGATTTGAACTGATACCCTGCCAGAATTTTTTCCACAGCGTCAAGAAATTCTTCTTTACCGGTCAAAGTTTGCGATGAAAATGAAAGAGCGAAGTTAAGACCAAGGTCTTTGAGAATTGCTTTTTTCATTTTGATCGCCATCTGATTACTCAGTTTATCAACTTTGGTAAGAACGGCAAGATAATTAAATTTCTGGTCACGCAGCCATTCATACATCTGCACGTCGAGGGTGCTCGGCTTATGCCTTGAATCAAGAATCTGAATGACTCCCTTCAAATTCTTACATTCAGCAAAAAATTCGTTCATCATGCCTTGAATGCGCTGTCTGGTCACCTTCGATGCTTTCGCATAGCCATAGCCAGGCAAATCTACAATATAGAACTGTTCATTGATGTTGTAGAAATTAATCGTCAGGGTCTTGCCGGGCATCGAACTGGTGCGAGCCAGTTCGCGCCGATTGGCCACAGAATTGATCAAAGAAGACTTGCCGACATTACTTCTGCCCACAAGAGCGATGATCGGCAGATTGTCTTCGGGCAGCCCGTCTTTTGAAGTAATACAGGCGGTGAACAACGCAGAAGTGATTTTGATTGCCATGCTTTATTCGGCTGCCTTTCTATTCTTCGCCTTGGCTTCGGTACCCATTGCCCTGCGGCTGAAGGTCAGCGGCGTGCTTTTTGGTTTGCCAACCAGGGCCAGCTGCAGAACTTCATCGGCATTTTTGACTTTATGAATGGTCAAATTCTTGCGTATATTCTCGGGTATTTCTTCGAGCTCTTTTTCATTTTCAGCAGAAAGAACGATATTGGTAATGCCCTGGCGATGTGCCGCCAGAAGCTTTTCTTTGATTCCGCCGACTGGCAGGACTCTTCCACGCAAGGTAATTTCCCCGGTCATCGCAAAGGCATTGTTAACCGGCACTTCATTGAGAGCCGAATAAATTGCGGTGGCAATGGCAATACCGGCTGAAGGCCCATCTTTGGGAACCGCACCTTCGGGAAAGTGAATGTGCAGATCGAGGTGATCGTAATCGATGGGGCGCATTTTTATCTGATCTGCGTGGCTGCGCAGATAAGACATACCGGTATGAGCTGATTCTTTCATGACATCGCCAAGCGAGCCGGTAAGAATTATTTTGCCACGACCGGGCATAAACACGACTTCAATTGGCAGGATGGTGCCGCCGACTTCGGTCCAGGCGAGGCCGTTAACCAGCCCAATCTCATCTTTCCCTTCGCGCTTGTCAACATGAAACTTGGGAATTCCCAGGTATTTTTCGACCAAGGCAGCGTTAACCTTGATTGAAAAAGCTTTCTTAGAAGACTTCTTGCTCTTGTTGCCGACTACGATGTCGCGCGCTATCTTTCTGCAGATAGAGGCCAGCTCTCTTTCCAGGCTTCTAACTCCGCTTTCACGTGTATACTTGCGAATAACTTCGACAATGGCACTGTCCTGAATCTGAACATCATGCTTGTCGATGCCGTTGGCTTCTTTCTGCTTGGGAACCAGATACTTCTTCGAGATCGCTACCTTTTCTTCCTGGGTGTAGCCGGGCAGGAAAACGATTTCAAGTCTGTCGCGCAACGGGCCGGGAATGGTGTGTGGTACGTTGGCGGTCGTCAGGAAGAGAACCTTGGACAGGTCAAAAGGAGTGGCAATGTAATGATCAGAAAAAGTGTAGTTCTGTTCGGGATCAAGGGCTTCAAGCAATGCCGAACTAGGATCCCCGCGGAAATCCATGCCCATTTTGTCGATTTCATCGAGAAGGATGACCGGGTTGTTGGCCCCGGTGTCTCTCAGAGCCTGAATTATTCGCCCGGGCATTGCGCCGATATAAGTTCGGCGATGACCGCGAATTTCTGCCTCATCACGCATTCCGCCCAGGGAAATACGGGCAAACTTACGATTCAAAGCCCTTGCAATTGACTTGCCCAAAGATGTTTTACCGACACCAGGAGGCCCGATCAGGCAAAGAATCGGCCCTTTAATCGATTTTTTCAGGCGACACACGGCGAGATATTCAAGAATTCTTTCTTTAACCCGGGTAAGCCCGTAATGATCTTCGTCAAGAATCTCCTGGCATTTCTGCAGCTCGATGCGGTCTTTGGTTCTCTTTTTCCAGGGCAGGGAAACGAGCCAATCGATATAGTTGCGCGAAACAGTAGCTTCGGCAGAGCCTGGAGGCATTTTTGTCAGCTTTGAAAGCTCTTTTTCTGCTTTTTCTTTGGCTTCTTCCGGCATTCCAGCCTTATGAATCGCCTGTTTAAGTTCTTCGAGCTCTTCTGTGCGTTCGTCGGTTTCGCCAAGCTCTTTCTGAATGGCTTTCATCTGTTCACGCAGATAGTATTCCTTCTGAATCTGCTCCATCTGCTTGCGAACCTGGCCGCGAATCTTCTTCTCGACCATCATTATCTCAAGTTCGCGATTGAGAATCGATGCAATCTTTTCAAGGCGTGCTCTGGGAACAAATGCTTCGAGAATTTCCTGTTTTTCATCAACCTTGAGGTTCAAATGGGCTGTGATGATGTCTGCAAGGCGCCCGGGCTCCTCAACATTATTAGCTACCATGATCACTTCAAGGGGAATTTTCTTGTTCAATTTCACATACTGCTCGAAGAGACTGATAACATTGCGCATCAACGCCTGCAGTTCGATGGTTTTGCGATCTTCGGAACCAACGCGTTCGGCTTCGACTTCGAAGAATTCATCGATTTTGGTAAATTTCTGAATCTTAACTCGAGTCGTACCTTCAACCAGAATCTTCAAAATTCCGTCTGGCAATTTGAGCAATTGCAAAATTTCTGCAACCGTGCCGGTCTCATAGAGATCTTCAACCTCAGGATCGTCAGTTTTAGCCTGTTTTTGCGAGCACAAGACGATCTTGCGATTCTTCAGCATCGCTTCTTCGATGGCCCGGATCGACTTTTTCCTGCCGACAAAAAGTGGTACCACCATGTATGGAAAAACCACCACATCTCTCAGCGGTAGCAGAGGAAAAATTTCAGTCGCATTAAAGATAGCGCCGTCGTCCGAGTTGGTATTTTCAGGAGGATTGCTGTGATCTTCTGTAGCCATTGATTAATGATCTCCTAACAAAGTTGCTTCGATTTTACTGTAATCTATAAAAAAAACACAAAAATTTTTCAAATTTTTAACTCTTTTCAGATTTCTTTTCTTTTTTTACGAAAGGAAGCCGCACCAGCTGCCTATTCAAGCGCTGCAGCAAAGATATCCGGGCCGAGAATTCCGATGTGGTATCGTCCAGCACTGCCGGAAGATTCATCAAACAGGCTTCAATATTAACTTTTTCTTTGACAAAGAACGAAAAAATCGCATGATAATCAACACCAACCATGACTTCCAATTCTTTCAACCTGTTTGAAAGCTCTATTTCAAGCTCACTTTCCGGCTTGGCCTCGACAAGGCCTTCGATACCGGCAATTTTTGCCCTGATTCGACCGTAAAGACTCTGACATTCATCAAAATCATCATCTTCCAGCATTTTCCATTCGCGCACGGCCTCGTTCAAACCTGCTGGATCAAATTCAGCAGCCCCAGAAAACTGTTCAATCGAAACCTGAACCTGGTTTTCGACAAGTTTGCAGGCCTTTTCAATCCACATCTTTCGATCAAGGCGCAAGCCGGGAAAAAGACTGCTGAAAACGGCAAAAAGATCCAGATGCAGATTGGAGCAGAAGAGAAAATCAAGAATTTTTTCCGGGCGGCAATCAAAACACTTAACACCGTTGACAAACCCCTGTAGCAAAACTGACAGACAAACGATCACAGCAGCTTTCGACTCAGGCACCTTAATACGTCCCTCGAAAAACCGGCAGACTTCTTTAAGGCTGTCGATATAGGGGTTGAATGCTTCTACGCCAATAAGGCGATTGAAGATCACCGAAAAGCCCGTACCCTGCAGTAGCCTGCCGATTTCGGTTTTTTCTCCTTCTTCAATCAAAGTTATCAGAGCTGCAACCATTTTTTGTTCATCGACAGGGGTTGCAAGAATTTCGCAAAGCCCCTCCCCGATTCCAGAAAGGCTGCAATTGCAGAAAAGTTCGGTTCGCAACTGCCCAAGATCGTTTATCTGCTCAGCCAAACGCTCGATTCGACCAGGCAAAGACTGAACATCACGACTCCAGATCTGATAAACCTTTTCCAGTTGCTGATTCAGGATTCCGGCGCGAATATCACTTTCATCGGGAATGATTTCTGACGACCTCGGCAGAGCAACCGCAGCCGCCAGCATTTTTCCGCGTGCATCTTCACAAACCAGATACTCAAAATACCCGGAAACGACCTTTGCGACAATAACCTCCGGCATTTCCAGGAATTTTTTCTCGAACTTGACCAACAGAGGGTGAGAGTTCTCGTAAAAAAGACAGGCGTCATTCAAAAAACCAGCCGGATCACGAACCATATGGCCTTCAGGTAGAATCGAGCGAATTCTCGCATCAAAATTCTTGCGTTTCTCGCCAATCTCGTTCATCAGGTTGAGCTGCTTCATAAGCGCAGGATATGCCAGCGCTGATTCCAGTGGTAAGAAACCGCGGCGCAATCCCTGAAAGCTGATTACTCTGGCCTCGGACCTGATACCCTCGATTTCAATATCAATCAGCTGATCATCAAGCATTGCGCAAAGATTTGCCAGCGGCTGAGGAAATAGACTTCTTTCCGACCAGGTAGGACAAGAAAAGGGAAAAACGGCAAAAATATTCTGACAAAGCCTGGGCAGGCATTTATCAAGATCCTGACCCTGGCTCATTTTACGGGCGAAAATAAATCTTTCGCCATCAACTTCTTTGATTACCAGATCTTTTAACTCAAGTCCCTGAGCAGCGGCGAAACCTGTTGCCGCAGGCGTGGGCAGATTATTCAGATCATAAGCAGCAGAAGCCTTTGGCCCACGTATTTCCTTGATGCTGCTGCTTTGTGAATCGCTGATTCCCTCGATCAATACGCCGATGCGCTGGGCATTAACCCAGGTTTTGATTCTTGAAAATTCTAATTTCTCCTGGGTCATGATCCGCCCGACCAGTTCCCTGAAATCAGGAACCGGGTTGCCGAAAAGCCCGGATGGCAACGCAACGAAACCTGCCTCTAACAACAGTGTTCTTGGCAAATATTTTTCTCCGTTATTGATTTAATCAGGCACGAATTATAGCCCTTTGTGGTTACAAATTCAAGTCAGGCTTAGTTTCAATTTGCAGACGGCGTGAAAAGGCACGCAAATCAACAAATCCTTCTGGTAAAGAATCGATCAATGATTGCGCATCTTTCGCCAAAACCGGTAATCTTTGTGTTAAGCCGTAATTGAGCCTGAAAACTTCAAGATACCCGTCGATGTTGAATTGGTTAACGTTTTCTAACTGCTGCCAAAGATCGGGCAGTTTTTTCTCATGGCTGACTTTCTCAAGAAAGAAATTAACATGATAATTTCCAGCTTTCAGGTCGAAAGGAGCCACCAGAGCCCTCTTTATCGAAAAACCGGTAAAGCCTTGACCGAGACAGGCCCGATTAATAAATTGCGCCGGTTCATGACAGTCATGACCTACCAGAACTCCATTGCGCAAAATCACCCGGTTTTCGGAATCGCTCAAAAATACCCAGACACGAAGATTGCTGATATCTTCGACATTGCCGCTAAAATCAACGCTGTAGTCTATCGCCGAACCGGCCGTTATTCTGGAATTTTCCTCGACACCCAGATCTATTTTGACGCGGCTTCTGCCAATAGGAAAGCCATCAGTAAAGCCTGTCGCGCTCAACTTTGGCTGGGTCTGCGGCAAAAGCCTGTAAGTATAGCCATCGCAAGCGATAGAAAACGAAGCCACAAGAGCTTCAAGAGCATTGGCCGGGTGAATCAGGGTTCCGCATATCGGCCGTTTTTTTAAAATGCCGCCCAGGCCTGCCAAATCTTGCTCAGCATAGGCATCCACCAGTTGCACTCCGGTATCCTGACGTAAACCACGGGTTAATCGCAGATAATAGTAAGGTCTGAATTCGACATCGTTGCTCATCAGCATCATTGCAGTTGGCGGGACATTTTTGAGCATTCGCAGCGAGTAATCGATGGGCGTTTTTTCAACCGGAACCTGACCAAACCAGGCACCGGTTAATGCAGAAATCATCACCACGGCACATATTGCATTACGCAACCTGTTTTGTTTTACCGCATCGAAAACGGATGCAGTAAGAGCGATCATTGCATACACACAGGGCAAAAGCATTGAGTGCGCTTCAAATGCATTGTAATTAAGAACAAAAACCAGGTTGAGCATACCGATCAATAAAAGCGCTTTTTTGAAAGGCACATTGCCGTTTTTAATAAAAATAGCGGTTAAAGCCAAAGGTAAAACGAGCACCGATGAATCTGACAAAGCAAAGCCGAAAAAGTAAACCAGGCGCTGCCACACTTCATCTAGACCTAGTGAAAAAAGGCCGCCCGAATAAACCGTGCCGCTGAAAACCCTCAAAAAACCGGACAAGCCCTGGCCGACCATTGGATCAAGCAGTAACCGCTGCGGGTTCTGCAGACGAAAATACAGATCAAGACTTGGCAAAAGCCCGGTAACTATTCCTGTACAAAACCACCGCCAATTCAACTCTTTTAAAGACGAACTTCGCTCAAACACAAAAAAAATCAACGCCAGCGCGTAAAGAACGAAAGTCGGCCGATGCCCCACCCCGAGCGCCCCAACCAGGCCGGCCGCAAAAGCAAGGCCATTGCCGTTGTGATTTTTCGCCAATCGCAGCCCAACCATGAGCCCGGCTCCAATAAAAAACAGCTCAAGACAGTAAACCTCGACCAAAATGGCCTGCTCAAAGAATGTTCTGCTTGCAAGCAATAAGGAAGCAGCGGCCAACGCTGCCCAAGCAGAGATTCCGGCTTCGAACAGAACCAGCAAAAGCATTGCGACAGCGACAATGCCAATTAGTGCTGAAAGCAGATTCAGTTTGTATGCCGGCCCGGCATTAAACGGCAAAGCAAGCATCGCTTCATTCAATCTTGTAAAAAGGGGGTAACCCGGGGCATGGGGCACATCTTTGGTCATGGCAGCAGCGACGAATTCGCCGCTGTTGTACCAGCCAATGTTATCGGTAAGTTTTGGAAGGTAAAGCAACGCCCCAATGGCAACTATCAACAAAAGCGAGAGCAGGACGGATTTTTTATCGATCAGGAAACTACCCACTAGCTGGTCTCGATGCTTTTAACAAGTTCTTCAAAAGAGCTGCTGTCATCGGGAAAAACGACAGTGCGAAACTCAAGATCAGAATAAAGTTTTCGCGAAGTTTCGAAATCGAGCAGAACCCGGTTCAAATCGTCAGTTATACGCGCCTGAAACTTCAGGGTGTTTTTTCGATTCGCATCAGGAATCATGACCAGAACGCTGCTCTCATCATAACGACAGATCATGTCACTTTCACGAATATATTCATCCAGGCGAGCGCCAAGATCCTTTATCAGTTCAGTAGTTACCTTTTCCAGTTCAGCTTCTGAATGCTGCGCATCTTTGAAGTGAACCTTTCTCAGCCTGATCATCAGGAATGAAACCAGGGTTTTATCATTTCTGGCGCGATTGAGCTGATTCTTCATGCAATCGATGAAGTAATCGCGTGAATAAAGCCTGCTAGATGAATCGACGACATTCTTTTCGATAATGTGCAATTTCTTGTTGGTTGCACGAATTCGGTTATTCAGCTCTTTCATTATGCCAAGAGCGACCATGGGAAACTCGCTGATCAGGTCGCAAAATTCGCCCTTGCGCAGAACCAGAACCTTTGAGTTTTGATCAGCCATGGCTGAAGCGGCTCGTGGCTTGTCATCATAAAGCCCCATTTCACCAAAAAAGTTACCCTTCTCAAAGCCGGCAAGAATCTTTATTGCCGGAGGTTTTCCGGTAAAAATGGATATCTTGCCTTCTATGACAAGATACATGCAGTCGCCGAAATCCCCCTCGGAAAAAAGTATTTCTCCGGCGGCAAAATCTTCTTCAGAAACGACTTCGGCAATTTTTCGCAGCTCATAGCTTGAAAGGCTGCTGAAAATTGAGATTTTCTTCAAAAACAGTATTCGTTCTATGACTATCATCTATTTTCCTCTGTTTATTGCAAAACGCGGCTCTCAAGCCGGTCGAGAGACCACAGGCAGGTCTGTTGCAAAGTTCCCTCGATCGAACGATCTGAGCGGATTTTTTTCAATACCGGAATCAACTCGGCCAACTCGACCTGACAAACAGTATAAATTGCAGCCTCTTTCAGCTCAAGATCATTATATGAAAGATATTTTCCTAAAACTATGCGGGCTTCACGATCGCGAATCTGGAAAACCTTCATGCCATAACCGGCAATCTGTTCAAGTGAAATATTCTCGAGAACCGGAATGATATGATAAACCAATTGCCGCTCACCCATATTTTGCAGTACTTCGATGGCATTGCTTATCAATTCTTCATTTGAAGAATACAGACTTTTGAAAAGATCGCGGGCCTCGCGATTCTGTTCAGGCGCTACCAGACAGACTATCAGCTTGGTAAGAGCCCAGGCCTTTTCACTTAACAGGGTTCTTATGTACAAAGTCTTTTCTTTACCGTAATCACGCACCAGAATGTACTCTTCAACTTTCAATTCATAAAGATGTTGAATAACCTTTTGCCCAAACTGATGCAAATAGTCTCGAATCGATGCGTCCTGCGAGGCGGCAAGAATGCCGGCAACGGTGGTTTTTGCATGTAACGAGGCCTCGGCACTTTCCAGAACGGTTATTAGTTCTGAAAGCTTGTCATCATAATGTGAAATGAGTATCGCCTGGGCAAGCTGACGATTACGCGGACTGGCATCAGAAAGACCCTCGACCACGTGATAGAACCACTTCGGTTCGGAAAGCCTGGCCAGAATTTTCAAGGCAAGAAAGCGAATTTCCCGCGAACTGTCTTTGATCATCGAACCGATGATATCATAAAGTTCGTCAGCTTCACCGCTGGTCACAATGCGTTCAAGAGCGGTTGCGGCAACCTGCCGGATTTTGGTGTCGGCAGAAACCAGAAATGGTTTGAGATTTACCCAGAATCTTTCATCGCCAGTGAAGCCGATAATCTCGACTCCCTTGACCCGCTCAAGTTCATTTTCGCTATAAATTGAGCACTGCAAAATCTGCAGCGACTGTAACATCTGGTCGAGATCGCCGATGCGCACGAGAATTACCGCGGCCAGGCGCCTTGAATCTTCAGAAGCGCTTGCAAGAAAGGGCAGCACCTTATTGCGTAATCTGGCCGAAGAGGGAAAGCGGGCCAAAGACTTGAGCGCCAGTTCCTGCAATTCAACGTTATCTTCATCAAGACAGGTGAAAAGAAATTCAAGGGTGGCATTGTCAACGGGAAAACTGGCTTTGCGCAGCACTTCGACCCTTCGATCGGGCGGAAACTTCACGAGACTGCGCATTAAAGCTTCCCGCCGCTCTTTATCGCCGTTATTGAAAATAAGCTGGGCAATCATCGATGCGGTATCTTCATCTGCACTTTCAAGTGTGCTGAGCAACAGATTCATGGTATTGCGATCGAGCGACAACTTTTCGAGCTCGCCGGAACGGTTGAAATCGAGGGACGAACTGCGTAAAAGCTGCAGCAGCCCATCTCGGTATGGCTTTTTCATCATTACCGCAAGAATGATCCAGCCGGCTCCGACAATAATCGGGATAGTCATGATAAGTTCACGACTGGTTCCGAAATTGTAAAGGAAAGCGCCGGTAAGAACCGTGCCGAGCGGCAACAAAACACCTTCGTTGATGGTGATGATACGGGCCTTTTCCTTAACCGGCAGCGCATTGTAAAAAAGATTGTTTACCGGTTGAAAGAGAGCGTTGCTCAAACCACCGTTTAAAAACTTCAACCAAACACCAGGTAGAAACGCGTATGAGAAGAAGGTTCCGACAAATCCACTCATAATGAGAGTCGGATAAAGAACATTGGTATTACTGATGCCGAACCTTTGAATCAGATTCCCGGTAACGCCGCCCTGAAATAAAAAGGCGATCAAACTGGCGAATATGGCAAAAAGGCCATAAAAACGCGCCAGCTCATTCTCACTCGGAAAGGTGTTGTTGAATATTTCGGCAGTCTGAAACTCACAAAAATAGAAGGCAACGGTTGAAAAAATTGATGAAAGAACAAGGAAAAGAACCAGACGTGAGTTGGTCAGGGTAACGATAAAGCGTCGCAGCTTGTCGTAAAGGCTGCCGTTTCTTTTTTCATTTCTGGTCTCGATAAAACGCTGAATCTGGGTTTTCACGAACAGATGGCCGGCCAGACCGAACAATAAAAACGCGCTGCCATGTATGATCAGCCAGAACCACAAAAGATTCGGAACTGAATAATAAACCGCCAGCCAGCTCAAACTCAAGCCGGCGGCAATTTTGCCGCCGATAGCTCCGGTAAAAATTACCGGAATCAGCCTTTTACCCTTGAGAGAGTTGAACTGGGTTCCGATCAGCACCGAAAGCACAACGGGCATGACAAACTGCATCGAGTTGGTCACGATATAGAGAAAATAATACTTGAAGCCGTCGAAGGCGACCATGTCCGGCCCAGAAACAAGATTTACCGCCAGCAGGATCAGCAGCGCCGAAAGTATGCCCCAATACATGGTCAACTTGCGTTTCTCGATTTTTCCCTGAAGCAGGGTTAAAACCAGGCTAACCGGTATCGCTAGAAATGCGCAGGTTATGAACATCAAAGGCAGCTTCTCAAAGCCAACCCGTTTAATGAACAAAGTGTCTGCAATTGCGTCGCCAATGCTTAGAGAGAACCAGATGAGAAAGCAGAATACCCAGAAGAACCCCGCCTCCCGCCATTCGCCCTCGCGGATATTGAGCATTGCCGACGCTTTGTCAATTATCATTTAATGTTTTGCAGTCCTGAAAAGATATTGCTGCCCATACTGATGATAACATAGCCGACAAAAATGGCGATCGGCAGGAAAAACAATATCGGCAGCAGTTTGCTGATGACCTTGATTCGCTGTCTTGCATCGTCTTCGAAGTAGTCACTGGTCTTTTTGAGCATTTCCGGCAATTTGCCGCTCTGTTCGCCGACTGCGATCATCTCCTTCATCGTTGAAGGCAAAGCGCTGACCGATTTCAAGCCTTCGGCAAGCGATCCACCACGCTGAATGGTCGACATTAAAGGAGCGAGCTCCTTTTCAAGCCAGGGATTTGCAGTTACACTGATTGAAGTTTCGATGCACTGTCCCATTGAAACGCCGGCTTCTAGACCAACGCCAAGCGATCGGGTAAAACGGCACAGAGAAAGCTTTTTGAAAATCATTCCGAAAAAAGGAACCTGAATCAGAATTGCCGAAGCCACCGAGGTTGCGCATAGCCGATAAATTCCGTAAAGAGCACCGAGGATCAGCCCATATATTCCTAATGACCGGGCAACTCCCCAGGCAACAGAGCCACTGCCAGGGGCAATGATCGTTTGCAAAATCGGCAGCATCACCAGGGCAATCAACAGCAAAAACATCGGATAAGCCAGAGAAGAAAGCAATTCTCTTTCGAGATTCATTTCTTTGTCGGCATATTCAGCCAGAGTGCCGCAGACTCCGGGCAAAGCTCCGGTCTGTTCGCCAAATTTAATGAAGCTGACCTGCATCGCGCTGAAGGGTTTGCCGATTTTTTGCATCGACTCGGAAAAAGCCATGCCCTTTTCGACATCTCTGGCCATCTTTTCTATCTTCGCCTTCATGCCGAAGCCGCTGACATTTTCTGCGAGCAGGTGCAGAGTTCTGGCCAGGGAAACGCCTGCTGACAAAGACGTCTCAAGTTGCAGAAAAAAGTCACGCAGATTACTCATAAATAATCCCCTTTACCAGAATTTCCAGTCGTATCTGACCCCGATTCTTTTGTCCTTTTCAGGTTCTTCAAACTCAAGGTTTACTACAAAACCTTTGGGCAGTCTATACTCAAAAATGAAAGTTTCTTCTTCGCTTTCGTCGAGGGTACCCTCGTAGGCAATGAACAGATTCTGACCGATGTATTTCCCGGCCCTGATGAAAGAGCGCGGCCGACCGTCGGTTTTGTCGTAGAGCGAGGTCAAAAATAGTTCGTCGAGATTGAGGGCAGTAGAAATCGTATTGCCGATCAGAGCTGAAATATAGGAATTTTTTAGACCTTCAAGAATTTCTGATTCAAACAACTCACGTGAATCAGACTGCATAGCACTGTTGATATCGCGGCCGAGAGTCAACAACGCCAGCAAATCGCCTTCAGACATCGGCGGCGAAGAATAAATTTTTGGTGTCATCGATGAAACGTGACCCTGTAAAGTCAGATACACTTGAGTATTCTGCACCTGACCTTCAGATTTAATGTAAATATGTGGGTCAAAGGCATTCTCTACGCCGCCAAAACGAATTTCGCCGGTATCGATACGAAATTTGCGGCGCTGAAAAATCAGCCACCCCTGAACGCTTGAAATACCGCCATCGAGGTGAACATTGTCCAGATCACCGAAAACCGAGAATTTTCCGCGCATTTCCGCGTTGAGAAACGAGCTTTTCAGCCAGAAATTTCTTGGAACTTCGACATTGATCTGGTAATTGAGTGAATTCAAAAATAAATTTAAACCGGGACGATCCTTCAGCAGATCAGTACTAATATGAAATTTACCCCGGGGAACCAGCACGTCTCCAATAATCTCTGGATTGTAAAGATTGCCACCGATTTTGAAAGAAGCGCTGGCCTTTTCCAGTTCGAAATTAAGAAAGGAAAAGTCAATTTTTTCGCCGGAAAGTTTGGCGGTTATCGATCCTGGGCCATCGCGAAAGTTGATATTGCCTTCGCCCGAGAGCTTGCCCCGCCCAAGTTTGGCTTCGAGCTGATCGATGTTGATAATACTGTCACTGGTTGAAAGGGCGAATTTCAAGTTTTTAAATGGCTTGCGCATCCCTGAAACACCCAATTCGTCGGCGTCAAGCCGCAATTCTCCGCTAAGCTGCGGATGTGCGGGTTGCCCGGAAATTCGCAGATCTGCGGCAATCGTGCCACTGGCCTGACGGAAAATCCCTGGAAAAAGAGCCGGTAAATCGCTGATGGGGCCCTTGGGAATCGACAGATCAACATCTAGTCCGGTCATTTCAATAAAATCGCGATGATCGATTCGTCCGCGCACCTGGAAAGAACTTGCCGGCATTTGCACCTTAAGTTCTTCAAGATTTAACTGCCGGGTGTCTCCCGATAACTTGGCGGTCAGGCCTTCGATCTTGCGATCAGCAATCTCAAAATTTTTGATTTCGGCATCGGCTCGCAACTTGATATCCGGAATCTGGCCAAAAACCGAGGCATTTACTGAAAGACTGCCCTGGTAACCCCAATCAGGCAGATCAAGCAATCTGCCTAGAGCCCGCAATGAAAAATCTCGACCGGTCAGCATCAATGCAGATTCATCGCCCGGAGTAAGAATGCCCTCGACGCCGAGAACCCCCTGACGATATTTCAATTCAAGCGATCTGACTTCGAGGCTGTTATTTTGATATTTCAGCTGCATCGGCTGGTTTGAAACGATAACATCGTTCTCTTTCTGAATCTTGATGGAATCAAGCTGCATCTCAACCAAATCAGGGGTCAGCGATGCCAGAGTACCGCTTACCGAGCACTGACCATCAACCGTCAGCCCTCCATAAACAAAGGTTTTGATTCCATGAGCCTGGGTCAGGAATGACAGATCAACCTCTTTTAGGATCAGATCAGCTTGATATGGCTTCTGACCCGCCCAGTCGACATTTCCTTCCAGAGAAACACCGAGTTTGTCAAATTCAGCGTGAGCCACTTTCATGCCGGAATTGTTTACAACGATTTCGGCTCCCAGGTTGCCAAGATCGCGCTCATTAACCATAATCTTATCGCCAAATAGAGTAAAATAGCCCTTCTTTTCAGGTCCTTCCCATTCGATGCTGCCCTGAAAATCGAGCTGGCCGCGCAAACCCGGTAAAAACCTGGTCAAAAAAGCAATTTTCTCAAGGCGAATCGCTTCGGCTTCAACCGAACCGTCGAATTTATCGGAACCGAGAACCTGCCCCGAAAGAATGAGCTTACCACCGCCGGTGCGCACAAAAAGATTGCGAATTTCACCCTGCTGGCCTAGAATGCTGCCTTCAAGATAGACACTATCGATTTCCTGGTCGTAAAGCTTCAAACCGCGGCCATCGAGAAGAAAATCCCAGTAGTTTTCGCTATTATTATTGTTGAAACTAACACTTCCAGCCACCAGACCACTTAGGTTCGGGTCAGTATAGCTTTCAGGAAAGAAGCTTCTGATAAAATCAAGACCCAACTGTTGGAAATTAAGCTTGAAACTTCGCGTTTCACCGGTCTCAAGACTGAAAGAATAGTAGCCATCAATCATGCCCTGCCCCTCAGGAATGATCACCATTGGTGAAAGATCGAGCAGGTTCTCCGCAAGCTGAACCTGCGCCTTAACCGAGCTGATATCCCGACCAAAAATGGTCAATCCGCTACCCCAGATTTCTCCGGCAATATGTGGCCGGGAAAAAGTTCCCTGTAGTCCGGCCCGCAAAGATGCAGCACCGGCAACAATTCGCTCTGGCACTGCAAAATTGATCAAATCTACGTTTTGAATATTCAACTCAGCAGCGATCTTTTCCGGGGCAACTGTGCCCTCAAGCCAGATTTTTCCTCCATCAGCAAACTCTGCAGACGGATTCTCGACACTCCAGTTGAGTCCGATCCCGACCAGCCTGCCTCTGATTTTTTCAGGCTTGAAAGCAGCAAAGCCAGTGTTTTCAAGGTCGACTTCCATTTCATAGCTTGTTGAAGACGGCTGGGCAAAATCGGCATCGATTTTGAAAAAGCCGGCACCTGTGCCGACAAGAGGAAAATCAACCAGAGGTTGCAGTTTTTTCAAATCGATTCCAAGAACATTACCTTCTATCAATCCTTTTTTGTTTTTAAAAGGATCAAGAGTAGCAGAAGCATGAATTTTTCCGGCTTCGGCATCGATAAGCCCTTCAATTTGCAGTTCCTGGCTTTTCTCAAGAATCTGCCAGCGCAAATTACTTTGGTAAAGGTCAATTTTCATTACCGACCAGGCAGTGGCATCAATGCTGCCGCTGCCACAAAGATTTTCAGGAGTCCCTGAGACATTGCCGGTAAAATCGATGCTGCCCGGGACAAAGCTTGAAGTATCGACATTCAATAGTTTAAAGAACTGCGACTGTGGCTTAAGGTTCTTGCCATGACAACTTGCCTGAAACCTCGAAATTGAATCTTCATCGCCAAGCCAGATGGTTTTTAGGGCAAACTCTGTATCTTTGCCCTGATTGTTGAAATTAAGTGTCCAGGGTGCTGTTGCCAGCCTTTCAAAATCGAGATTCAGCGCCCCTGAAAAACCTGCCCAGGCAAAATCTCCGGTTTGCAGGTGAATCTTGCCCTCGAGTTCCTCGTTGAAAAACTTGAGCAGATTTTTTTTGGGTTCTTCCAGGCGTGCAGCGAGATTGCCAGTCCATTCAAGTTCGATGTCAATTTTGCCATCGCCGATTGCCAGGCCATAGTAATGCTTGACCAGAGCCAGCGGGGTGAACAAGGCGAGGTTGTCATGTTTCCAGACAAAACGGAAGCTGGATTCGTTGTTGTCAAGATTGCTCATCGCCTTCAATTCAGCCCTGGCCCCGAAAGGGCCACTACCGGTAGAGAGGTTCAGGTTGGCATTTTTTAGCCCTTTAACCAGCCTGGCTTTGAAATCAGGATAAGTTAAACATGAATTTTCAGTCTGAAATTTTAGTCCAGCGATCGAAGTCTCTGAAAAAGGAAGAATTGCCAGCGGATTCTTTCCATCACGCCTGGGTTGAGGCTTTTCAAACCGGTTATCGAAGGTTACGTCGATGAGCTCGGTTCGCTCAACCGTTGCCCTGGCATAGTAGTAATCAAGAATGCCCGTTCCCGAAGCCAGATAGATATTAACTTCGGTAGCCTTTAGAAATGGCTGGTTACCAGGCACCATCAGCTCAAGATTTTCAACTTTGAGGGTATGCCTGGCGACATTGAAGCGGGCCTGGCTAACCTTGAAATCAAGATTGAAATTGCTGCTGGCAAAACTGCGTATTTTGTCGAGCAAAGCGGGAGAAAGCCTGAATGAATGCTGATAGGCAAAATAAATTAGGCCTGCCGCCAGCAAAAAAAGACAAAACAGAGTTACAAATAAGATTCGAACTCTTCTAATCAGTTTTTTCTTCATTTATGCGCGCAAACAGCTTTTGCAAAGACTGTTTTTCATCTTCAACATCGAGAAAGGCGATTTCCCTGTTTATTCGCCCGGGGGTGAACAACTGGATTATAACATAATATGCGGCGCCGCCGATCAATCCATAGGTTAAAGGATCTACGGCGTTTTTGCCGAAAAGACCTATAGCAACAACTGCTGCCAACAGGGCTCCATACATGAGAAGTTTGGCAAACCACCAGCCCAACCGGCTGAACCAGCTGGGCCAGCTTTTTGCCAGAATTTTCTTTTTCTCAATCTGCATTTTTTCAAGCAGATAAGAGAAACCCGAATCTTCTTCTTCAAGCCGTTTTAAAAGCTTTTCGAATTCTTCAGGTTTCTGACTGTCTGCTTGTAGAATTTCCTGGATTTGTTTGCGCAATTTTTTATCAGTTTTCGTGGTCTTCTATAAATCTGTCGTCTTTTCTGGGGGGAACCATGAGCATTTTTCCGACACTATATGCGACCAGGCCAAAAGCTACGGTCCAGGAGCAGACCAGCAGAATCAGACCGCTGGTTTCAATCTGGATCAATCCTGGATAAGTGGCGATCAGAACGATCATTGGGAAGCCCCACAAGCCGACGGGAACAAGAACGGACTCCTGATCTTCATCCTTGAACCGCTGCCAGGTCAAAAACATGAAAATGCCAATCACCAGAAGCATGGCAAATCTTGTTGCCCAGACATAGGGTTTGTCGGCGACACTGACTCCGGCCATGGTCAACTTTCCCCATCCCTCCTGAAATGACCAGACAACGAGAATGGCAAAGATAAAGAGCGGCGTCACATATTGCATGATGTAAAGATATATTTTGGGAATGCGAATATCACAACCTTTATGCAGTTCAAGCCAGGCGCGCTTGGCCCCGAAAATCCACATGAATACGAAAGCCTCGATGCTGGCAACCAGAACGAGACCGAAGGTTCCGGCCCAGTAGTCCATTTCATCGAGAACGCCGTTCTTCAACCAGAAAATAGGTCCATGCGCAAGAACGAAAGTTAAAATTCCGATAACCATTACTGATTTGCGATGGCTGAAACCAACTTCATCCTTGAGAAAGCTGATCGCCGGGGTCAAAAGAGCTACCGCACTGGTAATCCCGGCAATGAAAAGCAAACCAAACCATAGCGCCCCAAAAAACCAGCCCATATCGATCTGGGAAAAAATCATCGGCATTGACTGAAAGCCAAGATCGAAAGATCCGCCCCGGGCGATGGCCATTGTTCCTTCGCGACCGAAAAAAGCGACGGCAGCGGGAATAGCAATTGAACTGCCGAGAATAACTTCAGCAAATTCATTTGTCGATGCAGTGGCAAGACCGGTAAGAACGACGTCATCACGGTCAGAGAGATAGCTGGCATAAGCCTGAATGGCGCCCAGGCCCAATGACAAAGTAAAAAAGATTTGCCCGGCCGCGGCTAACCAGATTTTGGAATTGTACAGCTCTTTAAAATCTGGCGACCACAGGAAATTAAAACCCTCAGAAATCGTTGTTACCGCGCCTGGAGTGTCTCCAAGGGTCACTACTCTTATCGCCAGAATTATGGCAAAAACGAAAAGAAGCGGCATGCCGATTTTGGCAAGCTTCTCGATTCCGGCAGAGAGGCCCCGGTATAGAAAAAACATGTTCAAAAAGAAAGTGATCAGGAAAAACCAGTATGCCGAACTGTTATTGGCAAAATATCGGGTTTTCAGATTAACCGTAACGAATGGGCAATCTTTAGGATCGAGCTTGATATCCGTTGCATCCCATGGCCCGTGAACATCAGGATTGTACAACAGGTGCTGCGGTACCTTTTCGGGATCAGTAAGCTGGGAAATGTTTTTTACGTCTTCAAAAGTCGCTGATTTAATCAATTTGACCGACTTTCCGATTCCCTGAAATTCACCAAGGAATCGCCCCATTTCAACCCGGCGGTTCTCAAGTCCGGAAGGGCCTTCGAGACTGTTGGTATAGGTACCCTTCACTGAAAAATAGCTAAAGGAAAGGGTCCAGGATTCGACATAGAAATAATAAACCCCGATGAAAAGGGGCAATACGAAGCCAAGAACCCCGAGATATTTGACAAGCTTGTTCTTAACCATTTTCTGAAGCACTCCGGGCAGAGTACCATGGCCAAGATTGCCGCCGTAGCGACCAATGCCCCATTCGATCCACATCAAGGGGATTCCAAGCAGAAAAAAGGCGATAAAATAAGGAATCATAAAGGCTCCGCCGCCATTTTGCGCAGCCTGAGTAGGAAATCGCAAAAAATTGCCCAATCCAACGGCATTACCGGCCATTGCCAGGATCAAGCCGATTCTTGACCCCCAATGTTCTCTCTGTTTTATTCCGGTATTTTCAGACATCAGTATCTCTCCTGAATTAAATTTTTGTTAGAAAAATGGCAAAAAAAAACCCCGCTCACCTAAGAGCAGGGCCCTTTTTTCAACTTAGAGATTATTTGCCTTTGGCAACCATATCTTTCAGTTCTTTGCCGGCTTTAAATTTAACAACTTTTTTGGCCGGAATGCTGATGGTCTTTTTGGTCTGAGGGTTAACGCCTTTGCGAGCAGCGCGTTTAGCAACTTCAAAAGAACCAAAACCGATCAACTGAATTTTGTCACCTTTTTTGAGGGTGTCTTTGAAAGTATCGAGCATTGATTCGAGAGCTTTCTGGGCAGTGGCCTGGTTGAGGCTGGCTTTAGTTGCGATTGCTTTTACGAGATCCGCTTTATTCATCTGGAATTCTCCTTCTTGAGATGTAATTTGATGAGCTGATTATAATTACGTCTGATCATTAATGTCAATACCCCAAAAAAAATTTTTTTGCCTCTTTTTAAGTCTATGAAAGGTTTTACTAATTCGCCGTCAGGGGTACCTCGCCAAAACTCTTTCTGGAAAAGGTTTTTGCGACCACTGTCTACCCCCGCGGCATCAGGTCGTTTTGGCAGAAAACGTTCGGTTTAAAAATTCTTCTTGATTTCTCAGGGTATAGATCTGTTATACTTACAACATAATATAATTTTACGAGGGCGTTATGAGAGAATGTCTTTTAATCCTTGTCTTTTTAAACGTTGTTGCTTTTGTCTCGATCAAGTTGTTCAAAAAAATTTTTGACCAGGATTCGTCTGCTTCAGATGCAGATTACAAAGTAAAAACTCTCGGCTCTGAGGCTATGCCTGAACAGCCCCGATTCTCGCGAACAGGCGAAGAAATGATTCCAGAGGAAAGCGTTTTTTTTCCAGAAACACCTGCTCCGGCAAAGTATAGAGCCACAAGCGCAAAAGACAATTTTTATCGCGCTCTGTTGTTCATTTTTGCCATCAGCTTTCTGATTTTCATAAATTTTGACCGGCTGCAGGGCATGGTTTTTTCCAAAAAACCGGCAGCCCAGTCAAACGTGGATGCCTTGGCTGGTGTTCCTGCGAGCCTGAACATAACCGCCCAGACAAAAGTCGATGGGGTTTACTGGTATAAGGTCGAAGGCTATCAGGCTGATGGCGAAAAGATATCAGGCTGGTTCACCGAGTTCGCGCTCAAGCCTGAACCGGCAAAGGAAAGCAAGGGCATCGATTCAATATCGCAAAAACTCGGCCTGCCAACCACCGAGGAGCGGGTAACCTATATAAAAAAGCTCAAAAAAATCAACTCGGCGCTAAAAACTGCCCTTGACAACAATAAGCCGGCAACAGAACAAGACAACAACTAAATTTTCCAGTTTTTCCACGGCTTATCCCACGCTTCACCCGTCTTTATCTGACCAACCCCAAACAATATTCGTCTTTCCCTAAATTTTTCGGCCGATACTGCCGATGATTCAGACAAATAATCTGTTTTTGGGGGAAATTTATGCCTTTCAAAAAACGCAACAGCGTATTTTTGTTCGCGATTCTAACCGTTTTTGGACTGATTCTGGCACTGCCCGGCTGCAAGGAAGGCACTGAAAAAAGCCCGGTCTCGAGCTTGTTAACAGGCCTGGACATGGCAAATCAGGCACCTGCACTTCCTGAAGTTACAAGCTCGACAAAAACCTTCGGAATGGTTGGAACGGTTGTATCCAAAGCGTCCCTCGAAACCTTGGCCAATATAACTGTAAACCTTTTTTACGGCGGGAAATTGGCAATGCAGACAAGAACTACTTCGGAAGGAAAATTCTTTTTTGAAAATCTGCCATCGGGCCTATACGATCTCGTAGCTGCCCCAAATGATCCAAACTATGAGGAAGAAACTTACGTAGTAAGAGTATTGGAAGACGGCACTCTATCACCAGCGAGCCCACAAATTCAGATTGCCAACAAATCTACTCCAGCCACAGGTATTTTGAAGGTAAAAGTGAGTGGAAGCATCCTTGACAAAACTACAAGCAAAACGATTGACAATATATCTGTCGAACTCTACAAAGATAATGTACTTCTGAAAACCGTTTATTCCAGCGGAGAGGGAAAATTCTTTTTCGAAGATCTAGTTGTAGGTCAATACAGGTTGGAAGCAGGAAAAGAATCTCCAATTTATCTTTCACAAAATGCGAACCTGACTATTTTATCAGATGGTACAGTTTCTCCCCCAACTCCTACGCTCTATCTCTCTCCAAGGCCTTTTGAAGATTTCACCATAACAGGTTACGTAAAAACCCAAAAAGGCGAATCACTATCAAATATCAAAGTAGACTTACGTAAAGGAACTTCTAGCTCAGATGTATTAGAATCCACTTACACAAGTGGAGAAGGCAAATTTTTCTTCCAGAATCTAACTTCTGGTATGTTTTATCTAACAGCAGCTGCAGGAACCAATACTCTTCAATCAAGCGTCTATCCTGTTAGGATTCTCTCTTCAGGAGAAATTTCTCCACCTTCAGCTGAAATTTTTGTGCCACAGAATTCTTCTGCCCAAACAGTAAACGTTTCTGGCAAGGTTTATGATGCGTTTACCGGTGGGCCGCTAGAATATGTAACCGTTAAGCTGGAAGGATATTCTAATAACCTCACAGACAAAGACGGAGTTTTTTCTTTCTCGGAACTTCTACCGGGCGTGTATAAATTGACCATATCAAAAATGGGATTTGAAACATTGAATGCATCATTCCAGGTAAACGGCACAACTGCTCCCATCACCACTCCTTCAGTTCTTAGTTATCCTTTGATACACAGCGAGAGAACCGGATATGGATCTATAGCTGGCAGATTTGTCAATATCGCAACAGAAGAAGGAATTCCTGAAAAACTGGTTACTTTATGGATGTGGGAATACGTAACCAAGAAATCTGACGGAACCACAGAGAGTGACTGGGAAATAACCGGTAGAATATTGACAACCAGAACATTGGCTAATTCAGTAACTACTCCTCAAGATGAAGCAGGGACATTTAAACTAACTCATCTGGCACCGACAACAGAGGGCGCGTATAAATACGCTTTTTACATCGGCGACAGCGTACCAAGCATTGTTAGTGTTGCAAGACCTGGAAGTAACTTTACATGGAGTGAGTTCGCTATTGCACCAGGCGATCTGGGCCTATATGACATGACAGTAGAATCAGACAAGACCACCTTCTGGACAAACTACGAACACGAAAAATAACGTACATGAAAGAGGCAATAATGAAGACTAGATCAAAACATATTCTAACAGGGCTTCTATTTGCTATATTAACGCCTTTTCCGAGTTTTTCTCAGGTGCTGGAAGTTGTGCCCGACAACATGAAACCGGTAGTTGAACGAACGGCGCATATCGGAACCTGCTATACCGGCTCAACCGGCCTGGTTACTATCCCAACGCCAGACTTTCAGAAAACCAAAATTGGTGTTTCCTACAAAAGCGGCGTATGGGACCAGGACATAATGGTGAATGGCGTTAAAACCGAACTGGAGAAAGATGAGTTCACAGCCTCGATCAGGGTTAACCTTGACGACAATCTCGAGCTCACCGCCAATCATCTGAAATACGAGCGAAAATCCAAGCCTACAACTGCAAACCTCGATTACAAGGAAGATACGGTTGCCTTCGGCATGAAATACTCCGCGCATCACGGTGACAAAGACATCTGCATGGGCTTTACCTTTGCGCCGATGTCGGCAGAAGAGCTGAATATGGCCGATATCGAACAAATTGAAAATCTGCGCAACGCGTATCTGACCATCTCGGAATCGGTCGCCGAAAACATGACCGGCTTTTTGAACCTGACCTCAGCCTTTACCAAAAAACAGGAAATCGACTTTGGCAATGGCGTTATTCAGAAAGTTGACCGCAAAGACATTCTGATAGGCGCATTCGGCCTTGAATACAGCTTTGCCAATACCGCTTCAGTCTTTTGCGAATACAAAGTCGGCAATTATCGCGATATCTTTGCCAAAGAATCAGCCAGACACCGCTTTCATGCAGGAATTCGGCTTGGCGCAGAAAACATTCAGGCTGAGCTTCTCGGCATGAACCTTTCCGAAGACAACCCAACAATGGTCGTTGGGGGCAGCATCGCCTTCTAACAATGCATCTTAGAGTCTGTTTGCCGGTCATCAAGCCATACCCATGGAATTGATGACCGATTTCCTTTAATAAACGCGAAAACTATGTGAAGCGAACCGGCACCCATTAAATTTTCTTTTTATTTTGGGCAAAATTTGATAAACCTTTGCCCGATATTAGGGTAAACTATTCGATAAGCGTAAAAAGAACATACTGAGGGAAAAATTTTGGCAATTTCAAATTCTGAACTTGGCGCAAAAGAGCTTTTAGTAAGATTGACCGGTGACAATGGCACCCTAGCTCTTGATTTTCTAAATGAAATTGACAATCGAGTTCCGACAAAAACCGAAGCCCAGATTCTGAAAGATGCCTATGGAATTGTGCGCAATCCGGTTCTGTCTTTTCAGCTAAAAAAATCATTGCGACTCGCAGCCTTCAGATTGAAAGGCACCAAATTCAAGGTTTCCCTCGACGGCATGGAAAAATTGCTCCAGGATCAGAGCAGACTCGATGACCTGGCCCTGGCAGTAACGACGGTCGAGCAGGTTGAAGCATTTCTGGCTGCCGATATGATTCGTCAGGCGGGATGGCAAAACTTTCCCGCTGAAATATTGCCCTGCTTCTGCGCATTTTTCAAAAAGCACGGTAGCATTCAAGACTCACCCGCTCTTCAGGAGTTGACACGCCATCCTGATTCTACTGTCATTACCGCGGCCCTGTCTGCCCTGGAAAAAATCGACCCGGAAAACCTGCAGGGCATAATCATTCCCCTGCTCGATTCACCATTAACCGTGGTCAAAGCACAGGCAATTCAAGCATTTTACCGCTGGAACCGCCATCAGGCGCTACAACATCTGCTCAAGCTTCTATTCTCGAAAAACGAAGCCGATGTTATTCTCGCCCTTCATCATGCGACATATTTCCCTTATCCCGAGCTTGAATCTCATCTGATCAGACTCATGACCGAAATTGAAAGCCCACCGGTTCTGATGCGCATCAGTCAGATTTTCAAGAATAACGCCAATCTCGATCTGCCATTTAGAATTTTCTGGGTCAACCGTTCCCTGGAAGGTCAGCACCAGAGCCTGGTAAAAGGCATTCTTCTCGGTGTCGTCAGGGCACTTGCCGACAAAAAAATGATCGAGGTATCGGCTCAGGACTACCTGAATCAGCTAAAAGTAAAAGTCAGACAGGCTGAACTTGAACTGATCAAGAAGTCATGCAAAATCGAAGACGACAAAGAAATCGAAGAAGCTGACACCCTTCTCCCTTCGATCGAAGAAAAACCGGTTGCACCAGCAGAAGCCCAGACCACGCAACCAGCGCCGGTCGAAGCCGCCAGAGCTGAAATCAAGGTTCCCGCGCCGTTCATTCCCGATTTTGACAAGTATCCCCAATTAAAAGACCAGGAAAAAGTCCAGTTCTTTACCAAATTCAATGCCAAACTATTCGAGCAGCACCGCTCAACCCTGGAAAAAATGCTCGACTCCCTTTCTGGAAAAGAGCTTGCCGCACTGATCAACCTTTTTGGCAAATTTGCCGGGAACGAAGCAGCGCCATTGATCAAAAAGCATCTGAAAAGCGACAACATTGATATTGTCTGTGCCGCTATCAAAGCCGCGGTTAAAATTGACCCGGAAACTCTTTTTCTCTACCTGCCTCAATTCATGCAGGATAAAAATGGCAAGATTCGTATGACCGCCACCAGAACTTTTGTCAGCATCGATCGAGACCGTATAAAGGGCCTGTTTAGCGGCCTACTCGGCTCTTCAAATGTAAAAAACCGCACCCTGGGAATCTCAACCTCGATGCTGGTCGATTTCAACATTGTCAGAGAGTCTCTATTGAAATGTCTTGCCAAGGAAACTTCGGTTGAGCTTCTGGAAAAACTCGGCATGGTTCTCGCTGCGAACCCTGACCGGGAACTGCTTTACGAAAGCTACAAGGCTTACCGTAAATGCCGGGCCTCAGTTAAGGCCGAATTCAAACAGGTTGTCGACATGGTTGCCGACAAGCTTTCTATCGTCCTTAACCGCCTCAACACCCCTGAAGAGCTGCTCGAACAGGCTGAAAAAGACTTCATTATCGAAGAGCAGGAAGAAAAAGTAAAAATCGAGCAACAGGAAAAAGAAGCTGCCGAAGCCGCTGAAGCCGGAGTAACCCTTGAACAGCTCAATGAAGAAGACAAAACTATTCAAGGCATCTTAACCTCAAAAAATACCGACGGAAAAGTCACCAGAGCAAAAGCCGCCATCGTCATCTGGATAATGGTGGCCATCGCCTGGGGGGGCGCGATTGCAATGATTATTCTGAAACTGCTGACCGGGGAGTGACCCGAAAACGAATCACCAGGCAGCGGCGCGAATAAGAGTCGAAGGATACATGTAATATCCGTTAGGAGTTGCGGCACCGTAGAAGCGCAGGTAAGGCCCATAGACATAGCCGCGGCGCAAGGGTGCGAAAACCGACTGAACCAGATACCAGTTTCCTGACTGACCGAGCAAATAAACCTGTTCACCGGTTTTCAAAGAACCGATGACATTTGAATTCTTTTTCTTGCCTGCGACATAAGGCTCAGAACGAATGTTGAGATTACATGATGAAGCGGCCATGTGATTGTTATACTGATAATACCAGTACATTCCGTTCCAGGCAGGAACCGCCGGCAGCGCGTAAGTAGCCGGAGCAAAAGCCGGGGCAACGTTGTAATAATTGTAGTAATAACCATTGTAAGCCCAGGCTGGAGCAGCATAAGGATAATAGTAGCCCGGTGCGATATAAGGTTTTACCAGCGCCGAACTCGACACGACCCCATAACCGTAGTGGGTCGGTACAACTATGTTCCGGGCCTGAAGTTGCTGTGCTGAAACCAAGCAAAATGCCAAAATCAGAACTGTCAGCAAAATCCTTTTTACAGACATTTTCATTTCCTCCTTGAAATACATCTAAAATAATAATACTAATTAATTTTAGATTTTCATACTTTTTTAGGTTTTCAGCTGATGAACGACAAACATGACCCTGAAATCTGTACACCTTTTGCCAAAATCGATGTACAGAAACTGATCAACAATATTGAGAGCTTTGCAAAGCATTTTAAAAAGCAAGGCATAAATCTTCGTCCCCATATAAAAACACACAAATGCGCGGAGATAGCCGCCATGCAAATCGAGTCCGGAGCCTGCGGCATAACCGTTGCAACTTTGAATGAGGCTGAGGCCATGGCCAGAAACGGAATAAATGACATTCTCATCGCTTATCCTGTTGTCGGTTCAGCGGCACTTTCCCGTTTAAAGAGCCTGAAGCTCGATGGAATAAATGTCATTTCTGCTTTTGACAGCATTTTTCATCTGGATCAGCTCAAAAAAATTACTGGCAAAGAAGCACCGGCAAAGATTTATCTCGAAATAAATTCCGGTCAGAATCGCTGTGGTATTCGCCCATTAATTGAAGAAATGATGCCGATCGCCCATTACCTCGACGAAAATCGTCAAATTTTCTCTCTTGAAGGTGTATTTACCCATGCCGGGCATGTTTACCGCTGTGAAAATTCTGAACAAATAAGGCAAGTGGCCCGTGAAGAACAGCAGGCAGTGGTTGAAGCTGCGCATTTTTTTCGCAGACATGGCTTCAATTGTCCGATGATAAGCACGGGAACAACGCCAACTGCATTTTATACGGACAATACCGAAGTAAATGAATGCCGCCCGGGCAACTATGTTTTTTACGACGCCATCCAACTTGCCAATTCAACGACCACCAGCGAAAGCTGCGCTCTGACGATCGTATCGACGGTCGTTGCCGTATATGCAGACCGAATCATAATCGATGCCGGCAGCAAATCACTTGGCCTGGATCGCGGCGCACATGGCCTTTCCCTGGTTCAGGGCTTCGGCCTTATCACCGGGTATCCAGATCTGGTTATTTCGGCCCTCTCAGAAGAACACGGCATAGTTAAAACGACAAAAGCCAATGTCAAATTTCCTCAACCGGGGGATAGAATTGAAATCATTCCCAATCATTCCTGCGCAACTGTTAACATGTTCTCAGAGTATCAAATCTATAGAAATACCGTTAGAATTAACAGCTGGCCACTGATAGGCCGGCGCTGAGAACAAAAAAAAATTCCCGGCAGTTCTGCCGGGAGTAATTCGAGGTCGTTAACCCCGCATCCAAGGAAAGAGTAGACAATAGAATGGATCAGAAATGATCCATCGAAAATCCTTTAACTGGGCTATTAAAGACGAAACGATAGTTTTCATCGTTATTGTTACCATCGCCATCCCAGCGGCCATGGCAGAAAAACTTCGCCTCGATCACCAGTTCACCGAACTGCTGATAATATGGAGCATTTCTAAATAGCAGGCTGTCGACCAATGTGTCGTCAGGAATTTGCGCCAGCCGATTGACGCCTTTTTTAAGGACAGTCGGATGAAAAGAGATTATTCTAAGCTTCTGAGCACGATTTTTCATTTCCTTTTTCATGGTCAAAAACTCTCTTGCCTCACCGTTTACACTCAGGAAAAAGTTGGTTAGCCCTTCCTGAGTAAGGTAACCGTTATAGATAATGGTAATCGCCATTTCTCCGGGTCTTTCAAGCCAATCCACCCTGACACTGACTTGACCATCAGCGTCGACAACGGTTTCGGTCTGAGAATGGATAATATTCAGATCAGCCATGGCGGCGACTCCCGGCAAAGCAGATATTGACATGATAACAATGCTTAATAATGCGATTTTTAATAGCTGGTTCATGGCTTAACCCCCAAACCTTCAAATTCGCCATTAGGCTAAGCATAAACCATGCCAACTTCAAAACAGTGCTTGAACAAAGGTTTTTGGTGCCACGAAAAAATTTCAAACGAAGTTTCGACCTTGAAAAAGTTCAAAAAAAAGTCGAACTGACAGTTTTTTGAACAGATTACCAGTTATGGTAAGGCTGTCCATCGCTGCCCATTTCCGCAGAGCTTGACATTACGTCGAATATATTGCGGCCATCAGTGATTTCGGCATCTTGCGCGTCCGAAGTAGATCTGACTTTCCAGGAATTCTGACCGGTAATTGGATCGATGGGGATTCTTCGCAAACACCGGCTTTCGATCAATTCTTCGAGAGATTTCGGATAATAGTCAGCCTGTTCAAGTCCTGGCTGGGCAGTAATTTTCAGCTGATAAAAGCGATCGATTGCCTGTCTCATTTCCCTTAGGCGCTCGCGCAATAATTGCTCTTTTTCATAGCGAACAAAATTCTGACTCAAAGGAACCGCGGTCGAAGCAAGAATCCCGATGATCAAGGTGCAGACCACCAGTTCAAGCAGAGTCAATCCCTTTCGCTCAATAATCGCCATACTTTTTTCCAGAAAGATCGGTTTTTTCAGATGGCCCAGATGAGGCTTCGTCGAAAAGCAAAACGGCTCCGGTTTGGGCATCATAGTGATAATGGCCACCAGCATTGGTTCCTCGCCATTTTGACGGGACCTTTTTCAATTCGTCTCCCGAAAGATCGTTTAGCTGAGACGGAAAATTGCCGCCATTGTCGAGAGAAAAACGAAAAACGGCAGTGCGCAATTGATCAAGCTCTACTTTCAATGCGGCATCGCGAGAATTTTTCAGGACGCGGGAATTGTTATAACCGGCAATTGAAACAAGAATGCCAATTACCGACACAACCACCAGCATTTCGATCAAGGTGAATCCGGATCTCTTCGCAGCTGGTACCAATGCTGATTTTAGCGGACTTTTAAAAGTTTTCATAATCAAACAGACTTCGATGAATGTTGGCCTGTGCTTCCTGCCGCTCACCACCAACAAATGAAATTATCTTTATCTCATTCTCAGAACGAATGTCGAACTTGAATTTCTTCTGTAGTTGTTCAAGGGCATTTCGCAACTCTTTCAGCTCTTTGGACTCGGGCAAAACCGGGTTGTTGGCGAATCGGTACATTTCCCTGGCGATCATGTAGGTATTATAAGTCGCCTGGGCCCGATTTTCTTCTTTTTCAGCCAAAGCGGCCGCCTGGTCAAGCTCATCGTGAAATCTTGAAAAAAGCAGAACGAACTGGGGAAACAATTCTTCAACCGGCACAAGTTTGCGACTCAGCGCTTTAATCATATCAGGTTTTATCGTGGGTGGCTTTCGCTCCCCAAGTTCTGGAACAGAAAACTCATAATTGAAAAGAAGTTTCGATAAATAGTCATAATTTTCATAGCCGAGGGTACATACGAGAATTATGATCAGGCCCAGTAGAACCTTTTTCTCTTTAACCCGCACCTGCAAAATATCAATGACGTCTTCGCGGTGTTTTACCGTAAAATCTATTTTTCTTTCCATCATTTCACCAGCTGTTTTAAAGTAATTCGAAATTTTCCGCCTTCGGGAACGACGATTTCTTCAACCAAAAGCGGATAATCTAGATTTTCAAGGGCGACTACGAATCGACGCATATCTTCATAATATGCTGAAAAATTCATGGAAATATTGAAACAGGGAATTTGCAATTTTCCCATTTTTCCCTGGAATGAGTAAGTTACGTCTTTAACCAATACCGAATTCTGTCTGGCCACGGCGTTCATCCGATCGATGATCTCGGGCAACTGCTTTTCTTCAGGCAACTGCTGTAGAACACTCTGCTGCACTTCAGTCAATTTTCGCATTCTATTATCTTCAGCAGCAAAGCTAACTCTTTTCACCAGGGCAGCTTTTCCATTTTTCAGCAGAGAGTCATAAGCACTAATTGTTTCTTCGAGCTTTTCCTGTTCAGGCTGAATCAAAAAAGAAGGCAAAAACATGAGCACGACGAGAATAAATATTGGAAAAGGCGCTTTCTCTTTCAATTTTCTGATTTCATTAGGGTTCATCAGGGCAATTCCCCCTTTCTGCCAAGGTAGTCTACTTCGAGACTGAAATTCACCTTTTCTCCCTGCTCGTGAAGAATGTGTCTTTTCAACTGGGGATTGAGAAAATCGGTGCTTGAGTATAGTCGGCCGACAAAACGAGTTAAATCGGAAAGTTTTTCAGCCTCGCCCTCGATGATTACCCTGACCAGTTTCTCAGGCTTAACACTGATTCTGGTGAATTTCACAGCGCCGGGCGTATGCAGTTCAAGAGCTTCAAAAAGCCCGTTAAAGGTCGTTTTGAAAGCATTGCCAAGTTGTCGGTAATCCACATAGGATTTTTCAAGCTTTTTTAGTTCTTCTGCATCGGGCCGGGTTTTCATGATTTCGGCATTGAAGTCACGGCTTTTAATCCGCAATTGCTCTGAAGCATCAGCGTAAAATTCGTTAAGGGCACTGATCACGAAAAAATTATAGCTCCAGAAAAAAACCAGCACCAATGGCAGTCCATAAAGGATCAGCAGCGAAGTTTTGAGCATAAAGCTCGAACCCTTGCGAAATACAATTGAAGGTTTAAAATTCAAATAATGTTTCATCTGCTGCCTCTACTTTGCAAGAAGTCCGATGCAGGGTGCAAAAGCAGGGCCGACCCGTCTTTTTTCCGGGGCAAGCTTTTGCGCCAGGGGCATCTCTTCTATGGGGTTGAACAAGGAACAGCGCGTAGAAAAATATTCGCTCAGAAACTCGGGCAAACCACGAAATTGAGCACCGCCGCCAGTCAAGAAGATACTTGGCAAACGGGCCTGATTATATTTTTCCTGGAAAAATCTGAAGGTCACATTCAGCTCTCTGAACCAGTTACCAAAGACTTTTTCTATTCTCGCTCTCTTGTCTAGCATCTCAAGAACCTGCTTACGGTCCAGAGGAAAGAAATCTTCCTTTTCTTTGGCCTTCTGCGCACAGTCATTGTTGATTGAATCAAGTTCACCGATAATGCGTGAAAACTCTTCACCGGCGACCTCGATTACTCTTTCATAAATCAGCGCACCTTTTCGATAAGCTTTAACCACGGTAGTTTCATGGCCAATGTGCAGGTTGAGAACCGTTTGATCAACACACTTTTCTGGAAAAACCTCTTCAAACAAATTGAAAACTCCAAGGGACGATGTATCGAAAGCCATTATCTCAAGCTCAAGTTCGGTGGTTAAAGATGAAAGGACATCGATGATATCTTTTTTGACCGCCGCGGCCATCAGGCGATATTCGTCATTAGCGCTAAACTCATTCTGCTCGAGAATCTGAAAGTCGACCAAAACTTCCATGCCCTCGGGAACAGGCAGGTTCTTTTCGATTCGCCAGCTTAAAAATTCACTGGATTTTTTTTCGGCCTCACTGAGTTTCATATCGAAAAGGTGCAGTTTTACCCAGCGGTCAGGCAGCCCGACAACGAACCCCTGACGGGTACTGCGTAATTTTCTGGTCAAATCGCCGAGGATCTTTTTAAAAGCCGGGACATCACTTATAAACGGCTGGGTAAAATCTCCGCCCACCAGGCCCTGCGGCAACTCAGCCATTTCAAGACACTTGATTTTGTAGCCCTGGCGGCCCGGTCCTGGGTCGACAGCAACGAGCTTCATACTGCTGGTACCGATATCCAAAGCTATGAGTTCGGTATAAAGATTCATTACAGCACCCCTTCTTCAAAGGTAACGCGATTCATTTCTTCGAATGTCGTCAAACCCTTTTCAACTTTCTGCCAACCAGCTCGGCGCAAGGGTACCATCCCCTGCTCCATTGCCGCCTTACGAATCTCAAGTGGCGATTGTCTGGTCAGAATCATCTGCTTGATTTTCGGGGTCATTTCAAGAACCTCAAAGATTCCCGATCGGCCCTGATAGCCGGTATCGTGGCAGTATCTACAGCCCCGGCCACGTTTGAAAGCAACATTTGCATACTGCTCGAAATCTATGGTCAGACGACGCATCTCGTCGGTAATGCTGTTGTCGTCGGTTAAGCAGTTCTTGCAATTCAACCTCATCAATCTTTGCGACATGATCAGGTTGAATGAACTGACGAATTCGTATGGGTCGATTTCCATGTTTTCGAGGCGGGAAATAGCGTCGATAACGTTGTTGGCATGAATTGAGCTGAAAACCAGATGGCCGGTCAGCGCTGCATTGATTGCAATCTGCGCTGTCTCGGGATCGCGAATTTCACCGACCATGACTTTATCCGGATCCTGTCTGACGATAGAGCGAAGGCCAGAACTGAAGGTAAGCCCCTTTTTCTCGTTCACGGCAATTTGCACTATATCAGGAAGCTGGTATTCAACGGGATCTTCAATGGTAATGAATTTGTCTTTCGGGGTGTGAACAAACTTGATTGCGGAATAAAGAGTGGTAGTTTTGCCGGAACCGGTAGGACCAGCAACCAGAACCATTCCATAAGGTTTTTTAACGTTGCGCTTGAACATCAACAGGTCTTCACCTTCAAGGCCAAGCTTTTGAATGTCTAGCCCCAAAGCAGATTTGTCTAGAATTCGCAAAACCACGGTTTCGCCAAAGATAGAGGGCAAGACAGAAACACGAAAGTCAACGAAACGATCATCGGTC
>CAZQUE010000024.1:0-53983 GCA_964596185.1 uncultured bacterium | reverse complement strand
AGACTTACAACATTTACCAAGTTTCTAAATAACGAATTTGCTCTTGATTTTGGGCACATCGGATATTTCTTCGGTATAGGCATCAATTACGACTGATTTTTCTCAGCAATGCTCTGACCTTTTTCAGGTCGTGGGCAGCTTTCATTGTCTGAAACTCTTTTTCGGCAGCGAGAAGTAAGGAATATGCCTCTCGCTGTCGTTTCATTTTCAGCATTGTTTCAGCGACCAGAACCTTGGTTCTGGCAGCTTCCTGTGACCTTTTCAGCCTGATATAGGACTCATGGGCTTCTTCAAAATAGTCGAGCGCCTCTTTTTCATGGTTTTTCAGCAGAGATACTTTGCCCAGGCCGCGAATAGCTCCGGCATGAGCCAATTTTGCCTTATCCGGGCTGAATTCTTCAAGAACCTTTTTGAAGCCTGCTTCAGCAGCTTCGATTTTTTTCTGCAAAAGCAGTCCTTCTGCTTCAATTACCCTGACCAGGGAAACAAGAACGACATTCCCGGATTCACCGAGGTTTTTTAGAGCTTGTCCGGCGAATTGCACGGCATTTTCACCGTTTTGTAATTCGAGGGCAAGAATTGCCAGATTGGCTTGTGAAAGAATCGCGCCGGCAATATTTCCAGTGCTGAGCCAACTTTTTAGAGTTTCCGAATGGTGCTGTTGAGCCAGTTCGTAATCACCAAGGCTCATTGCCAGATTTCCGAGATTGTTGTTGGCACCAGCCATGCCTTCGACATCGCCGGCCTTTTCCCAGGCCTGGAGAGCTGCCAGAAAATACCCGCGGGCTTTGGCATATTTGCCCAGGTCGCGTTCGAGGTTGCCAAGGTTATTTGCACACCGGGCTTTTTCCGATAGACCCGGTTGCTTTTGCGCTGCCTTGAAAGCTTTCAGGAACAATGGACGGGCCGCGGAAAAATTGCCCTGAGCATAAAGAATTTTTGCCTCAAGACTATCGGCCTGAATCATTCTTTGAGAATTATGGCCGGAAAAAATTCGTAAGTTTGTCGCCGCTTTTAAGGCTTCATCGTATCTGGCAGCTTTATGCAAATGCTCAGCCAGATCATGAAAGAATTGAGGGTTATTCCGGCAATTGGCGTCATTTTTGTGTAGCTTTTCCGCTTCTTGAAAACATGCCTCTGCCGCGGCAAAATTCCCCTGAATTCTCGCAAGCTCAGCCTTCAACCGCAAAGCTTCAACCCTCTGCCAACAATCATCGCTGAATTTTTCAAGCTTTGAAACTGTTTGAAGAGCTTCTTCGGTAGCACCTGTACGAATTTGAATCTGGGTCAGACCCTGAAAGGTCTTGAAGAAAAGATGTTTTATTGGAATTTTTTCCGGGTCAAGTTGGCCCAAGTCTTCTTTTGCGCTGAGATAGAACTGCCCTGCTTCCTGATTCAACCCGAAAGCCATCGAACGCTCAGCCGCCTGAAGCTTGGCAGAAGAAGAATTGAACCAGTCTTCAGCCCTTTCGAAATGGAAAGCCAGTAATTCGGGCGTAGGGCTGAAATTGCCACTGACTTTTTTCTGCAAAGCTATTGCAGTAGCAAGATGAAGCTTTTTTCGATCTGCCAGCATCATGGTTTCGTAACAGACTTCCTGCATCAAGGGGTGTTTGAATTCCCAAAAGTCTGAACGCTCAGGAATCGGGTCGACAATTTCTGCGAGTTGCAATTCTGGTAAAATAGAATTGCGGATTCTGCCAGGCGCAATTGAGGCCGAATCGATTGACAATTTAATATCGAACTGTGAACCCTGAACCGAGCAAATTCTTATAAAATCTCGTCCTTCCATGCTTAACTGGTCTATACGACTTATTGCCAGGGCACGTAAAGAGGGGGGAATCAGCAGATTTTCACGACTTCCTTTCTGTCTGGCCCTAAGTGTCCATGCGGCAAGTTCTTCTAAAAAAAGCGGATTGCCCGCAGATCTTTCAATGAAGGCTTTGAAGCTTTGTTCGCCTATTTCTGCATCTTTCAACAGTTCACGCAACAAAACCTCTGCGGATTTATCTGAAAGAGGCTGTAATTTTATCGTTGCTCCGCTTGTTAGTTTCTCCGGTGGCTTCCTGGCGGTAATGATGGTTTGAAATTGTCTTGAATCGGCTGATTCAAAAATCTTTTTGAAAGTGAGCGTTGAAGCTTCGTCGGCGAAGTCAAATGCGTCCAGCACCATCAGCATGTCTGAAAATTTGTGATGCAATGCAGAAAAAAATCTGATTAAAGCCGTTTCGGTAGTTTTTCGCAGAAACGTCGGGTCTTGATCGGGCAATGGAAATTCTTCTGGAAATAAAAGATGCAGCAGAGCCGGAATTAGAAGATAAAGTTCTGGATCAAGCTCGATGAAAAATTCTCGGACCAACTCAGGATGACTTGCTGATTCTTCATCTCCGGAAATGACAATGATTACTCTGCGGATGAATTGACTGAATAAAGCAAATGGCGATGGAGTGGAGTTGGTTTGCCCACTTACCCAGACAATTCGATGGTGATCTACACATACTTCCTGAGCCAGTCGAGTTTTTCCGGTGCCGGCCGCGCCACTTATCAGAATTAGACCGGCATTTTTTTTCAAGGCTTTTTTCAGCTTTGTCAGCTCTTTTTCCCGACCGATCAGGGATGATTTGAACAGAAATTGTTGCTCTTTTTGCCTTTCGAGACCGAGTAATTCAAATGCTGTAACCGGCTCGGCTTTGCCTTTAACTTTTATTTCACGAGCTTCGCCAAGAGCAAAGCCCTTTACTCTGCCTGCTATCGATGCCGATACCAAAATCCCGCCCGGCGGCGCGTTGGATTCAAGACGTGAAGCAAGATTAACATTGTCACCAAGAACTGAATACTCGCGCTTAACTTCTGAACCGATTGAACCGGCCAGCACCAGACCGCAGTTGATGCCAATGCGCATCTTCAGCAAGACACCCGTTTTCTTCTGCAGTTTGATGGCAAAATCCTGAAGAAATCGCTGCATGTTCAAGGCAGCCATGCAGGCGCGTGAAGGATCATCTTCGTGAGCTATCGGAGCGCCAAAAAGAGCCATGACATTGTCGCCGATGTATTTGTCTATATGTCCGCCCTGATCACTTATCGCTTTGCCCAGACCGGTAAAGACCTCATTCATTAAAGTGAAAACATCTTCCGGATCCATGCTTTCGCACATCGAAGTAAAACCGCTTACATCGGCAAACAAAATCGCTACATCACGGCGCTCGTTTTTATAAGACTTTTCGGTGAAAGTTTCGTTTCTCAGAGGTTTGCCGCAATAACCACAAAAACTGTAGTTCTTTGAAATCTTCTGACTACAGTTTTGACAGATTATTTTTGAACTGCTGACTTTTACTTTCTGCCGACCCGGCAAAATTTTTTCCTTTCAGCCAAAATTGAACAAAGTCAACATAGCAACAGCGCCAGGTAAAGTCAAACAAGGTCTTGCAAACGGTAAGACGGGGGAGATTTTGCAATAGCGATCTGATCTATAAGCAAAATTGATTTTTCTTCGCGCAAAGCTTATAATTGCCGTGCAATTTCAGATAAACCTGCTTAAAGCAAAAATCGGAGAAAATAATGGTAGATCTCGACAAAATCATCTCTTTATGCAAAAGACGCGGATTCATTTTTCAGGGAAGCGAACAGTATGGCGGCCTTCAGGGAACCTGGGACTACGGTCCACTGGGCGTTGAACTGAAAAATAACGTTAAAAGAGCATGGTGGCGCCGGGTGGTATACGAACGTGATGACATGGAAGGACTTGATTGTGCAATTCTCATGAATCGCATGGTTCTCAAATATTCTGGTCATGAAGAAACTTTTTCCGATCCGATGGTTGACTGTCGCAAGTGCAAAAAAAGATTTCGTGCTGATCAGGTTGATCCCAATGAAAAATGTCCGGAAGGCGATAAGCACGACCTGACCGAGCCTCGGCCATTCAATCTAATGTTTAAAACAACCGTTGGGCCAGTGGCCGATGAAAGCAATATTTCCTATCTTCGCCCGGAAACCGCGCAGGGAATTTTCATAAATTTCAAAAACGTTCTCGACTCAACCAATCGCAAAGTGCCTTTCGGTATTGCCCAGATCGGCAAATCATACCGTAATGAAATTACCCCGCGTAACTTCATTTTCAGAGTGCGCGAATTTGAACAAATGGAAATAGAATTCTTCGTTGAACCAGGTTCAGATGACGAATGGCACAAAAAATGGGTTGAAGACAGATATAACTGGTATGTCGAATTGGGTATCAGGCCTGAAAATCTCAAAAAATACGAGCAGAAGAAAGAGGAATTGGCGCACTATGCCAAGGCGACCGTCGATCTGCTTTATCGATTTTTCCCCGACCGGGAAGACGAAAACAAACAATATGACGAGGTCGAAGGCATCGCTAACCGCACCGACTTTGATCTTACCTGCCATACCAAAGGTGGTAAACTTGTTCTTGGCGATGGTCGTGAAATTCCTAATACTCATGCGATCAACAAGCTCACCTATTTTGACCCGAAAAGCAACAAGCATTATCTTCCTTACGTAATCGAACCTTCTGCCGGTGTCGACCGCGCTACGCTCGCATTTCTGATGGATGCATACCATGAAGAACAGGTTAATGAAGATACCCGTGTCGTGCTCAGACTTCACCCGGAACTTGCCCCAATAAAAGTAGCCGTACTGCCACTGAAAAAAAACAACGAGAACATTCGTAATACAGCAATCAAAATCAAAAACGAATTGATGAAGAAAAGCGGCTGGCGCACCGTCTATGACGACACCGCCGGCATCGGCAAGCTTTATCGCCGTCAGGATGAGATCGGCACGCCATTTTGTATTACTGTTGATTTCGATACCCTTGAAAATAACACGGTTACTGTGCGTGATCGTGACAGCATGCAGCAGGAACGCGTTAATATCGACGAACTGCAGCAATATCTTTCCGAAAGGCTCGGAAACTGCTGACCTAAATCGTGATCGATCATTTAAACAGCGAAAGAAAACTTTTCAGAGGCGACATGCTCGATGTCGCCTCTTTGCTTGAACCAGGTCGATTCAAACTGATTTATCTCGACCCACCTTTTTTAACTGGCCGGGAACGGATTGGTTCAAGTGCCGAATATAGCTATGATGACCGCTGGAAGGGCGAGCTCGATGCCTATTTGCCCTGGCTCGAACAGCGACTGAAAGCTTTGTATTCTTTGCTCGATGAGCAGGGAAACTTCGTTTTGCATCTTGACTGGCGGGCGGCGCATTATGCGAAAGTAATGCTTGACGGTATTTTTGGTCGAGAAAGATTCATCAACGAAATAATCTGGCATTATACCGGTGGTGGTCGCTCAAAGAGAAGATTTTCCTGTAAGCATGATACTCTGCTTTGGTATTGTCGTGGCTCTGAGCCATATTTCGACATCGATGCCGTCAGGGTTCCTTACAAGCCGACTTCAGGCTATGCTCGCGGTGGAATAAAATCTGCGGCAGGTCGCCATTATCACCCACATCCTGCCGGTACACCCGTCGATGATGTCTGGGATATCCCGATAATAAACCCCATGTCGGCGGAGCGTTGCGGGTATCCAACCCAAAAACCCAAGGCTTTACTTGAACGTATCATTAAAGCCCTTTCGGCTCCGGGCGATCTGGTCGGTGATTTCTGCTTTGGCAGCGGTACCACGTTGATATGTGCCGAAAAGCTCGGGCGAAGCTGGGTTGGCGCGGATGTTTCGGTTGACGCGGTTTCCTGCTTTCGCGGCAGGTTTGACCAGGAATTTGGTTTTTCTCCAGAAACCGTCGAATTATAATTTTATCGCAATTGTTTTGGCTGGTTGCTAACCTTGCTTAACAGTTATATCATGGAGAAGTATAAAACTCGCCACTATTGCAGGAGGATTACATGTCTGACGCCAGAACCATGATATTGAAAATGCTTGCTGAGGGTAAAATCAGCGTTGAAGAATCAGAAAAACTTCTTAAAGCCCTTGGTAAAGAAGAATCAGAAAATTCTGAATCGCAAAAGCAACAGGAGCAGTCAGAAACCCGTCGTGAAGAGTCCAGACGTGAAGAATCGCGTCAGGAATATCAAAACGATGGCTTCAATCCTTTTCGCGATGCCACTAAGCTTGGTTTTGACCTGCGCAATCTGGCTCAAACCGTTCAGCATACGGTTCAACACGCAATAAAGAAGGCCGAACCCCGCAGTCGTGAATTTAAAGACAAAATGAAAGAATTCGGCAACTGGATGCAGGAAGTAGTCGGAACCATGGCTGCAGAAATAGGCCAGGTCAAAGGCGATCCCGTCGACGGCGTCTCTGTGGACTTTGTCGTTACTCCACCGGAAGGAATTGCCGACTGCTCGAGATTCAATATTGAAAATATTTTCGGCGAAATCCGTATTTCCGAAGGCCCGGAATTCAAATTGCACGTTACCGGGCGAATCAGCAAGGAGTGTCTGGGCGAGTATCAGCCGGCACAATGGTTCGCACGTAACGGCATGAACATTGAGGATCGAACCCTGTTTGTCGGCTTTGACAAAAATCAGTCGGTAAAAGCTCTTATCGATATGGAAATTACCCTGCCTGCTGACCTGGAAGTAAACTGCAAAACAGTTTCTTCGGCAATCAGAATTCGCGGCCGCTATCGCATAGGCGAACTTAAAACGGTCAGTGGCAACATCCGCATACAGGGCGCTGATTTGAAACAGTCTCTGATCGAAACGGTCAGCGGCGCTATTCAAATCGAAGGCGGTGAAATCGATTTGCAGATCAAGTCGACCTCAGGCGATTTCCTCGTCAGAAGTTCGAAAATCGAAGCACTCAAAATCAATTCTGTTTCCGGTGACATTTTGTTGACCGAAGGTGTAATTACCGAAAACACCGACGTAAAACTCGTTACAACCTCTGGAGACATTATCGTTGAAAAAATGGATGGCCCGTGGAGCCAGGTTGAAGCAACCACCAGAAGTGGCGATTCCATACTCGACTGGAAGGGTGACCTGACTCCCTTGAACAATCAGGGCACTTGCCTTAAATCCGGCAGTCATGGGGCTGTCTTTCGCGCCGAGTCGGTCAGCGGAGACATTCAATTCACCTGATCGATATAATCAATCAAAGAACTTAATCGCACAAAGCATCTGGAGAAAAATATGGACCCACTTCATGTGATCGGCCTGATTATCATTCTTACCGTTTTGTTTGCACTGGGCGGCAAGGTGGTAATCTATTTCAAAAACCGGGAAATCACCCTGATAAAAGAAAAATACGAACAGGAAATCGGCTCGATCAGGCACGAGCAGGAAAATGTGCGCGCCGCCATTTCCGATGACATGTTCAAGCAAAACAAGAGAACAGAAGAGCACTATCAGCGCAAATTGGCCGAAAAAGATCGTCAGATAGAAGATCTGGTCAATGAAATCAACGAGTTGAAAGCCTGGAAAGATGACCTGGCAGTAAAAATGGCCGAATTCAAAGGCGCCAGTCAGGGTACTCATCAGATGCTGGTTTATAAGCTTATTGACCATAATCAGAAACTCAACCGTGCTTTGAATGAAAAATGGGAAAAAATCGAAGAAGATCTTTCCCGTGAACTGAAAATGACTCTCGAAAAGGTTAAGGCTATGTTCACCGATGCTGAACAATTGCATCGCGACGGTATCGAAATCATTTCTGAATACGAAGCCAGACTTCCTGAAGATTTCAAAAAAAAGGTGCATGAAGAGCTCTTGAAGCTTCCTGACGCGGTTAAACTCGATTCCTGAAAAAATAGAAAATTTGTCGCTGGATTTTTCGCCGGCAACAAATTATAATCTCAGCCGAAAATTAGTCCTGCTAATGCGAGGTTAGGAAAAAATGCTCGATACCAAAGTTATGCAACAGGTCAGCGACCTGATGATTCAAGCTCTTTCAGATGAAAGCATCAAAGTTGCCGAACCGATGACCGATGTCGAAATAAAATTACTTGATGCAGTGATCGATCAAAGCGTCAGTGAAGGGCAACTTCAGGAAGAATTGAGCCTGGTTACCGGCCCAAAAGAGCTGATAGATCTGATAACCCAAAAAACTCTTGAACATGAAGAAGAGCTCAAAGCCAGAAAGACACTGCGGCGTTTTTACGAGCTCTACATCAATCTGACCGCTGAAAATAGCTCAAGAGTTTTAAACTGAGCAAACTGTAACAATTTGTTTTAAAAACTGATATCCTGTAACCGTTAATTTTAAAGGCTGCAGGATGCTTAATTTCAGATTTGGTTCGGCAACTGTTCTGTGTTTCCTTTTATTGATCAGCTTTGCTGTTCCGGTCGGGCTGATCAAATTCAGACTTGTCGAACTCGAACAAAAAAACCGGCTTTGGCGAGAGGCAGCGATGAAAGAGGCTGCGTTTCAAGAAATGGCCGGCTTCAAGAATGATCTCAAGCCTGAAAAATATATTGACCATGCTATTCGTGCCACTGAGAAGAAATATGCGCAAAAAAAGGCCTTGCCGCATTTCATTCCCAACGGCGAAGATTATTTAACTTTTCTTGAAAAAGAGCTTCGTCTCGAATATGGCCTTAAACCTCTGTTTTTAACCTGGTCCGGTGATTATTGTCGAAAATCCAGTGGCTTGTTTTCACCTGATTTCAAAATTGATCACAGTTCGCACCAAGATTTCATTGAGTTTGCCAATCGTTTTTCTTTGTATGACATTCGCGACTACTATTCCTTAGCAGATGAGAAACAAATTATTGCGATGATAGATGACTGGATAAAAGAAGCTGTTTCACAAGGTTTTTCCGATGTCGGAGAACGATTGCAGTCACTATACCGGAAATTTTTAACTGTTTACTATGCAATTCGCCCGCCACCCAACCAGGCTTACCGATTTTTTATCGATCGCTACGGCTTTCAGTTTCTCTTTTATTATCCACGTGTAACCATTGTCGATGGGAAATTGGCTGGCCTGGTAAATATCGGTATTCTCGAAAGAGATATCGACATTGGCAAACTCCAGAAAAATTGTCAGAAGATCACCAGTAACAGCGGGCTTTATCGGGTTGAACGACAGCTTTGCAAACGAGCTGATTATAATTCGCGCAAAGGGTTTGATCTTTCAGAGAACAAGATAGTACTCGAAGATTCCATACCGATTGAATTACTGGTTCTGCAGCGAAATCAAAAGAGGCTTTCAAAAAGGCATGAAAACGAATTGTTTGGTGCAACCCGCATTGAACTAATTCGACTGTTTGATGAAAATTTGTCTGTTTATCAGATCTGGCTTGGCGTTATGATGCGTCTGCTGATTTTATCCGTTTTTTGCTTGTGGGTTAAGACAGCTCTGTTCGGTTTCAGCATCAAAATTGAGTTGCGCCGAAAATTTGTGCTGCTGATGGCGATTGTCCTTTTTCCGCCGACATTCATGGCATCTTTTCTGTCGGAAATGATTTCAAGAAAAGAACGTGAATTGTTACTCGGTAGCGCGAGGAACCATTTAACCGTCATGCTCGACAAACTTGAAAACATGTTGATCGAAGCAAGAAATCGACAATCGTTCAACAATATTGCGATCAAGGAATTGTTTACCGGTTTTATTCAAAAAAACGCTCTTGGCCGATTGCACCTCAAGAAACTTGCCCCTTTGTTCAAATTCAATGCTGATTGCTGCTTGATTTACAAAAGTGACGGTTCTCTGGTCAGCTTTGCTGATTTTTTCGTCCCGGATGATCCAGATAAGCTGGAAGTCGGCAATAGCGTCAAATTTCTGGCGGCTCTGGGAGCGGTCGACAAAAACAGTCCGGCTGTAATCAAGCATATTCGACGAAATGAATTAACCGAAGGAGTCGTTGCCAATTTCTTCGAATTGCTCGATGAAGATTTAATAATGGGGAAGGAGGGAATGATTACTCCGCGACTCGTAAAAACGAGCCCTATTTTTCTCAGTCAGAATTTTTTGTTGCCTGATCTAAACTCTGAATCACTTAGGCCAAAGGCTGCAGTAATTTTGAGCCAAAAACTCAAAGACAGTTATTTTGAGCTTTTACGTAACTCTGAAGGTTTTTCGCAGACCTTGTTTTTCGACATCAATCCCGTGTTTTCCATGCAGCTGGCGGTTGGTGAAAGAGATAGCGCTGAGTTTGAGCAACTAAAATATTGCGGGGATGGCAGGTATACAAATTTCTTCATAGAAGTGCTTCGAAATGCGGCTTTGCAGGGAAGTTCAGGCAGTAGTATGGTCACTGTGGGCGAAATAACCGAACTGGTTGATTGGCGTATTTTTCAAAATTCACCGGTGATGCTTGCCGGTCGTTGTGAAATTAAATCAGCCGCGAATTCTAAATCGTTGATTTCGCTTTTGCCGTTTGCTGTTTTTTCTTTTTCTCTATTGGCGCTCATTATTCTTGCCGAGGTGGTCAGCAGTCTTTTTCTGCCGCCGATTGAAGCGCTTAACTCTGCGGCAGCGAAAATCATCGAAAATGCTGATTTCAAAGTTAAGCTCAAAATAGAGAATAACGATGAATTCGACTATATGGTCTTGGCCTTCAATGATATGACTGTCGGACTGTTACAACGGCAGCATCTTTCGAGATTTGTTTCTGGCAGGCTTATTGAAAGCCTTTCGGCAGAAGATCAGGGGCTTGGTCGACTGAGTGAAGAAGTAGAGGTAACGGTACTCTGTTCTGATCTGCGCAATTTTACGACCATTTCCTCTACTTATCCACCAGAAACGGTTGTTGAAACATTAAATGAATATTTTACCGCGATGGAACCGGCGGTTGTCGAAAATGGCGGAGTGATCGACAAATTTGTCGGCGATGCGATAGTTGCCGTTTTTTACCCCGATCGTTGTGAAAACACCGCTTTGGCTGCCGTTAGAGCGGCACAAGAGATGCGAAGAATTTTGCTGACATTCAATAACAGAAGAAAAGACGCTGGAATGTTCATTCTTGAAAATGGAGTGGGAATCGCCAGCGGCCCGGCAATTTCCGGAAACCTTGGAGTTGCCGGGATACATATGGATTTCAGCATTACTGGCAAGGTTTTGCGGTTGGCAAACGATCTCGAGGCTTTAAGCAAGCTGGCTGACATTTCACGCATCGTTATCGATGAGACTTCTGCCCGAAGAGTCAACGATTATTATTACCTAAAGCCGCTCGAGGTTGAAGATATTTTGTGTTTGCAGTTGATTGGCGAAAGGAACTCTGAAGCTTGAGAAGTTTTAAATCTGAAAAAGCAACAATTTCGCCATTGCTGGCAATTATTGCCTGGTCAGTCCTGCTTGCTTTTCCATGCTTCTGTTTCAATCTGGCCCTGGATTCTTTTCTTAAACAGTCATTTAAGCGTAGGATTGAAATGGTTAAGCCGCAGTTGACCAACGAGATGAATCGTTTCATCGGTGAGGCTTCTCCTGAATTTATTCTGCAAAAGAAGTTGCTGGCCTTTGACCTTCGACAGGGTTTTGGCGAAGCAGGGGTAGCAGAGATGAATTCTCGTCTTGAGTTGATGAGGAAAATGGATGCGGAAAAACTTAGAAAGAGTCTCGCAGATTTTATGGGTTTTGAAATTGCCAGTCTGTTTTTCTACGGGCCTGATTCAATCGAAGTGAGCATGAGTGTTGCCGATGAATTTCGTGATTCTGTCAAAATCCTTCCCGGAATTCTTTTGAAACGATTACTATCTTTTCTTGGTCGGCAAGACCAGAAAACTGTTATAAAAGATGGTTCGAGCCAAAAAATGCTTGTTGCGCTGCTACGTAAAGATGGTGAGACAAGACTGGCGGATAACGTCGACTTTTTGTTGCAAACCCTTTTCAGAACCATTACACCGGTTAATGTGAAAGCAGGAAACCTGCAACGAACTATCGCGGCCAATCTTGGCAAAACAGGGCCTGTTTTTTACTATTTTTCACCTTCTACCGTTAAGGATGGGCAAAAAAAATACAATCTTGGCGGTTATCTGGCGGTGATTCGTGCCCAGGACATTTCTACCCGGCAGTTGGTGAGGTCTGCATTGAATTATGGTTCAGAAAGCATTTTTAGGCGTAGAATCATCAAAACCGGCAAGGCCCTCAGTTTTCCCGATCATTATGCCAATGGAGGACTGAGCGCTATCGAGGAAGATGAAAACAGTCTTAGAATTAGAGCTTTCGTGCCGGAAAATTTTTTGCAGCATCTGATCAGTTCAGGAACGATTCTGGTCAAAAATACGTTTAAATGGCGCAAGCAACCTCTTATGTTTGAAATCGCCGCTGAAAAAAGGCATTTTCAACATGAATTGTATGAATTTAAAGACGAATTGAAATTCTTGCTTTTGCTGGTTTTCATTTTTGGTTCAGTAGTTTTTTTACACCTGTCTTTGTTTGGTTTGAATTTTCGTCTTTCAGTCGCGACCAAAATTCTTCTGGCAATATTTTTTGCGTCGATGTTGCCTCTTTCATTACTTTTTTTAAGTTATTCAGCCTTTCAGGATTATAATCAGGAAAGTTCCCGACAGACGATCAGACAGTATCTGCAATTGCGTCAATCAATCCTGCAAAAGCAAATACTCGGAAAAATATCTACATATCAGAAAGAGAACTTTCTAATCGCAGATTCGCTCGAATCATCTCCCGATATCCAGGCACAAAAGCAGGCTTTTTTTAACTGGCCTGGCCGGGAAATTGCAGTTGGAGCTTATTTTGAAAATGTCGACGGCTCTTCGAACTATATGAGTTTCGGTCAGACTAATTCTGATAGCGGCCTTAGCAAAACTGAACTGGATTTAACCGCAGCTCTGGCCAAGTCTTTTATGCAATTTCTTTACCAGTCACCATATCTGGAAAAATCAACCAGTAATATAGTTATGGCTTTAACCAAAGGAATGAGCTCTGGATCCACCCTGCATGATTTTTTAAGACATGCTGGACTTTTCACCGATATATCGAGAATCTCAAAGCATCTTAAGTTCTCTGCTATCCAGCTTTTTGATTTTGAGCATCCGCGCGGGCCAATACCGAAATCTTTGCTGATACTGGCTTTTTCACAAAACGCACTCGTTAATAGGGCTTTTACTGATCTTAAAGAAGAGGTTTTTATTTCGGAAAAATGGGGCGATTACCTGGTCGATCAGGCCATTTTTCTGCGCGATACCTCTGGCGTTAACCCACTTCAGGAGTTTTCGTCTCAAAATCTGAACAACGCAGATATTCTGCCGATAGTTTCCCTCTGTCATAAATTAAAAAGACAGGTTGTCTGGGAAAATGATTCTGGAACTGATTATCGGCTGATTGTTGCCAGCTACGAGCAAAGATGGCCATACATAAGCCTTTTCAGAGCCAAACGACTGCCTGTTGATAATGCTGCTCAACGGTTCTTCTATGGTCTTTCGGGTTTTGTTTATCTGGCGATTCTGGTGATTCTGGTGTGGCAATTGAGCAGAATGGTTTTTATTGAACCGATCGAAAAAATAGCCGATGGCCTGAATCAAATCGCAGCCGGTGACCTTCAACAGAGATTTCGGGTTAAGAGCGGCGATGAGTTCGAAAACCTTTGCGAACAGCTTAATCGCATGACTCGCGGCTTGAATGAAAAAGAAAAGCTGGCAATGTATGTGTCTGATGAAGTCTTAAATATAGTTGCCGGTGAGAAAGAAAGCGCTCTTCAGCCCGGTGGCGAATTGATCCATGCGGCAATTCTCTTTTGCGAACCTGAAAACTTCGAATTTCTCACCCGGAAATTGTCGCCCGCGCAAGTTGTTGACCAGCTGAACTATTTTCTGGCCAGCTGTGCCAAAATCTGTGGCTCTTTCCAGGGCACTATCGACAAGCTTGTCGATGATACGGTCATGATGGTTTTTCGACAAAAAACAGATGCTGAAGCTCCGGATTTGCGTGCCTGTAAAACTGCATTTGCTCTGCAAAAGATTTTATCTGCTGAAAATTCATCTTTTCCATATTTAATTAATTGCGGTTTATCAAGCGGCAGGGTCGTTTCCGGAAAGATCGGCAGCAAGACCGGTAAACTCGATTTTACTCTTATTGGCGATGCGGTTAACATGGCAGCGCGGGTCAAAGGATTTGCCGGAAAAACCTCAACTACTCGCATCGTAGTAACTGCCGATATGGTGAAACGAATTGCGAATAATGTCGAATTATGCCGTCTCGGAGAATTTGAAATCAAAGGAAAAGCCGGAAAATATGAATTGTTTGAACTATTAAAGGTCTGATTCGACTTTGCAATTACCAATTGCTCAAATTTGGTCTTTGCTTTATCATTTTCTTAACAAATATTCACAGGGGAGCTTGCACAATGCCACCAGGAATACGTTCGCAGAACCTTTCAATAATGCTGACCGACATTCAGGGTTATTCTGCCACGGCAGCCAATGCCAGTCGTGAAGAAGTCATCGAACTCATCAGGCGCCACAGTCAATTGATGCGTCCAGTAATTGAATTCTACGGCGGTACTATTGTTAAATCGATTGGCGATGCTTTTTTGTGTACTTTCCCGAGTGCTACCGATGCGGTCATTTGCGCAATTATCATTCAGCTTTTACTAAAAGAATACAACCAGCGCATCAAAGACGAAGCCAAACAGCTCAATCTCAGGGTTGTAATTAACTCCGGTGACGTCAGCATCGAAGAAAACGATATTTTTGGCAATGCGGTCAATATCACGGCGCGAATGGAAGCTCTCGACTGTTTCCCCGGTGGTAGTATCGGTATCAGCGAATCTACACATCTACTGATGGATCGCAGTGAGATCGTCGCTGAAAAAATTGGCCCACAAAACCTTAAAGGCGTACCCGAGCCGGTAATGGTTTATCGGGTGCCGCTCGAAAAACAGAAGTTGAACCAATTACCAATACAACTTCTAAATCTTGTTGAAAAAGTCGTAAACGCCAAAGACGGTGCCGTGCCCGGTTCGGCCCAGATCAATGAATGGGCTCAGACCGTGGGTTCTTTTCTAAAACAGACCAACTGGGGCGAAAACATTGGCAAGGCCTCACAGCAGCTGGGCAATATACAAAAGAGCCTGACGAGAACTTTTGGTAAAAAAACTGTTACCGAGCAAAAGAAAACTTTCAACGATGCTCCGGTTTCGGCCCGGGTCAAGAGTGCGGCCATCGATCTGGTTCTGGTTGCCTTGTTGATTGTCGGTATGTGGATTGCCTGGTGGCCGGTGCAGCGCGTGGTGTTTGGAGCAACCATGGTTGCAGAAACTTCAGCCAGTCACGATATCAGCAATTGGTCATATGAACGGGTCGGCAATGATTATTATTATGTTCGCCATAAGGGAATCATCGAGTGGTTAATCGATGTCAACGTTCGCTTCCCATTCATTTTATTGTTGGTTTATTTTGCCATTTTCTGGAAAATTAAGCATGCAACTCCGGGACAAATCGCCTCTGGAACCGCAGTGATTCAAGAGGATGGCTCGACGGAGGTTCCTTTGGCGCTTGCGTTTAAGCGCAGTGCCATGTTTCTTGTTTCCTGTTTCACCATTTTTGGAGTGCTGATGATTTTTGTTGGTGAAAAGAAAACTCTTTACGACAAGGTTTGCAAAACCAGGGTGGTTAGCTGAGCAGGCCTCAAAATAGATCTGGAGTCGTTGGTTTGGGTGGTGGCCAGCCAGGTGATTTTTCCCGCGAAGGCTTTAAGCTTTGTTGCAAAATTCTTTTGGCCAGTTGATAAATGGTTGAGCTTTCACTACCTCTTGGCCCAGCGACATTGAGAATCCGTGGTTTATGAAGATGCAGCCATGCCAAAAGCCTGGCTATTTCTTCTTTTTCTGCACTTTTTATTGCCAGGAGCGGCCGAAAATAATGATTTGCACATTTTGCCGTCAAATCAGTGCCCCTCGACCTTTTGCCGTCACTGATTATTAGAGTCGCATCTGAATCTTTGACATTCATACGGGTTCGTTGCTGATAAAGTTCGGTATCTGTTTCGAGAAGTGGATATTTTTCAGCAATCGGCCCATCTTCAGCTTTTCTGCCCTTTGGGCACCAACCACAGCAAATGATCGAATTTTCAAGGGCGAAATCGAGAGCGGCACGATCAACGCCACTTTGCCCGCCAGAAATGATTATGGTAACCGGATACTTTTTCATCACTTTCAGTATAAATCTTCAAACAATGCTGGTGAAGCAGAATTTGCAAAAAGCAGACTGTATTGATAAAGCTGGCGGTGTTGTTGGTAATCTGCGCTTTCAACCGGCGCTAGACAGTGTTTTTCAAAAATGGCATCGAAAAGATACAGCCTTTGCGGATGCTCTTTGGTCATGCGCAGCCATAGTTCACGGCGAACCTCATAAGAAGCGTTTTCAAAAAGATTGCACAGCAATTCGGCTGCTCCGGCCTGGACAAGTTGGTCAAGAGTATTGGCGGCATTTCGGACCGCAAAGGGCTCATTGTTGCCAATAAAGGTGAGAACCCACAAGTCGCGGGGGCAAAGGGATTTTTGTTGTTGCAGGCTGTTTTGTACACCAGAGATAAAGTCTTCGTTGTCGCAAATGAAAATATGCCGAAGGTGCAAGGGAATATTGCGAAAAAGATCTGGTGCAAAATAGCGTCCGCGAAGTCTTAAACCGCATTTTTCACAATCTTTCATTTTTGGGAAAGCCTCCTTCAGATTGAAGCCAATGAGTGACATACAGCCTGATATGAGCTGCCGGAATATGGATTTGCTACCAGGGCTGATAAATACTCGCTTTTGCGACTGCCTACCGTTGAAAATGCGGCAAGAGGTAAAAGCCCGGCTGCACAGAAAATTGGATTGAGCAACCATAGGCTGCGGGGTTCATTCTCTTCAAGCCAGTTCCAGAAGATGCTGCGGGTGGGCTGGTCTGCGGCATGAAACAGGGCGAGAAGTAAAGCCCGGTCACGCCCCCTTATAGCCTTTACCAATAGGTTCGGGGCCAGTTGCCTTGCCAGCGGATCATTTTGATAGAGTCTGTAAACAACATATTGATCATAAAAACAACGCGTAATCGGCATTTTTATGCAGAGGTGCGGGCCTTTGACCGGAACCTGGCATAATGGAACACGGCACCTTTCATTGGCGAAACCATCAACCGGATGAAATGGGCAGTTTTTGCAACAAATCATAAGCCGCTCCTTTTTTGATTCTCACTGTTAAATCAAGCGAAAATCGAAAATGGGAAAAACTTTTTATTGAATTTTTGTGGCGGCCTGAAATAACTTTAAATAAAGAGGTGAGAGATGGAAAACCAGACTTTGGCGCAAATTGTTTCGGCGTTTATTGAGCGTCCTGATTCAGAAAAGGCAACTCAGATAATTAGTGAGTGTCGACCATTTATTTGCAAGCAGGCCTGGCTTTGGCAGAATCCGCAAATGAGCATTTTTGAGCGTATTCGTGAAATAATGGCCGAAATGTTTCTGATTCTGCTTGAAGATTTTCGACCTGAGCAGGTTCGCGATAGTTATTCGGTTCTTTCTTACCTGCAGCTTAAGTTACGCAGATTGACCCGGCCCTGGCGCGAAAAATCTTTTGCTTTTGGTCTGACAGGAGATATGCAGGATCTGGGGCGCTACCGGTTTTCACCTTTCAGATTGCAACTGACCGATGAAATTGTTGCTGCCGTAAGAAAAACACTGGCTTCGCAAAAAGAAAATCAAGCCGGTTTGCTTGAGTTTCTCTTCATTCACATTTTTCCTGAAATCGCCTGGGCCAGTCGCTCTGTTGCTCAGCGACTCGGTGAAGATGCCAATGCGCGGCATGAAGCCGATAGGAAAAGGCACCGCAGTTTTAATTCAAAGCTGCGCGGAGAGTTTAATCAGCTTGAAAGCGGGGACTGGCGGGAAGTTGCCGACTGGAGCAGCGGTGAGCGCTCTTATCTGGCAAATCGCATTATCGACTTTGTTCCTGCAGATTTTTCGTGCCCACTTGAACCGGAGCTGCAAACGCTTGCGCAATGGCGCAACAGCTTTAATAAAAGCGATATTGCCAATTTGAAAGAAATGAATGCGGCATCGCTTGTTTTCAGAGCATTGCAGACGAACTGGTCGAGAAAAGAGCAAGAGTTTCATATGGCTGAAGAGCCAGCAGTCTACGGGGAAGACCAGGATATTCTGGCTCTTCTGATTTGCCCGGCATGTAAGACCACGATGATTGCAGCTGAAGCCGGAGCTTCTTATGCCGTCGACTCCGAAAAAAAAGTAAATGCTGAAACAGACACGAACACTAACGCCCAGGCTCCAGATTTTTCGACCTTTGACAAAGAATTCAGCCAGGCAGCTGCTGAAATAGCTCCCTGGCTGAACTCATTATTGAAAAGCTCTACTTTTTCGCAGCGTCGAATTTGATTTCACGCAGAGCGCCAAGGCCACTGAAAATGGCCTCCCATTTGCTGCCTTTGCGTAGTTTCATGAATTGATCGAAGGTTAGTGGCTTATCGCCAACTTTATCGAATTCGTATTCGTCACCATCGCTGACGCGCTTTGCCTTAACTTTGAAAGTTTCAGTTCGAGCACCTTCGCGAATATCGCCAACCCTTGCCGGCGATGATTTCGCCGCGTTGGTTTCCGGCCAGCGGGGTTCGTCGTTTACCCCAGAAGCGGTAACCTTGTCGATTTTCGTCCACTTTTCGACATCATAGGTAATTTTTGTGTCAAAAACCGGCTCTTTTCGATATTTTTGCCGCTTGACTCTTCTGGTTTTAGTGACGTCTTTATAGATTGGCACCGTTTTGTATTTTATTTTGAACCGGCCGTTGCCAAGGTTAACTTTGCCGTCTTTGACCTGTTTTTCACCGGATTTTACTTTTTCGGTATAGGTTTCTGTTACTTCTTCAAAGCCATCTGGAATCTCGTTGTATTTTCGAATTTCGCGGTTGCGGGAAATTTCTCTGGCACCACTGGGAACTTCGTTTTGCCACGCGCTTTCTCTCACCGTTTTGTATTGTTCGCGTTCGATAGTGCGTTGCCAGGAAGCCGAAAGAACTTCGAGCTGGCCCGGCTTCTGCTGGCAACTGAAGGCCATGAGAATCAGCAACAGAACGGCGAAAATTGAACAACCGATTTTACAGCCCATTGGTAGTGGCTTGGGCGGCTCTTTGCTTTCTTTAGCTTCTGCAGGTTCAGCTGGCCCAATTTTTTCTTCAGTGACCTTGCGCTTTTTACCGTCTTCGCGGTAAGAACCGCAGCCGGTACATTTCGGTGAGGCTGCCGGGGAAGTGTTGCCACAAAATTGGCAAATCCAGTCCGGGCCTGATTTCGCCTTTTCCAGCTCTGTTTCATCGGTTATCGCCGGTGCGTCATCATCGCAGAAGAATTCTACATTCTCACCACGAATTGCTCCGCAATTGCTGCATCCCTGTTCTGAGCCGCGACACTTGGCACTGCAGTTCGGGCAGATCCAGTAGCCTTCTACGTATTCTTCGGTTACGTTTACCTCTTCGTTCTGGTCGTTGTGCAGATCATTGTTTTCCGTCATTACCGTCTCCTTAAAAACAAAAGAACAATTTCGGCGCAATCGCGCCTGAAAAATTTGATTGATTTTTCTTCTGTATCCTCAAGCAAATTTATAGCATAAAAAAAAATGAAAAGACAACAGCGAATTGCCCTAAGTGCCAAAGGCTTTGAATTGAGCCGTAATTAAAATTTTTTTGTAGATTCAGAATGAATCTTCACCGGGAGATGAAACCTCTGGAAGCAGTTCTTCAAGCTTTGCCGGTTCTGGTTCTGGAACAGGCTTCGGTTGTGGGCATCGGGGAAACTGTTCGATCTTTTGCGGGTGTCGGTAAATATCGATACGGCAATTGCCGGTGTTAAGAACATACAGGTCGCCATTCGGCCCAAATCTGGCTTCCATTGGCTTGGAAAAATGCCCAGGGCGGGTTCCGAACTTGCCGATTATCTGGATTATCTGATAATTGCTGTCGAGAATAACCACCCGGTGGTTGCCGGTGTCTGCAATGGCGATGCGGCCATCGGTCGCTCCGTCTATCCCGTTTGGGTATCTCAGTTGGTAAAGTGGCCATTTGTTGATTTCGCTTTTTTTGCCAAGAGATTTATCGAAAACCATGACCCGATGATTGCCGTTGTCGGCAAGGTAGATATCACCCTGCCGTGAGACCCAGACCCTGGTTAAGTCCTTGAATTGGCGATAATCTCGCCCAGACATGTGATGCATGTGTCCAAGACGGGCAACTGGTTTGAGCTGATTTGAAAATTTCTGCATCCGGTTACCCTGAACTCTTTGGCGTTGTAGCATGTCTAGTCCGATATCGCGAAGATAACTGGATCTTGGCTCAGTAACATAGAGATTGCCTTCGCAATCGACATCGATACCGAGAGGATGGTGAAAATACCCATCTTTCCAGCCTTCGCGGCCAAGAATCCATTTGACAGTCCCATTGAGGCGCATGGCTTTGATGCGATGATTAGCGGTGTCGGCAATGACAAGGGTGTCGGTACCAAGCCAGGCAACGCCTTCCGGAAGATGCAGATGATCGAAGGGAACTTTTTCGCCCGGCCTGATTTCAGCCTGGCCGTTCTGATAGGCGCGTCCTTTGAGGTAATTGGGGTTGCGCCTTTCGACAAAGTCGCGCTCGCGATATTTATCGGCAGAGTCTTTGAAGTCCTGACGGTCGTCCCATGGCCAGAGACCGGAGTAAATGGCACGCAATTGCAGTGGCTGGGTTGCCGTTGCGCGGTCATCGACGTAATAAAGGCAAATGCGATTGTTTTGTGTGTCGCTGACTGCCAGCATACGCCCATCTGGTGAGAAAGCCATGGCTTCAGGGTGCATCAGCTGACCTTGCCCCTGGCCTGGACTACCGGATGAAGTCAGGTAGTGAAAATGATCGGTCGGCTCGACACCGGGGGGCGTTGCCTGACAGGCGAGCATTGCCGATAAAACGAAAATTACCAGAAAGATTCCGGTGATGAGCTGTTTATTCATAGCATTAATTTAAGCGCAAACCCTGTTATATTGCAATTGTTTTCGGCACGGTGGGCATTTCTTGACCGTAGGCGACAGGTCTGTTATTATCGGCTCTTGAAGAAAAATATATCTTTTCTTCGGCTGCTGTATTTGCAGGAATTTTTGCCGAAAGTGGGCATCTATGCGAGATTCTGTCGTTTTTAATCGCGAACGGAACTGTCTTGATTTGATAGATCAGACTTTGTTGCCAGTAGAAACCAGAATAGTCCAGTGTTTCGATGAATTAGATACTGCTCAGGCCATTATCAGCATGCAGGTGCGAGGCGCGCCGGCAATAGGCGTTGCTGCTGCCTATGGCATCGTTCTTGGCCTGCTCAACCCGAAAAACCAGGGCCAGTCAGTTAAAGAAACTCTTTTGCAGGTCTGCAACTTTCTGGCCACGACCAGACCTACGGCTGTAAACCTGTTTTGGGCAATAGAGCGGGTAAAAAAGACCGTTTTGGCTGGAGATTGTGCCCAATTTGCAGAAACAGCCGCGCTTGCCTTGCAAGAGGCTGATGCAATCAAGGCTGAAGATATTGAAATGTGTCGAAAAATTGGAAAATTCGGCGCTGAGTTTCTTAAAGACGGCCAGACCTGGCTTACCCATTGTAATGCCGGTGCTCTTGCCACCGCCGGTTATGGTACCGCCCTCGGCGTTTTCAGGGCGGCCAAAGAACAGGGTAAAAATTTCAGCGTTTTCGTCGACGAGACCAGACCACTGCTCCAGGGATCACGCCTCACCGCCTGGGAACTCATGCAGGAGGGCATCGATGCCACCCTGATCTGCGACAATATGGCCGGCGGCCTGATCAGAGACAGCAAGGTTCATGGCATTGTCGTCGGCGCCGATCGCATTACCGCCAAAGGTTTCGTTGCCAATAAAATCGGCACTTATCCGCTGGCAGTGCTGGCAAAATATCATTCGGTGCCTTTCTACGTGGCTGCTCCAGTTTCCACTTTCGATTTAAGTCTCAATTACGGTGATGAAATCAAAATCGAAGAGCGAGACCACGATGAATTGCGCTTTGTCGGCAAGCAACAGACCGCACCGCAAGATGTAAAAGTTTACAATCCTGCTTTTGATGTGACTCCGCCTGAACTGATTACCGCCATCTTTACCGATCGTGGCGTAATCAAACCGATTTATAAAGATACCATTCCACAGGTTATCGGCGCGGAGGCCAAAAAATGAGTTATCTGCGTGCTTTTCAGACAACCGGTTTTGACTTGTTCGTGGGCGGCATGAACAATTCGCATTCGGGCAATCTCAGCATCAGAAACAACCGCACCATGGTCATTACCCGTAGCGGTTCAATGTTGCATCGACTCGAATATACCGATCTGATCGAGACTCTAATCGATGGCGAAGACGGTGAAGCGGCCAGGGCTTCGCGTGAATTACCTGTGCATCGGGCCATTTACCGCCACACTCCCGCTCAGGCAATCGCCCATGCTCACCCGCCTCATCTGATCGCATTGTCGATGCAGGCTAAAGCCATCGAACCCGTCGATGCCGAAGGCATGTATTTCTTTCGCAACGGCGCTCCTGTTATCGGTGTGGTCAATTCAATCGCTTCGGAAGAAGTGGCACAGAAAATAGTGCCTGAATTTGCCCGGTGCCCGATCGTCGTCGTGCGCGGCCATGGCGCTTTTGCCGTCGGCACAGATCTTGAAGAATGCCTGCACTGGATCAGCAGTCTCGAGCACAGTGCCAAAATAGTTTTGTTAAACAATCAGTTCGCTATAAATCCAAACTACAAATAAGGAACAAATTGCGATGCTTTTCGAAAAACCCGACAGCACAGTATCCCCCAAACGTGAAGAAGAGATTCTCAAATTTTGGGAACAGGAAAAAATCTTTCAGAAGTCTGTAAGCAACCGCGAAGGCGCAAAAAAGTTCGTCTTTTTTGAAGGCCCTCCCACCGCCAACGGAACTCCGCACCCCGGCCATGTATTGACCAAGGCGATGAAAGACCTCATTCCCAGATACAAAACCATGTGTGGTTGTCACGTCGGGCGCAAAGCCGGCTGGGACACCCATGGCCTGCCGGTCGAGCTTGAAGTCGAAAAGCAGCTGGGCATCGAAAGCAAGCAGGATATTGAAAAATACGGCATCGAAGCTTTCATAAAGAAATGCAAAGAAAGCGTTTTCAAATACGAAGCAGAATGGCGTGCCATGGTTACCCGTGGAGGCTTCTGGATCGATATGGAAGATCCTTACATCACCTGCTCGAATAATTACATCGAGACTGTGTGGTGGATTCTTGGCCAGTTCTGGAAGGAAAACATGCTATATGAAGGGCACAAGGTCGTTCCTTATTGCCCACGCTGCGGCACAGCTCTTTCTTCCCATGAAGTGGCGCAGGGCTATCGTGAAGTAGAAGATCCTTCTGTTTATGTGCGCTTTGCGATAAAAGATCAGCCGAATACCAGCTTTCTCGTTTGGACCACCACGCCATGGACGCTTATTTCAAATGTCGCTTTGGCGGTTGGCGAAAATATCGACTATGTCAAAGTCAAGCTGGGCGATGAATTCATGATTCTGGCCAAAGCCCGTCTTGAAGTCCTGAAGGGCGAAGGCGAGATCGTCGAAAGTTATAAGGGTAAAGACCTGGCCGGAATAGAATATCATCAGCTTTTCCCCTTCGTTAAGCCCGATAAGAAGGCGCATTACGTCATTCTTGGTGACTTCGTTTCGACTGAAGACGGTTCCGGTATCGTGCATATCGCCCCGGCCTTTGGCGAAGACGACTACCGCGTCGGCAAAGAAAACGATCTGCCGGTGATTCAGCCTGTCGGTCTCGATGGTAAATTCAAAGAAGAGGTTGAGCCCTGGAAAGGCCGATTCGTTAAAACCGCCGATCCTGAAATCATTGCCAATCTCAAAGAAACCGGCAAGCTTTTCTTTTCAGCCAAAATCAAGCACACCTATCCGTTCTGCTGGCGCTGCGACAGTCCGCTGCTCTATTATGCAAGACACAGCTGGTTCATTAGAACCACCGCTTTCAAAAACGAAGTGCTGCGTGCTAACGAGCAGATCAACTGGTTCCCCGGCCATATCAAAGAAGGAAGATTTTTGAACTTTCTTGAAAACATGATCGACTGGGCAATTTCTCGCGATCGCTACTGGGGAACGCCATTGCCGATATGGGTTTGCGGCGAATGCAATCATCATCATCTCGTCGACAGCATCGAAAATCTGCGTGAACTCGGTAAAGATGTTCCTGAAGATATTGAGCTGCATAAACCCTATGTCGATCAACTCGAACTGAGCTGTCCAAAGTGTTCTGGAAGAATGAAGCGCGTGCCCGAGGTTATCGATTGCTGGTTCGATTCAGGAGCCATGCATACCGCCCAATGGCATTATCCTTTTGAAAATAAAGAAGTTTTTGCCAACAATTTTCCCGCTGATTTCATCTGTGAAGCGATCGACCAGACCCGCGGCTGGTTCTACAGTCTGCTGGTAACCTCGACCTTTCTGCATAAGCAACCGCCCTATAAAAATGTCGTGGTTCTTGGGCATATCTGCGACAAGAACGGCATTAAAATGAGTAAGTCCAAGGGTAACGTGCTTGACTGCATGAAGATTTTCGATACCTTTGGTGCTGATGCCCTGCGTTGGTCACTTTACACCGGTACCGCACCCTGGAACACCCGCCGTTTCTTCGAAGAAGGTATTGCTGAAGCGCAGAAGCGCTATCTTGGCACATTGCAAAATGTTTACAGTTTCTTCGTGCTTTATGCCAATATCGAAAACTTCAATCCCTTCGATCATGTTCTGCCTGTCGAAGAGCGTGCCGAAATCGACCGCTGGATTCTTTCAAGATTCAATCACACTACTGATGAAGTGCGCAAAGCCATGGAAAAATTTGAAATCACCTGGGCTACCGGGCACATGGAAAAATTCATCGATGACTTGTCAAACTGGTATGTGCGCCGCAGTCGCCGTCGATTCTGGACCAGCGATAAAAATGACGATCAGAAAAGCGCATTTCTCACCCTCTGGGAAGTCCTGACAGAATTTGCCAAGCTTACTGCGCCTTTTACCCCGTTCATTGCCGAGGATATCTATCGCAATCTCGTCGTCAGAGTTAATAAAAATGCTCCTGAAAGCGTGCATCTGGCCGATTACCCGGTTCCCGACGAAAACCTCATCGATGAACAACTCGAGCAGCGCATGGATTTCGTGATGCGCGTGGTGCAGCTAGGCCGGGCAGCCCGTAATGAGGCCAATATCAAGGTGCGCCAGCCCCTGGCAGAAATGAAAGTCGTTACCAGCGATACTTTTGAACGTGAAACCCTGCAGGAAATGGAATATCTGCTGCAGGAAGAACTCAACATCAAGCAGGTAACCGCCGTTGCCGACGCTTCAAGTCTGATGAAATACGTTGCCAAACCCAATTTCCGAACTCTCGGCAAGGGCCCGCTCAAAGGCATGATCCCGCAGATCAAGGCCCATCTCGAAGCTGCCGATGGTAACGAAATCAAAAAGCAGGTTGATGCGGGCGGATATGAATTCAAGCTTGACGACAAGCCCGTTGTGCTGACTAACGAAGAAATCGATCTGCAGGCACAGGCTTCCGAAGATTTTTCGGTTCAGTCCGAAGCACGCCTGAGCATCGCTTTGAACAAAGTTCTGAGCCGCGATCTCCTTCTCGAAGGCCTGGCCCGTGAACTGGTCAACAAAATTCAGTTCATGCGTAAAGAACAGGGATTTGCAATTATCGATCGCATCAGAGTAGACTATGACGTTCTCGATGCCGATGGTCGCAAAGATATCGAAGATTCTATTCAGGCGTTCGGCCAGTATATAGGTCAGGAAACCCTGGCACGTTCGATAAATAGCCAAACCTGCAATGACCCGGCTTCAGAATGGAGCATCAATGGCATAAAAGTTAAGCTTTCAATCAGCAAGGAGGCCAACGCATGAAATTTCAGCTAGATCTGAAAAGCCTTTCCGAGGCTATCGGCATTACCGCCCACGCCACTGCCGCCCGCGGCGTCAGACCCATACTTGCGAACCTGTTGATTACCGCCAACAACAACGAATTGCGTTTTGTCGGCACCGACCTCGAGATCATGATGATCTGTAAAGTACCTGCCGAAGTTGGCAGAGACGGCCATTTCACAATTCCCGCCAAACTTCTGCAGGAAATCGTATCCTGTATTCCTGGTGATGATCAGCCACAGGTCACTTTTGAACTCGACCCGGAAGAAGAAAACGAAGTTATCATTTCCAGCGGCCGAAACCGCTTCAATCTGCAAATCCAGGGAATAGAAGACTTTCCACCGGTACCGGTTTTTGAAGCCGAGCAGCTTGAAAGTTTCACCATGCCCTGCGAAGGTTTTACCAAAGCACTTAAGGAAGCTGCCATTGCCGTTAGCACCGAAGAAGGCAATCCGGTACAGCGAAGTATCTGCATCGATTTCAGCAGCGAAGAACGACCGGTTCTTGTTGCTACCGACAGTAAGCGTCTGGCGGTGACCAGGATTGAAAATCTGCAGGTGCCGCAACAATTTCGCAATGTTTTTATCGTTCCTTCCCGCGCAGTTCCAGAATTGCAGAAACTTCTCGATACCAGCGAAAATATCGAACTGGGATTGTATAAAGGCCAGCTCGTGTTTACCTCGCCAAATTATCAGTTGATTTCCCGTTTGGTTGATGGCCGCTTTCCCGATTACAACCGGGTTTTGCCCAAAGAATCCAGCAGAATTCTCAAAATCAACCGACGCGAGATGTCGCAAGCCCTCAAGGCTGTTCAACCCATTGCCCGCAACCGTAGCGGTCTGGTTAATCTCGATATCGGCAGCAATGAAACCAAAATCTGGTCTGAATCCAAAGAACAGGGAAAAGCGGAAATTTTCGTATCGTCAGAACTGCAGGGCGAGGCGATCAATATTGCTTTCAATGTAAAATTCATTCAGGATTTCATCAATGTTATCGCTGATGAACAGGTAATCCTTGAAATGACCACCCCAAGCTATCCTGGGCTGCTCAAACCGGGCAATCCTGAAGCCGACTTTCAATATGTTTTAATGCCAATGTCTTACTCAGACAAATAGGAGTTTCCATGACCAAGCAGGATATCGCCAGACTTAAAAAAGATCTTGTCAGTGAAAAATCTGAACCGCGAAAAAAGGCTTTGAGTCAGATCAAAAGCTGGTCCGCCGGCGAAGCATTGCCGCTGCTGGCAGATTTGCTCGATTGTAAAAACGATGACGTTCTTGAAGATTTGACCAAAGCAATGCTTAGTTATAAAGACGAAGCGTTGCCTTATCTGGTTAAGGCTTTGTGTTCTGAAAGCTGGAATTTGCGTAAATCGGCGTCGAAAATACTTTCCAAACTCGGCGCAAATTCGCTTAAAAAACTGATGGAACTGATTCCCGAAAACGAAGAAGATGTCGACTACTGGATGGTGCAGACCCTCAGCAATATGGGCGGAGAAGCTTCCCAGTACCTGGTGCGTATCTTTTCTCATCCGAATCAAAGAATTCGTCTGGCCGCTGTCAGAGCTGCACAGAATGTCGATGACCCCCGCATGGTTTCAGCTCTTCTACATCTCCTTGAAGATGCGAGCTGGCCGATTCGTAAAGCGGCATTCGACAGTCTTGAAAAGATTTACACTCTCGATCAGCCGGCAGTTATTAAAGCTCTTGAAAACAGCTCCGATGAAGCCAGGTTCTGGATAATCAAACTCATCGCCATGCAGCCGAACCCGGAACAGGTCGGCAAGCTTTCCCAGATAATCGACAGTGCGCCAATGGAGTCCAAACTGGAAGCTATAAAAGCCATGGCGATGATCGAAACCGCCGAAGCCCATCGATTGCTGGTTAGCTATCTGGCTCACAAAGCCTGGATCATCAGAAAAACAGCAGCCGATGCCATCTGGACCCAGGGGCTGGGCGTATCTGAAGAATTAATCAGCGCTATCAACGGTTCCAATGTCGATGCCCGTTACTGGTCGGTAAAGCTGCTTGGACAGTCTAAAGAACCGGGCATTTTTGAAGAGATCGTCAAATGTTTGCAGGATCACCATTCGTCGGTAAGATCTGCAGCCTGCCAGGCTTTGGGATCGCTTGGAGATAAACGGGCACTTGCCCCTCTGATGGCCGTTCTCAACGATGAGTCCGAAGAAGTTCGCACCGCCGCGATCCTTGCACTGAGCCAGATTGGCGAAAAAGATGAGTATTTGAGCAAACCTTCCATTCCAGCTCATCTGCGCAAGGAAAACACTTGCGCTTGTCCGCATTGCGGCAAGCTGGTCGGGCGCAATTTCACTTTTTGCCCGTTCTGTCTGGGACACTTGCGCAATGCCTGTCGTTCATGCGGGCGCGTGGTTGAACCAGGTTGGAAAGGCTGCCCAGACTGCGGCGCTCCACTTTGAGCCATAATTCCAGAATCCTGGCATTGAAAATTCTTTAACGAAGTCTATAACGGGCTGTCCCAGATGGGGCAGCCCGCTTTTTGTTTGCAGCATAAATCTTGTAACGCGTCTTTTCGCGCTCTTCCGCCAGTGCCAAGGTTTTGTCGAAAAAAAACGTCCTCTATAAATTTGGCTTGTTTTGCCGTACCTTGTAATGACTAAAGTTTAGGGAGGAATGAAATGCGTTATACCGTATTTGCTGTCCTGATGATTTGTATGTTGGTTTGTACCTCGACTTTTGCCGCAAACCAGACTATCGAAAAAGAATTCTTTCATCAGCTCAAGGTTGGCGAACCTTCACAGAGCTGGGAACACAGAATAGATATCCCCGAAAACCTGCTTTATAACGGCTGGGCTTTTATTGCCCGTGAGCTTGATCTGCGCGAAGGCAAACTGGTCATCGAGCACGAAGAATTCACCCCGACTTATTACTACGTAAAAGTTCGCCTGGCCAAACCCCATGTTAGCGTACCCATGGCTGGAAAAATCAAAATTAGCCTGGTGGCTACTGATAATCCGGGCTGTTCGCTGGCGCCCAATCCTCCGACCGAATTGAAGCTTTCTGAAGTTGGAGCTTCATTGAAACCGATCTTCACCTGGAAAACCGACTGTCGCTATGCTGCAGTAGCCCTTTACGACGTTACCGAACAGCAGACAGTATGGGAAAGAATCTCTACTACCCAGGGTTATAAAGCCTTCGATGAAGGTTTCCTGAAAAAGGGCCATCATTATCGCTGGGCGGTTAAAGTCAGCAAAAAATACGCTGTTTATTCTCCGGAAGCACAGGCTGCTTTCAGAATCGATGAAGTTAACGGAGTAGTAGTAGCAATACCCGAATAACTACCCTTTTTGCATATATAATTCTCTTTGCTGCCTCTCGGGGCAGCTTTTTTTTACCAATTGATTTTCGTTCCTTAAAAAGAGTATCTTCTCTAGTGAAAACTGTTTCTGTTAAAGAGGGTTGAATGGAAGAAAACCGGGTTTTGACCATTGTTTTTACAGATATAAAAGGCTTTACCGAGAGAACTTCAAGTATTGACCGTGAGGCGGTCTCACAGTTGCTTAAAAAGCACGAAGAGTTGCTGCTTCCTCTGGTTGCCAGTTACGACGGCCGGTTGATAAAAACCATCGGCGACGCCTTTCTATTGACCTTTGCCAGTCCGACCAACGCGGTTTTATGCGCAGTAATGATGCAGGAAAAATTGAAGGAATTCAATGCCGGCCAGCCTGAAATTGAAAAAATCGAAATCCGTGTTGCGATCAATACCGGCGAAGTATTGATGCGTGATGGTGATGTTTTCGGCGAACCGGTCAATATTGCCGCCCGCATCGAGGGTCTGACCGAAGCAAATGAGGTCTGGTTTTCCGAATCGACCTATCTTGCCATGAACCGCAAGGAAGTCCCGACCAGCCTGATTGGCGAATACCGGTTGAAGGGTATTCCCGAAGCCGTCAAAGTGTATCGAGTCGTCAGAGACCCCAACGATCAGGAATACGCTAAAACTGTGCACAGCCAGATTGAGCGTCTTAAAATGCAGATTTCTACCGGAAACATTTCAGTGATACCCAAAAAGGCAAACTGGCCTTATCTTGTCGCGATTGCCCTGATTCTTTTGCTGCTTTTCGTTTCCTTTCGTGAATCCGAGTTTGAGCGAAATATGCGTAAAGCCGACGAGCTTCAGGCAAATAAAAATTTTAAAGAATCGATTGAATTCTTGCGCAAAGCTGCGGCTGAAAATCGTGATGACCAAAGATTGGCGACAATGCTGAGCAATGCCGTCGATGAATATGTAGAACAAAGATTGCAGATAGATGAACGCAATCAGCAAAATATCGCCGAACTGCAAAAATTTGCCCGGGAAACGCGGGTCGTTTTCTCTCTACCCGAGTTACGCCTGTTTGCATCTGAAATAAAGCTCAGCTTCATTGCTGCCCAATTTCATGCGGCCGCACGCGAACGTGAAAAGGCCGATAAAATTCTCGATGAACTGGCTGCTTCGGTCGGCAGCGACAGTCAGGTTCTTCTCGACATCGCCGAATTCTATCGCAAGCGCGGCTATAACTGGCATAGAACCATCAGATATTTTCATGCTGCTGCCATGACTGACCCGGCTTCATTTTCAAAATATCCCGGTTTACTTGAAGAATATGACTGGTTTTTGAAACAGGTTTCACCTTCTGAAGGTTACGACGAAGTCCGAACGTTCATTCTCGATCATAACTTCGATCATTTTGCACCGGTTTTGCGCGAATCATTATACAAAGCGGGCGAAGAATTCCACAGCCTGCGCTGGAACGCGATGAAAATGCTTGAAAGCAAAGGCGAGAAAGTCGACAAAACCATGCTTTATCTCACCGATCTGCTAACCTCTCCCAATGGTAAGGACACCCCGGAAATCAGGGAGATTCTTGCATATCTGACCGGCAAATCCGGCCCGGCTTTTGGTGCAGAAATCGAACGCTGTCTCAAAACTTTGCCCGGGAAGTTTCCATTGTTCGAAACTTACCTTTTCGTTCCAGGTGATCAGGTAATGAAAGTGGTGGCCGGGCCGCTGTTCATGCATTTACAGAACTATCTTCATGAATTGCTGCTCAGTGACCGAATTCCCTGTCGAATGAACGCTTACATGGTTTTACAGTCGCGCCAGGCTCTGGGCTCGATCGATCGTTGGAAATACTACTGTCGCAATATCAACGATTTTCGCCAGATGCAATGGAGCGCCTCATACTACCCGGCTTTGATTGAGTCATTGGACTACATGATCAAGAATGATTTACCCAAAGATGTTTCTGCTGACAAAGAATTTGCCGAAATTGCCAGACAAGCTGCCAAATCTGTAAAAGCCATGCTCGATCAGGAACTCGAGGCGGTGAAAAACAAAGATGGCTACAGATACTTCAAAGAATACGAGCGCGAACAAAAAGACCTGGAAAAGTTGATTGAAAAGCTGAAGCAATAAAATGATCCGAGCTTGTATAATAAGCTCGGTGCTTTCTAAAAGAGTTTTTTTGGAGGTTTTATGAAAAACAGATGGTTGGTATTAGGTCTGGCTTTTTTACTCTGTGCAGGTGCTGAAAATTCTTCTATGGCAGCTGGTCGACAAAATGGCCAGGGGGCCGGCCAGGCAAACTGGAAAGCTAATCTGGAAGCAAAGAAAGCCGCACGTCAGCAGAAATGGAAAGAAAAAACCGTGCAAAATAAGGAAAATGCTGCAGCCAAACGCGAGCAGATGCGACAGAAATGGCAGCAGAAAATGCAGGAGCGTCAAGGCCCTAATGCGCAAAAGTGGGCCGAGAAAAAGGCGGAATGGCAGCAGAAGTGGGGCGCAGCCAACGCCGATAAAATTCAGCAGCTTAAGGAACGCTGGGGCCAGATGCGGCAACAGAACCCACAATTTCAGGCACTACAGGACCGTATAAAGGCGTTGAAAGAAGCGAAACAAAACGGACAGCAAGGGGCCTGGCAGCAGAACCTCATGCAGCTGCGCCAGCAATATCAGACCATGGACCCTCAAGCCCGAGCCAATATCGCTTCACAGATGCCTGAATTTGCCCAGAAACTCAATCAGCTTCAGCAGAATCCCAATGCCTGGGGAACCAGCGCCAACATCGTCGGTCCAAATGGTGGACAACATCAATACCAGGGACAGGTTCAGCGACAGGGAAATACCTGGCAGCAGCAGGGGCAATGGACCAACCCTTCCGGAAAAAACATCGAGGTTCAAGGACAGACCACTCGCCAGGGAAATCAATCCAATACCCAGAAAACATGGACTTCGCAGCAGGGAAAACAGCTGAATATGCAGCGTCAGAACCAGATTGAGGGAAATACGCTCAATTCAAACAGTCAATGGACCAACGACCAGGGCCAGACTCTTGAAACCAGCTCAGATTGGGTTTTTGATCTGTTTGAAGACTGATTGCCCCCGGCTTCAGACGGCAAGAAATTTTTTCATTATCAACCAGGTTATCGGAATGACCATGATGAACGGCAAAAAAATCAGGATTTCGGTAACATCATAGGCGGTGATGAAGGGGCGAGTTTCGATAAACTGGTGCGCATGGGCCTGATAAAACTCTGATTGGGGTTCAGGCCCATGGTAGCGGCAAAAAACTCTGCCGTCCTTTTGCAGATCACCATAGGAAATATAGACGCAGTTGTCATCAACCCTCGATGGGCGCGGTCTTATCATTTGATAAAGGGGCGAGTCCTGTTGAAAAAGCAGTCGGTCATCGGCCCATTTGAAGGGAAACTGGTCCGGCTTTTGCTGCAATCGGCTCAACCATTTGTTGATGCGATTCTGGGTTTTAAAACATGCTTTTTGCCTTGATTCATTTGCGATTCCTACAAAAAATTCATATCTATGTTTGAATTCTTTGGCGATGTTGTCCAGGTTTATCGCGTCGGTCTCTTTGAAGAAGCCTGGATAAAATATATCTGCCGATATTGTGGCCGGGTTTTCCTTAAGATAACTACTGTAGTCAAATTCTGCCTGAAGGGGCAGAAGCACAGCCAGGAAAAAGATTGCGACCTTAAAGATTTTTTTCATATATTTATTGTAAGCGATTGGAATGGAACATTGAAAATGATAGCTGAAGAACTGAAAAAATGCTATTGGCTTGTTGAAAACCAGATTTTTGCCGGCCCTTATCCATATAACCCCGGCGGCAAACAGCCATTGCTCTTTCTTGACAACCTTTTTGAACTCGGCATCGATTCTTTTGTCGACCTTACCGAAGAAGATGAATTAACCCATTATTGCAAATTGTTAGACACTCATCCAGGAATAAATTATGCCCGTTTCCCAATCGAGGATTATTCTATTCCGTCGATTGACCAGATGCGGCAGATTTTGGCCCATATCAAATCTGAGCTTGAACAAAGCCGTAAGATCTATCTGCATTGTTTTGGTGGGGTTGGGCGCACTGGCACGGTTGCCGGCTGTTTTCTCGCTGAAAATGGTTTTGAAGGCACGCTGGCCATTCGCGAGCTGCAAAACAGATTTGCCGCTTCGGTAAGTTCAAAGTGGAATCAAAGCCCCGAAACCGATGCGCAGATTGCTTTTGTTACTGCCTGGCGCGGCTTTCATTCAGCCTGACTCTCTTTAGCCTGCTGGAAAAAATTCAAAAATCGGTTCAGGATCTGTTTGAGTTTGCCCAGTGAGTTTTGCATGGCGGCTGCATCAAAGTATGTCGCAGCCTGAAATAGTTCCTCGGCTTCTAGAGCAAGCAGGTTGAAGCTATGCAGAATTGCCATGTTTCTGATTCTTGTTGCGAATGCTTTGATTTCGTCTATGCTCAAGGCCCCGTCGAATTCTTCTAAATCGTCCATCAGACCAAGATTGATTTTGCCGGCAAGCTCTCTTGGGTTTACTATCTGTTCGAAGGCTATGGCCGGAACTCTTTCTTTTTCTGGTTTTGGCTGTTCTTCTGATTCTTTCAGGGTGAAGCGCAAAAATCGGCCGCCTTCAGAAAAAAGATCGAAAAGTTTAACCGGTTTGTGCAGATAGCCGTCAAAGATTTGCTGAAAATCAGAATCTAGAGAATTGATCGAGGCAGTAAGAGCGATAATTGGCACATTTTGCCGGGCCTTGATTTCTTTGGTCGCTTGGATCCCGTCTTTTACCGGCATACGAATATCCATAATTATCAGTTGCGGCTCGAATTCTTCTGCAATTCTTACAGCCTCTTCGCCATCGCAGGCCACCCTGACCTTCAGACCTACGGCGCCGAGGGCTTCGCTCAACAATTCACGGTTTGAAGTGGCATCATCGACAACCAGAACTCTTTGCTCTTCAAACTGGAAAAAGCGTGCGCGACTTCCCGAGTCCGGGCTCAAATGACTGGTGAGCTTTTCAATTGCCAGGTTGCGCAGTCGCAATTCAAACCGGCTGCCTTTCCCCGGTTCGCTTTTCAGAAAAATTTCACCATTCATCATCTCAGCCAGACGCTTGCAGATTGCCAGGCCCAGACCGGTTCCGCCAAGCTTTCCCCCTTGCCCTTTCTTCTGCAAAAATGGTTTGAAAATAGCTTCTTTGTCCGAATGGTCAATGCCTATGCCTGTGTCTTCAACCGAGATGATCAGGTCGGTATGTCCACTATCAGATCCGGGGGCTGCCGAGAAGTAAATGCTGACCATTCCGGCATCGGTGAATTTTATCGCGTTGGTTGTCAGATTGTTCAAGATCTGGCGAATGCGGATCCCGTCGAGCAAAACCGTTGAAGGAACAGAATCATCGACCTCGACTTTGAAGTCAAGGCCTTTTTGGGCGGCATTGCCCGCGAAAAGGGCGTTGGTTTCCCGGGCTAAAACTTCTATTGACAACGGTTCGTAAAGAATTTCGAGTTTGCCTGATTCAAGTCGCGAGAGGTCGAGAATGTCATTGACTATGTTCAATAAAGAACGTCCGGCGGTAAGAATTGAGTTGAGGTAACTTTCTTCATTACTGCCTTTAACAACGGGTGTCAGCAGTTCGCTGAAGCCGATGATGGCGTTGAGCGGCGTTCTAATTTCGTGACTGATACTGGCAAAGAACTCAGATTTCAGAACATTGGCATTTTCAGCCAGTGATTTTTTCTTTTCGATTGCCCGTTCCATGTTTATATTTTCGGTGCAGTCAAAAATAAGGCCAGTCTGAAAGCGCGGGCGATCATGGTGGCTGAAGTCGAAAAAATCATACATGACCCTCAGCCAGTGGGTTTCGATATCATTGTTTTCATTTTTCAGGCAGATACGAAGATCCTGGCTGTAGGTAGAACTTTCTAAACTCTTTTTCTTCTTTTGTTCATATTTTGGCGGAAAAAGGTTTAGATCATCCGGGTGGAGTATTTTATGAAAATCCTTTATGGTTTCAATTCGGCCGACTGCTTTGCCGAGCAGTTTTTCAATAGCTCCGCTTAAAAATAACCGGCCTTCGGCAAGATCGATCTGATAAGCGATGGCTTGTCCGGCGGTTATCGCTGTTTTCAACAGCTCTTTTTCAACCCGATGTTTTTCGATCGTAGCCCGGTCGGCAGAAATGTCGATCAGACAACCTTCGACATAGATGCCGCTTTCATCGCGGTCTATGCGTCCAAAAAGGGCACCCCAGAATACTTCCCCGTTTGCATGCTTGAATCGGACTTCGATTCCACTGGTTTCGCCATTTTTCTTAATCTCGTCATAAAAGAATGTGTGATCTTCCGGTCGATAGTAGACTTCATGGGCAATGCTGCGAATGCTTGCCATTGCTACGCCTGGGGAATCATAGCCGAGCATTTTCGCCAGCGCGTCATTGAGATAGACGAAATGGTCACCGCGACTTCGCCAGATACCAACCGGCAATTTGGCAAAAATCTGTCTGAAACTGTTTTCGCTTCGGCTCAGATCGGAAACCAATTCTTTTTCACTGGAAATATTCTGAATGAAGCCATCGCAACTTTGCGAATCTGCGAGTTTGTTCCAGCTGCAAACCATTCTGAACCAGATTTCCGTGGCTTCACCTGGCTTATTGGGGTCGCTGAGGCAAAATTCATGGAACCGATTTCCCTGGATTGTTTTTGCAAAATCTTCTTTCAGGTCGAACCAGAATTGTTTACAGTTTGCCCGGTGTTGAAATTGCAGAATATCGAAGAAATTCTGGGAATTGTTGATTATTTCTGTTTTGATAGGTGTTCCGGGCAAGGTGCTGCCCTTGAAGACAAAGCTATCGGTATTGAAGCAGTAGGTAAATGCCACTGTGTTGATTGCTTCAAGACATTCGAGCATTCTCTTCTGGTTTACCGTTCTTGTTTCGAGAAACTTGTTGAATGAACCGATCAGTCCACCGATTTCATCATTGTATTTATATTCAATCGGCTCCAGTGTTTTGCCGCCCGCGAGCCTTTTCAATGATTCATCGAGCTTTTGCACCGGGCCAAACAGCAGGTTTTCGCAGGCCATTAAAAAGCCGGTTAAAAAGCTGAGAATGATAAATAGAAAAATTGCCGCCTGACTCAGAAGAAAAATTTCAACTACCCGATTCATCGGCCTCTTTGAAAGATGCAATTCTAGTTCCCATGTTTCGGTCTGCTTTTGCCGGTTCTGTAAAATCAGTTGGTGCGTGTGGATTTTTAATTCACTGCTTGCCGAAGCGTTATTGGCCCGCAAATTCAAGACAGGAACTCCGTTTTGGTCTTTGAGTGAGATGCCTTCAATAAAACGGTGATCGAGAATTCTTTGCAGTATATTGGCGCTACCGCCAAAGTCACGATTGATAATGCATTCACGAAGATCTGGGGCGTTGCGCTGCAATAAAACTTCGATCTGTTCCTGGGTTTCAGAAACAAGAATGTTGCGCGAAAGCATGGTGACGAAGATGGCGATGAATCCGGAAAATATAATCACCGGCGGCAGTACATAAAGCAAAACCCTCGATTTGAACGAGGTGGTCATTTGTTCTCTAAATCCCGATGAATCAGACTTACTCATTTAGATCCTCTGATTTGGTGTCTGATATCCAACCTATAGCATCATTCTATACTTATTATAGAGATTGAGGATTATAAGAGCAAGTTTTGCGAAATTCTACTTTTTGGCGTCAGGAAGCTCTATTTTACGCGGTTTACCGACAAATGGGCGATAAAGCAGAATTACCCGGCCAATGATACGAACCAATGAAGCGCCGCTGCCTTCAATGGCTGTTTGCGCAACTTCTGCAGCCGTTACCGGGGCAGAATCAAGAATTTTTATTTTTATCAGTTCGTGGGAATTGAAGGCTTCATTGACGCTGCTGACAATCTTGGCTTCAAGTCCCTGCTTGCCGATTCTGACGATCGGAGAAAGCTTGTTGGCAATAGCTTCAAGAAATTTTCTCTGGTTTGAGGTAAGATTCAAGTCCGGTCTCCTTGCTGGGTCTGCCCCTGTTTTGCTTGAGCTCAAAGCATATTACAGACCTGCAGGGATGTAAACAAAATTGTTTCTCAGTTCCCGCCGGCCGCAATGTGAAAGCCAGGCTATTTTTCGACTATTCGCGCAATTGCCTCGGGACTTTCAACCTGAAAGGCCTTGAATCCAGAATTCAATGCCGCTTCAACGTTGGTTTTACTGTCGTCGAAAAAAAGAATTTTTTCCGGTTCAACCCGCAATTGCTTTGCCACCTGTTTAAAAATTGCCGGATCTGGCTTTACCAGGTGCATCTCGTATGAAAGAAAAAGCTGGTCGAAATGATCGAGCAGGTCGGTTTGCGCGCGCAGAAACTCGATATGCATTGCATTGGTGTTCGACAGCAATGCCAGGCGGTAATTTTCCCTCAATCGTTGCAATATTTCAATGCAGCCTGGTTTAACCGGGCCGATTATGCTGAGAAATTCCTTTGAAAACTGCTCCTGATTCATGCTGACCGGGTTTTCCCGGCAGAAGGCCGTGAAAAAATCAGAAAAACTGCATAACCCGGCTTCGAATGTTTTTATTGAAGAAAGGCTCAGCCAGCGGTCTAAGAGCTGCTCTCGGGAAAGCTTGGCGCCAAAAAGGCTGCGGGCACTTCTTTCCCAGTGCAGATCGATCAGGACGCCGCCAAGGTCGCATAGAACAACAGAGTCGCAAGGCCGGTCAGACATCATTTTGACAGTGATCCATTTCAGTTTTTCCCACGGCCTGTTCCTGGCGTTGCTGGCGAATATGCTCAGCTTTTGCCGCCTCGATGCGCTTAAAAGCCAACCAGAAAAGCAGCGGCACGATGACCAAGTCGTCGATGAAACCGATAATCGGAATGAAATCCGGAATCAGGTCTATCGGCGAGAGCAGGTAAATTACTGCAACTAACATGAGGATTTTAGCTGACTCTGGTGCCCGTTCGTAAAAAGCCAGCTGCTGGTAATATGCGGTTTTTTCCCTGATGAGTTTGACGATTTCCAACTTTTGTCCTTTCAGTTTGAAGTGGTTTTTTCATAAAGCTCCCGGGCCGAAAACCCGGAATTGTTTTTTGTTGAATCACTTGCTCCAAGTTTGTTCAAATAATGATAAACGTCGGTCGCTCCGGCTGCTGCAGCTTCGTGTAATGGTGTCGAACCGCGTATATCCAGAGCGAAGATGTTGGCTTTGGCATCGACCAATAGTTTCGTTAATTTAATATCGCCTTTCATCGCCGCGTAATGTAGTGCTGTGCGCCCGAAATCGTTTCTCAGGTCAGGGTTAGCTCCATTATTTAGAAGAAGTTCGACAATTTTTTCCTGATTCGTCAAAATTGCCAGATGCAGCGCTGATTCGCCGAGAGCGGCTTCTTTGAAACCGACCAGTGAAGGATTGTGCTGAATCGATGCGGCGGTTTGTTCAATTGCCCCGGAACGAACGTGCTGCCAAAGCTCCATGGCATCTGGATTCTCGGTTAGTTTGCGACCGAACTTGCCGGTCTTTTTGAATTCATCGATGCGCCTGGCCTTTCCACTTAAAAGAGCAGTAGAAAAGGCTGTCAGGCCATTGTTGCCAACGATTTCCAGATTTGCGCCAAGCTCGATCAAAGGTAAGATCAGCTCATCACGACAAATGAACAGGGCAGAGCTGCCATCTGGAAGGCGGGCATCGATTTTTGCGCCATACTTGACCAGCAGCCGCAACATATTTTCGCTGCCGCTTTGACAGACAACGTGAAGGGGGGTTAAATCGGCAAAATTGCGTTGATTGACGTCGATGTTCTGTCGCAGCAGAAATTTCAGGGCCGCCTCGCGCTGCTGAGAATTTCCCGCGCAGATTAGGTGCAAAAGATTGTTCCCGCCTGGATCGCGTTCTAAAGTGGAGGCTCCGGCTTTGAAAAGAAGCAGTATTCCGTCGATAAAGGCATTGCGGGTTGCAATTTGCATCGCTGTCATTCCTGAAGGGGTTTTGCCGGCAAGATTTGCACCGTTTGAAATCAGAATCTTCATTGCGATTGGCTTGCTGAGAGAGGTTGCCAGCAGTAGCGGTGTTAAACCCTGGCGGTTTTTTTCGTTCAGCAGCTCGACATTTTTTGCCAGTCTGCGGCACTCTTCAAGGTTGTCTGCGAGAATTGCGCGATGCAGCTCATTGCCATCAGGAACAGCAACCGAGGCAGTGTTTTCTTCTTGGATCAATTCAGCCTCGAGGCGCAAGACCGAATTCAGGGTGCTCTCACGACCAGGCTTTATCTTTTTCAGCATCGCCGATGCTTTTTCAAAGTCTCCAAGCTGTCGATAGATGTCGGCAATTTTCAGCCTGACTTCATGGTTGTTTTCAGAATCAGGAGCGATTGCCAGATAGTTTTCAAAATAATCCGCGCTTTTAAGCAAAGCCTGTCTATCGCCGTTCATGCTCCAGGCCGCCTCGAGCCATGCCTGTGCCAGATCGATCGAGCTTCTGCCTAGTTTTTCCTTGATCAGAGCCAGGCGCAGCCAGGTCGCAGCTTTACGATTTTTCTGATATTCAGCCGACCAGACTATTTTTTCAAGCTTGCTTTTCTCATTGTCTGAAAAACCTGATTCTGAAAACACTACGCCACAAAGCGGACATTCGGGCAGCGGCGCCGGCTTTGTGCCTATCGGGCGGCCATCGATTGCCACTTGTACAAATCCTGTTTCCGGTAAATCGAATGTCGCGAACTCAATGTTACATAGAGGACAAAGCTCTGCCTGAGCCATATTTACGAGAGAAACAAGCATTAGCAAGGCAATGACTGGCGCAAGTCGCCAAATTTTAATTTTTTCAGGGTAATACATCATTTATCGCCTGTCAGTCGTAATCATCGATGCGGTCAAACTGCTTCTTTTCGCTCCAGAGTCTGGTAAGCGGTGTCGACATTGGCACGAGCAGCTCACGATAAATCTGCAGGGCCCGTTCCGGAGAAAACAGATTTCGAAAAACCCAGAACTCGAAAGGAAAAAAGTGGATCTCGCCTGAGCCTGGAAAGGGTTCGAAACTCTCTGAATTCTCAAGCACCTTGCTTTGCAAGTCGGTGATAAACTGGCTGCTTACTGGCTGCGCCGGCAGTTGAAGATCTTCTACCTGGTCACATTCTCGGGTCATATCTTCTTTTAGAAGTCCGAAAATTCGGCAGGCAAAGGGTCTGACCGGGTGAATCAGGCAAACCTTCGTTTCATCGTCACGAAAAAGACAGCGCAATCTTTTTTCATCGGAAACTTCGGCCTGGCGAAGATCAAGACGCATTGCCGAAATGAGAAACCGGCGCAATCGGTCTGGTGCCCATCTGGTCATTAGATCCCGGATAATGCGGTGGTATTCCAGTGAAAAAATGGAAACCGAATTACAGCATTGGCCGCAATTTCCGCATTTAGTTCTGGGTAATTGCTCATGCAGGCGGTCGAGAAGATCCATGCCGAAATTTCCATGCTCTACGGAAGCGGTCAGAATCTTTTCAAGGTAGACGTCAGCATTTTTCATTGCAGCAACTTTGAGTTTCTGCAATAAATCATGATTCATCTGCATCGGGGTTGCTCCTGCTTATGCTGTAATTTTGCAGACAAAAAAACGAAGATAAGTTTTCGGCAATAATCAGGCCTGGTTTTTGGCGTGACTGACGGTCAATTTGCGACCATCCATTTCGAAATCGTTCATTTTACTGACCGCTTCTTCAGCGCTGGCCTTGTCAGAGAACTCAACGAAGCCGTAGCCGCGTGAACGGCCTGAATTGCGATCCATGATAATTTTTGCGCTTTCGACATTGCCGAACTGGGCAAATTCCTGCTGCAGACGATTATTGTCTACGGCAAACGGAAGGTTTCCTACAAAGATCTTGAAAGCCATTTTCTTTTATATCCTCCAGCTATATTACAACTCTCTAAGTGAGAATCCGATTTACTTCATTTTCTCTCAGACTGAAAAGATTTTCAAGCTTTTCCTTGGTGAATTAGGGGAGAATTAGGGGGACAGTATATTATTTCGAAGAATTAAGTATACTGTCTCGAATGGTACTAAGTTAACAAAAAGTCTAAACTCAGATGGTTTGTTCGTGCTCAGCGAAGCGGTGCTCGCACCTTGGCGCGCACGAGCCACAGGATGTGGTGAATGCATGATCGCCTCAGGATAGAGAGCGATCAGGCGAATCCTGTGGCGCCCGGCACCTGCACTTCCTATGCGACGTAATCAATGAAATGGTAATCGTAATCGAAAAATTGACTGCCAAATCGATTACGATTACGCGCACGAGCACGATTCAGAAAATTTAGCTTCTTAACTTAGTGGCATTCTATCTTGTCTCTATAATTCTGGGTACCCTTTGTGGTGTACCGGTGAATCCGGGCAAATTTTGCTTGTAATCGGGATTTCTGCCGCAACTTTTCTTGACAGCACAGGCGCTCTGTGATATGATTCGAAAACGCCTTTTAGTCGGAAAAGTGATTTTTCGACCGGGCTATAAATTGTCAACCGGAAAACCATGAAAGCACAGATAATCGGAACCAGCAGCGCCATAAAAGATGTGCTAGACCTTGTTGCCAAGGTGGCTGTCAACGACGTTACTGTCCTGGTTACCGGCGAAAGTGGTACCGGCAAGGAAATGGTTGCCGAAACCATTTTCAGACAAAGCTCGAGGCTGGGAAAGTCGTTTCTGAAAATAAACTGCGCGGCTATTCCCTCAGAGCTCCTTGAAAGTCAAATGTTTGGACACGAGCGCGGTGCCTTTACCGGGGCGATAAGCCGCCAGGAAGGCTGCTTTGAAAGAGCCGACAAAGGCGCTTTGTTTCTCGATGAAATCGGTGACATGTCGCTAATGACGCAAACCAAGCTGTTGCGGGTTCTCCAGGAACAGGAATTCGAAAGAATCGGCGGCAACGAAACGATTCGGGTTGATGTCAGAATAATCGCTGCCACCAACAAGAATCTGCTTGAAGAAATCAAGCGTGGCAAATTCAGAGAAGATCTGTATTACCGTCTTAACGTCGTCGAGATTCATATTCCGCCGCTCAGAGAGCGCATGGAAGACGTGCCAGCCCTGGTTGAGTATTTCATTGATGAATTCGCGAAGAAATACAACAAACCTGATCTTAAAGTCAGCAGTGCGGCTATGCAGACGCTGATGAGCTTCAGCTGGCCCGGCAACGTGCGTGAATTGAGAAACGTCATCGAGCGCGCGGTCGTTCTTTCGCGTGGCGTGGAAATCGAGCCCGAAGATTTTCCTGAAAAGATCAGGCAGCCGAGTCCGATGCTGGGCGAAGCCTCCGATGAGGAGCATATCCTCACTCTCCAGGAAATGGAAAGAATGTATGTGCGAAAGGTTCTCGAATTCACCGGGGGCAATAAGCTCAAAGCGGCAAGGCTATTGAATATTGATCCGAAGACTTTGAGGTCCAAGCTCGACTGACAGCAGAGAATCTGCATTACGAGGATAAATATGGAAGAAATTATTCTGGTTAACAAAATGGAATCGGCGGTCAAGCGAATGCTTGACGAGATCATCAGGCGGCGTGAAAAGGATGTTTGTGCCTGTGAACGCTGTAAGCTTGATATCATTGCTCTGACCTTGAATTCTTTGCCACCGAAGTATGTCGTTACCGAAATTGGCAATGCGGTTACCAATGTTGATCTTGATTCTGCCCAGGGTAAAGCGAACATAACCATGGCCGTATGCGCGGCTATAGATATTGTTAATGGCCGTCCAAGGCATGATTGATTTGTAATTTATATCCAGGTGGAGGATAAGATGAACGAAACGTCAAAATCTGACAAGCAGAAACTGGCTTTTGAAAGAAAAGATGCTACCAAAGGTTACATCGTTCTTTCATTGATCGGTGATCTCGACATGTGGACCCTGCCGAGAGCGAAAGAAGAAGTTCAGAAACTGATCGACGAACAAAAGGTAAAAGTGGTTCTCGACCTTGAGAAAACCAATTATATAGATTCTTCAGGATTGGGTTTTTTTATCGGCACTTTGAAAAAGCTCAGAGATGCGGGTGGAGAATTGATTCTGATCAATCTCAATGCCTATATTTACGGCATTTTCCAGCTGATTCAGCTTCAGCACATCATCAAAACCTTCGATAGCCTCGAAGAAGCTTCCAAAGAGTTTTAATCCTATCTACGGATTAATAATAAAAACGGAGAAAACAGTCATGAAAGAAAAGATCCATCCAAAAACCAATCTGATCAACGTTACCTGCGCCTGTGGCAATTCCTTTGAAACAATTTCAACTGCCAATGAAATGAAAGTTGAAGTTTGTTCGGCATGCCATCCTTTCTTCACCGGTACTCAGCGTTTCGTCGACACCACCGGTCGCGTCGAAAAATTCCAACAGAAACTTGACGCTCAGAAGAAAGCTGCTGCTGACGCCGCTGCTGCCAAAAAGGCCAAAAAAGCTGCTCCCAAAGCAACTACTGAAGAAGCAGCACAGTAATTCTTTTGCCTGGAATTGTGAAATCTGCTGTTGATAACAGGTCTTTCTGTTCTCACGGCAGATTTTGCCTGTACATTCAACTGGACAGGAGTCTGATAACGTGAATCTGGTGTTGATGCGAACTACTCCCGAACCGGATCGCCTCGTGGCAATCGCTGCCCGGCGATGTTATTCGAACCGCTCTGCCGAAGATATAGATGAAAAGCTCTCCGATGCAGAAGTTGAACGCTTACTTGATTTTCTGCGTCAGCGCAATCACCTTTCGCCTTTTGAACACGCTGATTTCAGCTTTAGCGTCGACGGCATTTCCCGCGCCCTTTCCCACCAGCTGGTGCGCCATAGAATTGCTTCCTATTCCCAGGAAAGCCAGCGTTACGTTAATTACATGAAAGTCGAAGCACTGCCGTTCATTACGCCGCCCAAAATTGCCAATAACGAAAAAGCATTACAGATATACAATAACGCTCTAGAACATACTCTCAACGCTTACCGGGAAATGGTCGAGGCAGGAATGGCTCCCGAAGATGCCCGCTACGTCTTTCCCAATGCCATTGAAACCAAATTCGTCTTCACCATGAATGCACGAAGTTTGTTCAACTTCTTTGAGCAGCGTTGTTGTCTCAAAGCCCAATGGGAAATCAGGGCTCTGGCAATGGCAATGCTGACCGAGGTGCGTAAGGTCGCGCCCAATATTTTCAAAAATGCCGGCGCACCTTGCCAGTACCAACAGAACCCTTACTGCCGTGAGAATGATCCTAAATGTCCTATGTATAAAATTATGAGGGAAAACAAAAATGAGCCAGACACAACTAGAGGAACTGAGGAAAACCATCTCTGACATCGATCAGAAGATTCTCAATCTGATTATTGAACGACTTGTGATTGCTGAAAAAATCGGCCAGACCAAATTGGAAATCGGCCAGGATCAGGTTTTTGATCCGCTTCGTGAACAGAGTCTTTTAGAGCTTCTGCAGCGCAAGGCAGCCGAACATTTGTCTCCAGACGAAGTTAATCGCATTTTTCTGCAGATTTTTTCGCTTTGTCGGTCACGCCAGACCCATAAAAAAATCTGTGTTTTCGGCGAAAAAAACGGCTGGGTTGAAGATGCAGCCCTGTCAAGGTTTGGTAGTTCGGCACAAATTTCTGCCGTTGATAATTCTGAAGATTTTCTCATGCAAACCGATGCCGGCAACCTTGGTTTCGCCTGTGTTACGCCGCAGTTTGCTTCAGACCGCAATGCTATGCTTGAAAGCCTGCTTTCTGAAAAGATTAGCATTGTTGAAAAATTTGCATGGTCGCCGGAATTTGCTGTAGTCAGTAACCGCGCCCGTGATCTTTCAGAAGTTCAGGAGCTCTGCGTGACCAATGAAATGCTGCGCCTGTTGCGTAGTTATTTTATTTCAATCTCTTACGACATCAAGATAAAAATCTGCCGCAGCGCATCTGAAGCCTATGAAAACCTGCAAAGCACCAACCCGATTGCCGCGGTTCTACCCTCTAACCTGGTTCGCACCAGAAATGACCTGATCATAATTCGCGATTCTTTGAAATCAGACCTGCTTGGTCCGGTTAATTTCATGGCTTTTGCGAAAAAGCCTGATCTAAAATATGACAATACCCAGCTCGTTTCCGTTCTTTGCGGTGTAAATGGCGACAGCAGCAAGTTCGGTGAAATGTTGCAGGTAATTAAATCGTTCAATTTAAATGTTTTTGAAATTCAGACCAACGATTTCGAAGGCAAGCCCTGGAAAAAAATAGTCAGTATCGAAATGTCGCTGCCAGAAAGCCGTGAAAAATTCGATCAACTGCTCGCCGAACTCGAACAGAAGTGCGTTTTGGTGAAAATTTGTGGTTTTTACCCGGTTTTCTCTGGTTAACGATTATTGAAGCTGATTGATTAGCCGCACAGTTGATTTGAAAGGCCCGCGTCCAGAATTGGCTCAGGGCTTTTCGACAATCGTTAGAGTTGAATCGTATTCTTCTTCGGATTTAATGAAATTGGTTTGCGAAAACATAATCGAAAAATTGCTTTTGCTGGTCGTTCTGGTAGGCAAACATAAGGGCCATGAAAGTTTCATCGTTCCGTTGCGATCCAGTTTCAAATCAGCACTTACTTTGGCACCGTTCTGAATAATGTGATCAGCCGCAGTGGACATCTTGAAATCAATTTCGATTTCGCCTTTTTCTTCATCGACTTTTTTAAGCTGGTATGAAATGTCAACTTTACAGATAACCGGTTCCTGCCCGGGGTCAATTGCTATCGGGTGATTAAAGGTTTTTTGCCAGGATTCACCAATCTTTACCGGCTTTTCAGGAAAGAATATAAGGTCGTTCTCATAATAGGCGGCATATTTTTCCGGTATGCCGTCAGTTTTTAGAATCCTTCCGTCGCCGCTGCGCCTGGCTGAAATCTTCACTCCCTTATCGCCCAAACCGCTTACCCATAACATCTGATGCAAGATTTCATCGTCTATTTTCTGATTGGGTTGTCCGGCAACATACTGCTCAAGGCTTGCAGTCGCGACTTCTGATTCAGTTGTGAAACTTCCGTCTTTTTCCGAGGCATTCAACAAGACATCTTGCGTGGCAGACAGGCGAATGAATACTTCTTGCTCGGGCATGAACATCATCGCCATTGTGGTTCGTGCCTGAATGCACAGTTCGCCATGAAAGCGCAGGGCTTTATCAGGTTTGATCTGCAAAAGCCATGACTTCTCTTCTTCGCTGAAGAGGGGGAATCCTGATAATAAAAATGAAAAAAGAAGTAATATCGCGATTTTTTTCATGCCTGTCTCCTTTTTTTCTGGCAATCAGATGCTGAACGAAGAAGAGCTTGAATAACTTGGTCTGGAGCTGCCACCACCGGAAGAAGAGCCACCGGAAGACGGATAGCCGCTGCCGGAACTACCTGGATTGTAACCGGAGCCACCCGAACTGTTGTTGCCACCGGGGTTATTGCCGCCGGTATTGTTGGTGCTTGTTCCACCGCTGCCACCAGGGTTGTTGCTGCCTGGTGACGAATTGTTGCCACTCTGATTGCTGTTGTTATTATCGCCGGTTCCGCTGCCGCCTGCCGAACCGCCGCCGGGCATGTTGCCGGTATTGCCGTCATTGCCGCCAGACCCTCCGCCAGGCGCGGTGCCGGCATGATTGTTGCCGCCGGAATCATTGCCATCCTGACCCGGATTGCCGGTGCCGGTGTTTTCACCCTCGCCGCCGCTCGAACCGCCGCCGGGATTTTCATTGTTGAATTCCGAATCAGGCTTGTTATGGGCGACAAAATCTTCGGCCAGGTAGGTCTGGGCCGGCTCGACCCTGGCAAGATTGTAAACCTTGACCTGCTTTGCTTCAGTGTAAATGCTTTGTACTTTCAGCCAGCTTTTTTCAAGATGACGAATTTCCGTGCCGACGCGCAGGGTCTTAACTCTCATGCCGTGGTCGGCCAGAGTCGCTTCGGGGTCGATCGAAACCCAGCCTTCTCTGCTGAATAAGGGATGTTCATTGGTTAAATGCAGTTCCCGGCCATCGGCGAAGGTGATGCGGGTAAGATGGTCGCGGGTTGGGCTTTCAAGGCGCATGACCCGCCCTTCGCAGAAACTGTCTAGTTTTTCGTCGAACGACCTGACCATTTCACCGATTTTCACTTCTTCAATCTTCTTTTTTGAGCCGTCAGCCATGGTAATCAGAGTGCCGGCGGCAAAGCAGCAGGTCGTACATTTATGGTCGGTTGCTCCGCCGTCGTTGGTTGGCGGATCGGGAAGTTTTACAAAGTCCCATTTGCCCTGGGTCGGTGGAATTCCTTCCGTGCCGGGGTTTCCTTTCCAGGTGCCGCCATCTTCATAGGTTATCGGCGGATGCGCAGTTGAAAATGGAGCCTGAGGCTTGCCCATGTCTTTGCCATCGGTGAAATTGCCGCCGCCATCCGAACCGGTTTCGGTGTCGGAAATCGGGTAATCCTTGCGGCCACCGTTCGGATCGCCGCCGGAGGGTTCGAAGGAGCGATTGGAGGCGGTCGGATAAGGAATTTTTACTTCTTTGCCGCCTTTGTAATCCCAGGTTGGGGGGCCGGGTGGCACGCCTGGCTGACCGGGTATCCAGACTGACTGATAGCCTTCGGGTGGTTTTGGTGCCGGCCCGGGTTCATCGGGAAGAGGCCAGTCTATGTGGGCCAGATAGCGTTTTGGCTCCTTGGGCATTTCTGCATCACTGGAAGAATAGTATTTTCTGAAAAAATCGACCAGATCCTGCATCTGTATGGCAAAATCATTTACAGGATCGACGTAAGAATAAGCTTTTTTGATTTTTTGAACTTCGACCTTGATCGGGTAGGGTTCTGCGTCTTCTTTGACGATATAGATGCTGCTGTCTGTTTCTTTGACCGTCGAGCTTTCGCCAAAGCCGTTTTCATTTTGCTGAACATCGAAAGAGCGCGTGGCATCCGGCAACCAGGAAATCTGTTCAATGAACTGGCTGACCGGAAGATTGAACTTGGGCGACAGAAGCTTGAGAAATTCGCCCTTGAACATTTTCGGGTTGTAATAGCGCTCGTCGATGCGAGGTTTGGAATCCAATGTCCATTTGATTCCGTTTTTATCGAGAAAATCTACCATCTCTTTTGGTGGCGAAGTTTTTACGTGGTCGAGTTGCAGGTATGCTTCCCGGTTAGCCTGGTCTCTTTTGTCCCAGTTCGAGCCGGGAGGAGCAAAATTCTGGAGAAGATAAGTAATGAACGCGTTTTCAGCTCGTTCGCGACTCATGTTGGTTATATCGGGTGGGAAAAGAGAAAGTAATTCTTTATCGCTCATCTGCGCCGGGATATTTTTGTGCTTAAGCTTGTCTACCGCCTGTTCCAGGCCTTGGTGGGCGACGAAATTCATCAAAAAGGCATTTGAAGATTGGGCAACATATTCAGCGACGGCGAGTCGGTCTGAGAGATTATTGATGTCAAAGTTGGGGAAAAGCCCCGGGTCGATTTTGGTAATTCGCACCATCTTTTTTAGGGTTTTCAAACTGCCTGCGCCGCCGGAAGCCGGGGTTTTCTCAATTGCCAGCAGAACGTCACCGGCTTTGCAGCCATCACCCTGTTTGAGGTTCAGCCCGGCAATTTTTCCGTGTGAAGAAGCGAAAACCGGCACAGAAGTCTGCGAGCCGTCAACAGCATCGAGCTCGGCGACAATCGTATTTAAATCAACTTTCTGACCGATGAACACCTTGTATTTTTTCAACACGAACTCAAGAGCCGGATCACCTATTTTGGGCTCGGGAACCCGCATATTGACCTTGTAAGGGTTATAACCGGCATCGGAATATATCAGGCCATCAGTTGAGTCGCTGTTAAGTGCTGGCTCAGGCGAGACGATGAATCGCCCGTAAATCAGACTTTTTTTGCCGGCATATTCGCCGAGAGAAAAAACATCGACATGGTGCAGCAGCCACAATTGCTGCATTCCCAGAATGTTGGTCGCCGGGGTTTTACGTGCGACATCCTGGCAGGCGATGGTTAATGTGCCTTCGCCACCAGGCGGGGTGAGTGACTCGACGGTGAAGGTCGGTCGGCCTTTGCTGCCATCCTTGCTAAACGGCTGCTGATACCATCTGCCTTTGCGCAAACGACTTTCAGCGTAATCTATTCCCGAGAGTGCGATAATTTCAGCGCTCTGGTGCCCAATCTGCTGTTTGGCGTGCCGCATTTCACCGCTTGAAAGGCGCAAAAGTCCCATGACCATGGTGAAAAAAACGCCAAGCAGAGCCAGAACCATAAAGATACTCGAGCCTTTCTTATCGTTGAACATCGACACCACCTCGTTCATATCAGATTGGCAAGATTGATCATGCCGGTAAATTCAAGGTCTTTGCTGCCCTGGGCGCTCAATTTAACCCGATATTCGATCAGATTCGATTCTTTTCGGCGCACCTGAAAGTTTTCGACATTTCCGGCAATGGTTTTACCCCTGACTACCTTGCCGTTGCGGATGCGATCGTAATTGATGACCACCAGGTCTTTTTGGTCGTTAAGATAGAAGATCTGAACCTGATTCATCGGATTTCTGAAAATGATGCAGCCGCGCCATGAATGTTTGCTGGATGTGTCGGGGAAAATTACTTCCGTAGCCAGTTTCAACGTGCCGTTGATTTCGTGACTGATTTTTCGGGTGTCGTGATAGACGTCGAGTCGATTCATCGTGTCGACAGTTTTGCGCGAGTAAGTAAAAACCGGCATAAGCATCAGCATAATCGTCGTCAGAATAACCAGCGCTACCAGAATTTCGATAATCGTAAAAGCATTTCGCGAATGCCGGCAATTAATCATAGTAAGGTCTCACTTTCCAGCGTGCCAGCTTGAACTGGTGTGGCCGATCGTCGCCCTTTCGATTACCCCAGCTGACCTCAATTTCTATTTTGAAGAGGTTTTCGAGAGTTGGGTCTTCTACTTCTCCGGGGGTGACCTTGCAAAGAACTTTAAGATTCTTGAGCAACTCAATTGCTGCATTATCGTTTTGCATTTCTGATGTGATGTCGACTTTTTTGTTCATTTCCAGGGTTTCGGGTTGGCCGAATCTTTCAATTTGCGCTTCCATTTTCGATATCTGACGATTCGCCAGATTCATTGCAAATGAATAACCACGCAGCAGATTGTGTGAATCGGTTGCCGTCGGCGCAAAAGCCTTGAAAATAGCGGCAAAAAGAATGCCGAAGATAAAAAGGCTGACCAGAACTTCAACCAGCGAAAACCCGTACTTTTTCTGAGAGTAACCCAACTTGCTTTCCTGCCATTTTTTCAATTTTCAATGCGCTTACGGTACAAAAGAACACTTCTCTATTATACCAGTCTTATTTTATATGACGAAGTTTCCCGCCAATTAGTTGCAGAATATCTAAAATTCGTTTGCTAAAAAATTCGTTATTGCTCTAACAGCTTGACCAGCTCATAGATCTTGACCGGAGTCTTTTTGCCGCGAATTTCGGTGAACGGCATTTCGGCTACCTCGACGTGCTTTTTGATCAGGTCGTAAGTCGTTCCGGAAATGATGATGCGGGAATGCTGCCCCTGCTTTGAAGCCGTTTCAAGTCGGGCTGCCAGATTGACCTCATCGCCGATGACCGTCAGATCTTTGCGGCGGCTACTGCCGACATCACCGAGCAGAACCGTGCCGGTGCTGATGCCTATGCCGATATTTATCGTGAAAAGCCCCTCTTTTTTGCGCTTGAGGTTGAGATTTTTTACGAATTTCTTCATGGCTACTGCGGTTTTAATCGCGCTCAGTGAGTGGTGCTCGCTGCCGCTATGATGAAAGACCGCCATTACCGCGTCACCGATGAATTTGTCGACGCGGCCATGATTGTCGCGAATCAATGGCTCGACGCCACCTAGAAACTCATTGAGCAGTTCGAAAATCTTTTCCGGTCGGTATTGCTCGGTCAGGCCGGTAAAATTTCTGATGTCCGAAAAAAGAATCGTCGCCTGAATAGTTTTGCCGGCACCAAGGGTTGGGTCAGCATGATCCTGCACCGCTTCCAATACCGAATCGGAAACGTAAGCCTGCATTCGTTCACGCTCGCGCAGGCCCTTGACCATGTCATTGAAAGTGCTGCTGAGTCGGCCGAGCTCATCGCTACCCATGCTTGGCAAAACCACGCTAAGGTCGCCTTTTCCAATTTTCTGGGCCGCGGCATCGATACTTTGAATCGGTCCAAGCAAGCTGCCGGCCAAAATCAGACTGAGAACCAGTGCACCCAAAGAAGCAAATGACGCCAGCGAAAAAATGGCCAGACGATAATGTCTGAGAAGCTTTTCAATCTGAGTGGTCGTCGTGAGCATGCAGGGTATGTAATTCTGCCGGTACATGGTGCGCAGCGGCATGATCATATAAAGAAAATTTTCATTTTCAATTTCAATTTGCCCGACTTCCTTGACCTTCAAGTTAAAAGATCTTTCAAATACCTTTTCAAGTCTGGTGAACAATACCGATTTTTCCGGCAGCGATGGCGTCGATCGGTAACGTGAATAGAATGAAAGCTCTGAACATAGCTCATTGTTGAAGGAAGTGGCCTGAATGTTTCTGGCAAATTCGGTCTGGACAAAAGTCCTTTCGACAAAATAGTCTGGCACGTGTATCAGCAGGCCATGTGGTTTGCCGCCAATACGCAGTGCCGCCGACATGAAATACATGTGCCAGTCCTGAAAGCAATAATAACGCAGATGACTTGGGCGGGCCAGATTCATCGAGGCATTGATCGAGCCGAGCAGACCCTCTATTTCTTCGTCAATGTATTCAGAAACCAGTGAGCCCTGGGCATTTTCAAGATCGAATTCCATTTCAACAAGTTTTTTGAGCGAGAGTTTCAAAGCGTTTTTTATGGCCGGGTGGATGTCGTGCCAGTTGCTCAGCAGGAAAGCTCCTTTGACATCGCCGACAATATAGTTCCTGAAAAAATCTTCCTCAACCGCTTTTTTTAGAGACGTTTCAACCTCGTTCAAAGAGACCGGGGCCGAACCGATCAAACTCATTACATTGTTGAAAAGATTCTTTTCAATCAGCTGAGGTGCATCCTTATAACGGAGTTCAAGAGCTTCAAGCCCATTTTCCATGCGGGTATAGGCCGACTCATAAAGCCGGTTCTTTTCATGAGCCAGGAAAACCTGACCAATGCTGATCAAACTCAAAACCGGCATTAAAACAGCGATCAAAAACAAGACGGCAATTCGCTTGCGCAGTGAAAGCGAGATGTTACCACGATTAACGTAAAAAACGGCCATGGCAATTGCAAGAATGAATAAAAAGCCGATCGCCAGGCGCAAAGCGTTTAGTTGATCGCTGCGTGTTTTTCTGACCCGGGTCAGATCTGCCAGAGAAAAAATGCGAATCGAAGTGTCTTTCTCGTAGGCAGAAGCTTTGATCAGGTAATTGGCAAACTCAAAGGTGTCCCGGTCGCGATTGAAAAAAGCCCTTATCAACCCCTCGCTAATTCCGGGAAACTTTACCGAATCTTCAATGTAAAATGGCTGCCGGTCAGAAATGTTCAGTGCAACAATCGGAAAAGGCAGTTGACTTATCGTCTTGGGCCGGCGTACCAGCATGCGTTTAAGCCAGAAATTCTCGCTGAGCGCATCTTCAAAGGCCATGACCATGCATCCGCCGCGTATTTCTTTGGGAATGTTTTCCATTTGATAGGCAACGACATCGATATCCCAGTGTAACAGGCAGTCGCGACCGAACCACTTGCTGTCGACAACTTTGTCACGGGCGCCATGGACATGCTCTACCTTTTTTTCGCCACCCATGGCTTTTTGCAGCATGCCCAGCGAATAACCGATGCGGCGTTTGAAATGATCAGGGTTCGAAAAGACCTGGGCGTTGCCCAGAACATTGAATCTTTTCATCAGATTCGCCAGCAGGACTTCCCAGGATCGCTTGCCTTCGATTATCGTCGGGCTGTCAACCTGGATAACTTTGCCGTTTTGGTCCCAGAACAGCCATTTGAAAGCATCTGGATACAGTCGGTCGATCTGGTCGATCAGACGGGCGATATCGGCTGGACTAATTTTGAGCAGGTTGCGATTGGTGAAAAAAGCGTCGAAAAAATCCTTGAACTGGTATTTGTCATCGGACAAAATCGGAATCTTGGCAGCTTGAAGGTCGAGTCGGCGTTCAAGGGCATCCTTCTCTGCCTTGTATTGCTCCTGAATCATCGTGCTGATACCGAAGTAGGTAACCAGCAGCGGCAAAACAATCAGCGACAGAAAAAGAAAACTATATCTGACTGAAAAATAATCCTGCCATTTTTGTTGATTCATAGTTAAAATATTGTAACTTAAAATTTGAATTAAGCAACTTTTTGCAATGCGAGAGATCTTTCATGAATAATACGCCAAACTTTGCCAAAGAAGATTACCGGAAAATAGTGGAAACCCTGGCTTTGATCGCCTGGAAAATCGAACTGCAGGAGAATTTGCACCGGGGAAAAGCTTTCAAACTTGCTATCAATACTACTGTGGCCGTAGCCGAAAACTTTGCCGTCAAACCATTTGAAAAAAAGCTTGCCCAGGATTTGAAGATTTTTTTGCAGCAACTACCTGATAACCCGCATGTTATTTCTGAATTTGAACAAATCCACTCGGTGCGTGAAAAAGTGCGCGATGTTATCAGGCTTTTTCTGACCCAGGCCGAAAATAGCCAGGTAAGAGTTTTTGCCAATTTTCTCTTTCGATTTGCTTCAAGGCTAACTGAGGTTTCCGGCCAGAGCTTCGCCGGAATGGGACGAAAACTCGATGCCGGTGAAGCCGAAATTCTTATTGAGATTCGCGACGAACTCCCCAGATAGGAATCGGAGGGGAATTAGGGGGACAGTATACTTAATTCAAAGAATTAAGTAT
>CAZQUE010000023.1:0-54761 GCA_964596185.1 uncultured bacterium | reverse complement strand
CGTTACCCGCAATGACTTTTTGCAAAATTAGGGAATTTTGACTTGCAAAAAACACCCTGAAAGCAGGTCATTGTAAGCCAAGGTTTTAACTTTGCATAGGCATCAGGACAAGCTCTACCTCTCAAGATGATCTCTTTGTTTTTGCCTGATTTAATCGCCATGAGTTCATCGAGAATTGTTGTCGTTGTGCCGATATTATCTTTTGAATGGCGATACTGGCTAACTTTGGATTTTAACGGATTTCGTGTTATACTGTTCTTGTAAGTCGGCTCTGCCTCAGTAATGGGGCTTATTTTTTTCTTCATTTTTCAGCCCCCAAAGATTCAATAATGCTGATGATCTCGGAGTATCTCCAGAAAGATTGGCGACCCACCTTAATTGGAGCCGGTATGATACCCTGTCTAATCCGGTTGTAAAGCGTTGCCTTGCACATCGGCCAAAGCTCACGAAGTTGTTTTTCACGAATCAATGCGTTTTCATTAATCATTTTTAAAAGTCCTTTAAGTTTTGATTTGATTTTTCATAATTTTTCACCTCATTTTTTTGATTATTTGGGCTGCAAACCCTTCTATTAGTGCATCTGGCTCCCTTCAAATTTTCCATAAAAAAAGTGCAACAAGCTCTATGGCTTATTGCACCTCGTTTTTTAAAGTAATACTTTCGGTCACCGGGCTAACGTGGTTTTCGTCAGTCCGTTTTCATTTTTTTTATCCGCCCATGGGTTTGATTATACATCAAAAACGTCTTTTTTTCAAGAACTTTTTTTCTGTAATCCGCATCAACTCTACTTTGCAAGTGTTTTTTATAAAATTATTGCAATGTGATTATTGTTTTTTAAAATGCTCTGTGAGTTCAGCAAGCTGCTTTTTAAGACTTGGTATGTCAGGCTCTCCGGCCTTGAGCTGATCAATGTAATTGCTCCATACCTGAGCAAGTGCCCGTCTCTGAGGTAAAAAGGTTCCCCGATGATAGCCGTATGCGTCAGACTTGGCAGAATGGCTCAAGGCGTGTTCTGTAATGTTCAGGGGAACGTCGAAAACTTCTGAGCATAGAGTTTTAAAGGTTGATCTGAAGCCGTGCGGGGTAGTTTCAGTGATTCCAATGCGCTTTAGGGCCATATTCAATGTGCCGTTCGATATTGGCCGGGTTATGCTATCCTGCCCCGGAAAAACTAACTCAGAGCCGCAAGTATAAGGCTTCAGCCCTTCGAGAAGCGCCACAACCTGACTACTCAGGGGTATTACAAAATCCTTTTCTTGATCATCAATGTTTTCATCAGCAATAGAGCGCCCTTTGACCTTGCTCTTGTGAAGCGTCCACAAATTGTTTTTAAAATCAAAGTCCTGCCACCGGGCAAGCCTTAATTCCATTTGCCTAACAAAAATATGGGGCAATAATTTCAAGGCCGTTCTGACGGTTATTTCGCCGGGAATTTCGTCAAGTGCAATCAGAATATCTCTGAGCTTTGCCGGGTCGGTAACTGCTTTAAATTTTCCCCGAATTATTTTAGGAAGCCTTTTTTTAATTCCTGCTGTGGGGTCTGCTGCGATCTTGCCGGAAAAAAGAGAAGCATCAAATATTTTTTCAAGCCATGAGATAACGCGCCGGGCGGTATCGTTTGCCCCTCTGCCGGTAATATCATCAGCTATTTTCTGAATATCGGCGCGTGTGATAGTATTCATCGGCTTTTTGCCTATTATGGGGTAACAATTCTTTTTGAAAGCCTCGACGACCTTTTCTTTGTGGCCTTGTGTAAAGTCAGTCTGCTTCTGCAACCATTCATTAGCTGCAATATAAAAAGTGTATTCTGAAAGCTTTTGCTCTTGTAACCGAGACTCTTCTTCTTTTTCTATGAGTGTTTTCGGGTCTATCTTTTCACGTTTTCGCAAATCAATAAATTTTTTGTAACCAGCTTGAGCCTGCTCTAAGGTGAAAGAATTAACGCCATCACCCTTCTGGTCAAAGTCTCCCAGTGTAACCACGGTCTGTTTTTTGTCCTCAAGACTTCTATACCTAAACCGAAATGTTTTTTTACCGGTCTTGCTTATCTGAATATATAAACCTGAGCCGTCAGAAATTTTCTGACCATCTTTTATTTTTCTTCTGTCCAGTGGGTTAATATTGCCAACCTTAAAAGATTCTATCAAATCATTTGTTAGCTTTTTCGGGGTTCTGGTGCGGTTCTTCGCTGTCATGGTTACAAAATTTTCCTCTTTTTTATATTTTTCGGGTCTTTGTAACCAAATTGTAACCAAAATCAGAAAAAAATGTAATCTTGCTTAAACTTCCATATACCCAGACAAACAAAAAACCCCGCTATTAACGGGGCTTTTGGTCGATTATAGATTTTAATAAATCTATGTTCAATAGCAAGGGTCGGAATCGAACCGACGACCGCACGGGTATGAACCGTGTGCTCTGACCAGCTGAGCTACCTTGCCATGCTGGTAAAACAAAGGCCTGAAATTGGATTCAGGCCCTGTTTGCGGTTGCGGGGGACGGATTTGAACCGCCGACCTTCGGGTTATGAGCCCGACGAGCTACCAGACTGCTCCACCCCGCGTCGTTAGGTGTGCCGGGAGCCGGGCTTGAACCGGCACGGGTTTTACCCCACCGGATTTTAAGTCCGGTGCGTCTGCCAATTCCGCCATCCCGGCGGATTGTTTTATCATATTAGCAGTCGATCAGTTAAAAGTCAAGAAAATTAATAAAATAATGTACTTTTTATCAGGCAGAAGCGCTTGTAATATTAGATCTATTGCTATAGAATAAAACAATCATTCTATTAAGAGAGCTTTTGAATGTACATAGACAAGGCCCGGGGAGTAACCTTACTTGAAATAGTTTCCGCACTTCTCATTCTGGCATTTGCTTTTCTGCCGATCTTTGGCATGATAACTTCCGGGAGCAAAGACACTGACATTGCCGAATCCTACATTTTTGCTCAGACAACCGCCAGAAACGTTCTCGATTCACTGCTTGACGACGTGCCATTTTATGCTTTGCGCGTCGCCTCCACCGATGTGGCTGATATCGGTGAAGCTAATGCAGAAACCAATGTCGGCGAATTGTTCGACATTGATCCCCCCCTTGGGCCCGAATACCGAATTGCCAGTTTTCTGCGATCTATTGGCAATGACCCAGACACCGACCAATTTACCAGGGGTGAGTTAACTGACGACCGTGGCACGAAATTCAAGATCAAGATTTTTGTTTTTCCAGTTCCCTCCAATTCAACTTTCGATCTGGCCACAGACATGTGCTTCAGATACCAGCCCAGGCCAGAATTTGAAAAGCAGACCGGCTGGTACACAACGTCTCCGACCGAAGCAAATGCATATATTGTCGCCGGTAACAGTCCATACAACATGACCTTGCCAGCCATAGAAACGAGAGACGCCAGAGCTCTGGGCACCCAATCCGGACCGGCAGGCAATAATTTTTGCGTCATGAAGAAAATTCTGTTGCGAATACGCTGGAAAATGCGTAATGGTATCGAACGCTCTATCGAGGTCTATACCATGAAAGCAAACCTCGACCGGGAGGGAGCATGATGAAAAAAAGAGGCTTCGCAGTACCGATCGTTTTGGTATTCGCTACCGCGCTGGCCATTGTCGGCACCTTCATCTATAAAAACACCCGGCAATACAACACTCAGACCCAGACCAGCAATTCACAGCTGCAGGCCCATTTTCTCGCCAGAGCTGGGTTGCAGCATGCAATGCTGAAAATCAAACTTCTCAATCGCGAGCTCTATGATGCTGCCTTTCTGTCTCAGGGGCTGAATCCGCTTTTTGACTTCAACACCATCAGCGATTACGCAAATCCGCATTTGGCAATAAGCGAGTATAACCCAGGCCCAATATTTCTGTACAGCCAGGGTGCTTTTATCCGCAACGGGCTTTTTACCAAAAACTTCGCCCCAACCGGCACAAATGACAAAAACTTCTGGCTGCAAAAATTCCAGGAAGACATTATTTCCGGCATTGAAATCGACGGGATCAAATACAACTGGTGCCTGAATATGGTTCCACCGCCAACTCAGATTAACGGGCTTCTGTCAGAGCCTTTCAGCGGCCAGTATCAAATTACTTCCCTGAATGTCGCTGCCCGCGAAGTGGCTGAAGCAGCGGGAAAAATCAGTAACTTTGCCATCATCGAACTTACCGTCGAAAGCACCATAAACAATGCTAAAGACCAGAATTATCGCTATAAACTCAAAAAAACAGTGAAAGTTACCAGAGATGCCAACTAAACTTAAAAAAGCTTTTACCCTGGTGGAAATATTGATTGCAGCCGGAGTGCTCACCCTTTTTCTGGGCGGCGTATTCAGCGTTTTTTTCGGCGGCCAGCGCATGGGCAGTAACGCCTACTGGACCCAGCACATCGTAAACCGTTTGAGAAACGCATGCCGGCATGTCTCTGACAACGTAAAAAAATCTTCATACCCTTCGACAATCATTTATCCTGGTCAGGTCTTTGAAAATACCGATGACAGCTTCAAACTGCAGTTCACTTCACGCAACACTACCTTTGCCACGCAAACTGCAAACATCAGCGGCCATTCCTCACCCGGTACATATCTGATGACTTTTCCCGAATCGATTCCCGAAAAACAGATGTTCGAAACCGACACTCCAGGCACGATTCGTTATCACATTTATTCACTTACCAACAAAGGGAAACTTCTATATCACCTTTACGAAGACAACAATGTCATAACAACCTCACCGGATTTCGCCAAAGGCCTTTCAATAAGCACATTTCCACCTGCTACTGCCGGACTGGTCAAGTCCCTGGTAATTTCCGAAGACGTAGAATCGGTAAGCATCGCTCCTCAGGTAGAAAATGCCGTTTCTCCAGTCACCTTGTCGATTACCTGCAGGTATCCGCGTGGTGAAACACGCAGAACCGAGCAAGCAACCATAGTTCCCAATATTGCAAATCTGAAAGTAACTGCCGGTTCAGGCAACTGGTAATTTTCTGCGGAGGCATTAGTATCGTGAAAAAATTATTTCTGTCAGTAACCCTGATAATGACTCTTATGACGACTGCGGCTTTTGCCGCCGAAAAAAAGCCTGCATTCGGCTTTACCAACGTTTCTCAAGCGATGATGCTCCATCCACTTATGGCCAAATTTCGAATCAAAGAAGGAAGATTCAGCACTGATGCCATCGAAAAAAAGAGTGCCCAGAACTCTGATGTCAGAAAAAATAACATTCTGGAAAAGCAAAAAGAATTGAATGAGAAACAGGAAAAGCTTAACAAGGATCTGCAAAAACTCGACCAGGATCTATCTCAAGCTTTAAGCGCCCTGAATGTTAAGTACAACAACAAAAAACTTTCTTCACCGGGTAAGCCTTCTGATCAGTATAATAAAGAGAAGGGGTCTATTGAGACCGAGTTCTGGAAAAAGAGAAGGGAGCTGCAGAAGCAAGTGGCTTTAATTCAAGAAGATTTTCTTAAACTAAACAAAGAAAATGAATTACTGCACCTTACCTCGCAAACCGACACCGACAGGGTGTTTGGCATGATGCTCGACGATATTTACGAAGCGGTTGACGTCGTTGCCAAGCATTATAAAATTGATTTTGTTTTCAATAGTTCTTTCAGTGTCGAAAGAACACCCATCAACCCCTCTTTTACTCCTGCCAACCCAATGGGCAGCTTCTTCAATAAGGAATTCAACCGCGATGCTGAAGAAGTGCTATACGAACATGGACAGGATGGAACTCCCCCACTGTTTGCCACCCTCGACTATTGGTGTGCTTGTCAGCGCTGGGCTTTCAGAAACACTGTTGATCCAAGAATGGACAAAATGATTCTCAAAGGCGGTCTGGATATGACTCCAGCGGTAATAGATTTCGTTTACCAGAAGCACAAAATTCCTGCCAGCCATCGTGACATTATTCAGGAGTTTTTAAAAAAGCAGAGTAATCAGTAAAAACCGGAAGAAAAGCCTGAAAAGGCTTTCCTTCGTGCCGAATAGACGTTCAGGAGGAGAATATGCAACGAGTATCGAGGATATTTATTCTGGCCTTCATTTTTATTCAAGTATTTCTAACGGGGTATGCGCAAATCAACCCACATAACGGAGTTGCCTATCTTCTCCTGCCCAAAGAAATTAACGGACTTCATGGCGTTTATCGCCTGAACGAGTATTCGGATCCGTATAACCCGATTATTCCGGGAAACGGCAAGCGAATCTTCGACCTTAATTTCGGCGGTGCCAAAGTAGTAAACGGCCTGGCTGTAAACCAATCTGGCAAGCTATATCTTTTCATTGGCCCAAACGCTACCGGAGTTTACACCCCTGTCGATGCCACAGGTTGGATCCCCGTTGGCAAATTTGATAATGATTCGGCAGCATACGTTAAAGCAATTGGCCAGGACTACGATGGTTCTGTGTTGAATGAGGCTCATATTCAAGAGCGCTACAACAATAACAAGGATTATATTATCGGCTGGTTTTTTGATGGTGGCGGCTTCTCAGATAGCCTTGAAACCGACACAACCAAGAAAAACACTCGCAAAAGATGGTTCCCCAAAAAGACCACCAACTACGAAAATATGTTCTGGGTAAACGGCTGGAATCACAATGTTTTCAGCAAAGGCAGCTTCACCGACGAGTCAGGCAACTCTTATGATTACAAATATGTTCCATTTGGGCCTGCCACCCATAAAAATATTCCAGCGTGGGATGGCTCAACAGGAATCATTCATCCGCTCGACCCAATGAAAGTAATTCTGCCAAACAAATGGGGAGCAATTTCCTACTATGCATTCGGCTCACCCAAGGCCCCGGCTGACCATGTGGGTAAATTGATGGATGGCAAGGACGGCAAGCCACTGTATACCACTGCCGATTATTCACTTCACTGGACTGATCCGGCGGCTCGCTTGTTTAGCCCATACGTCAACGGTTCCAAATACTTCGTGGCGATGGTCAAACGCGTTTACGAAAAGCGTGATCGCTCGTTAGATCTTTATTCATACGAAGATGATGTCATTCCTCCGGCAACCGCACCTTATAGCTTGTACCCTACCGTTGAGGCAACCAACGTTTTAACCGCAACAGATCTGAAAATAACCGAAATGTATGGTAAATGCTGCGGTGATAACTGTATTCCCGGTGGCGACCTCAACCCGGAAGCAATCGGCAAAATCGAAGCCTGTGTTCAGGTATTCACTTCCACGACCGGGCGACGCTACGGCTTTAATCCCAATGGCAAAAAAGTTGGTCCCTATTCAGGCAATGACGCTGCATTGCGTGTTGTTCACAGTGGAGTTACCTATAACCTTAACTTTAATTCAACGAATATCCGCAATTTTGCTTATTTTGACGAATATCTCGATGTTCCACTGGAAAATGCCACAATCCTTGGCGTCTCTTCAAACTTCGACACCCCAACCCCACCGATTACCACGGCACCTGACCATCTCTACGCCTCTATCGCCGACAAATTCTGCATTCAGGATTCATGGTGGGGCAATGGCGGTATCGCCTACGAATACTATGCACAAGACAAAGTGACCTCAGGAATGACCTTTCTCGCCGGGCACATTTATCGTTTGAATTACCTTGAAACCAATAAGCCCATACCTGAAGACGTCGGCTTTTTCACTGGAGACATAGATGCCATCGGCGTTGACGGTCATGGCAATCTTTATATTCTTTACACCGAACTTGACTGCCCAAATCTACCGGCATGGCCCGACGTAACCGGATTACCACAAGGACCAGATCTTCCCAAGATCGACCCACATGCCGGTGTTCATAATCCTATCGTCGACCATTCTGATTTTCTCGAAATCTCAAGCTGGTATAGAATTGGGGACAGCGGCGACTACGAAGTATCCGGCCCCGGAGAAGATGGCGACTACGTAATTGTTCGTTTAAAACAGAAAATCAACAAAGTCTGCCGTAAATATACCCCGAACGCCGGCGGCGGCTTCAGCCTCGGCAGCGTCGAAGAACGCGGCAAAGTCTATTCTGGATTCGATGCTATTAGACATGACCTGGTATTTGATGGAACAGGCTTTGACTGGAACGGTCTATGGCGCCATGACTTCGGCATCGGCAGTCGAACTGCCATTATCGATTCTGAGTTTGCCGTGGTTAATATCGCTGAACGCCCCAGCAATATCGAAAATGGCAATACCTTCTCGATCTGCAGATATGACCGAACCCCCTCGAACACCCCGATCGAAGAAGACGACCAGGAAATTGTTTTCAAGGTCGAAGGTTATCGGCCATACGGTGCTGATGGCAACATTCAGCATCTGGTAAATGTTGGAGTCATCCCCGGACTCGGCAATGTTTATGTAAACATGATTCCGCCCTATGAAAACATCGACGAAGATGGCGACGGCATTAAAGGCAGTTTCCCCTCAGGAATGTTTGAAAACAACGCTGCCTACAAACTCGATGTTAAATGGCACGTCGATCTTATCGTCCCCGGAGCCGGAACGAATTACAGTGCCGATCAGATCATCAAAAGCTGGCACGACCTTGCTCCGGAACCAGGATTGGAAAAACTTTTCAAATTCAAATTCCCTCAGCCCGGCACCTATGCAGTATATGCTACCTTCGATTTCAATTACTTCGAATATGAAAATCTTCCAGAAGGTGCCAGACCGGATCAGCTCATCAACCATATCGGCACCAAATCTATATCCGAAGCGAATGTCCAGAAAGTTCTCTACCATGTTCAGTCCCCCTCAAATACTCTCAGCGATGGTTTCATAACCAACATCACACTGGAAACCAGCGACATCTTCGAAACCGGAGTAAACGCTGCAGGAGAAAGCGGCTACGCAATGAAAGAAGACCGTGCTCCGGCCAGTTTGAGCTTCTCATTTGAAGCCCAATTCGTCCGAGATGCCAACAATGCCGATACTGCGGCCAAATTTGAAACCTTCAACGGTATCGGCGTCTGGGATTACGGTTTTGGCCCACATGTATATAACCGTAATACTGATGGCACGGTAAACATGAGCGAATATAATCCAGGTAAGAAAAGATCGATCAATGAAACAGCGACTGGAAAATTTCACTATGAGTGCGGCACAAGGGTAGACGAGGCTCCCAACCAGGATGACCTTGACGCGATCACCTATCGCCTGCTTATCTATCCGCCATACGAAAACACCTCAGGAACCATGGTCGACGACACACCCCTCGAACTTGGCAGCGGAACTTGTCGCTTCGCCAACGTAACTCCTGTAGGTCTGCCTGGCAGTCAAAAGTATCGCATCGATGTCGACATTCCTGCTGCAAATCTAAAAACGATCAGAACCCCTCTTGATCCTGAAAAATACCGGGTTCGCCTCGAACTGGAATACCCGCGCGTGAAATGGCACGAACATTCTCATGCCGCAGCCTCAGGAATCATTACCGAAGCCCAGTACCGCAGTATCATCCCTGATAGTCCGTTACGCGGCCTTATCAGCAATGAGCCCAGCACCGTTGCCTCTGGCGACGTCGGAAAAGACACCACTCCAGGCCTGTTCTCCGGCCTCGATTACTGGGAAATCTGCGCACGCGATCTAACCATTACCAGCCCTGATTTCACCAATATAAGCCTTGACGCGACCAATCCGGTCACTCAGATCGCCACTCACACTACCGGCGATCCGATTCCTCCGTGCGAAATCAAAATTACCTTTGAAGACAATAACCCGAATTCAAGGTTCGAAGCACTGAAGATGCGCTATGAACTTCCGGTCGGCAAACGTGACCTGGTAACAAAAACCGATAACAATCTCTGCGACGGTGTTCAAAACAGCGACTACGCACCACTGCCAGATTCGCCGCATTATTTTGACACAGATGACTACAAAATCGCCGCATCATACACATTTACCGTTGAAGAATACGGCGGAAGCGCAGGAACAAGCGCAGTCTTCGGACCTGGCGAAACCTTCCAGCACTGGGTCGGATCCCTCAGCTTCAGCCTCGAAGGTGACCTCTTCGATGGCCTTGGCGCAACCCAGACCAACAGTCTTACCGTTCCTCACAAATTCAGTAAGACCGCTACCGATCCACGCTTGAAAATGACGGCAATAGGCCTTGAACGCTACGACAACGATCCGCCTTCGATCAAGGTAAATATCGTTTCCCAAGCTGACAATCGCCGCTGGGAATTCAACCTGACCGAAGCTAACACCGACCTGCAGGCCAATCCTGGCAGTGTCGCTCAGCTGGCCTCCCCAACGCTCGAGGTCAAGTGCTTCAAGATCAATGATGCCTCCGCGCCGCTCAATGAAGGTAGCCTGGAAGTTACTGGCAGCAGTAATTCCCCGATAATGCTCAACACCTATCAGACTGTCGACCTTACCAGTGTCAGCAAAGCTGAAGTTATTGCCGCACTGCCGGTGGTAAGGCGTTCTTCGCGACTGATGATCAGTGTAGGCCTAGCCGACAACGTCGACTACCTGGATTTTTCAGATGCCAACATAACTGTTTCTGAAAACACCGGAGCAGGAACCAACACCCTGTTGCCTGCCACCACTCTGAAAACCAATGCCCAGCCTGACGACGATTTCGATGCATCGCTCAAATATGACCGCGGCCGATACTACATCGACGTTCCGATGAAGGTTCTGGCCGGCCAGACCATGCCAGGCAATGCTCAAATCACTGTCCAGATCTATGCCGCCGACAAGATTGGCAATGAAAGAACACTGATAATACCGATTCAGGTCGTTGACAGCACTTTCGATGCCCGAGTTCTTGAAAGCAGCGAAAACCGGGAATAAAAACTTCCGGCAACATTGAATGAAAAAAACAATCGCAGCAGTAGCCTTCCTGCTACTGTTGCGATTGTTTTTTCCAGCAATAGTCTGGAGCTGTGATGCAGACGGCTTCATTTATGAGGAGTTCGGGCAAAGATGCCTGCGTGTGGCCGAATATATCCGACAGGTACAAATTTCTTTCAGAATGAACCTGCCTGACCAGGAAAAACATAAGCGCCAACTGCTCAATGAATGGACGAGTTTTTTTCTTGACCATGGCGAAGAACCACCGGCAGGCTTTGTAGGCATAGCCACGGCAAGTTGGAAAACCACCATGACCGAAGCCGGGCAGCAGATCGGCATGCTGACCTATCGTCGCGAAAGTCCTGAAAAGGCTGATTGGGCTACGATTCCATTCATAATGCTTGCACAACCTGAAAAATTCAGCCAATGCCGTCAGGCAATCGCCTCGTGGTCCGAAATAATTGATGTTCCAGAATCCTTATCAATTGAAAATGAACAGGACTGGATCGCCCAGAATATCAAGCATCTCTCTCGTCTCACCAGCCTGGCAACATCGAATGAATCTTCTGAACAGGCGCGTATCACTGAGCTGGTAAAAAGCATCAACCTGGACTGGAGCTTTGTGACCAGCGCAAATAAAGACGCTCTGGATACGGTTTTCAAGTTTACCAGCCAGGAAATACGCGCTAAATTGAAAAAAGAGTTTACGCACTGGCGCAAACTCTTTTTTATGTAAACCTTATAAAATCAGAGAACGTTATAGTCGCTCTGTTTTGTCTTTTCAGATTCGTCAGAGAAAAGGGCTTCGAGGAACTGTTCCGGTTCGAATGGCATCAAATCATCCATCTTTTCACCAACGCCAATGAATTTAACCGGAGCATTGATCTGCTCTTCAACGGCGAACAATACGCCGCCTTTGGCGGTACCATCAAGCTTGGTGACGACCAGCCCGCTTATCGGCAATGCCTCATTGAAAAGTTTTGCCTGCTGAACGGCGTTTTGGCCAGTAGTTGCATCGAGAACCAGCAGTATTTCATGAGGACCGCCTTCGCTTTCTTTTTCGGCAATTTTCTGCACCTTTTTCAATTCGGCCATAAGATTTGCCTTAACGTGCATTCTTCCTGCGGTATCTACGATAAGAATATCTGATTCTCGCTTCCTGGCAGCGTGTATTGCATCGAAAACCAGAGCGCCAGGGTCACCGCCCTCATTGCCGCGAATTACTTCGCAACCGACTCTTTCCCCCCAAATAGTTAACTGATCGATTGCCGCAGCTCTGAAAGTATCGCCGGCCGCCAGCAGCACCTTTTTACCATCTTTGGTAAAACGCCGGGCAAGCTTGGCGATCGTCGTCGTTTTGCCGACTCCGTTAACGCCAATAATCAGCATTACCGTAAGGGCATCTTTTTGAATATTGGGTTCAGAAGAGAATCTGGTCAGTTTGGCCTTGAGTTGATCGCGCAAAAGAGCATAAATCTTTTCGGGATCGGTAATTTCTTCTTCATCGACTTTTTTGTGCAGGAATTCAAGAAGCTCCTGAGTGGTTTTTACGCCAACATCGGCTTCAAAAAGCATTTCTTCAAGCTCATCGAGCAGGTTGTCATCAATGCGCGTACTGCCAAGCACAAGTTTTTTTAGACGGCCGATAAACCCGGTTCTGGTTTTAGTCAATCCGCGACTCAGACGCTGAAACCAGCTTAATTCAGGTTCTTCTTCAACAACAACTGCTTTTTCTGCCGGCTTTTCTGCAGCTGTTTCTTCGGCCTTCTCGGGTTCAGCCTTTTCAACAGTCTTTTCGACAATGACTTTTTCATCTTCAGCCTTATCAGCAGGTGTTTTTTCAATTGTCTGCTCAGCCTTTGTCGAGCGGTCCTCGATTTTGGCAACCTCGGCTTTGGAAACATCCTCTTTTTGTTCGACATCGATCGGTCTGTCTTCGATTTCTTCGAATGGAACAAGCCAGGCAAACAGCAGCAAGGTTAACCCGGAAACACCGGTAACTCCGGCAACTATCAACTGCGAGCTTCCTGCCTGATAATAAATCAGCAAAGACTCGATTATCAGGCTGATGCCGATCAATAGAACGATTATACGAGATTCATCCCAGTTCGCCGGCCCCTTGCCCTCTTCAATTTCCTGGAGCTGATTCTGTTCTTCAGTCATGTTATTTCTCCTCTTCAGGCATTGCCGGCGGCCGCTTCAATTTTCTTTTCGCGCACCTGGCCGGATCTGCTGACAGTAAATTCCTTAATTTTATCTTCGTCTTCAAGCCTGATCGAAATCGGCTTAGAAACACCTGTTTTCTGCATGGTAATGCCATAAATGACATCGACAGCCTGCATGGTCTCTTTATTGTGGGTAATTACCAGAAACTGGGTTTTGTCAGAGAAATTTCGCAACATTCTGGTAAAACGACGAACATTGACCTCGTCAAGTGCCGCTTCAACTTCATCGAGCAAGCAAAACGCCGGTGGTTTAACCTGCAGTATCGAAAAAAGCAACGCCAGAGAAATCAATGCTTTTTCGCCACCTGAAAACAACTCAAGGGTAGAAAGCTTTTTACCTGGCAATTTGCAGACGATGTCGACATCGCTTTCGAGTGGGTTCTTTTCATCACTGAGTCTTAGTAATCCGTTCCCTCCAGGGAATAGGACATCGAATATGTTGTTGAAGGCAACGCTGATCTGCTGAAATGTGTCGAGAAATCGCTCGGAAGAGATCTTTTCGATTTCAGCGATGACTTGCTCAAGAGAGCCCGCAGCCTCGAGCATGTCGACAACCTGGCCGTTGAGAAAGTCATAGCGTTCACGGGTCTTTTCATGCTCTTCAATTGCCAGCGGATTAACCGGCTCAAGTGCTTCCTGTTCGAATTTGCGCTGAATAATACGATTAGCCAGCTCTTCACGACTTTCGTATTTATGGAGATTGATCGTCAGCTCGCCGATATCGAGGTTGAATTCACCGCTGAGAATTCCTTCTTTAGTCTTAACATGGGTATTTACTTCAGCGAGTTTGATGTCGAGTTCAGAAAGCTTTTTACGGGTTGAATCTTCAATGCGGACACGACTTTGATAAGCATGGTCCAGTTGATCGAGCTCTTTGGAAATTTTGCGATAATCGTTTTGAATGTCTTCCATGGCCGACTCAAGAGTTTCGCGACGCTTTTCAAATTCATCGATCTGCTTTTGAATGCCGGCAACCATCGCTTCATTTTCGGCCACTTCACGATTCAGTTTTTCTACTTCAGCATTGGCTCGTTCTTTTCTTTCCTGGGAATCTTTGCGGCGGCGGCTGGCTGCTTCGATTTCTTTTTTTATCGCCTTTTTACGTTCGACAACCTGAGCCAGTTCAAGCTTTCGCTCGCCAAGAATGCTGTTTAGAGAAGTTAATCGCGATTGAATCCCTTCTTCGCGGCCACCCATAGAATTCAAACGTCCACTTAAATCCTGATCCTGTTTTTCAAGTTCGGACAATTCATACTGGGCCGCATGCATGTCCTCCTGAAGCTTCTGAAGGCGCTGGGTGATTTCTTCTCGGTCACGGGAAATGTGCGAAAAGTTTTCGTTGCGAGTATTGAGTTCTGCCGTTGTTTTTTCAAGTGATTTTTGGAAAAATTCAAGCGACTGCTCGCGGCGCCGTATAGCTTCTTCGCGATCTCTGGTAGAATTTATCAGCTGTTGGCGTTCTTTCTGCAGATTGCCGATCAGGCTACGCAGCTTCTTTTCCTGGTTCTCGAGACTGTTCAATTTATTCTCGAGTTCTTCCTGTTCACGCTTGCGGGCGAGTATACCAACACTTTTTCGGTTGTCACCACCGCCGGTCAACGCCCCTGAAGATCTGACGATATCGCCCTCCAGAGTAACGATACGGTTGAAGTTACGGTCGTGTTTTGCGAACTCAACCGCCTCATCCAGAGTTTCAAAAATAAGAATGCGGCCAAGTAAATAGCTCATGACCGTATAATAACGCGCCTCATACTCAACCAGTTCGAGAGCAACGCCAAGACATCCCTTAACATCTGGCTTTTTCACGGTTGGTGGCGCTTTGATCATATCGAGAGGTAAAAATGTCGCCTTGCCGGTGCGGTTTTCTTTTAATACCGAAATCGCCGCCTTGGCAGTTTCGACATTATCGGTAATCACATCTTGAATACTTGCACCCAGAGCTGTTTCAAATGCGACCTCAAAGCCCTTGGGAACGGTTATCAATTCGCCGACCATGCCCTGAATGCCAGGCATACGACCGGTTTCTTTCAGTGCCAGGGCCGCCTGAACTCCGCGATAAATCCCACTGTCACTGCTATACCTGATTTCTTCAAGAAGGTTACTGCGAGCCCGAAAGATCTTTATCTGATCAGCAACTGCAGTAAGTTCTTCGTCATTTCTCCGAAATTCGCGTTCGATTTTGTTCAAACGCGCCGATTCCTGATTGAAACCTTCTTTGTTATCAGATATTTCGCCTTGCATCTGCTCAATTTCGACCTCAAGGCGTTTCTTCTCATTAGCAAGTTTTTCAAGCTGCTCCTGGGCAAGCTCTACGTCCGAATGTCCTTTTTCGAGCTGTTTTTCAAGAATCTGTGTTTGCTGAACAGCTGTATTTATGCGATTTTTATGATCGGCAATCTTGACGGCAATTTTGAAAGCCGAATCTTTATCTTGAGCAAGCTCTTTAAGGTGCTCATCCAATTCGCCACGCACGACTTCAATTTGTTCTTCGACTTCGCCCATAGCTGAACGCAGTTCTATTTCTTTGCCCTCGGCTTCGCTGAGGCGATTTTCAGCTTCAGAAATTTCTTCGCCGCCATCGAGCAGCATATTTTCTATATTGGCGATTTCTTCGGTAATCGCCTGGCTTCTAGCCTGCTTGCTTCTGATTTCTTCTCGATGAGCCGCCGAACGGTTTCGACATTCATCGATCTGCTGAGTCACACCTTTGACCTCGTCCTGACGAGCCTTTAAAACAGTTTCAAACTGTGAAAACCGCTCACGGGCACCGGCTTTTTTCTCGTCGACCTCAGCAAGAAATTTTTCAATTTCTTCAATCTTGGCTAATAAGCCGCGACGCATCGACTCGATGTTTTCCTGCTCAGAATAAAGCTGGTTAAGATCGAATAGAATCAAATCTATTTCAAGCTGACGAATCTCAGCGGCCAGAGCCTGATATTTTCTTGTTTTTTCGGCCTGCTCGGCCAAAGGACCCAGCTGACTTTCTATTTCACCGATAATGTCCTTGAGCCTGGTAATATTAGCGCGTGTATGATCAAGCTTGGTCAGAGTACTATTCTTGCGATGCTTGAATTTGGTTATGCCGGCGGCTTCTTCAATAAGGGCGCGGCGCGACTGGGTGCGCTGAAAAATAATGTCATCGATATCGCCCTGGCCGATAACCGAATATCCGTCTTTACCGATACCGGTATCCATAAGCATTTCTTTAATGCTGTTAAGCAAAGTCTTGCTGTTGTTAACGATATAGTTGCTCTCACCAGAGCGAAAAAGCTGACGACCGATGCTGACTTCGGAATAATCCAGGGGCATGGCCCGATCCTCATTGTCGAGAATCAGTTTTACCTGGGAAAAGGCAGCCGGACGCAAATCAGCTGAACCCGCGAAAATTACCTCAGACATTTTCGTGCCGCGAAGTGCTTTGGCACTCTGTTCACCGAGCACCCATCTGATTGCGTCGCAAATATTGCTTTTTCCCGAACCATTGGGTCCGATAATTGCTGTAACTCCGGGTTGAAAATCAAAGACGGTCTTTCGGCCAAAAGACTTGAAACCCATTAGTTCAAGAGACTTTAAATACATGATCTGTTTGCCTGATCCTTTGGGAAAAGTTTGTTAACGGTTTTGCCCCTATTATATGCCACATTTTCAAGAAAAAATACAGCCCTCTTTTGAGACAGAACAACAGAATTGTTGTTGTCAGAACAAAATGGGATTAGAATTGTTTCATGAAAAACATTCGTCTCATCGTTGACAAGTCACAATCGGGAGCTAGAAACATGGCTGTTGACGAAGCGCTGATGCTTGGCCTGGCGAATTCAGATTTTTTTGGCTTTCTTCGTTTCTATAAATGGAACCCACCAACACTTTCATTCGGTTACAACCAGAAAATCGAGCATCTGATCATTCCAGAAAAAGCCGATGGAATAGGCATGGTTCGAAGAATGAGCGGCGGCAAAATGGTTTTTCACAACCATGAATGGACCTTTTCTCTGGGCCTACCGCAGGCCCTGCTAAAATCCACCGCCAGTTCAACTTTTCTGCAGATGTTTCAAAAAGCCATCGATCCTATTATTCAAGCGCTTGTCAGCGCAGGAATTCCTGCCCGTTTTTCGGACCTTCGCGAAATGAGATCTTCACACCAGAACAATGTACACTGCTACGCTGCTGCGGCCGGACATTCAATTTTCGCCGGCGACAAAAAACTGATAGGAGCCGCCGGGATAGCCAAGGACGGCAATTTCATCATTCACGGTTCAATACCGATACAGGTTTCATTTCCTCCCGACGATATCTTTGCCGGCAGCACAAAAATAGACCTTGGGGTTTCCATGACCTGTCTCAGAGATTTTCTGGCTGAAGATACGATCGAAAAAATCCCTTATTCCATCGGTGACTTTTTTTCAAAAGAATTTAACTGCGAGCTTATTTATTCCCAACTTTCTGCCGAAGAAAAGACGAAAGTTGAGTTTATCGAAAAGCAAAAATATGCCGACTTGAACTGGAAGGAAAAATCTCAGAAAAAAATCGAGGAAAAGAAAAATTAATTTGTAATTGTCACACAAATTAAGTTGCAATATTTCAACCGATTGATTATCTTTTCTTGTTATATTAGTTCTGAGAAGGTACTGCAGTAGATGTCCGTAGAGATTTTCAATCTACCACGAGGGGGAACGCTGATAAAGACGCCATCAGGGTCTTTACAGATTGGTGCACCCCCAGAAACAATTAAGGACGCCCTGAAATTGATCGGCGAAGTTCCCGACACTTTCGTCATCCCCAACCGAATGTTCAGCGCGGATCGTGGCGTATCTCTTGCCGATTTCGAATTTCCCTTCTATTACAACTATTTTCTAAAAAGACGATCGATCAAGCTTATAGGTATGCGGCATCAGATTGAAACCATTTTGCGGGTATTACGCGAAGCGGTTCTTGGCCCAGACAACATTCAGCTTGTACGCGAATATCCTTACGGCATCAATCGCGATCTCATTCCAAATCTGCGGGCAGAAATGGATTTTCTCCGACCATTTTCTCTCTCGGGAAAGCGCAAGGCCGAGCTCTCTGACATGGCCAGCGGCATACAATGGGGCCCCGATGGGCGGGTTCCGTTCGGGGAATTTGCTCTTGAAAGAACCAAAGAGACGCTCAAAGTTGTTGACGGCACCAAAGTTCTGGCCGAAGTTTCACTCGACATAAGTTATGGAACAGAGCCGATTGACATAGCTGCCTCTCAACCTTTTGAACCACCCCTGTTCGGCTTAACCGTCATCGGTTCCGGATCTGGCTTTGATCCCGAAGAAAAGACAAGCGGCTACATTCTCTGGGTCAACCGCCGCGGCATTCTCATTGACCCACCGGTTGATTCCACCTATTGGCTCAGATCGATGGATATCAACCCCCGATTGATCGATGACTGCATCCTAACCCACTGCCATGCAGACCATGATTCAGGCATCCTGCAAAAACTTTTAGAAGAAAAGAAAATTAATCTGTACACCACGGAAACAATCATGGAAAGTTTTGTCAGAAAATATCAGTCTCTGACCGGATTGAACTACAAAACTTTCATGAATTTGTTTCACTTTCATCCGATTACGCTGCAGGTTCCGATAAGAATCAACGGTGGTGAATTCAGATTCTTCTACACCTTGCATTCTATCCCCACAATCGGTTTTGAAGTTTATTTTCAAGGCAAAAGCTTTGTTTATTCATCAGATTCACTCTATGATCCGGAAACATTCCGCAAGCTTTTCGAACGCGGTGACGTCAACCGTTATCGCATGATCGAACTGACCAATTTCCCCTGGCATCATTCGGTAATTTTCCACGAAGCCGGCATTCCGCCTCTTCACACACCGATTTCAAATCTTCTGGAACTGCCTGAAGCGGTTCGAAAAAGAATTTATCTGACCCACACAACCAATAAGTCCATTCCCGAGGATTGCGGCCTGAGAAAAGCCCCTGATGGCCGGGAAGAATCGGTAGTAATACCGGTAACACCACCACCTAGCAATGAAGCTCTTGAATTTCTCGATGTGCTGAATCATATAGATTTGTTTTCGGGACTGCCAATTGAAAAAGCCCGCGAATTCCTGACCCTGGTCAAGGTTGAGCATTTTAAACAAGGCGATTTCATCATCAGAAAAGATACGGTAGGAGATCGTTTCTTCATGATAGTGCACGGTCGGGCCAGGGTTGAACGTGAAGGGCATACGGTCAAGACTTACAGCAACAATGATTATATCGGGGAAACCTCGATGATCCTGAACTTGCCGAGAAATGCCGATGTAATGGCTGAAACCGACATGAAGGTTCTGGTAATGGATAAATACGATTTTCTCTATTTTATCCGTGGCTCGGAAATAGCGAGACAAATGAAGATCATTGCCCAGAATCGCGAATATGACACATGGAGCCTTTTCGACGCCGTTCCAGTTTTAAAATCTCTTTCGCCCACCCAAAGAACCCAACTACAGGGCATTATGTCAAGAGTCAGGTTCAAGAAAGGCGACGTCATTGTTGGTCAGGGCACAACGCGCGACAATTATTTCTTTGTCGATTCCGGCATAATTTCGGTGGAACGTTACCGAAAGCCAATCATCAGAGCAGGAAGAGGCAGCTTCATCGCCAAGATATATGCCACACCAAGACGTGGCGTGCACAGGTTTTCCATGGTCGCGGAAGAAGAATCTGTTCTCTACACGATGGATGTAATGGAATTCTATCGATTCCTGGAGAAAAATCCCGGAGTATTTCTCGCTTTGCGAGAAGCACGCATTCGCGACACAATTCAGACTGCCTGATAAATCTGACCTAGAGAAAATCCCGTCACTGTGTTAAACTGATGCCGCTATCAGACAAATTCATTTCAGGAAATTTCAATGATCGATAAATTTCAGGCCTGCCTGCTGGGCTACGCAATCGGAGATGCCCTTGCTGCGCCAATAGAAGACGTTTTTAGAACTCCAGAGGATGGCGCAGTTGCGATTAATTTCTACGTAAAAGCCTTTCCATCGCATCCTGTAAGCCACCTCTCCCCGGGACAGTATTCTGATGAAACACAAGCAATGATGCTTCTCGCCGAAAGTCTCGTCGAAAAGGGAACGTTCATGCTCGACGATGTAATCAAGAGACTTGTAGACTGGTATCACGCACAAAAGAAACGCTCTGAATGGCGCTTCCCAGGGAACACCCTGGTAAAATCCTGTCGCAAACTGGCGGCCGGAACGCCATGGAATCAGTCTGGTCATCTTTCAGCAGGAATCAACGCAAGTTGCAGAACGGTTCCCTATGCCCTTGCATACTACAAATCACCGGTTTTACTAAAAGATTCGATCGAAAAATCTTCGCGCCTGACCCATACCGACAACAGGGTTATTGGCGTTGCTCTAGGTCTGGCAACCGTAATCAGCATGGGTCTTGAAGGCTCAGAATTTGCTCCCGATCACATTTTGAATCGAGTTATCGAAAAATCACAAACCTTTGCTCCGGAGATGACCAAAAAGATGCAAAGCCTGAAAGATGCTCTGCGCCTGGAGCCATCGGCAGCTATTGGAATTCTCGGCAATGGCGGGTACTGTCTAGAATCTTTCAGCACTGCTCTTTACTGGTTTTTCAAATGCAATGGCAAATTCGAGGATTTGATTATTGGTGCGGCAAACAGCGGCGGAGACTGCGACGCAATTGCGGCAATGGCTGGAGCGATGTTTGGGGCATGGCACGGCCTGGGGGCGATTCCCGAGAGATGGCTAAACCAGCTTGAAGATATGCAGAAAATCAAGCAATTGGGCTGCGATATCTATCGGATGGCGGTTCCGCAAGCCTGAGGACGAGAGAAGGAGGCGCGGGAATGAACGAACGATTAACCCACCTTGATCAAGATGGCAAAATAAAGATGGTCGATGTCGGCGAAAAACCGCTGACCCGACGCACAGCCGTTGCATTTTCGTCAATTTTTATCGGCGCAAAGGCACTCGAACTTTTATTAAACGGCGAACTCAAAAAAGGCGACGCCCTGGCAGCAACAAGAGTTGCCGCGATCATGGCAGCCAAAAGAACTTCCGATCTGATCCCACTGACTCATCCGCTGCGCATTGACGCGATCCGCATAGACCTTTTCCCTTTGGATGCAGAACGACTTGGCTGTTTTGCCACGGTTTCGGCCACTGACCGAACCGGGGTTGAAATGGAAGCGATGGTAGCCGCTTCTGCAGCAATGCTCAATGTTTACGACATGATCAAGGGTGTCGACAAATCAGCCAGAATCGAAGAGACAAGATTGGTGAGAAAAACCGGCGGCAAAAGCGGCGATTGGCTGGCAGCAGATGCGCATTTGGGCAAAATTGAAAAACTTGCGACCAGCAAAGGCAAGGGGACTCCGAAAGATCCATGCGATGAAGTTAATCTGAAGGTTAATTTTGGCGTCGAAACTGACGCCCATGGCGGCAACTGGCATCGGCAGGTATCTTTGCTTGGCATCGAAAGCATCAATAAGATGAAAGAAAAAGGACTCGAAGTCGATTTTGGTTCTTTTGCCGAGAATGTCGCGACCTCGGGCGTCTGCCTTTACGAATTACCGATCGGTTCACTGCTTTATGGTCAGTCTGGCTCGATAATGCAGGTTACTCAGATCGGCAAGGAATGTCATAACAAATGCGCCGTATATCATCGGGCAGGCGATTGCGTCATGCCGCGCGAAGGCATTTTTGCCGTGGTTTTGGTTCCTGGGCCACTCCGCAGCGGCGACGAATTCGTAGCATTATCCTCGGTTCGACCTGTTTCTACGGCATCGGTATGACCGAAAAATCACAAAACTTCATTTTGGCCATTGACCCCGGTTCAGACAAAGTTGGATATGCTGTTTTGAACTACGATCTCAGCCATGGCGAAATGGGAATAGTTTATCTCAGCGAAGTTCATCGCATTTTCAAAAAATTCTGCGAAGATGCAGAGAAGAAGCCTCAGTCATTGGTAATCGGCAATGGCACCGCCGCCCAGGCGGTATGCAAGCTTTACAACTCCCTTGAACTTCAAGTTCCGGTGCGTTTTGCCGAAGAAAAAAACACTACATACAAAGCTAGAGCGCGTTATTTTGCAGAAAATCCGCCGACGGGTTTCTGGCGGCTTGTGCCTCTCGGCTTACAGATGCCGTCTCGGCCAATCGATGATTATGCAGCTTTGTTAATTGGCGAAAAATATCTGCAGGAAAACAATCTGATAGAAAAAAAACCACAGGAATGAATGGCAATGAGCAATAACCAAACCTTTGACAGCGTTTTTCACGATTTTCTGACCCTGAAAAAGATTCGCCGAACCGGTTGGCAGTTACGCGGCATCAGAGACTGTGAATCTCTTGCCGACCACTGTTATGGAGTTGTATTGCTGACGCATCTTCTTGCGCCAATGTTTGAAAACATCGACCGCAACAAAGCAGTCAGCATGGCCATTATTCATGAGATTGGCGAATGCCGCGTCGGCGATATCCCTTACACAGCACTGGCCTACTTCCCTGAAAAATCAGAGCTTGAAACCAGAGCGGTAAAAGACATTCTTGCCCCGCTCGAAGAAAGAATAAGCGCCGAAAATGTCGCGCTCTTTGAAGAATTTGAATCCGGAGCAACGATTGAGGCAAAATTCGTTCGCGCCGTAGACAAGCTTGAGATGCTGATTACTGCGGCCGAATATGAAAAAAACGGTTTCAGTGGCTTGACCGATTTCTGGAACAACGATTCAACATTCAGATCTCTTGAAGAGTTCCCGCTCCTGGCCGAATATGCCAGCCATCTTAAAGAACTGCGCTCGATGAGAGTTGCCGGAAAATTATGATCGAAATATCCAATCTGACCAGAAAATTTGCTGAGAATTGCGCCGTTAACAACTTGAATCTCAGCATCCCGGGCGGAGCCATGTATGGCTTTCTCGGCCCAAATGGCGCGGGAAAAACCACAACCTTGCGCATGCTGATGGGACTTCTGCAACCAACATCGGGCACCGCAACCATCGATGGTATAGATGTCACTACCGATCCGGTCAAAGTGAAATCTATCGTGGGCTATCTTCCGGATGAAATTTTTTTATATGATTATTTAAGTGGCCGACAGTTTCTGGAATTCGTGGCTGACATTCATAAAATCGATCAGAAAAAACTGCCGCAACGCATAGATTATCTGCTCGAACTCTTCAATCTGACCGAAGCAGCCGATGATTTCACCGCCAACTACAGCTTTGGCATGAAAAAAAAGATCGCCCTGGCAGGAATCGTTATTCATGAGCCCAAGGTGTTGATTCTCGACGAGCCGTTCAACGGGCTTGACCCTCAGGCGACCAGGGATTTTCGCAATTTGCTCAACAGCATGGTAGCAAAGGGAACTACGGTAATTTTTTCCAGCCATGTTCTTGAGGTGGTCGAAAAGCTGGTTACCCATGCCGGCATCATTGCCCACGGGAAATTGAAGGCTTCGGCAACACTGTCGGAAATAGTCGAAAAATACGGATCTCTCGAAAAAGCTTTTTTCGATTTATCGGAAACTCAACCACAGAAAGTTTAAAAAACGGCTCATGAAGAAGGAACTGGCGGGAGTTTTCTTTTCCTTAGCCTTATTCTGACTGCCTGTTCGACCAGATTGTCTTCAAGACCAGTAATCGAACGGGTCTCATAAAGCACATCCAAACCCTCTGCAAGGGCTTCGAGAGCTTCTTCGGTTAAAGCCGAAAACGGAAAAAACACTTCTTTGCCGTCATGGGAACGGATAATGCCAACCTTTTTCTCAAGATCAAAGCGCTCGATTTTGCCAGGTAGTGCATCTGAAGCGCTATGTTCTGCGAGAATTTCAACCTGAACGGCAATAGGACTCATTTTATCTTTTACTATTCCAAAACGAACCGGGGCTCCCTTTACCAGGCGATCCTCCTGATCTGGCTTCAGAGCTGAGTAGTGTAAAAGGACTTCAGGATATTCTTCACAGGTCAGCACGCCCATACCGGTTTCAGGGTTATACCATTTTAAATGCCCCTCAACGAAAGCGTCAGGTGTCGGGTCGTAAATTATTTCTTCTACGGTTTGGCCGATTTCGCTACGAATGGTTTCAATCTGCACAATCAGCTGGCTGACTTCCGGCTGATCCGGGTTGGCTTTAAGGCTGTCCTTAAGCGTTTCAACAGCCATTGCCAGCAGCCGCCTTTTAAAGTATACCAGACCGAGAAAAAGCAGAGCTGCTGCGTCGCCAGGCTTGATTCGCAAAGCTTCCAACAATTGCGCTTCTGCTTCCTCTACCATGTCGACTTCATAAAGAACGCTGCCCAGATCACGTCGGTAGGCGGCGTTATAGGGAAAACGCTTGATCAATTGCCCATAAATATCGATAGACTCTTCGAACCATTTCATGCGTGCATAGATATCGGCGAGCTGCTCCATAGCTTCAACATTTTTAGGGTCAGTTTGCAGAATGTTTTTGAATTGTTCAGCGGCCTCAAGAAAATGGGTGTCTGCACTGTCATCATCGTGCTTGAGGCGATAAATTTCACCAAGATTTCGGTGGAAAAAGGCGATTTTCTGCCCGGTCTGCAGCCCTTGCTTGAAGCTGTTGAGGGCATTGTCTAGATCGTCAGTAAGTCGATAGGCCAGACCAATGGTTTCATAAAAATCTGAAGAGCCAGGGTCTTTGCTGATGCACCACTTCAGCTTTTCAATCGCTCGCAAAAAACGTCCCGCTTCAAGATCTTCAACAGCCTCGTCAAATTTTTCCTCGATCTGTTCAAGAAATTCTGAAAGCTTCTCGTCGTATTCTTCACGCTTTTGTTCGTCGATAAGCAGATCGAAGGCATCCTTCAATTCTTTTAACCTGGGAATATTTGCCAATGGCGAATCTGAAGAAAAAAGCTCTGCATATTTTTTTTTGTATGCCGCAGCAATTTCTTCTATTCCGGCAAAATTGGCAACGCCAAAAAGCTGATAAAGGTTTTGCATAGTGGTTATAAACCCGGTCTATAAAGATTTTCGCCGTTCATTGTACCTTATCGGCAGCAATTGTGCAACCGCCTGTTAATGACAATTCCCGGTTGAAATACTGCGGATGATAGAGTAAATTAACTTTCTATATGAAAATAGCCGTAAAAACAATTGATCGATACATATTGAAAGAACTTCTCGAACCATTTCTATTTGGCATGGCATTTTTCGTTGCCATTTGGCTGATAGACCTGATGATGTCGCTCATCAACCTAATTTTTGCCAAAGGTGTGCCGGTTTCAGTTGTATCGTTGTTTTTTATCTACAGCCTGCCACCAACCCTGGTAATTAGCTTTCCAATGGCCCTGTTGCTATCAAACCTCGTTGCCTTCGGGCGCTTATCCTCAGACTCTGAAATTACCAGTCTCAAGGCCGGCGGGTTCAGCTTCACCAGAATTGTGACTCCGGCGGTTATTGCCGGACTTTTCATAACTGGCCTGACCTTTCTTTTCAACGAAAAGCTTGTCCCCACGGCCAATGAAAAGTTCACCAGACTTTTTCGCCGCGAAGTGACTCTTAAAAGACCATTGCCGAAAATTGCCGAGAATCGCTTTTTTGAAGCGGGCCCGGGACGAAATTTTTTCGTACGCAAGTTTAACGAAGAAACCCGCGATATGTTCGGAGTCGTAATGTATGAAGGCCAGCCCAAAGGATTCCCGCGGGTTATCGAAGCAGAAAAGGCACGCATCGAAGGGGGCGTCTGCTACTTCTGGACCGGCCGAATTTCTGATATTCATCGCAGTGGCGAAGACAAAAATTACACCTATTTCGACAAAATGGAATACCCGATCGACACTCACTACGTGAATCCAGACCATGTTCCCGACCAAAAAAACGCCCGAACCATGGGTGTACTCGAACTGTATGATTTCATTCAAGATTCGGTGCGAAAAGGAGTTTCAGACAAAATCATCGTCCAACACTGGATAGAGCTCTGGTCAAAAACTTCTATACCATTTGCCAGTCTTATCTTCGTTCTTATTGGCGCTCCACTTGGGTCGCAAACAACCAGATCCGGCACAGGCATTGGCATCGGCATGTCGGTCGTCATAATCTTTATTTACTACGTTCTTTTCGCCGCCGGCAAAGCCTTTGCCAAAGGCGGTCTATTGCCGCCATTCATCGGCGTGTGGTTTCCGAATTTTGTAATCGGCCTGATCGGAATCTGGCTGATTTTTAAATCAAAAGCCTGAACCGGCTTGTCAACAAGGAGACGATAGTCTTGAAAAAACAGCTGATTTCTTTGATTCACAGCAAATTATCGCCAATACTGGCCAATTATGGCATTGAAGATATTGGTTTCATTGACGTTCAGGTTCCTCCCGATCGAAGCAAGGGCGACTTTTCTCTGAATGCTGCGATGAAACTTGCTAAAGCAGCAAAATGCCCGCCGATCAAACTTGCCCAGGAAATTGCCTCAGCCCTTGAAAGCGAAAAAAGCTGGTTCAACCGAGTCGAAATTGCCGGACCTGGCTTTATCAATCTTTATCTGGATGACTCAGTGATCGCCCAGAGTTTCAACCAGATGTCCAGCACTGAAGACCTCAATCTTCACAATGCCAATCAGAACGAAGTAACCGTCGTCGACTATTCCAGCGTCAATATTGCCAAGCAAATGCATGTCGGACACTTGCGTTCAACAATCATCGGCGATGTTCTTGCCAGAGTTATCGAAGCTCTTGGCAACCGGGTTATCAGACAAAACCACCTTGGCGACTGGGGACTCCCGATGGCCATGGTTTTATTCAAAGCTCAGCCGATTTTACGAAAGGCAGAAAAAGAGGGATTGGCTGCCGAAAGTCTACTACCTTTGGCTCGCCTTGAAGAGCTCTACAAAGAAGCCACGGCCGAGTGCAAAACCAATGCCGAAACCGCCAAAGAATGCCATGACGTTCTGGTGCGCCTGCAGCAAGGCGACGAGAAGCTTCTGGCCGACTGGAAAAAGATCACCCGCATTTCCATGCTCGAAGTCTACCGCATTTATCGCCTGCTCAATGTTAAGCTTGACGAAGAGAATGAGTGTGGCGAAAGCTTCTACCGGGAAATGCTGGCAGAGACCGTTGCCGAAATTGAAAAAACCGGACTTCTTGTCGATTCTCAAGGAGCCAAATGTGTTTTTCTCGACGAGTTTAAAAGCAAAGATGGAGCTCCATTACCTGTGATAGTGCAAAAATCTGATGGTGGCTACAATTACGGCACCTTTGATCTGGCCGCCTTGCGCTATCGAACCCACAAACTTGGCGCACATCGAATTATTTATGTAACTGATGCACGCCAGGTGCTGCATTTCAAACAAATTTTTTCCACTGCCAAGGCAACTCGAATTCTTGCTGATGAAAGTGTTCGCCTCGAGCACGTTCCTTTTGGCTCTATACTTGGCGAAGACAACAAACCGCTCAAAACCAGAAGCGGCGAGAATGTCAAACTTGCCGATCTTCTTGCAGAAGCTATAGATAAGGCTTATAAGGTTGTTTCCGAAAAAAACGCTTCCCTACCTGAAGAATATAAGCAGGAAGTGGCAAAAATGGTCGGAATCGGCGCAATAAAGTACGCAGACCTGTCGCAAAACCGCAACAACGATTACGTATTTTCGTTCGAACGAATGCTGGCGTTGAATGGCAATACCGCACCATATCTTCAGTATGCTCATGCCCGTATCTGTTCAATATTTCGCAAGGCTCAGCTCGACCCGGCAGATTTTAGTGAAAAGGCTTTTGTCAGCGCACCGGCAGAGCGTGAACTGATGATCAAGATTCTTGAATTTAGTCAGGCCGTAGAGCAGGTTGCTTCTGAGTTACGACCCCACATTCTGTGTAACTATCTTTATGAACTGGCAACGACTTTTTCCGGTTTTTATGATAAATGCCCGGTTCTTGCCGCAGAGAACGATAATCTGCGCAAATCAAGACTGGCATTGTGTAACACCACCAGAAAGACATTGAGCCAGGGTCTGGAATTGCTTGGAATCGCTGCCCCAAGGGAGATGTAAAAATGGCAAGCTGTCCGCATTGTTCTTCTGATTCGGTTAAGGGACGCTATTGCGGCCGATGTGGCAAACCTGTCGACGTTCCAGTAAAAAAGCCGGTGAAAACTGCGCCGGCCCAAAAAGCCATTCAGCCGACCCCAGAAAAAGTCGACCTTGAAAGGCTCGAAGCCGACCTCAAAAAGAATCCAGATCAACCGGAAGCTTACATAAACCTGGCCAGGGCTCAACTTGGCCAGGGCAGACAGGAACAGGCCTACTCGACCTTCAGAGCCGGGCGAACGATCGCTCCAGATCATATCGAGCTTTTGCGAGCCGGCGGAGAAATTCTCGAGACACTTAACCGGCGAGAAGATGCGATCGAAATTTTTGAAAAGGTTTTGAAGCAGGCTCCCGATGACATAAATACCGCCCTGAAGCTCACCGGATTGCTTTATGAAACCGGCCAGAGACAGGCGGCGCTTAGGCACCTTACCCGGCTCGACCAGCAAGCCGAGTCTCACCCGGAGATCCTGATAAGAATAGCTCAAATTCATCTGAGCCTTGGTAACGCCGCAGAAGCGCAGGCTTCATTGGGCAGATACCGGGACATTGCCGGTAACACCCGTGAGATGTTCATTCTCATGGGGCAAACAATGCTTACCCGAAAATTTTTCGACGGAGCGGTCAAAAATTTCCGTGAAGCAATAAGGTTTTTTCCTGAAGATGCGGCGATGCGCCTTGGTTTGGGCAAAGCCTATCTTGGCATGGGTGAAAAAGGACAGGCTCTGCTTGAATTTGAACAGGGACTCAACAAATCTCCCGGCAATATAGACATTCTCATCGAGCTGGGAAAATTGCAAAACGCCATGGGCATGGAAGACCAGGCAGATGACACCTTCGGCAGAATCGAAAAATCAAATTCGGTCACCGGAGAAGGCTTGCTTGAACTCGCACGGCATTTCACTGATCGAAACAATTTAAACCGGGCAATGAAATACCTGAAAATGGCCCAGGAAATCAGCCCATATCATGCAGGAATACTCAAAGAACTTGGACATACCTGTGAACGACTCAAAGACTTCGCTCAGGCAACTAAGATCTACGAACAGACTCTGCAGACATCACCCGGCGCAATCTGGGCACATGAAGGCGTTATTCGTTGTGCCGGCACCATTGGCAACCACAAGCTTAAAGCTATCTCTCAGCGTAAACTGCTTGAAAAATCTCCCACAGCCGAACTCTGGTGCGATCTTGGCGAAACCCTGATTCGCATCAGCGAATTCGACAAGGCTCAAGAAGCTTTTGAACAAGCGGCCAAACTAGACCCGACCTGTGTCAGAGCTTATCAGGCCCCTGAACTTATAAAACAGGAAAAGGCCCGGGCTGAAGGCGAAAAACTCGCCAGTCAGGCTCAGGAGGCCTTGAACAAGAAATTTTTCCTGACTGCTGCCGAGCGACTTGAAAAAGCGCTTGAGCTGGTTCCCAATGAAACATCATGGTTGAAGCTTCTGGCTCAGGTATCGCTAAAAACAGCAGAGATTGAACGAGCGTCGGGTTTGCTGGCAAAAGTTCGCGCCACCGACCCCGCAGACTTTGCCTCAGCCTTCAATCTCGCCCGGGCATACGAGTTTGAAGACAAAACTCAACTGGCGATTGAGCTTCTGTCTTCAACAGTCAAAGACCATCCGCTCGAACTTCAGGCCCAACTTATGCTTCTTCGCCTAAAGCGCAGTCAATTGCGCAGCAGTCGTGTCGAGCCCGAAATGTTCGAAGCGATGATCCGCAATATTGAACTTGATCTGACCCATCTGCGCAAAGAATCTGCGGTTCCATTGCTGGTAAAAGGCTATGCCTGCCTCCTTTTCAGCTTTCGTTCAAAACTGCAACAGGAAGGCTTCAACAAAGCAGAGGCCTGTTTCAACGAAGTGATTGCCCGCTTTGGTGAAAGTGAAGATGCCGTTGCCGGACTGGCTTTGGTCGAAAGAGCACGCGGCAATACCGAAAAAGCAGTTGAAAAAACCAAAAATCTGATCAGAATTTCTTCTGACCCGCGCAAACTATTTGTTCTGGCCAGATTGCATGAAAACTTTCAACAGTTTGGTGAAGCAAGAAAATGCTATTCATCTTTGAGTAATTTGTTTCCGGAAAACGGCCTGTATCGAAAAAAAGTTGTCGAGATGACCGCCGAGCTTTCCAAAATCAGCAGTAAAAATGAGTTGATGAACATGCTTTCGGAACATACTCAAAGCTTGCAGGGAAGGCCCGACCAGGTCTGGCTGCTATTCGAAAACGCGCTGGCCCAGCAATACCTGGCCGAGTTTTCCACCCAGAAAGATGAATGGGTGAAAAAATCATTGTTAAACTGGCACAAAGCTGCCAATCACCTACAGACAAATCATTGGGTTCGCTGGCAAATGCTCGAGGCCCAGTTCAGCTTTCTGCAGAATGTCGAAAAGCAACGTGCTGCAGCCAACAACCTCAAGGCCTGTGAAAAAATTGTTCGCGAAATGCCTGACAACAGCCTGGCATATCGTGCTCTGGGCCAATGTTATCTGGCCTTTTCCGATCTAACCAACACCGACAAAGCACTAAAATTCTTTGAAAAAGCGTGGTTTTTAAGCACCGACTATAGTGACACCGGAATTTTGCTTGCCAAAACAGCAAAAGAACTTGGTAAATCTGTTATAGTAGACGCCGTGGGTTATAACATGCTACTATTAGAACCCGAACTAGCGCTCAGTGTCTTTCAGTTGTAAGAAATTGCAGCTGAGGAAACGGTAATTACTTGGAAAAAAGAATTAAACAACTGCTGGATAATCTGCCGGCAAATTCTACTCACCTGAAAATGCAGCTTCAGGGGAGTTCAGAGACTCTGTCACTTATCAGAAGAGTCATAGCCGCCAGTGTACAGCATTTGAAGCTTGACAACGCAATTCTCAACGACATCAAGCTTGCAACCACCGAGGCATGCACCAACGTTATCAAGCATGCTTACAAATTTGACGACTCGATGGCGTTCGAATTAGAAATTAAAACCAGCCAGACTGTTTTTGCCGTCGAAGTTTTTTACGAAGACCCCGGCTTTTCCCCTGAGAATATTCCCGTTCCGGATTTGAACGAAATTAAAGAAGGCGGACTTGGGGTTTTCATTATTCGCAACATCATGGATCATGTAGATTATCAGACCGATCAGCAAACCGGCAAGGTTAAGCTGCTGATGGTTAAAATTCTCGATCAGCTAACCGGTGATGGAGGTCAAAGTGAAGATTGAACGCAAAAGAGATGACGCAAACAAGAAAAAAGTATTTTTTATCGATGGTGAGCTCGATGTCCATCATGTAAAAAATCTCAAATCAGAAATTCTTGAAGAGCTGGAGCCTCCCGGATGGTCTTACGAGCTCAACATGGATAAGGTTACTTATCTCGACAGCTCCGGCCTGGGAATGCTGGTATACCTGAAGAAAGAAATCATCAAGCACGAAGGGCGTCTGATAATTTCCAATCTTCATGAGCCGGTTCTGAATGTATTCAAACTGACCAAACTCGACAGTTTTTTCGAAATTTCCTGATAGGCAACGGGTGTTTAAATGCCGGACAAAGTCGCACAAAACAACAGTAAAAGAGGCCTGCTGATAACTTTCGAAGGGCCTGAAGGCAGTGGTAAAACCACTCAAATAAAGCTATTGCGACAATTTTTTGAGAATCTTGGCAAGAAAGTCATCACAACCCGTGAACCAGGCGGAACGGTGGCCGGTGACAAGATTCGCAGCGTTTTACTCGACAAGGAAAATGGGCATCTTGAACCCGAAACTGAATTGTTTCTAATGCTTGCCCAGCGAACCGAGCACCTGAAAAAGGTAATCGAGCCGGCGGTAAAAGAAGGAAAAATCGTATTATGCGATCGTTATTATGACTCAAGCATGGCCTATCAGGGCTTTGGCCGGGGCCTTTCGACAAAGCTGATCACCGAAGCTCACGAAGGTTTTCTCGGGGGGTTTTTACCGGACTTTACCATCCTTCTATTAATCAAACCAGAACAAGGCCTGGAAAGGGCAAGACACGGTGGCAGCAAACAACTCGACCGCATGGAATCTCAGGATATAGATTTTCACAATCGTGTTTTCATGGGCTATCAAAAGCTTGCTGAAAGCGAAGCTCAAAGATTCATCGCCATATCTGCCGAGGGCGATGCCAATACGATTGCCATGAAAATTCAGAATGAACTCAAGCGAAGGCTACCAGGGAATTAAAGCTTATGAGCCGATTAAAGATGAACATTGCAATAAAGCTCGACTTGTTGCTGATAGTTTTCTGGTCGGCCATTTATCTCATTTTGCCAATGCTGGGCCTGCCGATGCCGATTATTCCGCTTTTAATCGCAGGCCTTGGAACCATAGCCGCCGTTCATCTGATTCTGGTTCGTAAAGTGCTGGCCCCGCTGCGCCAGTTCATCAAAATTGCCGACCAGGTTGCCGACGGCGATGTTTCTGAAGGATTGAAAGAGCTTAAAATAAGCGATCTTGAAGAAGTCCAGGGAAGTTTTACCAAGATTGTCGGCAGTCTTATCGAGTCTCGCGTGGTAATTGAAGATTACATGCGCGCCATCGGTGAAATGAACAAAGAACTCGAAAAGAAAGTCGATTTTCTGTCAGTTTTATACTCTGCAAGTCAAACCATGGGCGGCAGTCTCAACGTCGACACGCTGATCAGGAATCTTATCAGCACTTTTACTGAGCGGCTCGAGATCAGCGGTGCGGCAATAATGCTTTATAACGACAAGACCGACCTGGTAAGCATCAAAGACCTGTTGGGAATCTCGCCCGAGCTTTTTGCCCGCTTCCGTTTCTACTCAGATCACCAGATACTGGTAAAGATTTTTGATGAGAGCGGTTTCTGGATACCGGATGATCAGGAACACAACCTGATGGTGGCCGAATTTGAGACTGACGAAGTGCGATCATTGAAGCTTTTTATGCCAATGCGCATCAAGGACCATTTTGTTGGGCTGGTTATTCTGGGCCATAAAAAAGACGGAACAACTTATGGTGAACCGGAGATACAGTTGATGCAGGCACTGGTTGGCCTGGCAAGCACATCAATAAACAATGCAATGCTGTTCGAAAATTCTGAAACAACGAAGAATGAGCTCGATCACAAGGTCTTCAATCTTATGACCCTGCAGCAATCAGGCAAAGTACTGAGCTCCACCCTCGACCTGAATGAGTTGATAAACATTTCCATCGACATGTTTCTTGAGACTGTATGGTCGAATAAGGGTATTCTCATGCTTTTCTCCGATGACCGACCAGAACTTGAAGTAAAAGCCTTCAAGGGCATGAGTAAGGAAGAGATTCTCGAACTCAAGAAAGACCCAGCCGAAACTTGGGCGATGACGACCATAGAAAAAGAAAAGAAACCCATTTTAGCCCAGGAACTTGCCAGCAAAAGCTCTTATCAGAGCTATTCTACGATCAATCGAAACCTGCCCTTCGCTGTTTATGTGCCAATGCTTAAAGAAGGCGAGCTCTACGGCGTCGTAAAAGTTGGCCCCAAAATCAACGGCGAGCCATTTACCGAAAACGACCTTGAGTTCTTCGCCACTCTTTCATCCCAGGCGGTTATTGCCTTTGAGAACGCAAGACTCTATTCGCTTGCCATTACCGATTCAATAACCAAGCTTTACGTTCACCGCTACTTTCAGTTGCGCCTTGATGAAGAAGTGGCGCGCAGCCGGCGCTATAACTCGACCATTTCGCTGCTCATGTGCGATATTGACCATTTCAAATCCATCAACGACAATTACGGTCACCAGCAGGGCGATCTTATTCTGAAAGAAATCAGTAAAATCCTGCGTAAGAACGTTCGAACTACTGATATCGCTGCCCGGTACGGTGGCGAGGAATTTGCAATCATTCTTCCAGAAACGACTCAGGCAGATGCCAAAATCGTTGCGGAGCGCATTCGTCGCGATGTCAGCCAGTATGAATTTGCCTCGATTATCCCGGGGCAACCGCCACTGAAGTGCTCCATTTCGATTGGCGTCGCCGGCTTTCCGCTCAATGCCGATAATAAAGACCAGCTCATTCAGAAAGCAGACAGCTCACTTTATCGCGCCAAGGATATGGGACGAAATAAAGTGATCCTATGCGGAATTGATTGATACTATGCCGGTAAAAATAGGTAATAGCGGCATCGAGTCTGGCAAAACATCAGGTAAGAAGGCGACTTCCGCGAAACCGGGAGCGGCAAAGGCTTTCACCGGAAAAATCAAAGAAGCTCGAATTCAACTTTTGAGCGATGATCTTGACGAATTGGCAAAAATAGCGAAAAATCGGGGCGAGAGTTTTCTGAAATCGCCAGACGAAACGCTTTTACAATCTTACAAAGAATCGATCAAGCAGTTTTTGCACAAGCTTGCCAAAGATTTTCTTTCGCTAAAAGAAGAATTTGGGGCACCACGCGAAGGCGAACAAAAAGTTTTTCAGCTTGTAAATTCGATTGAATCAGAAGTAGAATCTTTAACGAAGGAAACCCTGACTCAGAATCGTGCCGTCGGGTTACTGTCGAGCCTTGATGATGTAAGAGGGCTCGTTCTAGATATAATGGGTTAAAATGGACAATAGCATACCACTTCAATTGATGATTATCACAGGTCTCTCCGGAGCCGGAAAAACCACGGCCACGCATTTTTTCGAAGATGCCGGTTATTTTTGTATGGACAACGTTCCCCCGCCCTTGCTGTCAAAATTCATCAACATTTGCCTTGAATCCAATGGCCGGTTGTCAAAGATCGCCGTGGTCATAGATGCCCGTGGTGGCGGTTTTTTCCAGGATCTTTTTGAAGCCATAGAAGAAGTAAGGCAGCTTGGTGTACAGGTCAAGGTTTTATTCCTCGAAGCCTCTGAAGACGCTCTGATTAGAAGATTCTCAGAAACCAGGCGCAAGCATCCCCTGAATCGAGGCTCCGAAAGAATCATCGACAACATTCGTCAGGAGCGTGACCTACTTGAAGAAGCGCGATCAAAAGCCGACTTTATTCTGGACACGTCTTCCAGAAACGGAAGAGAGTTACAGGATGAAATCAGAAGGATTCTTCAAGAGCACATCAGCAGCCGAAGAATGACTGTTGTCTTTGTCAGCTTCGGTTTCAAGCATGGCATTCCCATCGACTGCGATCTGGTTTTTGATGTCAGGTTCCTGCCCAATCCTTATTACATTCCACAGTTAAAAAACCTTACCGGGTTAAGCCAGGAAGTTAATGATTACGTTTTTGCTCCTGATGCTGCCAAAGAATTTGCAGAAAAATTGAAAGATTTCATCAACTTTCTTATTCCGCAATTTCTCAACGAACCGAAAACCCGATTACAGATCGGCATAGGCTGCACCGGCGGTCGGCATCGTTCGGTAGCCTTTGCAGAGTATCTTTATAAAAACATCGTTCACGAAAATATCGTCCCTTCCAAGGTACACCGCGACCTGGGCCGTTGATTCAAATCTGGCCAAACAGTCTCAAGTTTTTGATCGGTTAAAGAAAAGCGATCAATCTGGTTGCACAAAAATATTCGTTTGATATATTATAAGGGTAAGGGAGAGAGTTTTCAGTGAAAACCCGGTACATAAAAAGGTTTGTTACCGGCCTGACGATTTTTTTATTGTCAGGAATTTTTGTTTTCGCCCAAGAAGAGATGGAATTAAAGCTCAAACACAGCGATGAGTTTGCCCCAATTCCCAAATCCGGAGAATTCAGCCTTTCTCTCGATTCGCAGCTATTTGACTCAAGTCTCACCCAAGCAGCAATTTCAAGGCCTTTGAATACAAATCTTGACGATGTTTCAACCGGACTCGAGCTCAAGTCTTTGAAATTACCGCTTGAAATAGACTCTCAGCCTGTTATGCCCGAAGAAATCAGCATTTCTTCTCTCGCAGAAGAAAGAAAGTTTCCGTCAACCCTGACTTTAACTACCGGATATTCGCAGCTCTCAACCGTCGACAGCCGCAATGAAGGTCTTCGTCTCGAAAAAAAACTCGGAAAATTCAAAATACTGGGCGAATTCGAAAAACAAACGATCACTCGCATTCCCCTTCCACAAAGCTCTCCAAGCTTCAGCGCCAACGCCAATTCCGGCGTTACCCGCGCTTCACTGTTAAACTCGCCCACACCAGAGAATGACCCGCAAAGCAAAAATTCAGCTCTGGCCTCGCGCTATTATCTTGAAGCTGTTTACAGTTTCAAACCTTCATTGCAAGGAAAACTATCTTATCGACGCTCGATGATCGACACCATTGAATCAGAAGAAGAATTGCAGGTCGAAGGGATTGTCGAGGCCAACCGCAATGTTTTGATCAAAGCCGGATATAACAACGAAACCCGGCCGGAAGTCAATGAACCCAAGGCCACCAAGGACAGCAAGGTCTGGACAGAATTCATTTTAAAGTTCTGAGCCGCCGTGAAAATTACCGATATCAGAATTCAGCTGATCAAAAGCCCCCGCAACAAGCTCTTGGCTTTTGCCGAAATAACCATTGATGAAGCTTTGGTGATAAAAGATTTTCAAATTTTTGCTTCAGACCGAGGTGCTTTTGTCGGCATGCCAAGCCGAAAAATGCCAGATGGAAGTTGGCGTGAAACCGTGTTCCCAATTGACACCGATCTTGCAAGAAGCATTTCCGACACAATTTTGCGGGCCTTTCAGGATGAAGTAAACCGTCCAGAAAATAATTTCAACCGGCCAGGGCCGACTTAAGCTTTTAAAAACTCTAACTTAACTGCCAATATCAGGGTTGCAAGCCAGGCGGTTTTGTGTTATTTTCTCAATACAACTTAGGGGCGTAGCCAAGCGGTAAGGCACCTGCCTTTGGAGCAGGCATTCGTAGGTTCGAATCCTCCCGCCCCTGTATCGAAGAGGCTATTCCTAACGGAATAGCCTCTTTCGTTTATTGATTTGCAATCTTTATAAACAACCAGAACTCTATACTTTAAATGGTTTTCATTAACAGCCTTCACAGGAATCCAATAAAAGCTTGAAAGAAATTTATTTGAGGTAATTCTGTAAATAAGATCACACTTTGTGTATAATGGCGGGGTAAAAATCTGGGGAGGTTATCGATGACAGCACAAATTCACACCCTGATTCTAGCTGCCGGCAAAGGCACAAGAATGAAATCTGAACTTCCCAAGGTGGTACACCCGGTTCTCGGCCGCCCGATGGTCTCTTATGTTATCGATGCCGCAGAAGCAGTTGGATCAGCAAAGACAATGGTCATTACCGGCTATAAAAGCGATGTGGTTAAAAATGCCTTGAGCGACTACCAGGTTGGCTTTGTCGAACAGACCGAGCAACTGGGCACCGGCCATGCAGTGCAGTGTTACGCAAAAAGCGAACCGGAAATTCCGGATCATCTCCTGGTGATCTGTGGCGACACCCCCCTGATATCACGCCAGACACTCAAAGAAATGATTGCGTTGCATCTTAAAGAAAATCCGGCAATTACCATGATGACCCTTGAAATGACTGAACCCGGCAATTATGGACGAATTATCCGCAAAAACAATCAGGTCATGGCTATTCGCGAAGCAAAAGACTGCAATCCTCAGCAACTTGAAATAAAAGAAGTCAATCTGGCCGTATATCTTTTTGAGGCCAGATTTCTTTTCGACAATATTTTCAAGCTCAACAGCCAAAACAGTCAGAATGAGTTTTACCTTACCGACCTGATTGAAATGGCCCATAGTCAGGGTTTGAAAATCCTTGCCTGCATCGAAAAGGATGAGGCATCAACTCTTGGAATAAACAGTCGCCAGCATCTTGCTCAGGTTGGCAGAATTCTTCAACGAAAAGTAATCGAAGAACTAATGGACAGCGGAGTTACCATAGTCGATCCAGACCAGACTTTCATCGGACCTGACGTAAAAATCGGCCCCGACTGCACAGTCTGGCCCGGCTGCGTTTTGAAAGGCAGATGCGAAATCGGTGCGAATTCAGAAATTGGTCCTAACACAGTTATCAGCAATTCGAAAATTGGCAAGAACTGCAAATTGCCTGGTTCTTTCATCGAGAATTCGGTGATCGAGGACAATCTGGCTCTAGAGCCGTTCACCTCTTTTGTTTCAGTAATCCGAAGTTAAGTTAGTGGGGTAAATCAATGCAAAGCAATTCAAAGGTAAAGATTTTTTCGGGGCAGGCCAATCAGCCGCTTTTTTCAGAGGTCTGCCGTTACCTTTTCACTCCCGAAGGTAGTGTTCTTCACACGTCATTTGCAGATGGAGAGCTGTATTGCCGCATTGAAGAGTCTGTTAGAGGCTGTGACACCTTTATCATCCAACCTACCTGCAGTCCGGTCAACGACAATTTAATGAAACTTCTGATAACGATCGACGCGTTAAAACGTGCTTCAGCCGGCAGTGTTACCGCAGTCGTCCCATATTTTGGCTATTCTCGCCAGGAAAAGAAAAGCACAGGACGTGAACCGATAACTGCCAAGCTGGTAGCCAATATTATTGTCAAAGCCGGAGCAATGCGAGTTATGACCATAGACATGCACGACCCGGCACTTCAAGGCTTCTTCGATATTCCCGTCGACCATCTTTCAGCCTCACGCCTGCTGGCAGAACACTTTCTCAACCTCGATCTCACCGACCACGTGGTTGTCTCGCCCGATACAGGTGGGGTGTTGCGTGCCCGCCAATTTGGTAAAAAACTACAATTACCCATGGCCATCATCGACAAACGTCGGCCTGAGGCGAACAAAGCCGTAGTAATGAACGTAATCGGTGAAGTTGCCGGAAAACATGCGATAATTATCGACGATATCATCGACACAGCCGGCACCTTGGTAACCGTCGCCGAAACTTTGATGGAAAATGGAGCTAAATCGGTTATTGCCTGCTGCACTCATGCCCTTCTTTCAGATCCAGCCAGTGACCGAATTTCAAATTCTCCTGTCAAAGAAATTATTTGCACCAACTCGGTTCCGATTAGCAATGAAAAGAAAGAAAAATGCCGCCTGACGGTTCTTTCACTAGCCCCGCTGATTGGCGAAGCTATTCGACGCATTTATGAAAGGCGCTCGGTTAGTGAGCTCTTTCTCTGATAGAGGTGAAAAAATGAAAAAAATTATGAGATTTACTGTCGCAGCCCTTGCCTGCACATTGACTGCAACAATATTTTCCGGATGTGGCGGCAAGCCTAAAAAGAAAGATAACCCGGTCTCCGTAGATACGGCAAAAATTGAAACCAAAGATTTTGATGACTGGAAGGAGAATACCGAGATTCGCGCCGCCATAGAAAATGGCAATTATGCTTCGGCAAAATCTGAAATCAACGATCGGTTGCAAACCAATCCCAAAGATGCCAGAGCACATTTTCTTCTGGGCCAGTGCTATCTTGGTGAAAAGAATTTTAACAAAGCACGCCGAAGCTTTGAAACTGCAGTTGAGCTTGCCCCTGACAACCGCAACTATTCAAGAGAGCTTGGTCGCTGCCATGTCGAAATTGCCGATGATTTGCTCGCAAATGATATGCCCAGCGAAGCGGCAGAAAATTATAAAAAGGCCATCGAGCTCGAATTTCAGCCCAAGCAGACAGAATTGAAACTGGCAGAAGCCTACTCAGTTTCCGCCCAGACCCTAATCGACCGCGGAAGTGTCAATGATGCTGAAAACCTGTTAAGAGAAGCACTGCAACTGCTTCCCGACCGACCATCCCTGAGGGTTGATCTGGCAAAACTGCTTATCGATGGCGACCGGCTGATGGAAGCCGACAGAATTCTCAAAGCCCTGTGCGAAACCAATCCAGAGTATGAGCACGGACTGACTGCCTATGCCCGGCTTTTGTATCGAATGGGCGAAGTAAAAACCGCCGCCAATTACGTTTCTCAGGCTCTGGCTGTTGCCCCCGCTGACGCAGAAGCGCTGAGATTGAGAAAGCTGCTACAAAATGACGTTCCGGTAGTCACGCCTCCGGCACCGGAACAAATAACCCCAGAAATTGCCAAAAATAGACTTCTCGAGCTTGAAAAAAGCCAGCAGCTTGGCGAACAGAAAAAAATCCTTCAGCAATTGCTGGCACAATTCCCCGAAGAATCCTGGGCGCATCTCAAACTGAGCGAAATCAACGAAAAACTTGAAAACTACGATCAGGCGATGACCGATATCCAGAATTTCCTGGGTAAAGAACCTGATTCCGACCAGGGCAACTTTCAATTAGCCCGTCTGCTACAACAGAAAGGACAACTGGAGGATTCGTTGAATCTCTTCAATCGTCTGGCAACTACTTATACGGATAAGGAAGCGGTCTTAACCGAAATGGGGCAGGTTTACGCAAAAATGGGCCGGTTCGACGAAGCAAGATCTTCATGGAACCGGGTTCTCGAAAATGACCCCGAATATGCTGATGCTTTGTTCAGCCTGGGACAACTGCAAATGGAAACCGGAGATCAAAGCGGTGCCCAACAGTATTTTGAAAAAGCAGTTCATCTTGAACCAGGCAATGCAAAATTTCGCTATTTTGCCGGGTTAAACCTTATTCAAAGCGGACTAAAAGATCAGGCACATTCATTCTGGATAGCATCAAAAAGCTTTTTGAACGACGAAGATCCTTATACTCGCAGAATCAACAATTCCCTTGGTGAAGCAACAAATCAGCCGCAGCCGGTCGAAACTGTCCTGCCGCTGGTTCACGTGCCCAGCTCGGTTATCGATGAAGCCCCGGCAGATATCGATTACCAAAAAGCTCTAGATTATGCCAGAAATGGCTATTTTAATGAAGCCATTAGCGGCTTCAGAACTGTCATCTCCCGAGATCCCAACAACTTCAACGCACTGATGAATCTTGGCAAAGTGTATTCGGTTTCAGGCCAGCCTGCTGAAGCATGCGCCCTGTATCTCAAAGCATTGAAACTTGCCCCGCAAAATATCCATGCACTCAAATCTCTTGCAAATGCTTATTCTGAAATTGGCATGCATCGTTTTGCGGCAGAAATTACCAGTCAGGCTCAGGTAAACCACCCAGGCAACGTTGAAGGCTTTCCCAACTACAAAGCCAGCAGCTCGGCAATAAAAAACAGTCCACGGGCTTATCGACCTTTAATTCAGGCCTTTTTGCATGAAAAACTGCTGCAGGAAGCCCAGGCGATGATTCAATCCGGAATTGACGAGCAAAGTCAGTCAGCTGAAATGCTCCTGCTTAATGGCGAAATTCAAAAAGAGCTTGGACAGTATGAATCTGCTCTTGATTCCTACCGCAAAGCTCTTGAACTGGAACCGCAAAGTCCGATGCCCTATCTCAAAACCGGAGACCTGCTCATCGCCGCCGGCCAGTTCACCAATGCCGCCGGAGAATATGACAAAGCTTTAAAAGCGGGTTTCATCGATCCGGATACGATGTTCATCATTGTTGACCGCTATAAACAACTTGGACGCGAGGCCGAAGCTCAGCGTGTTCTCGGCCGCCTCAAGGGAATGAATCTGAACCAGAGTCAGCTGGCCAAGCTCGAAGCACATCTTGGCAGCCAGATTATCATCAAGGAGAACAACCAATGACGCCTAAAGAATCAACTCTTTCCAGTCTGGATAATTCCATAGAAGAACTGAAGAAATCTATCGCCAGTGTCAACGACCCGGCACTGAAAAAGGATCTGGAAAAAACACTCAACAGCCTGATCAAGGCCAGAGGAAAAATGAATCCATGTAAACCGATCGGCAGCATATATATGGTAATAATACCTTTCGTAATCATATTTGTATTGATCGGCGGCTACTACTTCGCCCGAAAAGAGCGCCAACAAAGCTGATGAGAACTTATGTCTTCGGCCCGGTGCCGTCAAGGCGTCTGGGCATTTCATTAGGGGTGGATCTGACGCCAACGAAGACCTGTTCTTTTGATTGTCTGTATTGTCAGCTTTCCAGAACCAGATTTCACCAGTCAGAGCGCGATCGCTTCTGCCCTCCCGAAGACGTTATCAAAGAATTACGCGAAGTTCTCGAAGAAATCGCGACACCGGATTGGATTACCTTTTCTGGAACTGGCGAACCGACTTTAAACATTGATCTAGGCTTCATTATAGGCGAATTGAAAAAATTCTGCCCGGCTCCTGTCTGTGTAATAACGAATTCTTCGTTGCTGCATCTTGCTGAAGTTCGCAAAGAGCTAATGCTTGCAGACAGAATCTTACCAACACTGACCACAGTTAATCCTGATACTTTCAGAAGGATTCACCGTCCGGCTGCCGGCATCGAAATTGAAACGATTTTGACCGGCTTGAAAGAATTCAGTGCAATTTTTCCAGGCAGTATCGAACTGGAAATTTTCGTGATTCCAGGCATGAATGATTCGGATGAAGAAGTCGCCGGGTTGAGGAGTTTTGTCCTGGAAATGGCGAAAGTAGATTCAATTTATCTGAACACCGCTGTCAGAATGCCCCTTGAAAACGAAGTAGCAACGGCCGACCACCAGAAACTGGAAAGCTTTCGCGAACGTCTCAACCTGAAAGTCCCGATAACCACTGCTTTTGAGCGAAACATAGTTCCCGCTCGCCCAGCACGCTGGAGTAAGGCCAATGCCGAGAATGAGATTCTTAAATTACTTCTGCGACACCCTTGCAACGGTGAGCAACTCAAGCAGATGCTCGATATTGAACCGGTGCGTCTACTGCAGCTCCTCGGGCAGCTCGAACATCAAAACAAGATCAGGTTACAAAAAAACGGCGAGTGGAAACTGGTTGAAGATTGACTACAACGAAGCTTCGAGCTCGATTTCCCCGCGATTGACACAAACATTTTTACTTGTTGTCCGATACCCCTCAGCAAAAACCTGAATTTGATAGTAACCGGGTAAAACAGACTTTAAAACAATTTCACCGGAGTCTGTCGAATATTCGTTGCCGTTATCAAAGCGAACCATGAACCTTTTCAATGGTTGGCCATCCCTCTTCTTTTTGGCGCGAACGACTATTTTACTGCGAACTGGCCGCAGACGTAAGCGCAAATGCTTTTTCTGCATCTTATCGCGCTTAAGCAACAAAGGATAATAGCCGGGAGCAGAAGCAAGAATTTCCAGTGAACGATCTTTTATGTTATTGACGACGATCTGGCCATTGGCGTCAACTGCATAAGCCTCTGAATTTATCGAAAGATAAGCTTCATTTATCGGCTTGTGAAGAATAGCATCTTCCAAGGTAATTTTTAGCTCCTCGCCACTTTTCTTAAGCTCAAGAAGTTGGCAAATCCGTCCTAATACATGATATTCGGCTAACTCAGAACTCTTTGCCTGATCTGAAAAAATCGAATAGCTGCTGCGCAGATTTGCATAAAAACGGTTGCGTCCCATACCAACCAATTGCGCCAATTGTCGGGTAATTTTGGCTGAGGGGGCATTTATTCGCAAGATTTGCCAGGTTCGATGAAGGTAATGAAGCAATTCATGATTTCGCAAAACCTGTTTCGGCCGAAATTCTCCATTTGGGAATCCACTCATGATTCTGAACCCGGTTACAGCTGCAATTGAAGTCATTTTCTCAGCACTCAGGTCTGAAAATTCAACAGCGGGAATACTAAGATCCGGTATCGCCTGCTGAACTATTTTCTGCAAAACCAATGCCAGATCCAATCGACTGGCGGAATCGACCCGACTGAATCTGAAGGCCGAAAAAGTTAAGACAAACGAAAGCAGCAGAAACAAATATACCGTTTTCGAATACTTTTTCTTCCAGTTAGCTTTCACACCTTGCTCCCGTGCAACCACCAGGTTTTCTCTCTTTGTTCCATGCTGCCACCAATCTCTTTGGCAATCATCTTCAAAGCTTCGAGAGCATTCGCGGCATCAAGATCTATAGTCAAATGTTCCGGTATCTGGCCGGAAAACCGAATATCGATGTCTGCCCTTTCAGCCAGCTCTTGGATAATCGGTAATGCCGGCGAATCTTTCAAACTTATACTCACCGGAGCAAAGCGATCTTCGTCAGGATTCAAAAGACTTTCGGAACAATGTTTCAACTTCTTTTCGGCGTTGCTGAGTTCAGATAAGCTGATAACGATGCCTTGCCCCCACTGTCTTACCGATTTCAGCTTGGCATTGTCTGGAAAAAGCCTCAAGCCTGTTACCTTCATTTCACCATTGTGCGCAAAAATATAGCCCAGGCGAAGCTGACCTCCGGCCAAAACTCTTGATTCAAGACCTTTTGCGATGGTTAGTCCGGGAAAATCAAAGCGTAAAGCAGAATTCTGTCCTTCAATCTCGATTATCGGGTCAATAATTTTGTCCATTTCGATGAAGATTTCGGTCTGACTATGGCCGGGCAGATTCTTGACCCCCGTTATCTTCGGCTGGCGACTGATAAAGCCATTTAGTATGGCAATGAAAAGAATCATCAGAAAAGCTGCAGATATTTTGCTTTTTTTCATAGGTTCACCGCATGAAAATCTCTTCTACCAGAGATAGAAGATTAAATCTGGTTAAATCTGAGAAAGCTCTTTTTTCCACCTGGCGCAACCTCTTTGTCCGACCGGTTAAATCAGCCAATGTTCTAATTCGGTTCTCAACCAGTTCAGAAGTAAGTTTTGTTTCTTTGACCAGGATGCTTTCAGAATATGAACAACGATTAAAACGAACCGCAGCCAGGAGTGCCTGGTTGAATTCATCGACGAAGATCTCTTCATAGGCAGAAAAACTATCATTTGCCCGAAGCAATATCCCATCATAGGCTAGCAGATTCTTGCATTCAGCGTATACCTGATGATCAAGAGGAATATCGAAAAATACCTGGTTACGAGCATAAACAGGCTTTTGCCATTTTAGCATCAACACAGTCAGCACAATTGTGAAGAAAAAGATAGAAACTGCGACTGCAGCAATCTGTTTTTGACCAAGGCGTGGGCAGATCCTTTTTGCACGCACCCTCTGTCCGCATTTTCCGCAGAATCTGGCGGTGGCAATATTTTCTGCGCCGCAACCAGCGCAGGCATTTTGCCATTTGAAAGCTTTAATAAATCTGTCTGCCAAAGTCTTTTTTTTCATTTTACCTGTATTATCGGCTTTTTAGGGAGCAGTATGAAGCATGATTACAAGTAAATTTGCTCTGACAGCATTGTTTCAGAAAATCTTCCTTCGAAGCTCAATGTACAGTGCAAATTTGTCGACTTTTATCAGGTATTGTGCTAAGATCTTTGCAATTAATCATATTTGAGAGTTGGAAGGGTACCCCGTCTCATGACGCCTGTAAGAAAAATAATTTTTCTTTTAACCGATATTATCTGCATTTCATTTTCTCTCGTAGCAGCGATCTGGTTGAAGTTCGACAAGCTTGAACCAGGACATATTCATTATCTGCTGATGATGATCCCGATACTTATCCCTGTTTGCGTAATCAGTTTCTGGGCCATGGGCCTGTACAACCGAACTCTTCGTTTCACCTCCATTCCTGATATGGTTGCGGTATTCACTGCCGTGACCGGATGTTCAATGCTCAAGCTGACCTCAGTGTATTTTCTTGAGAGCTTCCCTTCCTTGAGTGCGGTTTTTATCATCGACTGGATGCTAAGTCTCATTCTGATTGGTTCGAGCCGAATTGCCCCAAGAATATTATTGAACATGGCCGAGCTTTCCCCGGTAAGAAACTGGTTGTTTACCAGATCAAACGAGGCTCCCAAACGCGTGCTTATCGTTGGCGCAGGCCAGGGCGGCGAAAGTGTTTTGCGAGAAATCAAGCGCAATTTGAACCTGCCAATCAACGTTGTCGGACTTGTCGACGATGACAACAAGAAAGCAGGGCAGATCATTCATGGCTGCCCGGTTCTGGGCAAATGTGAAAACATTGCGACTATCGTCAGAGAAAACCGTATCGATGAAATAATCATTGCCATTCCCTCAGCCTCTGGAAATGAGCTTCGGCGCATCGTCAAGCTTTGCCAGGATTCACGAGTAAGATTCAAAACTTTACCCGGCCTTCAGGATCTTATTGGGGGCAAACTGGTCGGTTTACAGTTGCGAGATATCGCAATCGAAGATCTGCTACGCCGCCCACCTGCACAGATAAATCTGGCTGAAATCGCCGCTTACATTACCGGCAAAACAGTCTTGGTCACAGGCGCCGGCGGCAGTATAGGCAGCGAAATCTGCAAGCAGATTCTTCCCTTTCAGCCAAGCATACTTCTTCTTCTTGGCCATGGCGAAAACAGCATCTACACAAGCCAGCAAAACCTTCTGCAGAATAAAGAGCTCGGGAACACTCTTTTGATTCCGATTATTGCCGACATTCAGGACAGAGCTAAGCTGGGGCAGATTTTCAAAGCCCATGCTCCGGAAATAGTTTTTCATGCAGCAGCTCACAAACATGTGCCAATGATGGAAATCAATCCGGAAGAAGCAATCAAGAACAATGTCGTCGGCACGCGAAATCTGGTTGAAGCAGCACACAACAACAAGGTTGAACGCTTTGTCATGATTTCTACCGACAAGGCAGTCAATCCGACTTCGGTTATGGGCGCTACCAAACGTGTGGCCGAAAAAATTCTTAAAGGATACGCCAGGCGCAGTTCGACCAGATTCGTTGCTGTCAGATTCGGTAACGTGCTCGGTAGCCGCGGCAGTGTTATTCCTTTATTCAAAAAACAGATCGAAGAGGGCGGACCGATAACAATAACCCACCCTAAGATGATCCGTTACTTTATGACCATTCCAGAGGCAAGCAAATTGGTTATTCAGGCCGGAGCCTATGGCAAAGGTGGCGAAGTTTTTATTCTCGACATGGGTGACCCGGTTCGAATTGTTGATCTCGCCGAAGACCTTATCAGGCTTTCTGGCCTTGAAGTCGGTAAAGATATTGAAATCAGATTCACCGGAATACGCCCGGGTGAAAAGCTCTATGAAGAGCTACTGACCGCTTCGGAAGGGGTTACTGCGACCAGAAACCGCAAGATTTACATCGCAAAACCTGAAGAAGTTGATGAAACGCAGCTTTGCGAACAGGTTGCAAAGTTGGAAACCTCTGCCAGGGAAGGCAAACATCATCGGGTAATCAAATACCTGCAGGAAATCGTTCCGTCATTCTCGCCGAATCGCGATATGATTCACAGCGACAAAATCGACCGAGAAAACCGCGAAAACTTTAAAGAACAGCCAAAACTTCGAGTTATTCAAAGCTAGGATTCTTTTTCAAGCCCATTTTGCGTGGCTTCTATTTTCCTGGGATCCAGTTAAAAGTCTCAAAAAAAAAAAGCCTTATTCAGGCTTTTTTTCGTCTACCGATGAAATTGGTGGAAAAGGCTGAGACGAAGATTTTTCGCTATCAGACTGGTTTGGGATCACCGGAGGATAAGGCTGGGAAGAGGGTTTTTCCGGCTCAGCGTAAGCTGGAATAACTGGTGGATAAGGCTGGCTTTCGCTCTTATTCTCTTTTGCGGCCATTGGCGGATATGGCTGACTCTCAAGATCGCCGTTGATGCCGTCAGCTGGATCTTTGGCGTCCATTTCATCGTCTTTGAGAACCATATCATCACTGCCATCAACCTTTTCAAAATACTGGAAAAGTTTTTTGTCAAAAGCCCGCAAAAAGGCTTCGACACAAACCGGATCAAACTGCTTGCCGGAGAACTTCTGCAATTCACCGATGGCAGTCTTTACAGTAAGGCCTTTTCGGTAAGGTCGATTGGTAGTCATTGCGTCAAAGGCGTCGGCCACGCATATAATACGACCATCGAGCGGGATGTTTTCACCGGTAAGATGATCGGGATAACCCCGTCCATCATAATATTCATGGTGGTGAAGCACACCTGGAATCTTGTCGGCGAGAAAATCTACCGGGCGCAGGATTTTAGCGCCAATTGCCGGGTGTTTCTTGATTATGGCGTATTCTTCGTCGGTAAGCCGGCCAGGCTTACGGATGATACTGTCTTTGATACCGATTTTGCCAACGTCGTGCAAAAGGCCGGCGTATCGAACATTTTCGATTTCTTTTCGGTTCATGTTCAATTCTTCGGCAATAGCCACCGAATAAAGGGTTACCCGACGAGAATGGCCCTGAGTATAGGGATCTTTAGCATCGATAGCGGTAGCAAGAACTTCGATAGTAGAAAGGTAAACCTTCTGAATATTTTCATACAACCGGGCATTTTCAATTGCTGAAACTGCCTGATTCGCCATGTTTTCGAGCATTTCAACATCGTGGTCGTTGAACGGAATATCGCCAGTGCGGTTAAGAACCTGCAAAACGCCGATAACTTTATCTTTTAGCCGCATTGGTACACAGATCATCGATCTGGTTACGAATCCGGATTTTTTATCTGCGCCCTTGAAAAAGCGGGGATCCTTTTCTGTGTCAGGAACGATTACGGTTTTATTATTCTGAGCACACCAGCCGGCCAAACCAGTGCCCATGGGTAGTCTAATTTCCTGGAGTTTGGCGCCGACATTCGGGTCGCCCTGAACAATGTGGAAATACAGTTCGTTGGTTTGTTCATCGACCAGATATACCGTTGAAGTTTCGCAACGCATGACCTGAGTTGCAGTGCTCATAATCTTGGTAAGAAGTTCGCGCAAATCAAGAGTTGAGCTGACAACCCGTCCAACTTCGAGCAATGCGGCCATTTCTTCCATCTGCAGTTTTACCAGCTCAACCTCGAGAAAGGTACCGATAGAATTGGTGGCCAGGTTTCTGAATTCGTTCAGGGCGAGCTCGTCTTCAAGAGTCTGATCGAGCAAAACCATAAGACCAAAGGGGTTATCAGACGGACCAACCGGAATCAACAAGCGGGTATCTCCGGTTTGATCAGCCACTGCGCCAGCATTCAGGCGGCTATTTTCAAGTTTGCTTCTGGTAAACAGTTCACAGTAGAAATTAAGGGACTTCTCGGCGAATCCGTCGTTGTAACGAATGCGCGACTGCTGCGCAGAAACATCGTAAAAAATCAGGCCAAAGCCCTTCTGCCCAAAAAGCTCAGTAACGGTTTCACTTAAAATAGCGAGAATACCGTCAGTATTCTTGCCACTGGCAAGAATACCTTTCTGAGCATCGAACAGGAGCTGCTGCCAGGATTTTATACTTGCTTCAGCCACTCTGCAGTTTTCTCCTTAACCCAACAATAAACATTTCAGTAAAATCAGACTTTTCATACCAGCAATTTTTCAGCTAATGTTTTTACAACTCTTCCATTTTCATAGAAGAACAAAGAAATATCAGCCTCGATACGACTGTTTCCAGGTAATGCAGCAACCGGCAGACGACCGATATTCTTTTTCCACCATAATTCCGAGGCCATTCCGGCAATGGCATCTTCACTGGCAACAACACCAGCATCAGCCTGAAAAGCGCTCCCAGTCGGGCTTATTTGTGCTTTCCCGGTACAGAAATTCATTCCGCTGCCGACAATTGTCACAGAACCGTTGTCCTTTGCATATTTCCAGAATAGGGCTTTTTTGTAATCAGGATCTTTACCATTCACATTAATAAATACGGGAAAAGTGTCTTTTTTGTTTCGAAGAAAATCTTCCAGCACCTCGTGAGCGTGTTCAAGCGGAGTTCTAAAACTCTGATCAGCAAGGCAAATCATCCAAATTTTTTCCTGACCGGCAACAAGCATTTTTGTACCGATTCCCGGGGCACCCAGACTGAAGTTTTCGGGACGCAATATCGATCTTTGTCCGACTTGCAGCTCGTTTCTACCCGCATTTCGGGCAATAGCCTGTTCACCGGCAAAAATCAAGTCGATTTCACTGTCAAAGAGCAATTCCAGCTGTTGCCCCAACCTGGGCGCAGAGGCAAAAAGTCCGCTGGCATTGCAAACCAGAACAACATTTTGTCCTGCGGCCTTTTTTGCGGCAGTAACCAACGCTTGAACCTGACCAGATGTCAGTTCATGCATGATCACACCGATAAAGGCTACGGCTAACATAAGCTGGTTAATTGTATCACATACCAACCTCTACCACAACAAAAACAGCCATTTATATTTGCTGTCTTCAGAAATTCATCAGCCAGCTCAAATTTAGGCTTTTTTCTTCGACGTTGTTGATATTGAAATCTTCGTGCCTTTCGGAGTTTTCCTGATAGGCTATTTCTAGAGAATGGTTTCGTGAAAGGATTTTTTCAACTGCACCCCGCCAGATATTTCTTCGATATGATGACCAGATATCATCGGCAAAATTCAGGTAGTCCTTGTCAATGTACTCGCTACGCAGTTGAAATTTTAACTGTTCAGTGATCATATACTCATAGGCGGCAGCAATTTTAAACTCATCTTCGTCAGGATAAAATCGTCTGTTTTCATCAAAGCGGCGCCGCAAACCTTCGCACCTGAGACTGCCTCGAGTTTTGCCGTTTGCATAAAATCCTTCGTATCTTAGAATGTTAATCCGCTGGTTTTCTGCGGCCACATTGCTATTTTTCAGCATCTCATCGATAAAACTTATGGTCTGTGAAAGTTCAGGGTTATATTCCCATGTCGCCGACAAGCTAAGACGATTGGCGGTGTTGTCGTAGAGGAAGTACACCCCCGATTCGTTTCGCCAGTCCTGTTTTCGATAATAATCATCTATTCGCAGACAAATGTCATCGCTGAGCTCGTAAGCTGCCCCAAGTCCAATACCAGCATTAGTAGATCGATTATCAATTCTCGTCCTCTCAAGAGTTGAAGCTTCACCATAAAATCGCAGATAAAGATCTCCGCGAGTCTTTATAGCCTTGTATTTTGCACGAGGATCGTCATCAAGGGGACTTGTTGTCCAATCGGTGTAATAATCAACCGCTTTTCTAGCAGCCATTCCATTGGGGAAATTTTCGAAAAAGCTCCGATTACCACGAGTAGAATTGGCTAACTGCTTGAATTTTCGATGCCCACGGATGTAGGTCAACACCTCGAAATTTACCTGGCCCGTGCGAAAGTTTTCTTCAGCATCGTTGTCATACTGGCGCTCTTCATAAGCTCCTTGAATGCTCAATGCCGTTTTTTCAGAGAATTCATGGCAAAAGAGTCCAGAACCACGATTAGCTTTTGTCTGCCATTGCGAAAATTCATCAACATCGTAATAGTTGTTGAAAAAATCCAGCTGAAAATAGTCGTGATCCCCTGCGGCTATGCCATAAGTCAGATTGAATTCATGATCGATCTCTTTTATTTTTCGACTGTTAACTGCCCGCGAATAATAATCCTCTTCCCCATAATGTAAAAAGTAGATGCGCTCTTTGAAATCGAGGAACTGGGTCTCGTTCAAATCACCACGAACAGCGATAAACATGTCATTTTCGCTACTTAAGAAACTACGATCATATTGTTCCGCGATGAACTCAGGCATTGAAGCCAACACCTGGTATTGCGGCCTGAAATAATCCTTGCGGGTACTATCAATGGTATTGCGGGAATCCAGATCGAATTCCAGCATAAAAACATCATCCGCAGCGACAACTGGCGCAATAAAAGCCAGATTAATGGTTATCAGCAAAAGAATGAAACTTAGATTTTTCTGTAAACCGGGCATGACTGTTTTGCAACTACCTTGAGTTTAGACATTTTTCCGCAATCTTATTTCGGCAGATTGTTCAAAAGCCTGAACGATTTCTGGCAAATGAATTAAACTCTTTTTCGCAATCATTAAATGTGGTAGACTTCAGCACGTCGACGAACCAGTCGGCACTTAAAATTATCAGGAGGCTTTAATGTCAATTATTGATGCTATTCAGGCCAGAGAAATTCTCGATAGTCGCGGAAATCCCACCATCGAAGTTGAAGTCCTGCTCGAAAGCGGCGCCTATGGTGTTGCAGCAGTCCCTTCTGGTGCTTCGACCGGCGAACATGAAGCGGTTGAGCTTCGCGACGGCGATAAAAAGCGTTATTTAGGCAAAGGCGTTCTTAAAGCCGTTGAAAACGTTAACGAAACCATTGCCAGCGAACTAGAAGGTATGGATGCAATGGAGCAGCGCACCATAGATGCAACCATGATCGCTTTGGACGGCACTAAAAATAAAGGAAAACTCGGCGCCAATGCAATTCTAGGCGTTTCTCTCGCAGTTGCCAAGGCGGCCGCAGAACTAGCTGGGCTGCCACTGTACCGCTATATCGGCGGGGCAAATGCCTGCACATTGCCGGTTCCGATGATGAACATCCTCAACGGCGGCTCTCATGCCGACAACAATGTCGACTTCCAGGAATTCATGGTTATGCCCGCCGGTGCAAAATCTTTCAGCGAAGCTTTGCGCATGGGCGTTGAAACTTTCCATTCCTTGAAAGCGGTTCTCAAAAAAGCCGGATACAACACTGCTGTCGGCGATGAAGGCGGATTCGCTCCCAACCTGAAATCCAATGAAGAAGCAGTCGAACTCATTCTGACCGCTATCGAAAAAGCAGGCTACAAAGCCGGCAAAGACATTTTCATCGCTCTCGACCCCGCTGCCAGCGAATTCTTTGAAAAAGGCCATTACATTTTCAAGAAATCCGACAAGTCGAAGAAAACATCTGAACAGATGGCTGACTATTGGCTTGACTGGGCCAAAAAATATCCGATCATCTCCATCGAAGACGGCATGGCCGAAGATGACTGGGAAGGCTGGGAATACCTTACCAAGAAAAACAAAGGCAAAATCCAGCTGGTTGGCGACGACCTTTTCGTAACCAACGTTGAGCGCCTAAAAACTGGCATCGACAAGGGCATTGCCAACTCAATCCTCATCAAACTCAATCAGATTGGTACCCTGACCGAAACTCTCGAAGCCATCGAAATGGCCAAACGAGCCGGTTATACTGCAGTTGTATCACACCGCTCCGGTGAAACTGAAGACACTACTCTTGCCGATCTGGCAGTGGCTACAAACGCTGGTCAAATCAAAACCGGCTCAGCTTCGAGAACTGATCGAATCGCCAAATACAATCGCCTTCTCAAGATTGAAGACGAATTGGGCAGCGATGCCAAGTTCATGGGCCTGGGCAGCTTCTACAACATCAGAAAATAAGCGCAATTTTGTTTTGCAGAGCGACTTCGGTCGCTCTGTTTTATTTTAGACACATTTAATCTGAACTTCTGCCTTCAACAGTTTCAGGAAAAAAGCCTTGACTTTTATTGCGGCTGCAGCATATTTTATTGCATCGCAACAAAATAGATAGTCAGGAGATTCGATGTTATGGCAAAATTCGCAAAAATCATTGGCAGCGGTTCTTTCGTTCCTTCAGATGAGCATCCGAACGATGAGTTCAGAAAAAGATTCGGCGATGAAATCATCAACAAAAACGAAGAGGCTACCGGCATTTTAACCAGGTTTTACGCTCCTTCCGACTGGGCGACTTCTGATCTTGCCGTCGCAGCATGCAAAAAAGCCCTTGAAGATTCACGCACATCGGCAGAAGAAATTGATTTAATCGTTCTTGGCACCGACACCCCCGATCATATAACCCCGGCAACTTCAGTCGTGGTGCAGCATAAACTTGGAGCAAAAAATGCCGGAACGTTTGACGTCGGCTGCGCTTGCGCCTCTTTTCCGACTGGTCTGGCAATTGCGGCAGGAATGATGGCCAACCAGTCGAACATTAAAAAAGCTTTGGTAATTGGCGTTTACATGATGCAACGCCTTGCTGATCGCGAAAATGATCCGATGAGTTTTTATTATGGCGACGGTGCCGGAGCCGTGGTTCTTGAATCATCGACACAACCTGGTTTTATTTCATCGGCACTGCATGCAGATGGTTCTTATAATGAATGCTGGGGGATTTACGCCGGCGGAACCAAGGAGCCAGCGACAGTTGAAGCGGTAAAAGAGGGCAGAACTCAGGTTCGCTTCGTAACCCCCTTCCCCTCTACGGTCAATCGCGAAGGATGGCCGCAGAGAGTACGTGAAGTCGCTGAAAACGGCAATTTTGCCATAAATGACATCGATCACATTATTTTTACGCAGGTGCGCAGCAAAACCATCACCCAGGTAATGGAAGATCTCGGCCTGCCAGAAGAAAAGGCAATCAAAATAATGCATGAATTTGGTTACATGGGTTCGGCCTGTTTACCTGTCGCTTTTGATCTGGCACGCCAACGCGGTCTGGTAAAAGAAGGAAATCTGGTAGTTTTTGTTGGTTCGGGAGTTGGCTACAATCAATGCGCAGCAGCGTTCAGACTCTAATCTGAAACCTCACCAACGATCAATAATTTTTTGCCGCTTCAATCCTGTAGTGATTGAGGCGGCTTTTAGGGTGTCAACCACTTGACTTTAAACGAAAAATTCATTAGAATTTGCTTATAGATGCAAATGAATGCTTGAATAAGCTTGCATGTAACTCCGAAACACGGGAGGTAAAGTATATGATTGCAGGGATTTTCAACAACTGACTTTTAACCCTCTTAGGCCTGCTTGTCTTTCAGGCTGTTCCCGGTGTTTCGGCAATTCAACAAAAACTATCGTTCAGCGAATTTTGCCTGTTTTGCCTGCGCCTTTTTATCTGCAAAGGAAAACATAAAAACAATGTACGAACAATTACGCAATCTTGGATTTTCAAGATCTCACCTTGAGTACGCTTTCGAAAACAATATAGATCCCGGCCTGCTTGCACGGGTAGTATCTGCCTCTCATGAAAACTATCTAATTCAATCTTTATCTGAACAATCTCTGGCGCAAATAAACGGAAAAATGCGGTTCAGTGCTGAATCAGCTACCGATTTTCCGGTTGTCGGCGACTGGGTGATTGTTTCTGAAAACTCATCAGAACTGATCACGCAAATCTTGCCAAGACAAAGCTACCTGGCCAGATCGGCGGTCGGCAAACGTGATCAGCAGATTCTTGCCGCTGTTTTTTGCAAGTCAAAATTCCCTAATTTTGCAAAAAGTCATTGCGGGTAAC
>CAZQUE010000022.1:0-54855 GCA_964596185.1 uncultured bacterium | reverse complement strand
ATCTTGACTTTGTTGAAAAAGATACGGTTTTTGAAGCGGATCTTGATTATAACCTTAAGATGATTGCAATGGATGCACAGACCTCCGGCGGTATTCTGATGTGTGTAAAACCTGATTTCGTCATGAGTGTTCTTAACGACCTTAATAAAGCCGGATTAACATCATCGTCAGTTATTGGATCTGTCACAACCATGGAGGACAAACACCTTGTCCTTTCGCAATAGCTGCATTAATCAAATACGGCTTCAAAGGAAGTCTGTTCCCTTGCTGAGAAACAAAGTGCAATCTGTGTGGCGGTATTTCTCTCTGCAGAAAGAGGAGGAAGTTCGTCTTTCCCGAAAAAACCGGCCTCAAGAGTTTCGGTGTTGCTTGTGAAAGCCTGCTCTATGAGTTCACACTCAACGAATATCTTGTATACAGTGTAGGGATATGGGAAATCATAATGCCTGTCGGCCTGGTGAATCGCTATTATCCTTCTGGGTTTTACTATTGCCCCTGCCTCTTCGAGGCACTCCCTTGCCGCCGACTCACTTACAGAAGTGGTTACATCAGCCCAGCCTCCCGGAAGCGACCAGGCTCCGTCGGTTTTCTCCCTTACCATAAGTATTCTGTTATCCCTGAAAACGGCCGACCTTATATCGACTTTAGGGGTCTGGTAACCTGTTTCGGATGCGAAAAGGCCGGTTATCTTTTTTGTGGCTTAAGCCTGGCAGCCGCCGAAAGTAGTTTAGCGCTTATGCGCTTCCCTGAGCGCTTGCAGACTTCAAAGAAGCGGCCGGAAAACAAGATGTGAAAAACTCATTAACAGCAGAAAAAGAGTAGCAAAAGTCAGCAACCAGGCGATAAAAATGGTATTGTAGGCTCTGAACCAGAGCATACGGCGTTGCAAAAAGAAAATCCCAGAAAACCAGATGATTGCCGTCGGTACCAATAAACCGTTTTCGACAAACCACTGCAGAACTTGCCAGATAAATACCGAAGTTCCACGAAACTCCATCAGATACTCAGGGTTGTTTTCCCAGTTCAACTTGACGATCTCTGAAAAAATCCCGAAATAATAGACCAGGAAAGATATTACAGCCAAAGAAGCTCCGGCAAAGATAAAAAAGAAAGCTGTTCTTCCTCTGGGAAGCTCGGCAATCCCCGCTTCTAACTCCTGCAACCGTTCGAGAATCCTTTGCCGGTCACCCTCATCCTGGGCCAAAGTCTCCTTCAATGTTCCGATTTCAGCCGAAGAACACTGATACTTTTTCAACAACAACAGTTCATGGCTATTGCGACAGCGTTTGAACCAGGAAATCACCGTAGAAAAAACTTGTCTCATCTTAAAAGCCCATGCCCTTCGTGGCTGATGCCAAATTGCCCTCAAAAACGTATTTCTGGTAAAGATGCGCTTCATCTGCAAAAAACACCCGGTCGACTACCGGCAAATCGAGGTTCTTATCGGCAAACTTCGCCAACAACCAGTTGTCGACGAAATCCTTAATTTCAAGTCTGGCGGTATCTCTGACCGAGTCGATGCTGATCCTGGCAACCTCATTGAGCTTCTGCGGAATCTGAGCCTGCAAAAGCTGCTTAACCTCTTCCTCATCTCTAATAAAACTGTATTTAACCACCTCAAGCTCGTAGCGGCTCAAATCAACCGCCGGTGTATTGAAACCAATCGATGGTGCAATAACATAAAGCCTTTTGCCTCTGTCGCCAAGATAAAATTGCCAATGCGAATTCTTCAACGGCACCTGGTAAGTTATCTCACAGGGAACACGAGCCGCCACCTCGACAGTGCCGCCCGGCAAATAGCTTAGCAGGCGTTTTTCCGAAGAAAGGAAAAATTCTTCCTGAGTATTCAGCCGGGCAACCTGCAGACTATTACTGCCCTGTAGCCCGGTGACATAACCGGCAAAAGAGGTCTCGATGCGCTCCCGACCAAGGTTTTTCACCACCGAACTGCCGACCAGAATGTACAGGCCGAGCAACGTGCCGACGGTAATGATCAGAACGCAGGCGACAATTGCCCGGGCAAAGACGGAGACCTGCGATTTTTTTTCCGGCTGATCCTCGATTTTAACCATTTTACTTGCTCCTCGTCACAGTCGCTATCTTCTTGGTTTTATTCTACCACCGCCGTGAAGAATTTTGTAACTATATTGTCATTCGACCTATAGACGGACGGGCATGAATTGCTGTGCGCATTCACCATTTTTGCCGATGCAAAGCCTTCTGATAACTTGTCGACACTGCTTGCAAATTCCAGAAATTTCGGGTTTAATCTTGCATCATCGCTCAATAGAAAGTTGGCTGAAACAATATGCAACACTCTTGCCGGAAAGGTTTCGTTATAGTTGTCGCCCTGCCGCTGATCATTGCCGGATTATGGCTGATCGCACGAGGCGCCCATAAATTCTACCTATACTTCTCTTCAGCTAATTGGCCGACCGTAGAAGCTGAAATTGTCGAGGCCGCCCTGGTTAAATCTGCCAAAGACAGTCGTGGGGGTTCTTCGACAGGCATTCGCGGCAAATTCACCTATGAATTTAACGGTCAGCGCTATACCAGCGAGCATCTCGACATTACCGGCGGCTATAACAACAACGTCGATGACAAAAAAGCCAAACTGGCAATTCTGATCGAAGCCAAAGCTCGAGGACAAAAGGTCAAAGCATTTGTAAACCCGGCTGACCCAGCTTTTGCCATTATTTTTCGCGAAATCTCATTCGACATGTTCGGTTATTTCATCGTTGGCGCGCTCTCTTTCTTCATGGGCAGATGGCTCGGCAGGTTTTCAAACTTCTGGCCCTGGCAACCAGAGAGAAAAGATGCAAACAAAACAACTATCGAGGGGAAAGCTTGAAATGAAAAAACAGATATAAGCAAATATTTAAAATAGATTTTTTATTTAGCCGGAGCCAGGCCGAGTTCATGCAGGCGATTGAGATAAACGTTGCGGCGCATGACATAGGGTCGACTGTTAGTGCCAAAAGGAACGTATTCCGCAACTTTGAACCCGGCTTTTGCCATACCCAGCTTGGTATCGTCCGCTAAGCCCATAAGAAATCCGAATCCGACCTTGTTTCGGTTCTCAGCGTCGAGCTTGCTCTTCATCTGATCAAGAAGTACCGGATCATGAGTGCCGACATCGAAAGATGCCCCTGAGGCCATCAATACTTCAAAACAGGCCATAAATTTTTTCTGAATCTCGCCAAAGTCTTCACTGTCGCCACGGTAAGCCCCCTTAACCAGACGCACTTTCAAGCCAGCCTTTAGGCAGGCTTCAATATCCGCTGGGGTGCGATCCAGATAAGCCTGAAGCGCGATGACCATCCCAGGGCATTGCTCAACATTGCTCTGAGCGACCAGAAGAGTGTCAGCAACCGACGGTGTGCCCTCCATGTCAATTTCGACCGTGGCGCCGGCTTCCTTTGCCACCGATATGATGCGCTGCAAATTTTCTTCGGCCAGACCACGCGATACGCTCAAACCTATTGCCGAAAGCTTCAAGGCAATAGCGACTTCTGTACCCTTCTTTTCAACCTGCAAGAGACAGTTCAAATAACGAGAAAGGTTTTCAAAAGCCTGCTGTTCATTCTGTGCATATTCGCCAAGCGCATCCAGGGCGACATTGACTTTCTGCTCCCTGCGCTTTTCTGTCCAGACAAGGGCTTCTTCAACGCTGGCAAAAGCCCATCTGTTGTTTTCATCATTAACTTTATTCATTTTTCCTGGCCTTTCGACAAATGTAAAATGAGCAGCAGTGGCATGCCATCATAACGGGTCGCTTTCGGTGCTTCTTCGATCAACTGCTGATCCACATAATGCTCTTCTATTTTTACCAATTTCAAACCCGCAGCCAAAGCATGATTAACTATGGTTGAAATGTCGTGACAATGACTCTTTGGCATAATGTCAGCTTTCGTTTCCGGATGTTTGAATCTTGCCGAAATGCCAAAAAGATGCATGGCCGGATGCAGACCGGTAATGAAGATATCGGCTCCAGCTCTTGCCACTCGCCTGATTTCTGCAAAATACCCCGCCAGATTATCGATATGTTCAACCACCAGCGTCGAGGTTATCAAATCAAAACTTTGGTCTGCCAGCGGAAAAGTCTTGTTCAAATCAGCGATCTGCCAGGCGACATTACGCTCCGGATCTTTCTGCTGCGCCTTTGCCAACATTCCCTGTGAGAAGTCGATACCGGTAACCCTTGCACTTGCAAAGTTTTTTTTCAACCACATCGTCATTCGACCCGTGCCGCAGCCACAATCGAGAATTTCAGAATAAATTCTGCCGGCAATCATCGGCAATAAAAAACGCTCTTCCAGCAGAATCAACACATTGACTTCTTCGTCATAAAGCTCAGACCACAGATCGTAGCCATCGCGAACGCTGTGCAACTGAGGATTCTCCGGCAGAAACGGCGAATTGAAAGCTTTAATCATCAGCAAATCTCGTTATTCTTGATTTTATTGGGGTTGGATTTCGTAAGCCATTTTAGCACAAGCCAACGCAAACTGCATTAAACCAAAAGCACTTTTCCATGCTTTTCAAATGATCAACCCGCCATTGCTCGGCTATAACTTTCTGAGCCGGACCGAGCTTGAAAAAAATTTTGCTTTCTTAGAAAAAAAAGTTAGAATTGGCAAAGAAACCAGACAAGTCCGGGAGGCTTTCGATGAGAATATTGCACACATCTGACTGGCATCTTGGCCAATCGCTGAACCGATACCAACGCTACGCCGAATTCGCAGATTTTCTTGCCTGGCTCGCCACAACTATCGAACAGGAAAAAGTCGACGCGCTGCTGGTGGCCGGCGATATTTTCGACACAACTACTCCGGGAAACCGGGCCCAGGAACTTTATTACCGCTTTCTTTGCCGCGTCGCCGCCTCCTGCTGCCGCAACGTCGTTATCACTGCCGGCAACCACGATTCGCCAACCCTCCTCGAAGCCCCCAAAGAATTACTGCGCATCATGAACATTCACGTCATCGGCAATCCCCCCGCAGACCCTGCCGACGAAGTCATTCTGCTTTATGACCAGAACAATAAACCCGCGGCAATTGTCTGCTCGGTTCCGTATCTGCGCGATCGCGACATTAGAACTTCCCAGCCCGGTGAAAGCATCCAGGACAAAAGCGCTAATCTCATTGCCGGAATCAAACAGCATTATGCGCTCGTCGCTGAAATAGCCTCCGGCAAGCAGGTAGAGCTTGGCGACCTGCCGATAATCGGCATGGGGCACCTTTTTACTGCCGGCGGCCAAACCCGTAAAGACGACGGCACCAGGGAACTATATGTCGGCAATCTCGCTCATATCAATGCCGGAGATCTGCCGCCATGCTTCGACTATCTCGCCCTCGGACACCTTCATCAACCCCAGAAAGTCAGTGGCAAAGAGACCTGGCGTTACAGCGGCAGTCCTGTGCCGATGAGCTTTGCCGAAGCCGATCAACAAAAAATGGTTTTGCTCGTCGATTTCGATGGCAAAACGCCGCATATTACCGAGCTTGAGGTGCCCAAATTCCAACCTCTTGAAAAAATTAGCGGTAATCTGCAGCAATTATCTGAAAGACTGAACGAACTCAAGGAAAGTGCCGCCAACACCTGGCTCGAAATTGAATTTACCGGAGATGAAATCGTTTCCGACCTGCCTGGACGACTTCAGGAAATGATTGCCGGTTCCAACCTTGAAATAAGAATTATCCGCAACAAAATTCTTCTCGACAAAGTTTTAAAACAAAATGATAGTGAAGAGACCCTCGACGACATTTCCATCGAAGAAGTCTTCCTTCGCTGCCTCGACAGCTATGAAATACCACAAGAACAAAGAACCGAATTACTGCACTCCTATCAGGAAATAGTTAAAGAAATTCTCGAAGAAGATGTGAATGCAAACTGACCATGAAAATAATCAAACTAAGATTTAAAAATCTCAATTCATTGTATGGTGAATGGGAAATAGATTTTTCCTGCCCCGATTATATCAATAACGGCATCTTCGCCATTACCGGGCCAACCGGTGCCGGGAAATCTACGATAATGGATGCGATTTGCCTGGCCCTTTACGGGCGCACTCCCAGACTCGCAAAGGTTAACCAAAGCTCGAACGAAATCATGACACGCAAAACCGGTGATTGCTTTTCTGAACTCACCTTCTCAACGAGAACCGGTAAATTTCGTGCAATGTGGAGCCAACATCGGGCCTACAATAAGCCCGAGAACAAACTCACCCCACCCGACCACGAACTCGTCGATGCGACTACCGACAAGGTTCTGGAATCCGGAATAACCGGAGTCTCCCGTGCCATCGTCAATCATACCGGCATGGACTTCGATCGCTTTACCAGATCGATGCTCCTGGCCCAGGGAGGATTCGCCGCCTTTCTTCAGGCCGGCCCCAATGAACGCGCACCCCTGCTTGAAGAAATTACCGGCACCGAAATTTACAGCCAGATCTCAATTAGAACCCAGAATCGCCAGGCAGAAGAGAAAAAGAAGCTCGATGAATTGACCGCCCTTTCAAAAGGCATCAGTCTCTTAACCGACGAGCAGATTGCCGAAGTAAATCAACAGCTTAAGACAGAAATAGCTGCCGAAAAAACCTTCGCCACTGATGAAAAGCGGCATCAAAATGCTATTCATTGGCTAGAAAAAAAGACTCAACTCGAGCAGGAAATCAACGAAATTGAAAAGCAGCTAATTCTGGCCAATCAAAAAGACGAAGATTTCAAACCTCTGCAAACAAAACTGAATCTGGCTTTGAAAGCCAACGAACTTGAAGGTGTTTATGCAAGTCTGCAGGCATTGAGAAAAAACCAGACCGAAGACCGGCAAAGCCTCGAAAAAAAACGGCTCGAGCTGGAAGCAATCGTAGCCGAAATGCAAAAAACACGACCGGAACTCGAGCAAACGACTCAAAAGACCGAAAGCGCAAAACTGGAACTCCATGAGCTACAGAAGATTCTTCAACAGGTTCGAAAACTTGATTTACTCCTTGACGGGCAAACGAAAAAGAAAGAACTGCTCGACACTGATTTAAACCGGCTGCTGAAATTAATTGAGAAAAACTCTTCCCAGATCGAAAAACTTCAGAATGAACTGACCGAAAACCATAGCAAACTTGATTCTGCCGAAGACTACCTCCAGAATAACAGTAATGACTCGGCATTGCCCGGCCAGCTGACGGCAATCGAAGACCAGCTCAAAAAACTGCTTCCAGCCGCTGAAAAAACCGAAAAGCAATGCAAAAAAATTGATAAAGCTGAAAAAGAACTGAAAAAACTGAATACTCAAGCCGCCAAAGCGACCAAAGAGCTAAAAACCGCCGCCGAACAACACCTGCTGGCGCAAAAGGAAATAACTGCACTTAATCAAAAGCTTGAATCGATTCTCGCCGGGAAATTATTGCGCGAATATCGCAGCGAACGTGAGCATCTGCTGCAGCAAATGCTGCTGATTAACCGCATTCACTCCCTCGAAGAAGAACGCAAAAGTCTTCAAGATGGCACACCATGCCCACTCTGCGGCTCTCCCGATCACCCTTTTGCCCGCGGCAATGTCCCTCAACCCGGCGAAACTGAAGCCCGCCGCCAGAACCTCGAAAAAATCATTGCCGCAGCAGAAAATTTTGAAAAAGAAATTGCTGAAAAGAAGGAAGAAAGCCAGGCGCTGGTCAATTCAAAAAACGAGAAAGAAAAAAATCTCGCTGAAATAAGCATTCAGATCGAAGCTTCAATTGCAAAAAATGCTGAAATGCGTGCCGAGCTAGACTCACTGCAAAAAGAACTCGACCATGACCGGCAAAATCTCCGCCAACGATTGCAACCTCTGGGAATTGCCGATATCGAAAATATTGACCATGCCACCATTCTTGCGCCTCTCCATCAACGACTAGAAAAATGGCAGCAAAACACTTTGAACAGAGACCTCTGCCGAACCAGAATCGAATCTTTAAACGCTGAATTAAAAAGTTTAAATCAATCTCAGGCAGATCATCACGACTCGATAGCCGGCAAAAATGCGGCGTTAAAAAACTTGAACGACGAAACTGCCGATCTGGAAAAGCAACGGCGCGAGCTATTCGCCGACAAATCACCCGACAGCGAAGAAGAAAAACAGAAAACCCTGCTCGAAAAATATGAAAGCGAACAGAAAAGCCTGCAGAAAAAATATGATCTGCTTGAAAAACAAAAAAGCGAGATATTGGCAATCACTAAAACCCTGTCTGAAGAAATTGCCGCTCTTGAGCCTCAGATCGCCCAAAATTCAGGCGAATTCAAAGCCGAGCTGGCCCGACACGGATTTTGTGATGAACAGGCCTTTCTATCGGCCAGAATCGACCGCCAGGAACGCGAGAGGCTCCAGAAAAACGCCGAGGAAATTGAAGCCGAAAAAAAATCGCTGCAAACCAGACTTAAAGATCGCCTGGAAACGCAAAAACAATTGCTTAAAGACGATGTCACCAAACAATCTCTAGAGTTTCACCAAACCGAGCTAGAAAAAGCCTCTGATCAGCTAAAACAGATTGCACAACGCACCGGCGCCCTGCAACAAAAGCTTTTTGAAAATGAACAGCAGACCATTCGTCTCGCCGAAAAAAAGAGTCTTATTGAAGCGCAGAGCCGCGAATTTGAACGCTGGGATCGCCTTTACCGTCTAATCGGCTCCGCCGACGGTAAAAAATACCAGAAATTTGCCCAGGGCCTGACTTTCGAGCTACTGCTCAAACACGCAAATCAACAGTTAACAAAGCTTACCGACAGATATTTACTTATTCATAGCCGCGAAAAACCTCTCGAACTAGATGTCATCGACAATTACCAGGCCGGAGAAATCCGCTCCAGCAAAAACCTCTCGGGCGGTGAAAGCTTCGTCGTCAGCCTGGCACTTGCGCTCGGCCTTTCGACCATGGCCAGCCAAAAACTCGCCGTTGATTCTCTATTCCTCGATGAGGGTTTCGGAACTCTCGACGAAGATGCTCTCGACACAGCCTTGACGACGCTATCAGGCCTGCATCGCGAAGGTAAAATGATTGGCATTATTTCCCACGTCACCGTCCTGAAGGATCGCATCTCAACCCAGATTCAGATCGAACGCAGCAATTTTGGCAGAAGCACAATCGAAGGTCCCGGAGTAAAGCGCTTATAAGGCTGATTTTAATTTTGCTTTGCGCTGTGTTAGAATACTTTTGAATTGATAACTGAGAGGAGTTTTATGAAAAATTTAAAATGTTTTTTTGCCCTTTTACTTATAGTGCTTTTGCCCGCTTCTTTGCCGGCGCAGCAGGTAAAAGACCTGTTCAATCAGGAGCGCTCAGCTGCACTCTATTTCGATTGTGTCACACCATATCAGTCGGCAATCAAGCTACTCAAAGAAATTGACAGTCCGGCAAATTCACAATTAAAACAGAATTTTGAGCAACTTTTCCAAACGACCTTTCAAAATTTTGGCAAAGCAAGATCACAGGCTCGCACCAAAGCTTGTATGGCCAACATGCGCGTCCTTCTAGGCGGCGTAGAGATGTACAACATGGATCACGTTGAAATGATCGACAAACAACTCGATATTCAAAAGCTCGTCGATGGCCGCTATGTGAAATCTGTGCCGCTCTGCCCTGATGGTGGGGTTTATTCAAATCGCGGCGATCTTTCGGTTGACGGACAAATTCAGTGCAGTATCCATGGCACTGTTGAAAACCCGATCTATCCACCGGAAAAGAACCTACAGGAAGCCATGAATCTTGAAACCCTGATCAAAAAGTTTCTCGAATTCGATCAGAACGCTCTGTTTAGGCCGACTGGCGGTCTTTATGTGGTTTTTGAGCCTTACAGCTCAGGTGGTTTTGCCATTCTGGTTGAAGCAGAATCAAAACCCGAACAGTTTATAACCTTTCTTCGTGAAACGATGCAGATCAATCTGCCAGAAGCCGAAAATGGCCCTGATGGCGCGAAAATAGTCAATTATCAGGTCTCTCCCCTTGGTGGAGCCAAAAAGCTGAAACTCGTGTTCTCCAGCAAAGGGCTTTATGTAGACGCCCTGATGGGCTCGGACAAGGGCAACCCGGAACATTGGCAGAATTTTCAGACTGCTGCCGCCAAACCCGAAAACAGCCTGGTAATCGAAGTTCTTCCTGCTCCCATCATCAAACAGCATCCGGCATTCAGAAGCATCTCTTCATCAGGATCGTCAAGCAAGGCCTGCTCTGCCAACATGCGCGTTCTCCTCGGCGCATGCGAAATGTTCAACATGGATGCTGCCAATGGCCAGGAAATGCACCAGCTCGACCCGCAGAAACTCCTTGACGGGAAGTATCTGCGCAGCGTCCCCCAGTGCCCCAACGGTGGCACTTATTCACAAACCGGCGATTTGATGGGAGACGGCCAGATAGTCTGCTCGATCCATAATACCGCTGACAATCTCAAGATCGTCGACCTCCCTGCCGACCCCTCTTCGCCCCAGGAAATCGTAAAAAAAATACAGGTTCTACGCCTGATAATCGGCCAGAAAAATTCTTTGCTCGGCGCCGGACTTACAGACCAGAAAGCTCTTGAAGCGCTTAAAGCTATTCTTCAGCAGCAGATCCCAGTTCTCAAGCAGCAGATGATGAACCTGGTCGAAGCCCGATTGCAACAAACCGGGGTCCAGCTATCACAGAGTGATCAGAATTCGATCGCCATTCTCAAAGGCTTCGTTAATTCGCTGGACGTATTTCACAAAGGCACCTGGACCGGAATTCGTGCCCAGGGCATTCCCGGCAACCACCTGATTGCTCCGGCAGTGGGCGTGTTGGCAGCCATCGCTGTCCCGAATTTCCGCAAGGCCCGAGAGAATGCTCGCCAAAAAGCATGCTACGCCAATCAACGGGTTCTTATGGGAGCCATGGAAATGTATTCAATGGATAATCCTGAGCCAATGCGCACACTCAACATGAAAGCGCTTTTCGACGGAAAATATTTGCGCTCTGAAGTGCAGTGTCCTGATGGCGGCGAATACTCTGCAGAACTGGATTCCGAAGGCAATTACCGGGTAAAATGTACGGTGCACGGCAGCGTCGACTAGGCTGCGTCAAGTTTTCCATTTCACTCAATTGACCGCCTAAACTAGAACCTATTCTTAAAAATTAGTTATGCCCTGGCCCAACCGGGGCATATCTTTTTTCAAAGTTTCTTTTTGAATATATTGTTTTATCGCATTTTCTGTTAATATACCGCCGTTCATCAACTTGGGTATCCCAAAGTCAATCGTCAAATGCGATGGAGCAGAAAGATGTTTAGAATCAGAAAGATTTCAGATGACTTCTGGTCGGCAAATCAAAGCGCAATATCTCAGGTTCAGTCAATAATCAGCGGCCAGTTTCCCACTGCCCGTAAAAAAGATATCGAGGCAATTCCCGCGAGACTGCATGACCCGATCAAATTCGGCTATCAGACTCTTCTGTTCGTCGCCGAAAAGTCCGGCGGCAAAGTTGCCGGTTTCGCCATTCTGCTGCTCTTCGTTAAGGAAAAGTTCGCCTGGCTTGAATATGTTTCGGTTGCTCCCGGCCCCAACGGAGGTGGCGTGGGCGGCGCCCTTTACCAGAAAGTCCGAGATGAAGCAAAAAGCCTTAAAGTTGAAGGTCTTTTCTTTGAGTGTTGTGTAGACGAAAACTCGATGATACATGACCAGAGTCTGCTCGCGCAGAATATCTTGCGCATGCGCTTTTATGAGCGTTACGGCGCAAGACCGATGGTCGGCAATGATTATTGTAGACCTCTTTACCACGATGACCAGGATCTCTATTACATGATGTTCGACCCCCTAGACCAGGACGAAAAAAAGCCCGAGCGCAGTCTCGTAAGAAAGGTCGTTCGAAAAATCCTTTTAGCCAAATATGCAGACCTCTACACTCCCTATGCCATTAACAAGCTCGCCTACTCTTTTAAAGCCAACCCGGTTCGGCTGAGAGATCCCAGATATTACCGCAACCACGAGCAGTTCCACAAAATAAGAAAAAACTCGACCAACAAAATTGCCCTGCTCATGAACCCCGCCAGCTCATTACACGTTGTCAGAGACCGCGGTTATGTGGAAATGCCGGTCAGAATTCCTGCTATTTTCAAAGAGCTGATGAAGACTGATCTCTTTCAGATCAAAAAGTTCCGTCAGGCATCTGATAAACTGATAACCCGCGTTCATGACAAAAACATGTTTTTGTTTTTAAAGCGGGCAGCAAAAGAGTTAAAAGACAACCAGAACGTTTATCCTGAGGTTTTTCCAATTCGAAACCCGGGTCGATTGCCGGAAAAGCTTCATCATCAGATGGGTTACTACTGCATTGACGGCTACACCCCAATCAGCCGAAACTCATTTTTAGCAGCCAGAGAAGCGGTAAATTGCGCGGTAACCGGTGCATCACTTCTCCTGGAAGATTTTGATATTGCCTACGCACTGGTTCGTCCACCGGGACACCACGCCGAGCGCCGCGTTTTTGGCGGGTATTGTTATCTGAATTCTGCGGCAATTGCCGCCGAATATCTAAGTGATTTCGGCAAAGTCGCGATTCTCGATATCGATTATCATCATGGCAACGGGATCCAGGATATTTTTTACCATCGTTCGGATGTCTTTACCGCATCGATCCATGCTGACCCTTCTGTTGCCTACCCTCATTTTTCAGGTTTTGCCGAAGAAACCGGTCAGAAAAAAGGCGAGGGATACAATCTGAACCTGCCTCTTCCCGAAACAATAAATAATAAGAGATATTTCAACGCAATTGACAAAGCTGTTTCAGCAATCAAGAAGTTCAAGCCGGACTTTTTTATAATCGTTCTCGGCCTCGATACTGCGAAGTCAGACCCGACTGGTTCCTGGCCACTCAAGCCAGAAGACTACAGGATCATTGGCGGCAAGCTTGGCGCATTGCGCGTTTCAACGCTGATTGTGCAAAGCGGCGGCTACCGCACCAGAACTCTTGGCATCAACGTAAGAAGTTTCTTTAATGGCTTTTGGGACAGTCATCAGGAAAAATCGGTCTTATGACCCTGATTAATCCCGCCGTTTCTATCTTGAACGATACTGCTTTCCTAGTTCGGTCAGGCGGTATTTTTGCATGCGACTGCGGGGTTTGTCGGGCACCGTCATTTCGATCAAACCGGCAGACATGGCCGCATGCAGATAAAACTCGCGAAAATGTTTTTCATCGGCAAGACCAAGCCGGTGCATTATTTCACGACGGCCAAGCGGCTGCTGCAAGTGCTTGAGCATTTTTTTGACTTCGGGGGTGACTTCGGGGGTGACTTCGGGGGTGACTTCATGTGAAGGCCTGTTTTTAATAGCACCGAGGATAATCTCAAGCATAAAATCAACAAAGGGCCGGCAATCGGTTTTCTCCGTGCTCAGCGCCAGGGCATCGTAATACTTTTGTTGATTCGCCCAGATCAGACTTTCAACCGGAATCATGGCCATTACCGGCTGCCAGGAAGCGAGAATCAGAGTCTGCCACAGGCGTCCCATGCGCCCGTTGCCATCAACAAAGGGGTGAATAAACTCAAACTCGTAATGAAAAACGGTGCTCAGAATTAACGGATGTTCATCAGCTGTTGCCGCCCATTCAAGCAAATCGTTAACCAGTTCTGAAACGCGTTTTGCCGGCGGAGCAACATGAATAACCCTTTCTCCTGACATAACTCCAGCCCCGCCCTGGCGAAACCTGCCTGCGGTATCTACGATATCTTTCATCAGTATTGAGTGCGCCAGCAAAAGATCCTTCAATGAGAATGGCTTGAAATCGTTTAACCTTTGATAAACAGCAACCGCATTTCTCGCTTCAAGTATTTCATGTCTCGGAGCCTGAACTGTCTTTCCGGAAATAACTGCCGTAATCTGTTCGATGCTCAGCGTATTTCCTTCAATGGCCAGTGATCCCTGAACCGTTTTCAACTGATTAATTCTTCTTAGTCGCAACAACTCAGCGGCGTGCTCACCATGAGCCAGTTCGCCGATCAGTTCACAAATTTCGGCAACCAGTCTCAGAGTTTTCGAACCGATTGTAAACGGGGGTGAGTATTTTTCTGACATGCCCCTATTTTATCATAAATTTCGCCAATATAATCCCGCCTGGAAGAATTTTCAGGCTCTTTGCAAACACTTGCCAAGCCTTAAAACAGGACAAATAACGCAAAACTCATCAGGCAGTTTTCAGCGTTTGCCGGTTATGATATCTTCAGAAAATACAGGTATTCTTCTATCTTTTTTGGGAGGAAGCATGAAAACGCGCTTTTTGCACCGTGACCAGGCCATTGCCGGATTTTTGGGGAAACTCGAGTCCGGCGACACTCTGTTGCTCGACAAGGGCTGCTGGAACCTTGATTCAACCTGGCTGCTCGACCTCGACCTGAACATAATCGGTGCCGGTACAGGCGAGAGCAAACTCATTTTTTCTGATCCCGGGCTCGGCATGAGACTGGATTCGGGAGCAAGACTGATGCTCAAAGACCTCGAACTGCATTTTCCCGGCCTTCAGGAACCATCGACTTTGCTTGAGGTAAAATCGGGCAAGGTTCTGGCCGACTCCTGCATTTTCAGCTGTAACCCAGAGGCCCCCAAACCGAGCGGATTTCTTTCCAGTTCGCAAAAAGACGGCATCGTTGTTTTGCACGACAGTGAGATTGAAATGCACGACTGCCAGATTTTCAATTTCCCCGGAGTTGGCTTGAACCTCAAAGACGAGGCCAATGGCCGCCTGATCGACTCGACCCTGGCAAACAACGGCCAGGGCGCGGTTTTTCAAAAGCAGGCAAGCGGCAGTTTCATTCGCAACAGCGTTTCCGAGAATCAGACCGGCCTGAGCCTGCACTCGGCAGGTGCTTGCGAAGCGGCCCACAATACCTGCCAGAACAACAGTCGTTCAGGCATTTCAACCTCAGCCCTGAAAGCCCGGATCGTTTACAACAACTGCATCAGCAACGGCACCGGCATCTTCGTTTCCGGACGCTCGCAGGCGTTTTTGCGCAAAAACGACTGCTGCGACAATCGCGAGAACGGCATCATTTTCATGAGCCACGCCACCGGCACGGCCCAGGACAACTACTGCTGCAACAATGGTGAAAACGGCATCTACGTCGACGACGACGCCTACCCTTCTATCTACAATAATGAATGCAGCGAAAATGGCGACTCGGGCATGCGTTTCATGGATCATTCACGCCCCTCGGTATCAGGCAACCGCTGCCACAAAAACCGGGTCTTCGGCATCTACAAGGCCGGGCGCTCGCATCCGAATTTCTCCGAAAACGAAGCTACAGAAAATGGCAAAGAAGACTTCTGCTACGCCAGCCCCTCGCCCTACGACGCCACCGCGCGATAACAATCAACCTTGTAACTTCGTTTCTTTAAATGTATATTGCGCATAGAATATTTACGATTAATACTGAAAAATCTTGAATTTTCACTTTTAAAAACACATGATATGGCAATATGATTGTTAATAAAGAGCTTTTAAAATCGAAATTTGAAAATCTGGCAATGTGGAAGCACGGCGATCAAAGAGCGCCGCACAAGCCTCTTCTTCTTTTACTGGCATTGTCTTACCTGTTGCATCAAAAAAATCGACTGATCCCATTTAAATGGGTGGACGAAAACCTAAAAAAACTTTTAATTGACTTCGGACCAAACCGAAAAGCTCATCACCCGGAATACCCTTTTTGGAGGCTCCAGACAAGTGAAATTTGGGAAGTAGAAAGCACTCAACCTCTAAAAAGAAGGCAAAGCAACTCAGATCCATTAAAGAGTGAGTTGGTTAAAAATCAGGCAATGGGCGGCTTCAAAGAAGAAGTTTACGAATTTCTCTCCAAAAATCCGGCTATCATTTATGAGCTGGCTCAATTGCTCTTATCAGAGAATTTTCCCGATTCGGTTCATGAAGACATTCTTCAAGCAGTTTCTCTGGATGGCAATTACGAAAACGTAAAAAGAAAAAAACGCGACCCGGTTTTCCGTGAAAAAATCCTTAAAGCATACGAATACCAGTGCGCAGTATGTGGCTTTAATGTCCGCCTGGGCAATTCTCTTATCGCGCTTGAAGCTGCACATATCAAATGGCATCAGGCCGGCGGGCCCGACACAGAAGAAAATGGCGTAGCCCTTTGCGCACTTCATCACAAGCTTTTTGATAGAGGAGCGTTTACCGTTGCTCCTAATATGGATATCCTTGTCAGCGACAATGCTCATGGCACCAATGGATTTCAGGAGTGGCTGATGAAATTTCATGGCAAAAGACTTCGCCATCCGCAAAACCATTCATATTTGCCAAGAGACAGGTTTGTTGAATGGCATGTAAAAGAAGTTTTTCAGGGCGATTACCGTGCACTTCCCTGAATACGTCTTTACAACAATTATCACCACCAGTGATCTTTAACCTACCGCCCTGCTCCGCAAACTTTTGTGGGTAAAAGATGGACAGCATTGGCCTAAGGGGATAAAATTCAGAACCACTCTAAATTTTGACGGGAAGAAACTGATTATGAAAAGCAGAGCTGAAGAGCTTATTACCCTGATCCACCATTCGGTTTTCAGATTGCGCGAAGAACTTAACCGGAAAAACTTTGTTAAAAGTTTTTCTACCTGCGATGCCGCATGCCTCAATTTTATCCGGGCCGCGGGGCAGATTGAAAAACTTGTCCGTGACTTTCCCGAACTCAAGCAACCAGACTTTTTGCACAGCCTGGCTGAATTTAAAACCTCCCTGCTGCAGGCGGTTCCCGATGAAACCCCGATTAATCTTAAAAATCGCCTGCAGAGTTTCGTCGATGAAATAAACCGTTTTACCGCTATTGCCTCAGAAAAACTCGGGCACAAAGCCGGCACAACCACAAGCAAAAATCTTTCCGGGACAGGTCATCCTGCAATGGAACTGATCGTCCTGGGAGTCTCTTCATCAAACCATGCCCAGTGCCGTAGAACTCTCGACCAGACTAAAATTGCACTGAAAACCCCATTTGCCTACGAACTGATACCAGGCGAAACCATCGATGTAGTCCCGGCAAAAATCTGGACCTACAGCGGACGAACCAATGTTTCCGGTAAAATTGCCGGTAAAAGCTTCGATGTCCAGGCACTGCAACTGACCCCACTCAAACTCCACGAATACGGCACCTGGAACCCGCAGGATCACGAGTGGGCCGGCGATGAATACGATCTTTCCCAAAGCGATTGGGCAAAAGAAATCATTGCCGCCGGGATACGGCCCGTATTTGAAATGGAAGCCTTCATTCCCGGGCAGGACCTCGATGATATCGACTCCGACCCGATTTATGAGGCCGTCGAACTCTTTCATTCCGGCTACGAAAGAGCCGCACTGTCGAGCCTCAACAAAATGCTTGAACAAGATCTCAGATGTATCGATGCCCACGCCCATCTCGGCAGCTTCACTTTCGACACTGACCCGAAAATGGCCCTGAAACACTACGAAGTCGGCAAAGCGATCGCCGAGCTATCGCAAGACCCTCAAATCCTGGGAGTGCTGCCCTGGGGCCTTATCGATAACCGCCCATATCTGCGCTGCCTCCATGGTTATGGCCTCTGCCTCTGGCGCCTCGAACGCTTCGACGAAGCCGCAGCCGCCTTTAAAAAACTGCTCTGGCTCAATCCCAACGACAATCAGGGCGCACGCTTCCTTTACCCCGAAGCCAAAGCCCACAAACCCTGGCGCAGAATGTAAAACAAGTCTGGCGCCCTCTGGCCCGGCGCGACAGCTGAACTGAAAAGCAACAAACGACCCGGCTTGTTTATCTCCAGAAAGTATCGTATAATTATACTTACTGGAGATAAAAATGTTCATAGACCACGCCGCGTTAATTGAAAAACTTAAAGACTATGCCTCTCCGAGGGCCAAAATTACGCGAATGCTCAAAGCCGGCGATCTGGTGAAAATTCGCCGCGGCATTTTCCTGCCTGGTAATGCGGAAAATTATTCCCGAAAAAGCCTTGCTGGAATAATCTACGGCCCTTCCTACATCTCTTTCGAAACCGCGCTCAGCTATCATGGCATGATCCCTGAAAGGGTCAACGTTATTACCTCAGCAACTTTCAACAAGAACAAAAACAAGCATTTTAAAACTCCAATTGGCGATTTTTTCTATTACTATCTGCCCTCGACTGTCTATCCATATTCTGTGGAATGCGCCAACGAGAATGGCATGAATTTTTTACTTGCAAGCCCGGAAAAAGCTCTGTGCGACCAGATCTATCGTTTGGGCAAAGCCGCCTGCGCCAGAGAACTAAAAGAATTGCTTGTAGAAAACTGGCGCATCGAGCCCGAAACCCTGCAAAAACTAGACCGCAAAACCATAAAATTCATCGCGCCTCTTTACCGCAGAAAGGTATTTACCGCTTTAATTGAGCTTATTGATGGAGGCCTTTTGTGAACAGCGCCATAAACAGCATGCTTGAAAAATACGCCTGCAAGACCATCGAAGAACACCGCAATGCCCTCAAGGAAATAGTGCAGGAAATCTCACTACTCGGCCTTTATCGTTGCGGCTTTTTTAACAAAGCCGCCTTTTACGGCGGTACGGCCCTGCGGATTTTTTATGGCCTGGACCGCTTCTCGGAAGACCTTGATTTCAGCTTGGTCGAAGCTGACCCCAACTTTAGGCTTAAAGACTTTCTCAAGCCCCTCGAAGACGAGTTGAGCTCTTTCGGCTTTGAGATGCAGGTTGAAGAGAAGCGCAAAAGCACCAGGTCAGCAATAAAATCTGCTTTTATTAAAGGCGACACCCAACTTCACCTGCTCAGAATTGCAGCGATCAAACCTCCGGTAAGTGGATTGAACCCTGACGAAAAACTGCGGGTTAAAATTGAAATTGATACCGACCCGCCAGGCAAAGCAAATTTTGAAATCAAGTATCAGCTTCTTCCCGTGCCTTTTTCAGTAAGACTTTTTGATGCCCCCTCTTTATTTGCGGGAAAAGTTCATGCCCTGCTTTGTCGCAGCTGGCAAAACCGGGTGAAAGGGCGTGATTTCTACGACTATGCCTGGTATCTTTCTCGCTCGATTCCCCTGAACATCCAGCATCTTCAGGCAAGACTTGATCAAACCGGACACTTGCCGAAAAAAAAGCTTGAACCAGAGATGCTGATCGAAATGCTCGACGAACGCTTCGACACAATTGATTTCGCTAAGGCAAAAGAAGACGTGAAAGCTTTCGTAAGCAATCAGGAAACATTAGAACTCTGGTCAGCAGATTTTTTCAGTCAGATCACCCGACAATACTTGCGCTGCTCAGAATAAAGGATTTGAAAAAGCAACAAACGACCCGGCTTCTTTATCTCCAGAAAGTATCGAATAATTATACTTACTGGAGACAATTTTTACTGCCGGAAACCTGGCCGACGCAACAGCTTTAGCGCCGAACAATTGCGAGCAGATGCAGCTCACGGCCCATAAGCTCGAGATGACCGGAAAACTGCGCCGGATCGAGGCGGCCATCCTGAGATGCTGCCGGCCCCTCATACCAGTCGGGAGCCTGCAGTTCGAGCTTTTTCGCAGCCGCAGCAGCGCAGCCGTAGAGCATCAGCTCGGGAAGGACCTGCCAGTAACGAGCTTGATCCCGCGCCTCTTCAGCAAGAGTTTCGCGACGGCTTTTGAAAAAGTCGCGCAAACTCCGGCCATAATCGCTCATAGCATGAGCAGTTGGAGCAAGCAGCGCCAAAAGTGACCCTAAAACAAAACCAAAATATCTAAATGAGTTTTTGAAGAAAAAGCTGCCAGTTTCTTTGTAGCCACCTTCAATACCAACAACAGCCAGATAAATCAAAAAGCCCACACCAAGATAGCCTAAAAAATTGGCAAAACTGAAGGCACGCCCAAGTCGATACAAAGCGCCGAAATAAACGCCAACCAGCAGCAATCCCAGGCCGGCATAAGCATAAAACTCACCCGTGCCAACTGCATGGCCGTCAACGAAAAACGAAAACCCGCTGCCGAGCATAAAAAGTGAAGCCAGACAAATGAACAACTCAAGCAGAGTTAAACGATGATAGGTCGCCTGAGTGCGCCCCAAAGACCGAGCCTGGCTCTCACCAATTTCTTTGAGCAACAGCGAAAATTTCGTTGTCAGCTCACTGGCAAAAGCATTAAGCCTGGTCACCTGTGAACTGTCCTGAAGGCGTGCCAGCTTTTCGGGATCGATGCGAGGATCGTCAAACTTGAGCTTCGCTATAACCTTGCCCTCGGTTTTGTTAAATAAACAGTTAAATATTGCCCGCTCGGCTTCAGGAGCGTTTTTGGGCAGATTTTTCAGTTTCCTGAGAGAAATCTCGGTCTGACCGCCGGCCTTGCCGTGAAATCTCAATTGAGCATAGCCATGCCCGGCCCAGGAAACCAGCAATGACGCGACATCTTCGCCGCGCAATTCGCCATGATACAGCTGCGCCAGCTCAAGCAGCGAAATATTGTCGATATCGACGAGGTTTTCCTGCTCTGTGGCTGATCTCTTATAATCATTTGAAGAACGATTGCCCAGCACCCGAAAAAACCAGCCAACAACTCCGGCCACAAATAATAAGGGAAAAAGACTGGTTAAAGCTTGATTGATTGATGTGTCCATGTGATTCTCCGTAATTTACTATTAATCGTGCTCGCACCTGGGCGCGATCGAGCCACAGGATGTGGTGAATGCATGATCGCCTCAGGATAGAGAGCGATCAGGCGAATCCTGCGGCGCCCTGGCACTTGCGCATCCTGCGCGGCGTAATCGTGATCTCCGGGGATCAACCCATCTTATTCATCCTCGACGCTCTGATAACTGCCCTTTTCTTCCTTTACCCGCTTGATTGATGGCAGAAATTCACTCAGCGCAATTTTAAGACCAGGCAAAGCACTGACCTCAACTTCGTCTGCGGCATCGTAAACCTCGATATGCTGCAACTTGCCTTCGTGCAGACGAAAAACCGTAACTGTAGCGTAAACCGGGCAGACTGCCCAGAATTCTTTCACGCCAAAGCGCTCATACACATGCTTTTTGAGATTCAAATCTTTTTTCGAAGTTGTGGGCGAAAGAACCTCAACCACCCAGTCAGGTGCACCCCAGATATATTTTTCTTTTATTTTGGCAGAGTCGCAAATCACCATGAGATCAGGCTGAAAAACGTTCTTCACATCTTTTTCGTCCTCGCCCGACTCAGGAAAAAGCACGTCGCAAGGCGCGAAAAAAACGCGACAAGGGCTATTTTTCAAGAAATTACCAACGATCAGGTGAAGCTCTCCCAAAATCGTCTGGTGTCGAGTTCCAGGGGCAGACATCAGGTATGGAACACCTTCAACAAGCTCCCAGCGCTGGTCTTCATCCCACTCGGCATAGTCGGCGTAAGTGTAGGTTTTGTCAGATTTCAAATCAGGCACGGTCATTGGCAACAACCTTTCGTAAAAAAAGCAAAAGTTTAACCCGTCAATTATACAATCAATGAATTGTTAACGGCAATTCAATAATCGGCAAAAGAAAAGGCAGCCATCTTCACTTGATGACTGCCGAACAATCAAACTTTTTGTTTCAGGCAAAATCTTCTTCAAACAGTTCACTCTTTGCGGCGGCATTTTCGAGAATGCGCTGGGCCGGATAGCAAAGAAAAAGAATAATCATAACCGAATAGAGAAGCGAAAGCAGAGAAATTGAAATACTGAGACTAAAACCCTCTGAAGAAGCCAGATTCTGCAAAATGTAGACCAGCGAGATGATCGATGACAATACTCCGCATACCAGGCTCAGATTGCCATACACACTAAAAACCATTGCCGATTGCCGGAACTGGCCGGCGGTGATTCCCGCATCTGCTGGAGCCGAAAGATGTCTGATTGCCGCCTTCACTTCACCAAGCCCGAAAATTGCCAGCAAAAACAGCAGCGGCAAACCTATAGCCACCATGGCCGAGCGCGCTTCGAGCAGCACGGTCAGATCGGTGCCAAGGCCTATGATCATTAAGAACACGAAAAATGCCAATATCAGTGAAATGATTCTACTCATCGTCAATCCCCTTTCAGAATGAAAAAATGATCATGTTAATAGTCAGATAGCTGATCAGCGGGAACCCTATCAAAGCCAGGTCTGGCCAAAAACCAGGCGCAAATTTTTCCGGCACCGAACCAAGCAGACATTTGATTCGCAATCGCAGCGGAAAAACCAGCAATCTGCTCACAAATACAGCAGTAAAAGCACCAGTCAATGCCATGGCAACAAAAGGGCCGATCAGCTCTGGCGTCTTGAGCAGAGCCATTGCACCAATGTTCCCGGCCAAAGAGACCGCAGCACCACATATCAGCACCAGATTTTCAAAACTCTTTAACGAGGTCAGATGCTGCAAACCAGCCTCGCGCTCCATGTCTTTTGCCTTGAGCCCTGCTGCAATAGCAGCGAACAACCCACGCCATGAATCTCCCGCTGAAGTCAGCAACAAGGCCATAGCCACCAGCAATAGCGAGACATGATCGATGAGCGAAAAAACATTGCCTATCATCATCAGGGCCGTTATCAGCACCGCGAAAATGCCGGCAGCCAGAAAGAAATTACGTTTTTTCATGAGTTTTCTCCTGATTCTTTACTTTTTAGGAAGGATTTTCGCCAGATTCTCGGCCCGGGCAATAGAGGTCGCTAGAAGGCGTTTCTGGCCCTGCATTACCGGGCTTTGCTCGACTTCAGAATATCGAACACAGATTAGAATCAGCCCTGCCAAAGCCAGATTGGTCGAAGCGGTTTGCCAGAAACCGGCAGATTTGAGCAGGGTAAAACCTTCGCCTGGAGCCTCTATAGACATCTCTGCCGCAATTCTGCTTCTTATTGCAGAAAAAGGAACCGGGCAAATTCGGCTTGTCGGAGCAAGAAGTTCTTTTTCAAGGGTCGCTTCACCAACCTTCGCCTGATATTGCCGGCATGAATCGCACTCAGCAAGGTGACGCCGGTCAGAATCGCCAAGCCTGCCAAGCTCGAAGTTTCCGATGAATCTCAGGCAATCCGCCTTTCGTTCACGCATTTTCATCCTGACCACCTTCCTTTATGGTTCTGAGTTGTTCGATCGCCCGCGCCGTCTGATAATGTATTGTTCTAATCGAGCACCCCAGGGCTTGCGCAACCTCCGAAACCGTTAGATCACCATCGAAACGCAGCGCCAATAACTGCTGCTGGGCCGGTGACAGCAGATAAAAGGCTCGCGAGAACAATTCCGTTTCCTGCTTCTCAATTGCTAATGCCTCGGGACCATCGGAGGCAGCAGCTTCGGGCAACTGCGAAACCTCGAGACCGACATTCCCACTTTCTTTCTTCTTGATCAGGTCGCGACAAAGATTAAGGCAGATCTGCATTATCCAGCCTTTGAACCTCTTCTCAGGCGAATACCGGTCTTTGTAACGCCAGACCCTTATGAACACTTCCTGGGTGATATCTTCGGCATGGGCCCGATTGCGAAGAATCCTCAGGGCATAATTAAAAACTTTGGCAGAAAATACTTCATACAATTGCTCCAGAGCCTCGATCCTGCCCGAACGTAGTTCGGCCATTATCGTTTCTGCAAAGTTTTCGCTGGTTTCTGAATGTGGGTTTTTCATGTTTCTATACTTTAAACGAATCAGAAAACCGACAGTGCAATTTTTTCTAGAAATTGCGAAACATTTCTTCGCTGTACCTTCGTAAAGCAGAAATTCGGTCATTGATCCGGGCAATCAGGTCGAAATGACTTTGGCAAAACAAAACCAGGTCAAATCTTCTTTCTTCGGCCAATTCCAGGATGGTGCAACTCTGAAAACCAGAACCTGATTTACTTTTTATTGGATCAAAAAAACCAACCACTCAGGAAGTTAATCCCCCGTTCTACTTGCCTTTTCAAATTTCCCCAAGTAGAATTGAAACATAGAAGAAAAACTGGTGGGGACCATGAAAAATATAACGGATAACGAGAGTACGAAGCGGCAAAATCAGGAGAACATTGACCACAGTTCTGTATTTAAAGAGCTCAAGGCAAGAATTTTTCTTGATAAAACCAAAGATCTGGTCACCGTGGTAGACACTAACGGCGAGTTTCTCTACGTTAACGCAGCCTCAAGGATTTTTTGGGGTTATGATCCGGAAGAATTGGTCGGAAAGAAGGCCTTTGACTTCATTCACCCTGAAGATCGCGAAGAGACAGAGAAAACCTTCAATCAATGGGTTTCTGAAGAAGTTGAATCAGCCTCATTTGAAAACCGGCCGCTGGTATCGTTGCTCTGATAAAGCAGTTTCCTGGATAAACGGCAAGATGGTTCGATTTGAAATTGCTGCCGATATTACCGAGAAAAAACTTGCCGAAATTGAGTTACGCGAACTCAGCGAAGCTTTAAAACGCTCGAATCAAGAGCTTGAACAATTTGCCTATGTCGCCTCTCACGATCTGCAGGAGCCGCTGAGAATGATTTCGAGCTACACCCAGCTCTTAGAAAAAAGGTACAGCGATAAACTCGATCAGGACGCCAAAGATTTCATCAACTACGCAGTCGACGGCGCAAACCGCATGCAAAAGTTGATTCAGGATCTGCTGACCTACTCGCGGGTCACCACCAGAGGTCTGCCGATGGAGATTTTTGATGCGCACGACGCTCTCGGCGAGGCAATCTGGAATCTCAACCTGCAGATTCAGGAAACAAATGCGCTCATCAGCAACGATGAGTTGCCTTCGATAAAAGGTGACAAAACCCAGCTGGTTGTAGTTTTCCAAAATCTGATTGGCAACGCCATCAAGTTTAGAAACCCAGATGTTCCGCCCAGGGTTCATATTTCAGTGCAAAAAGCTGAAGGACGGCTGGGATTCTGCACTTTTTCGATTAAAGACAATGGTATCGGCATCGAAGAAAAATATTTTGAAAAGCTTTTTGTTATTTTTCAACGACTCCATGGAAAGCGCGAATACCCAGGAACCGGAATTGGCCTGGCCTTGGTCAAACGCATTATCGAACGTCATGGCGGCAAAATATGGTTAGAATCCACGCCAAATGAGGGCACAACTTTCTACTTCAACCTGCCCTGCATTTAAATTTTATTTAGGAGCATTAAATTGAAACTAAATTCAGAATCAATAGAAATTCTTCTGGTAGAAGATAACGACGGCGATGCCAGGCTGGCAAAAGAAGCTATGCGCGACAGCAAAATTCGCAACAATCTGCACCACGTTGTCGATGGTGAAGAGGCAATGGATTTTCTTTTCAAGCGCGGTAAGTTTTCTTCTGCACCGACCCCAGACCTGATCCTACTTGATTTGAATCTTCCCAGGAAAGATGGCAGAGAAGTTCTTGAGGAGATCAAGAAAGATTCCGCTTTAAAATCTATCCCGGTGGTAATTCTTACCGTTAGCAATGCCGAAGAAGACATTCTGAAAACTTACAATCTGCATGCAAATTGCTACATCACCAAACCTCTCGATCTCGAACAATTTATGAAAGTTGTTAAATCAATTGAAGACTTCTGGTTTACCATCGTTAAATTACCAAAATCACAAAAAGGCCGATAATGATGCTGAAGTCCTTAAAAGTGCTCCTGGTCGAAGACAACCCCGGCGATGCAAGGTTAGTTCGAGAAACCTTCAGAGATAAAACCGGGGTTCGGATCACCCACACTGAAAGTCTGGCCGGATGCATAGAAACCCTCGAAAATGAATCTTTCGATGTTGTCCTGCTCGATCTGGGCCTACCCGACAGCAATGGCCTCGAAACCGTACAGACCTTTGTGAAAAATTTCCCGGACACCCCCTTGATTGTTTTAACCGGACTCGACGATGACGAGGCGGGAATTGCCGCGGTTCAGGCTGGAGCAGAGGATTATCTTACCAAGGGTCTATGGGCTGAGCAGGCACTACCAAGAGCAATACACTATGCAATCGAAAGAAACGAGGTCAGTCTCCAACTCAAGAGACTGAACAAGGTTTTACAAGCCGTTAGAGGCGTCAACCACATTATCGTAAGAGAATCTGACCCAGCCCATCTGATCAAGCTCTGTTGTGAAGAGCTTACCAACAATGGAGCGTTCTGTTTTGCAATGATTTGCCGTTTTGGCCAGCTTCCGGCCTCGTTTTCAATTTCGACTTCTTTAAATATTGAAGATGAGTCGAAACTTAATCTCGGGCAAAATTTCAAGCCTCCATGCCTTGAAGCCCTGGCTACCGGGGAAGTTTTACGCGGAACCAGGCTCAATGAATCCTGCGCAAACTGCCCATTCAACAAAATTTCACCGTTGTCTGAAAAGTTCGCAACCAGGCTCAAATGCCGGGAAAAAACCTACGGAATTCTCTCTCTGGCCAGAAATCATTCTTTGCCGCCCAGTAATGAAGAAATAAACCTGATATCACAACTGGCCGATGACCTGGCTTTTGCCTTAAACAGCATAGAAGATCGCAGACTTCGTCAAAATGCTGAGGAAGAACAAAAAAAGCTGCAAAATCATTTGCAGCAGGCACAAAAGCTAGAATCGATAGGGCGACTGGCCGGGGGTGTTGCCCACGACTTCAACAATTTCCTCAACGTTATTATTGGCTACACGGAAATGGCCCTGGAAAAGTCAGAGCCAGATTCTGAGCTTGCAACCGATCTTAAAGAGGTTTTGAAAGCGGGAAAACGGTCAACCGAGATAACCAGACAGCTTTTGGCTTTCGCCAGAAAACAATTGATCACACCGGTCTTGATCGACATGAATCAGGCCGTAAAAGATGCCATGAAAATGCTGCAAAGAATTATTGGTGAAAACATTAATATTCACCTGGATCTTGCTAAAGAACCCTGTCTCATTAAAATTGATCCATCGCAGCTCGACCAGATTCTCGCAAATCTTTGCATTAATGCAAAAGATGCCATTTCCGGCACCGGTAAAATAGCAATCAAAACCTGCTTCAGCCAGGAGTTCAAACAAAACGGTCTTTCTGGCGAATCTGGTGAATTCGTGGTTCTCACCGTAAAAGATTCCGGCTCGGGAATCGACGAAGAAACCCTGGCCCATATTTTTGAACCCTTTTTTACCACCAAAGCCCAGGGCAAAGGAACCGGACTCGGCCTCGCTACGGTTTTCGGCATCGTTAAGCAAAATTCTGGTTTCATAAAAGTTTCCAGTGAACCAAACAGGGGGACTTCTTTCGACATTTTTCTGCCATTACAATTCGGCAAACCCGATCATCAGGACAAAAAGGAAGAAAAAAGCTCTGAATTTGGCAACAAAGAAACAATTTTACTGGTAGAGGATGATCCCATCGTCTTAAAAATGACAAAAAAAATCCTTGAAAAGCTCAACTATCAGGTATTTTCAGCCAATCATCCCCTAGAGGCAATTGAACACTTCAATCAAAATTTTGAGAATATCGACCTTTTGTTTTCCGACATCGTCATGCCTGATATGAATGGCGTAGAGCTTGCAAAAGCATTAAAAGCCAGGTCGGAAAAGCTGAAAATTTTATTCATGTCTGGCTATAACGACGAAATACTTTCTAATTCAGGCTTTTGCAAAGATAATTTTGATTTCCTGCAAAAGCCCTTTAGCAAAAAAGATCTCGCCAACAAATTGGGACAAATCTTCCCAGCAAAAAAGCCCTGACCAATTCCACATCCCCAAATCTATCCGCCCTCCCACTCCCCCCGTACAGACGCGATTCATCGCGTCTCCGAAGTAGATGCGATTCATCGAGCGTCTCGTCACAACGCCATCCTGGCGTAAAGACGCGATTTATCGCGTCTCCGAAGTAGGCGCGATTCATCGCGTCTCCGAAGTAGGCGCGATTCATCGCGTCTCCCTATCTCCACAGACTTGACAGCCTCAAGGCTTTAACACATAATATGTGTAGGAGAAAAAATAATGAAAAACATTACTCTGTCCATAGAAGATGATTTGCTTAAAGCCGGCCGGGAATACGCCAGAAAACACCGGCTTTCTTTCAACGCCCTGGTAAGAAAGTTGATCAGACAGACAGTGATTTCTGAAAATACCAGCTGGCTGGATGAAACCTTTGCCATGATGGATAACCTTGAAATTTCTGATAAGCCCGAAAAGTGGACCCGGGACGAGCTGTACCGTGGCTAAATTCTTTATTGATACAAATATTCTGGTTTACACCCTCGATCCCAGAAATGCCCAAAAGCATCTTAAAGCCCGCAATTTCCTCCAAAACGCCATAAAAGAGCATAATCCCGTAATTTCCACGCAGGTACTTAAAGAATTTTACGTTGTTGCTACAGTTAAGCTCAAAGCTGATCCAGTGGCTGTAAAAGCTATTCTCCACAACTTTCAGAATCTCGAGATTGTAAACAACGATTTTGAACTTATTGAACAGGCCATTGACATAAGTATTTCCGCCAAACTCTCATTCTGGGACTCTCTCATCATTGCTGCAGCAGAAAAAGCCCAATGCGAAGCTGTTTTTTCTGAAGATCTCAATCCCGGCCAGCTTTATCGTGGCATTCGCCTTATAAACCCATTCAGCTGAGTTAAATCATCATTAAAGCCAGAACCCCGCCCCCCGTACAGACGCGATTCATCGCGTCTCCGATCGATAAGGGTGATCAATCCAGGAGCAAATTGATTTTCATGGCAAGCATAAAAGACTGATTAATTGAATAATGCTTTAAACGAATGCCAAACTTAGTTCTTATAATTACTTGGAAACATTTTCAGGAGGATCACAATGTTGAGAATCATTTTTGCAGCAGCTGCTCTGGCTCTTATTATAATTGCCGCTCTGGCCTACCTGGCAAAAAAACGCGACAAAGAGCTTTTCCAAAAGCTATCCGGCAAGGTATTGCTCTAACCACAAACACCGTACAGACGCGATTCATCGAGTCTCGGTTTTCAAAATCTAAACCGGCGTAAAAAATGTTTTTGCAGCCAGCGGAAGGCGGCGAGGCGATAGTGGGCACCGCGAGCGCAGCTCAGTATTTCTTCGCGGGTCATTTGCGTAAGCTGCTGCAGATGTTCAAATGAAGCTTCATTGCAGCAGTGCTTTTCTTCTTCTAAATCGAGTCTGGCCAAAGCCGCATCTCGGGTTAAAGAGCCCTGACGTACCAGAGTTGCCAGCTCGGGCTGCAGGATCGGGTGGACGTAAACCCTGGTGTAAAGATAGACTGAAGCGGCATGAACCATACAATCTTCGTGCCCCATAAAACGATCGTCTTCAGGGCGAATCCAGCCTAACTCTTCTTCAAGCGTTCGCTTAATCTGATTTTCGTCGTATCGATTGAAAAGATACCATGCAAGAAACTCTGGCGGATGCCGCAAGGTCGCCAATCTTGTCTGATCAGCAACATATAGTTGCTGCGCCTGACCGATAAGACAGGGACGATCTTTGATCTCTGGCCCGACGAACCAGCGCAACCTTCGCACTAACTTGCGCGAGATTTTCTGCAGGAAACTGCGAACAATCTCATCGTGCCGCTCATGCAAATTGCTGTCAAGAAATGGCAGAAAAGGGTCAAGAGAGCCGGGAGCCAGCTCTTTGAACATCTGCGCCGGCGAACGCCCGTGCACGATAAACGGCACTTCATGATCGATCGCCAGTTTTATTGCCGCTAAAAAACCCGGCATGGTACAGCCGATACATGGCACACCGGTTCTCTTGACGCTTGAACGAGCCAGCACCCGCTGCAATTCTGAATCAGCAGAGACAAAAACATGGTCGTGACCTAGCCGATCAACTACCAGGGCGATGTTTTTCCGGGCATAATCAGTCAGATAGCCATTATCGTAAGTAAAAAGCAATAGTCGCAATCCGTAATCCCGAGCCAGACACCAGGCTACATACGAACTGTCTTTGCCGCCGCTCAACCCGACCAGAGCATCATAGCGACCAGTTCCGCGTGTTTTTGCAAAGCGCTCGTGTAAAAGCGGCTTCAAAAGCTCTGGGTCGGCAATTTCCTTTTTTCTTTGCTCATAAGCTTTGCAAAGATTGCACACCCCATCTGCATCAAAGACCACATTTAAAGCGGTTTCAGGTGCTACACAACGACTACAGATCTTCATTAGACGTCACTTTCTATATGCCGGCCGGGCGCAGAGGCCCGCCCCCAGGCTTTCGACAATTCAGAGGCTCAGTGAACGTTTGAATGTTCAGGACTGACGCGAGGCGCGTTTTACCAGCCAGGCGGCGAACAACAACCCCAATAAAGGCAAAATCAACTCTGTGTTCTTCTCAATCATCGCCGGATTCTGAGCAATCGCCGACAGCAGATCAAGATCGCGCATAACCTGATTGCCAAAATACACTGCCGCTGAAACCATGGTGAAAAGCCTACGCTTTCCCGGACTCCCGCCGGCAATAAACGCAAAGAAAACCGTCGCAAGCCCCGCACCAAGACCCCGCTGAAAAACCACATCGTCAATAACGCTTTCGCCCTTCATATCAACTATCCGGGCATGGTCGAGAACCATCACAATCAAAAACAGAAAGGAAACCCAGCGCACAGAAGGCAAAGCCGTCTTTTCGAGCGCTTCATCTGATGAAACACGCTTTACGAATTCGCTGTCTTCCTGAGCTTCGCGCTCTTTGCGACGACGCTCTTTTTCTGCTTGAGACGAACGCGCTGAAGCCGGAGATTTGCCGCGAGACGGTGCGGGAGGCGGCGGGCTGGAACTGCCTTGAGCTGAAGCTGCGGCAGGTGGTGCCGGTCTTTTTGCCGCCGACGGAGGGGGTGCAGGCGATCGGCTCTTTGAAGCCGAACCCTGAGCGACACCAACCGGCTTGCCACAATCAGGGCAAAATTTATCGCCTGACTCGCGAAAAGCACCGCAATTACAGCGGATTTTTTCGGGTCTGGTCGGTGCACCGCAGTCCGGACAGAACTTAGCATCGGCATCCAGTTCGGCCTGGCATTTTTTACAACGCAATTTTGCTTCTCCCGCTGTTGATCCAGATCGCGAGCTTACAGGCGGAGCCTTGGGAGCAGGCGGCGCAGATCTTGGCGCTGGCGGCGCCGGTCTCGACGAAGCCGGCTTTGGAGCCGGAGGCGCTTTGGGCACAGGTCTTGCCGCTGCAGATTTCGGGGCCGGAGGGGCCGGCGCAACTTTTGGCGCAGGCGGCACAGGCTTCTCCTGAGCAGAGGGTCTTGCCGAAGCAGCATTTTTTTCTGCTGAAGCTTTACTTTCAGCTTGCGCAAGCTTTTCGGCCATATTGAAAGCTACGGTTTTCATGCTGTCCGGATCAACAGGTTCGGGTTCAGGCTCTGGACAGGACAAAACTTCGAAGGTCAGGTTGGCAAAGCGCAATTTCATGCCCTTTTTCATAATCACCGGCGCAGCTATTTTTTCATCGTTAACGAAAGTACCATTAGAACTGCCAAGATCTTCAAGTTCGACTAAACCGTCTCGCAAATCAAAACGGGCATGATTACGACTGACCAGACTGCTGTCGAGGCTTAAGTCAGATTCTTTACTGCGCCCAATCCTACATGGGAAAACAACAATGCTCTCCTGACCAGACTCGCTCCCAAGGAGTAATTCGGGTATGGCGGTGAATTTTCCAGTGCTTTGAGCGTTTTCGGAGTCGACATTACGATTTTCGGGCTGAGAGGTCTTTGATTCAGGTTTTGCCGATTCCTGGGACACGGGCTTGCCAGGCTTGGGCTGAGGCGCTGATGGTTTTGCAGGTTTTTCATTCTGCCCGGAGCCGGAAATAGCTTTATCAACAGCCCGGCCAACAGCCTTGGCAGCCATGCCGGCCACTGCAGCAGCACCAACGGCAGCTGCACCTTTCAGAGCCGAGCCGAGCGCGTCACCGAAGGCACCTCCAGAAGCATCGCCAGAAGACGATTCACCACCAGACCCGCCGAAATCATCATTTGAACCTGAGCCACTGCCCGAAGCAGGAGTGCCACCTGGCCCTGAACCTAAATCAGGCAGATCATCGATATCTGGAACATCAGGAATATTGAAATCTTCAATCAAATCATCGGGCGTATACTCTGGAAGCGCATCGTCAGGAGTATCGGCAATTCGGTCCCATTCCTGCTTGAGCTCGGCAAAACTTTGCTCTAAATCGCGAGGATCGGTTACCGCCCCTGCTTTATCGATAAGAACATCCTGATAAACTGTGCCATCCGCTCCCACAGAGCTGACATGCGTGCCCTTTTCGCTGAGACCGATTTTCCAGGTGGCTGGGCCAGGCCCACTTATAGTAGCTGAGTTCATCGCATTGAACATCAGCGTAAAAACCAGTTGATGGGTAGAAGAATAAAGAGTCAGTGTGTCAGCATCGAGATAGCCTTCCCACTCACAAGATGGGTCGGCCGGGGCAGGAAACAAAGCTGCTGCTGCAACTCCGGTGCATAAAGAAGAAGCTTCCGCCAGGATCTGTTGCGGGTCAGCATTACCATCTTCGCTGAGCGCGCAAAGCTGTTCCAGAGCCGGAACAAAGTTATTGAGATTCAGACATTCACCGGAATTCACGCGCTGGTTCCTTTCCCGCTGCTATAGCAAAGATCAAAGACAATCAGATCATATTTAACAATCAAAATCAAGGCCAGATTCAAAGCAAGCACAACCTGCGGAATATCACAAACTGCCAGCTTTGCAAGATTAAAAACAGCTTCAAACTGAGCCACCGCTGTACTAACAGCAGCAATTGCCGTGCCCCCGGAAAAAACGACACCGATCAAAGCAACTCCAAGACCACCGACAGAAATGATTATGCCGATAATGTCGCCAATCTCATCGATGACATTGGTCGCTATTTCATAATCGTGGTATTGGTGCGAAGCTTCAATAAGCGTCTTGCTGAACTCAGATTTCTCGGCCTGCCAATCCTCAGGCAAATACTGCTTTACCGCGTTCCGATAAACATGCCCGACAGCCTTGGTCGGCTGCTGGTCGATAATGCCAAGTTTCTTGGCAATGCCCATCATTACAGCGTCTTTTCCAGAATCAAGATTTTTGTGGCCGATCAACCAGTTTGAAATTTCGGTCAAAATAGCGTTGATGCAACCCTCGATACCTGTATTACCGGCAGCCTCGGCAGAGGCGTCGGATTTAAGAATTTTTTCCACCATTTCACGGGCTTCGGGCGAATGATCAAGGATCCAGTCGTAAACCGGCCTGAGCCAGGTCGAAGCTTTCTGAGCGCACCAGCTGAACATGCCGGTAAGGCAGTTAACCATGAAAGTTCCAAGCTTTTCAAACAGGTTGCTGACCAGCGACATCAAGGTGCTGATCATTTCCTGAAGCGCATTCATGAAGCCGGAAACATACCCCGACGCCTGGTCGATCATCTCACCGGCAGCGTCTTTTTTCTTGTTAACCCAGGCGACCAGCTCATCCCAATTGTCGACCGAATTCGCCAGATATTGCTGAAAGTTGACGACCTTATCTCGCAAGGCTGCGCATAGATCATCGACTACCCGGACAAAATCATCGAGCAGACCTGAAATGCTGTTGTAAATTTTCTGGCCGCCGGCACCGAGCTTGTCGAGAAAGCTGCGAATAGAGTTGGCCAGATAATTAACCATCGGAGCAACTTTGTTCATCGCCTTTTCGCCCAATGATCCGGCAAAACTGCTGAACCAGGAAGCACCGCGCGCCAACCAGCCGCCAAGCTTGGTCTTCGCCAGCCATTCAAGGAATCTGCGACCGTAATCGCCAATCACCCCGGGAAGCTCACGGATCTTCTGGCTGGCAGAAACGGCATTCAAGCCGATACTGACCAGAGTGCCAACCATTTTATCAAATCTTGATTTGACCATGTCCTTATGGGGACTGAAGCGACGCAAATATATTCCGGTGCCCTTTACTGCGACCAGCAAAAGGTTAACCCCGGAAAGAGCAAGTTCGTAATTCTTTTCAGGCTGTTCTGCCAGCTGTTTCGAAAAATGATAACGATAAAATCTGAGTGAACGCTGAAAGCTTGATGTGAAAAGCTGCAGGCGATCCGGGGTTGTGTCGGCTTCATAACCGGTCATCAGTCGCTCTTCTTCTTCATCCAGCAACATTTTAAATGTTTGCTTGGCTTCGGGAGCAAGCGAAAGCTGAATCGGTTTTCCGGCAAGCTTTGCCTTGCTGAAAGCTTCTGTCAATTCTTTCAGTTCAAGCTGCCATGCACCATTCTGGCGAGTGTTCAGCTCGATTGCCCAAGGCGCATCTTCACTGAAGCCCAACGAAAGCTTCGCCTGATTTACGCCAAACTGCTTGAGCGGGCCTTCATCCATTTTTACCGGCACCACCAGATATCCATTTATCTTACTGCCGGTAACTTCTTCGGGCATGATTTCGACTGGCTGCTGCTCTGGGTCATTCTTCAGACCTTTTTTCTCGCCCGCGCCATGAATGACAATTTTAGGAGCGACGGGAAAAACAACCGTTTCCTTGAGCTGTAAAGGGTTTTCACCTTCGCCGACGAGAATGGCAACTTCATCAAACAAGCGTTTGTTTGGCTGATAAATCAACTCTTCCGGCGGATCGTAAAAAAGCTCGACCATGCCTTCGGCATCGGTTCGCGCACTGGTTATATCCAGTCGTCCTAAGGGGGAAGCCTTGCAGCTGTCGGCCCAGACGAACTGAACCAAAGTGTCTTCAAGTGGTCCATCGAGTCCCAGCTGTTTAAGCTTGAGGCGGGCACACCATTGCTGGCCCGGTAAGACCGGCAACTCTGGAGTTATTTCCTTTTCCATGACAATCTCGGCCGAGAACAAAGCCCAGGGAATATCGATTTTTCCGGCCTCACGATTCGTCTTTTTGGAAAAAGCTCTGACGGTAACTTCACCCTGAAGCGGCTCGGGCAGATCGGCAAGAACCTTTGCCGTTCGCCACTGACTTTCAGCAGGAATCACACCTTTGTTAACATCCAGACAAAGAAGCAATTTTGGGTCAAAGGTCGTTTCAACCTTGAATTCATAGTCCTCTTCAGGTGCGCGGTAAACCTGTCCGCTTTCAGGATCGACTTCTTCGACCCAGACAGTCAGACTGCAAACGGTTTTTGCATCGGCTGGCAAAAAGACGCCGCCATCCTTGTAGCATTCATCTGGGCTGACCGTGAACCCCATCTGCACCCCGGGCTCTTCTACCTGAACCTGACAGTCGACGGAAACCGGCTGTTGTTGGTCTGAGGCATTTTCTGGACGAGCCTTAACGACAACGGCAATCGGCCGGGAAAATTTCTGTTCGGGCGGTGCACTGATAAAACTATCGGTAACACTTACATCGGCACAAACGATGTCGCCTTCGCTGCGCGGATTAAAACTAAGCCAATCAGCAGGCTCGGCAGAAAATTCTACGTCTGTGAAAGCGCAGGGCTGATAGTTTTCATCGATATTTTCAAGCATGCGCACGCGGATTTCGGCAGGCAACCAGCCTTTCTTGCTGCTGTCATAATTTATGTTAAAGGTTTTACTCACCTCAAAAGACCTCCAGAACGTATTGCGGCTGGCCGCCGGGGGTTATGACAACCGTCGATGAGCAGGTCTGGCCACCGCCGATGCCGGTAATGGTAAGCGTAACCGACTCAAGAGGAGCTTGCGCACCAGTTGATTCAGGGCGCTGCCCGACTATACAATTGAGGCGACAGGTGCCCGAACTCGCGCTCAAACTCAACCATGGAGCGAACCCTGAAACACTGATGCTGGCATCGCCGGCCGGAACGAGCGCCCCGCCTTCTTCAGATTTCCAGACAGCTACCAGAAGTTCACCTGGGGCTTCTGGGCTGACCTGAAGATGGTGGGCGCTGACTTGAAGCACGTAAGTGGTAACGCTTGTCGCGGCGTCAACGGCACCGGCACCGACAGCCGCGCCAACCGAAGGCGGAACGCCGGCCTTCATAAGCTCAGCCGAACCGGGAGCTTTAACCCAGGAAACGATCTGCTTGGTTAAAGGATCGTTTGAATTTACGTTTTCCCACCAGCCCTTATCGTGGGCGTGGGCTGCCTGGTCACAAAGGAAATACATCAACCCGCCGACTGCAAAGATATTGAAAAACATGGTCGCCCGACCAGACACCGGCAAAGCTTTCCCAGGACGGGTAATAATAAGAAAAACCGTATAAATGGCCAGGCCCCATCCAACGTAGGAACCATATTGCCAGACCGAATTGGCAAACATGCCGCATGACAGGCCGAGGAACAAAACCTGTGACAAACCGGCAAAACCAACATTGCGAAAAATTCGCGTTTTGATGGCCGCGCCGGCTGCATGGCAAATTCTTGCCAGAACACTGGCAAAAGCCAATGGTACCATCGAGCCAACTGCACCAAGGCTGATAAAACTGAGCATATTCTGGGATTGGTGCGGCAATTTGCCGCTGAAATAATTGGCGATGAAAATGCCCAGAGCAAGCCCGGCAAGATTGACCCCGAGATGCGGACTACAGTTGTTACAAACCTGCCGCGGCAGCGACAGAATTCGGGTAAAGCCGCCAAAGAGTCCGCGAGTGCGAAAGCCTCGCCAGGCAAGCAACAGCAGCGCCCCGCCAAGCGTCCAACCCGCGGTCGCCGGCACTTCGTTACGTTTTATGGCGATATTGCTGCCGACCTTAAAATCACCGATGGTATAATTGATAAACCAGGGCAGCTGACCACTGAAAATTGTCGAATTATAGCTGCGCAACTGCGAAAACATACTGCTGATATTGGAATCTTTGTCGTAACCGTTGTTTCCGACCGCAATCAGGAATGTATGCAACAGAAAGGCCATGATGCCAACGGTGATCATGATGCGCAGGCGGCCGAAAAGACTACTGAAGATCAGACGCAGCAAACTGCCCCAGCCGATACTGATCAATCCAGGAAGTTCGGCAGCACTGGCAACCTGCTGTTCTGAGCCTGTCGAACTGCCGGGACGGTAACGTTTTTCACCCTTATCAGCCGAATCGCTTGAACGTTTCTTCGACTGGCCAGACTTCACCGGATTGCCGGGCAGCCAGTCATTGCCGTTCCAGGTCAGCCATTCACCGGTTTCGGAATCTATCTGCCACCAGTTGCCGTTTTCGTCTTCGCAACGCAGCTGATTGACCTCGTCGACAAATTTACTTTCATCAATTTTGCCCAGGCTGCGCGAGCGCCGCAAAGACTGGTATTTCTGACGGAGCTGCTCAAACATTTATGAATTTCACCCTCTCAGAAGCTTTGATTCCAAGCTATTATAGCCATAATAAAACTAGCCTGCAAGGCGTTTTTTCGTAACACCGGCAGGCGGCAAAATCTAATAATAAAGGGGCGCAAGATCTTGCACCCCCACAATAATGCGCTGCAAAAAAAAAGTGGTTAAGGCCAGCTTTGCAGAACCGACGCGGCTATTCGCGTCAGGCCGAGCTCCTGGCCCAGCCAGAGGTTCCCTTCGGGGTCTTCGAGCATACACATGATTTCGTCGCCGACCAGACCGTCGGCCATCGTGAAGATCATCTTTTTGCCGTCCGATGCAATGCGGGTCAGGCCATCGAGCTCGGAGCCGACCCAGATTACGCCGGCACTGTCCTGAAGCAAAGATCGGCCCTTGTTGCCGGCAAGACCTGTGCCCTGATTGAGAATGGTTTTATCGCCAAGATCGTTGACGCGCCAGCCTGGAAATACGGTAACTCCACCCTTGTCATAAAACCCGGTTCCAATCCAAATCCTGCCCTGTCTGTCTTCCATCATTGCCGTCACATGTTGATGAGCCAATAAATCAGCAACCGAATAGAAAGTCTTTTTTTCGGCAAACCAGCGCACCAGACCGCCCTCTGGCGAGGTCGAGGTTCCGAACCAGATTCCGCCTTCTGAATCGTTGAAAATGGTGCGAATTCTTTCAGAGGGAAGCCCGTCAGCGGTCTTGAAGGTTGTCCATGCCCCTGCCGCATCACGCTTTGCCACCCCGCGCCAGGTGCCGACCCAGAGACATCCATGCTGATCGGCGCACACCGAAAGAACCTTGGGATCAGGAAGTTTTGCCGAAAAATCATGCCATGTTCCTGCTGCGTCTCTGGCATACAAACCACCTTCGTGCCCGATCCAGATGGTTTCAGATGCATCTACGGTCATTGCCTCGATGCGCACCAGATTGAAATTTTCAGGAGCTGAAACCTCAATCGGCTGCTGCGGGTTCCTCCAGTCCACTTTTTTTAACCCAGATAAGCCACCGACATAAATTTCATCGCCCACCCGTACCAGACCGCGAATCTGATCATTTTTGCAGTAATGGCTCCAGCCGACCGGCAAAGGCCTGCCTGGATCAATCGCTTGGCCAGCCGGCCAAAGCAACCATGCAATCAAAATTATCAGTAGAAGAGAAAATATCTTGTTCATTTATTTCCAGTTCACAAAAAAACTCAGTGCACAATGCGGATACGCCTGACCCGAACATTGGTCGCTGCCCAGAAATAATCGCGATCTATCAACAGATCACGCACTCCGGCGATACGCCACTTTTCCCAGGTCCGCCCGTCAAAATAGTGCAAAGAAGTTGAATGATAACGTATGTCTGAGGGCAAAATCTTGTCAATGACCGCGAAGGTTCCATTTCCACGTGGAACCAGATCAGGAAGCATATCTGAGCCATCCAGGCCGGGCCCATTTTCCGAAAATTTCACAAAAGCATCACAGGCAACCCAGACGCCGGAAGAATTGCCGTCACCCGGCAGAACTCCAATAGCAGTAATGTTGTTAGACTCAAAATGAGCATTGTTGCGGTTGTATGTGAAAATATTGCCGACCCCATCGAGTCGATACAGACCCGCGGTGGTCCCGACCCATAGATCGTCACCAGAACCGCTTTCGATGCAGGTGCCATCGCCACCAAGATCGATCTTGCTGAAAAATGCGCCATCCCAGGTGCTTATTCCCTGATTATGCAAAATTGTCAGAATTTTTCCATCTTCTCTTTTCCAGAAAGCAAAACCACGCACTTCATTGATGGGCAACCCCTGTTTCAGCCCATAATGTTGCCAGGCAAATGGCTCTGTCTCAATTGTGAAATTCTGGGGATTATCAAGAATATACATGCCGTTACTGCTGCCAACAAAGATCTTTCCGGCACCATACCAGACATGATTCAACCTTTCCCCCTCGTTCCAGGGAACGTTTTTTAACAGATTCTCCCAGACCGGAACCTGCACCATACTTTTCGTCAACCGGTCCAACTGCCTTTGCATTCTCATGCGATAAAGATTGAGGTTATCGAAAATCAGCCACAGACAATCAGTAGAGCGGTCGATGCAGAACGAAGAAATATTCTGTGACGGTATTGGAAAAGCTCTTTGCGCTCTATCTGCCAACTTATCTTCTTCACTTGTTGCTTCAATACCCACTGGAGTCCCTGCGCCACTGAGAGTAAAGCCATAATCCTCGGCACACACTCCGGCCAGCTCGGGATCATTGGTAAAATGTTGCCAAAAGCTGCCGCTCAGATCATTGTTTTCAATCTCACCATTTCCAATATTCGAATCCGAACCATCCTCATCCTCAAAAACGGGTTCCAAACGAATACTTAAATTAATTTTTTGACCAGACATTTTGTCAGCAACTGCCTGATTCGACCTGAAGCCATCAGAACGCCAGCGACTCAAACCAAATTGATGAGAAATCCAGAGATCCGTTCCCATTTCGATCTGTTTGTAAACCATTTCCGGTTTGAATGGATAAAAGGTAATGTTACCTGGAGTCCCGAATCCGGCATGCTGAAACTCGTCATATCGATTACTGTTGATATGGATCAATACCAGCCCAGCGTCGGTGCACACTGCCAGCAAATTTTTCAAAAAATATAGTCTGTTAACACAATTCGATGGCAAAACACTGTTTTCACTTGTGTACTGGCGCCATTCTCCTCGATAGAACCGCCATAGTCCGTCTGATCTTGTGCCCACATAAAGTGCGCGACGCATGATAAAATCCTGCAATGCTTTTTCACTGCCATCGAGCTTTGGCAGCTCAACCCAATCAAACAATTCCCGGTTTTCCGGGGCGGTCACCACAGCGCTTAACCATTTTTGCTCGCCCGGCAATTCAATTTTTTCGTAACCCTGACCATTGCTAACCAGACAAAGAAATTCAGTCGTCGCGGCAATCATACGCTCTTCTACCGGATAACCTTCCTGAAAAATGAAAAAATCATTGAACCAGGTTTCAAAGTCGCCCCTGCTCGACAACAGCGGTTCTTCAGAGCTTCCGTAAATTTTCAGCAAGCCCGCCCCAAGCGTTGCTACCCAGCCCTGGGCCGGCCCGACCATTGCCATCGCAGCAATGCCGACAGACTTGATTTTGTTCGATTCATCAGCACCATCGTAGTTAACCGGCAGAAAAGTTGTATAACCAGACTGCGGCACGACGGCCCGGCAAACCATTCCGCCAAAACAGCCGGCAAAAACCATTGAATCATAAATCTGCACACGGTTGATGTCTACCCCTGAGAGCCCCTGAGCTGTTCCATACAAAAAAACATGTTTTTCCTGAACGTTGATCAGACCTTGATTGGTTGCCAGCCAGTAATTCCCGTATTCGTCTATCGCTATGTCGCAGACATTAAGTGGTGCTTCAATGCCAGGAATTGCCAGACCTGTCCATGTGCTGTTTGCGCCATTGAAAATACTGACGCCGTTCTCCGTGCCAACCGCAAAGGAGCTTCCGGTAGCAGCAAGACACTTCACCTGCCTGCCGCACAAACCGTTTCCCTCAGTGTACACCTGCCAGGTAGAAGCCTCGAGGAATGCTCCGCTCAGCACAAAAAGAGTCAGAACGATCGGCAACAAACAAACTGAAAAAAGGTCTTTGATTTTGTTGCTCAGGGCAAAAATTGAAAAGGGCAGAAATGCCATTCTATTTCTTTTCAGATCCGGCAATAACTTTCATGCGCACGTCAGCAAACCTGAGCAGATCACCTTTATATATTGCGACCTTGCCGGAAATCTGGCCCATATTAACGAAAGTGCCGTTGGAGCTGTTGAGATCTTCGACGTAAGACTGCTCGCCTTCGACAATTATCTGTGCATGTTTTCGGCTGGCTCGATCACCCTCGAGACGGTAATTGCATTCAGGACTACGGCCAAGCAGGAATGGGTTGACGTCACAGCTGATACGACTGCCGCGCTCAGTTTCAAGAATAACCTTCATACAACATCCTTTCAAATTTCAATCAAATATATTTTTCAAACCCTTTTACCCGGCATTTGCCAAACAATTTCAGGTATTTCTCCATCATCAGCTCCCAGCTTGAGCCGCGGACAATACGTTTGCGCGCCTGCCGACCCATTTCATGAACTGCGTCTACCGGAGCCGAAAGAGCCCGGGCGAGAACCTCGCGCAGCGAAGTCTCATTGCGATGTTCAAAAAACCAGCCTTCAACACCATCGCGATACATTTCTTTCATGCCGCCGGTATAGGGTACGATCGGCGCGACCCCTGAAGCCATTGCCTCAAGCGCGACATAAGCATAGGTCTCATGTGAAGTCACCGCAAAAGCAAAAAGATCCAGCGCCGAATAAACCGTCTCGACATCATTGCGGAAAGGCAGAACGTGAAAGCGCTCAGCCGCGCCGAATGAAGCCGCCACCGCCTTTAGCTCGTCGATGTATCCCGGACGATATTCGCGGCCAATATAGAGCAAATGCACATCTTTGCGGTTTTTTGCCGCCCCCTGGGGGTCGAAAAGACCCCGCAAAAGTATCTCTGAGCCTTTTTCCGGGTGGATGCGACCGGAACTACCGATCAAGAAGCTTTTTTCATCTAGCCCAAGCTCATCGCGCAATAGTTTGCGCCTTTGCCGGTCAGGACGATAACGGTCGGTATCGACCCCGCTCTTGATACAGACGACCTTCTCGGGCGCGATCGCCCAATACTGCCGGATTTTATTGGCGACATGGTCGGCATTGGGAACGACCGCTGCCAAATGCTTGAACAGTCGGCGGTGCAATGGGTCGTTGCGATGATAGTTGCCGGCACCGATACGATAAAACAGGAATACCGGAACCCTAATGCCGGTCAGCAACTGGGCCAGGTGCAGCGGATACATCAACTGGGAACGAAAGGCCACGACTGCCGCCGGACGCTTTTCGCGCAACATGTTGATACATGCCGGCAAACTCCAGGGTTCATATTTCTGAATCACCGGAAAGGAATACTGCTCGATACCTCTTGCCTCACACTGCCCGGCGATAAGTGTATCGTCAGGAGCCGCGATCAAAGCAGAAAGGCCGCGACCCTGCAGGTCGGCCGCGAATCTGATTCCGAACAATTCCAGCCCGGAACAGCTTTCGTAAGGCAGCAGCATTATCACCGGCCCGACGGACATTATTTCAATCCTGCACAGCTCATTGCCGCCATGGCTTCGAGGCCGATGGTCAGCATTCTGGCTTTTCCGGTGGTGACTTTTTCACCATGCGGATCATAATTGCCTTCGTCCCATTTGAGCGGGTTTCCGTCGACGGTAGCAATAGCCCCGGCCCTTACACCACGCAGCGATGCAATTACGAACAGCGCTGAACATTCCATTTCGACCCCCGGAACACCGGCTTTACTGTAAAGTTCCAATGAAGTGTTGAGCACGCCGGGGTAAAAAACGTCAGAGGTCAGCATAATACCTCGTTTGTAGGGCGCCTGAAGATCGATGCATGCTTTTTCAATGGCCAGACAGACTTCTGCATCAGAAATAGCCGGATAACCAACCGGTACCAGCAGAGGGGTAACACCATCTTCGCGAATTGCTCCAGTGGCAATAATGTGGTCGCCCTGTTCAGAGTCATTCTGCAGCGCGCCACAGGTGCCAACTCTGACAATTACCTTCGCACCAATTTTAATGAGCTCTTCAAAGCAGATTGAAGCACCGGCTGAGCCAACGCCATGCGAAGTGATGGTAATTTTCTGCCCTTTGTATTCACCGAGAAAAGTTCGGTATTCACGATTATACGCCAGTTCCTTGTAGGATTCACAAAGTTTGGCAATCTTTTCAGCACGTGCGGGATCACCGCAAACGAGAACATAGGGCGAAATGTCGCCTTCTTTGAGCTTTAGATGAGGTTGCATTTTCTCTCTCCAGTTTTAATTTTACGCTCTGATAATACTTAATCCGGACAATGCTGGTCAACTATCAAAAACTTAAACCTGGGTAAAGGTGTTAAATTCATGAATTCAGGTTCTGCACCCAAAAATTACAGAATTGGGAATGCCTGCGGCGGAAACTGCTCATTTTTTGCTCAGGCTGGCAAACCGACCAGGCCGCGCCAGCCCATTTCCCGCGCTACAAAAGGCTTTAACAAACATGGCACACAAAATGCATAAGTATAATCGACTTCTCAAGAAAGGAGGAGTGTTTATGATGGACCTGAGCATATTAGTTTTCTTTCAACGCTGGTTGATCGAAAAGGACAAAGAGCTAAAGCATTACAGACACGAGCGCATCAGCGAGGGCGACCTGCACCGGCACCCTCCTGACACCCGCTTTGAATGATTCATTTTCGTTTCACCGCAATCAAAGAATAAAACTTAAGGGCGCAAAATTTTGCGCCCTTACAATTTGATATCTGAACAGATTTATAACTATTTTTTGCCGCTGAAAAAATCTAGATGATGTTTGCCGGTTATGTATGAGGGCTAAAGAAGAATGCCCTTTAAAATTGAGAAATCAGGGGCGATTTTACGCGACAGCACCTTCTTGTCGGCAACTTCTGCCAGAGCCTGGGGAAGCTCAATGCTGCCGCCTGTTGCAGCCTCGACTGCCTCGCGAAATTTACCCGGGTGAGCAGTTGCCAGAAAAATTCCTTCTTCGTCGGGTTTTAAAGATTTTGTCAGGGCGCAGGCCGCTACTGCCGCATGAGGCTCGCCGAGATAGTTTAAATCTTGTAATTGTCTGATCGAGGCCATGGTTTCAGCTTCAGAAACCGCAATTCCCTGCAATTCGGAGAAATTTTCGCGGGCCTTGCCCAGAATCGTCTCGACTCTTGGCCAGTTGCTTGGTTCGGCAACATCCATGGCATTCGAGGATGTGGGCACCGTCGGCTTTGGTGACCAAACACCCGATTTCAGGTAGCGCGGCACCGTGTCGTTGGCGTTGGTTGCGGCAATAAAGCGCTTAACCTGTAAACCCATGGCCTGAGCCAACAGCCCGGCAGTAAGATTGCCAAAATTTCCGCTGGGCACAGCGATTACAGGTTCGGCTAACCCTGAGGCGGCGACAGCTTCAAAATAATAACAAATCTGGGCCAGCAATCGACTGACATTTATCGAATTTGCTGAATTCAAATTAATATTTGCAACCACATCTTCATCGACAAACGCCTTTTTCACCAGTTCCTGACAGCCGTCAAAGTCGCAGGCAACAGCGACGGTCTCGACATTACCGCCGAGCGTGCAAAACAATTTTTCCTGCAATGGGCTGATTTTGCCTTCGGGGTAAAGAACAACGACACGAATATTCGCCAGACCATGAAAGGCATGTGCCACCGCGGCACCTGTGTCACCTGAGGTAGCTGTAAGAATGGTTATTTTTTCTTGCGCCGCCAGCTCGTTCAGGCACTGAGCCATAAACCTTGCGCCAAAATCCTTGAATGCCAGCGTCGGACCATGAAAAAGCTCGAGAACCCAACGCGTTTCATCGACCTGCCTGGTAAAAACCGGAAAATTGAAGGCACGCTCAACCAGCTTCTCAACCCGTTCTCGGCCTAGTTCTTCGCCGAGCCAGGCGGAAAGAATTTTCTGGCTACGAGGCACGAAAGGCAGGCGCAAAATCTCATCAAGGTTTTTCAACACAGGAATTTCAAGCGGAAAAAAAAGACCGCGGTCACGACCAAGTCCAGTTATTAAAGCTTCACAAAAGCTTACCTGCTGTTGCGGATGCCTGAGATTGTAAAATTGCATAATTCAAACCGCCTCGTTCCTGCTTAAAACCCTGGCGCCCCTGCGGTCGATACGACAAACTCTGACAAACCCGCCATCATGGCTTAAATAGGTCGCCCGCAAAAGCTCTTCAGCCTCTCGAGCGGTTTTCAGATCATCGGCAATCGCGAAAAGGGTCGGCCCGCTTCCGGAAATACCACTGCCGAGAACCCCGATTTCGCTCAGGGCTGCCTTAGCCTTAAGGTATCCTGGGATATGGCTGCTGCGATATGGCTCAGCAACAACGTCATTGAGCATCGATATTGCCAGCGGCTGATCCCTGCGATAAAGAGCGTGCACAAAACTGCTAAGATAATGACCGAATTTTATGACGTCGCCGCGATCATATCGGGCCGGCAACAGAGCTCGCATTTTTGCCGTAGACAGAGAAATGCCCGGATATGCAAGAATCCAGAACCAATGCTCGAAAAAAGGCAGATCTTCACATATTCGACCGACAGATTGCACCATCAGCTGAAGCCCGCCAAGAAACGACGGAGCGACATTATCATAGTGCACCGAACCGCTCACCACTCCCTCCATTTGCCCCATCAGGCCAAGCAGCTCCTGTTGATTCAAGGGCTGTTCGAAAAATTGATTGAGAGCGTAAAGAGCTGCAACAACCGAGCTTGCACTGGAGCCAAGACCACTGCCAACCGGCAGTCCCTTGTCGAGAATGAGCCTTACTCCAGTGCGCCCCTCAAAGTCAGGTAATGCAGAAAAAAAGCGCTCTGCACATTGAAAAACTATGTTATCGCCATTATCAGATGGCAAGCAATGTGCGTATGCACCGCGGCATTCCAGCTCGATGCCTTTTTCGATCGTTTCAACCGTTATCTGATCGCCGAGAAGCGAGCCATCGACAGGATTGACCGCCGCACCCAGAAGATCGAAGCCAACCCCGAGATTGGCCACCGTTGCCGGCGCAAAAACCGTTAAACTCATATAGTTACCTCCCGGGTCCAGTTAAGAGTGCGCAACAGATCAGCGAAAACTCCCGCAGATGTAACCTCATTACCGGCACCGTATCCGCGAAGCACGAAAGGTATAGGCTGATAATAGCGACTGTAAAAAGCCAGCGCATTTTCGCCGCCTTTAACCGCATAAAGAGGATCGTCCTGACCGACTGCCGCCACTCTTACCAGACATCGACCATTTTCAATCTGCCCGACATAACGCAGAACCTTTTTTTCAGCCCTGGCAGCGGCAACTTTCCCGGCCATTACCGCATCGGCCTGGGGCAGGCGCTGCATAAACTCTTCAACGGTACCGCCGGCATCGAAACCGGCCGGCAATGCTCCCTCGATCTCTATGTCTGCCAGCTCGATCTGAAAGCCGGCTTCTCTTGCCAAAATAAGTACCTTGCGCGCCACGTCAGTGCCGCTCAAATCATCGCGCGGATCGGGCTCGGTAAAACATTTTTCCCGGGCGATTGCAGTGGCTTCCGAAAGACTCATACCCTCATCGAGCTTGCCGAAAATGAATGAAAGCGATCCGGAAAGAATCCCTTGAAAACGCACCAGCTGATCGCCGGCTGAAATTAGCTTTTTCAAATTGTCTAAAACCGGAAGTCCGGCCCCGACCGTCGCCTCATAAAGAAACTGTCGGCGCTGGCGCAAAGCAGCAAGACGCAGCTGTTTATAGTACCCGTAATCGCTGGTATTTGCTTTTTTATTTGGGGTAACCACATGCAGCCCGGCATTCATCGCTTCGACATAGCTGTCGGCCACGCTCTGATTACTGGTACAATCTATTAAAACCGGATTTACCAGCTGCTGCTCTTTAACCCAGTCGAACATTTGCTTTAAATCTACTTTTATTTGTGACGAATCAAGTTGCTCGCGCCAGTTTTCCAGATCTATGCTTCCGGCTTCGAGCAACATTTTTCTCGAGTTGGCCAATCCGCAAACTCTTACACTGATGTGCTGCTGCTTCAAAGTAGCCTGCTGCCTCGCGATTTGCGCCAGCAAAGCCGAGCCCACGTTGCCACAACCGACGAGCAAAACATCGATGTATTGCTGCACATCAAAAAAGACCTGGTGGCAAGACTTTACCGCTTTCACCGCATTTTTTTCATCGATTACAACTGAAATAGAACGCTCGGAAGAACCCTGGGCAATAGCGATCACATTTGTTCCCGACTGAGCCAGAGCGGTAAAAAATTTCGCCGCCAATCCTTTGTGTGTGCGCATTCCATCACCTATCAATGAAACGATGGCAAGATCATCAATCATTTCAAATGGTTCGAGAAATTCGCTTTTCAGCTCGAGTTCAAATTCATCGGTCAAAACCTGTTCTACCCGGTTGGCAAAATCGCTTTTTACGCAAAAACAAATGCTGTATTCCGACGAACTCTGCGAAATTAACGACAGCGAAACCCCAGCCCTGGAGATAGCTGCAAAAACACGACTCGCCATACCGACCATGCCCTTCATTCCAGGGCCGGAGACATTAACCATCGTCATGCCGCCAAGATTGGATATGGCCTTGACCTGCATCCCGGTTTTGTCAGCCCGATTGGAAATCAATGTTCCTGGCAACTCCGGCTTGAAACTGTTTTTGACGTAGCAGGGAATATGATACTGGGCGATCGGCGCAATCGTTTTCGGGTGCAAAACCTTGGCGCCAAAGTATGACATCTCCATGGCTTCCTGATAGCTGAGCTGAGGCAGCAGCCTGGCATCGGAAACCAGACGGGGATCGGCACTGAAAGCACCGTCAACATCGGTCCAGATTTCACAACTGTCGGCCCTAAGGCAAGCCGCCAATACCGCCGCTGAATAATCCGAACCGTTTCGACCCAGGGTGACCACCTGTCCATGCTTGTCACCAGCCGCAAAGCCCGGCATAATATAAACATGCTGCTGCAAATCGAGAAGCTTGAATCGTGATCTCCCCTTTTCAACGTCGACCATGGCATCAAGTGTCTCACCGAAAGCCGGTAATAGTTCGACCGGGTTCAGGTGGCCTACGTCCAGTCCCTTTGCCTGCAACACAGCCTGCATCAAAGCCGCCGACAGATACTCACCGCCAACAGTAAAAGCTGCCATGATCCGCTCAGGGCACTCGCCCAGGCAGGCAATTCCATGCAACTTTTTCTGCCAGAGAGCCAACTGACGAGCAAGTTGAAGATCGATCCCTATACGGGATTCTTGCGACATTTTGCAGGCCTCGGCAGCTTCGGCCCATATTCCCTGGAACAAGGTCTCCACACGGGTAAAAATTTCCTGGTAATCGCTGCCCTTTGCAGCTTTGTCGATCATTTCAAGCAGACTATTGGTGACTGTGGCAGGAGCAGATAACACAACCGCCACCGGCCCACCAGCCGCCGACCTTTCGATAATCTCTACTGCGCTATTGAAGCGCTCCCAGTTTGCAAGCGAGGTGCCACCAAATTTGATTACCTTCATGCTGATCTCCCGTCGAAATATGCTGACACTTTACTTAATTCTTGTCGTTTAGTAAAGAAATCCCGGTCCATATAAAAGCTCACTCTGTAATTCGCTTGTCCACAATCGCTTTTTTACAAAAACATAAGATAATTCATGTTCATTGTTTTTCCATATTTTTATGGGGTAAACTAAAGCCATAAAGTTTTAAAAAAGGTTGGTATCCCATGGCCGTTAAAAGTCTTCTGAGATCAATCGCCCTTCTAACTGTTCTTCTTTCAATCCTCTCTGCACCGGCATTTTCAGCCACAACTTCTGAGCCCTCTTTCAACGAGCTGAGAGTATTGTGGGATTCGGAAACGCCGCTGATCAAAACTGCCGAAGGCAATTACCAGCTGGTAGTTGGTCCTTTCACCGAGTGCTCACCAGCGGTTACCAGTATCGAAGCTGTGATGCATTTCGATGATAATACCTGGGGAAAAGACATTGCGGTCATTTTCAAATAAAATGAATCAACAGCAAAAGATGAATCCAGGCGAAGAATCCCCAATCAAGAATCTTGAGAACGAATCCGACTGCTTCTTCAAGGTTTTTGCCTCAACTCTAAGTATCACGCTTATATTCACCATTATCATTTTCAAAAGCTATCTTGAAAAACCATGGCAACGCTGGCAGACATTCAACGCGGTAAAAGCTGGGCAAAAGACCAATCGAATGCAGAGAAGTGGGCTGGCTCGATGCTCTACCGGGCAGCGGCAGGGAACTATGGCTATCTGAGCGCTCCAGATGAAGCAAGCCGGCGAAGCGACGTAATCAAACAATTGATTGAGATCAACGCATTTTCGGAGCTCACTGAAGAAGATCGGCAAAAAATCCTTGCCGAAAGCAGGTTTGCTGAAGTCAAGAGCTTGTTCGAGAAGCAGACAGGAGAAGATAATGAATAAATCTTTAATCCTGATTTCGGCTTTTTCATTTCTTTTGCTCTGTTTAAGCGCTCTTTTTCTTGCCCAGTTCCTGCCAGAATCGGTCGCTCCGGGCCTGATTTTTTGCCCGCAGATTCGTCAGATTTTCAACGTCTTCGAAGCGTCAGTGATTGCCATTACATCACTTATGCTGTCTCTCTTTTCGGCTTCTTTCATCTGCCCCAGGCCAGGTCTGAGAGTTGCCATCATGGCGGGAAGTCTGGGCACCTTGCTGCTGACCTACCCGACTTACGAGATTTACACCAGGTCATTGCTACCCGATACCCAAATCCTTGAAGATCCCAAAGCGTTTATTCTTAAATGCCTTCCTGGAATAATGGTCATACTTTGTGGAATTCTTTTCAAGCCCAGGTTACCTGGCAGCGGCTTTGTAAGAGGTTTTATCATCGGGTTGATACCCACAACCTTTCTTGGCTATGCCTTATTACTGGCGGGATTCATCCACCCACTGTACATACGACTCGTAAGTAACCCCGCCGGCAGCCTCGGTGATTGCCTGTTTGCAACGATGCAGACCATGCAGCTCCTCGTAGCGGGAAACGCTGCTCTATTTTTTGTTCCCGTTCTTACCGGATTAATGGCACGTATTGCATCGAAAACCCTGTCATCAACTGAATCGTCAGATCCAATCGAAGGCAACTGGAGTTTTAAGCTGGTCGGACCGACCATGATAGCAAATCTAACCCTGGTCGTTCTCAAGGTTTCAGTAAGCAATTCGATTTTGTCTTTCAACAATATTAGCGCGACAACAGGTTTCGTTAGCCCTCTAGGCCCGGCAGAAATGATCGACACTCTGGCAATTTTTCCAATCATAGCCTTTAATTTTGCAGTATGCTCGTTAATGATTTTCAAACACAACTGGTGCATCTATGGCAAGGGTCTCAATGCCTATCTCATCTCATTTTCCATCGCTATTGGCGGCTTTATCGGCAATGAGGCCAATCAGGGACTGAAGGCCACAGGAATTCTTCAGATGTTGTTGGGTACAGCACTGGTGATTCTTGTGTGGCACCGAAACAGAAAAATCACAGAAGAAAACAAAACCTTAACAGACGATTCTTATGCAATTCACATTGCGCTCCTTGGCCCGCTCACTGGATTCATTTCAGGCACAGTCACAATAATGTCGCTGACCATTGGCCTGGGTTTCGTAGGCCTGCTGGCATCATTCACCGATGGTGGCAAAGCCAAGATCTTTACTGAATTGAGAGCGCAAAGCCCCCTGGAGGAAGTCTGGCTTTACGGAACCTGTATTCTGGCCGCCTATGTTTTAGCCATAGTTGCAATTGGTTTTGGGGGACGTTTAAAAAAATTCATTGTTGCCAAAATCCTTAAAAAGAAGCCTGAATGAGCAAAGCATCTATTCAGAAAATTCTCTTTTGCCCGGCTTTCAGATTTGGTTGACAGTATCCCCGGGTATTGTTAGGATTTGTGGATTCAGATATCACGCCAAGGAGAAGGAATATGGCAATTGTTCGACCGTTCAAGGGCCTTCGCCCTCCCAGAGAAGTAGCACCAAAACTCGCATCTCTACCCTATGATGTAATTAACTCGGAAGAAGCACGCGAAATCGCCAAAGACAACCCGCAGTCTTTTCTTCACGTTGTTAAGCCGGAAATAGATCTCGAACCCGGCGTAAATCTCTATGATCAGAAGGTTTACGACCAGGCAGTCGAGAATTTTAAGGCATTTCAACAGAAAGGCTGGCTCAAAAAGGACGAAACCGATTGTTTGTACATTTATAAAGAAGTCATGGATGGCCGCACCCAGATCGGGCTCGTCGGCTGCGTCAGCGCCCAGGAATACTGGGACGGCAAAATTAAACGCCATGAATTCACCCGCAAAGTTAAAGAAGAAGACCGCCTCAAGCACGTTGACCTGGTTAACGCCAACGCCGGCCCGGTTTTTCTTACCTACCCCGCCAAAGCAGAAATCGACAGCCTGATCAATGAAGCAATCAAAGCTCAGCCTGATGCAGACTTCACTTCTGACGACGGAATCAAGCATACCATCTGGGTCGTCAAAGACCCTGCCTGGATCAAGAAAGTAAGCGAAGAATTCGCCAAACTGCCGGCTCTTTACGTCGCTGACGGGCATCACCGCACCCAGGCTGCCGCCAGGCTTGCCAAAGTTCGTGCCGAAAACAACCCGAATCACACTGGCAACGAAGAATATAACTTTTTCCTCGCAGTTATTTTCCCGCACAATCACCTGCACATTATGGATTATAACCGCGCCGTCGTTGATCTTAACGGCCACAGCGAAGATGAATTCATCAAAAAGGTCGAAGAAAAATTCACCGTTGAAAAGTTGGAATACAAAAATCCGACCGCCGCAAACACCTTCGGCATGTATCTCAAGGGCACCTGGTACAAGCTCAGCGCAAAACCTGGAAGCTTCGATGCCAATGACCCGGTGAACAGCCTCGACGTCGCCATTCTGCAAAACAATCTGCTCAACCCGATTCTCGGTATCGGCGACCCGCGCACCGATGATCGCATCGACTTCATCGGCGGCATCAGAGGCATCAAAGAGCTGGAAAAAATCGTCGACAACGGCAAATTCGCCGTCAGTTTCAGCATGTTCCCAACCTCGATCGAGCAACTGATGAAAATTGCCGACAGCGGTGAAGTAATGCCGCCAAAATCAACATGGTTCGAGCCCAAATTGCGCTCTGGCCTGGTTATTCACACCTACGACTGAATGTGAATGCATTCAGCAGCTGCCTAACAGGAACCAGATAGTCTAAACGGTTGCTGAGCCTCTGTAAAAGGGCAAAGCAACCGTTTAGCATTGCTTGTCCAGTGGTCATCTTGCCAAGCTCAATGATCACTTCAAGTTCCTGTGGACAGCTTGAACTTTGAACAGGAGACAGAAACATGAAAGCAATCGTTGATCAGGACACCTGCATTGGCTGCGGCATGTGCGAAAGCGTTTGCCCTGCAGTCTTCAAGCTTGTAGACGGCAAATCGAACGTTATCCAGAAACCAGTGGCGGCTGAAAACCAGGCTGCCGCAAAAAATGCCGCTGAAAGCTGCCCGGTCGCAGCAATAACCCTTACCTGAGATGTTCAGCTCCTGTCGGCGGGTTGCCGCTATTCATGATCTTTCTGGCGTTGGCAAAGTCTCTCTGAATGTGATAATTCCCATTCTCTCAAGCATGGGTTTTCAGGTCTGCGCCCTGCCAACCGCCGTTCTTTCTTCAAACACCGAAATTGCCGGTTTTAAACTCGTCGACCTTACTGAGCACATGCGCAGTTTCATTGAACACTGGCAAAGCATGAACCTTGAATTTTCTGCCATTTACAGCGGTTTTCTCGGTTCGCCCGACCAGATCGAAATTGTTTCTGATTTCATCGACCATTTTCGCCATGATCGCCAGATTGTCGTTATCGACCCGGTACTTGGCGATGACGGACATCTCTACCAATCAATGAGCCCACGCATGGTCGAAGAAATGAAACGACTCATCCGCAAAGCAGATGTCATTACCCCAAACCTGACCGAAGCCTGCGCTCTGCTGAACCTTGACTATCAGCAGGAAATGGCCGAACCTCAGCTTCTGGAAATCCTTAAAAACCTTTGCAGTCAGGGACCGAAAATTTCGATCATTACCAATGTCAGAAACCCAGAATTTCGCAAACAAACATTTGTTTATGCCTACAATCAAAAGGATCATAAATTCTGGAAAGTTTCCTGCGATTATGTTCCGGCAGCTTATCCCGGCACCGGCGACACATTTACCAGCATTATAACCGGATGTCTACTCCAGGGCGACAGCCTGCCCATGGCTCTCGATCGGGCAGTACAATTCATCTCTACCGCAATTCGTGCAACCTATGGCTATGATTACGACCCGCGACAAGGAATAATGCTCGAAAAAGTGCTGCCGAATCTCAATGCCCCATTTAGACCCAGCAGCTTCGAGCTTCTCCGAGAGGATGCAGAATGAGCTCTTCAGGCATTATGCTGACCGACCTTGACGGCACGCTGCTCAATTCGGCACGCAAGGTCAGCCAACGCAATTTTGAAACTTTTGCCACCCTTGAGGCCAAGCGCATTGTCAGAGTGGCTGCCACCGGCCGATCACTCTATTCATCGCGCCGTGTTTTGCCGGATAATTTTCCGCTCGACTATCTCATCTTTTCGTCAGGCGCAGGGGTTATGAACTGGAAAACCGGTGAAATCCTCAGGGCATGCAAGCTTGAACAACCTGATATTCATGGAGTGGCCGAGTTTTTTCTTGAAAGAAATCTTGATTTTTCAATCCATCAACCCATTCCCGATACCCACAAATTTCACTGGTATGCCTCTTCTTCACCAAACCCTGATTTTCTTGAACGCCTCTCACTGTTCGAAAACTACGCGCAAACCGGCGACTACCGGACAATTTGCTCTGCAACCCAGCTTCTCGCAGTAACCGACAGTCACCAGGAAATTATTGCCGAACTGCAACGCCGCTTCAATAACCTCAACATCATTCGCACCACTTCGCCATTGAATGGTCAGGTGGTCTGGGTAGAGGTTTTCCCCGCCGAAGTTTCGAAGGGGCACGCCGGGGCCTGGCTCTGCGACCTTCTCGGCATCGAACATCGCCTGAGCATGTGCATAGGCAACGATTACAACGACCTGGCCATGCTCGAATGGGCCGGCACCGCATTCATCATGGCCAACGGCCCGGCCGAACTGCGCCGAAGATTTAACAACGCGCCACACCACGATGAAGACGGCTTTGCCGCCGCAGTCGAGACCTGGCTCAAAAGTCTGTAAGCATGGTAACCATTATCAGCAGCGCCATTAACACCGGCAAATCAACCTATATGCGCCGGCTTTTTTCCCAAATGCCAGAGGCAGATGGCTTTATCTGCATCAAAACCTTTACTGACGATGTACATACCGGCTACAACCTTCTGCACCTGCCAACCGAAGCTCAGATCTGCTTCATTCGCAAACTCGACTTTCTCGAACCCGATTGGCAGGAAGCCTGCGTCATCGGCGAAAATTACAGCTTCAACCAGGCCGGCTTCGATTTTGCCGAAAAAATTGTCGAGGCCGCCATTTCTCGCCAGGCATCCCATTTTTTTCTCGACGAAATTGGCCCACTCGAACTTCAGGGCAAAGGCTTCGCCAGAATTTTTCGCCGTCTGCTCAAGGCAAAAATCGACCTGACCGTGGCCGTAAGAATCCATTTGCTCGATAAGGTTCGCAGCGAATTCAAACTCGATGATTGTAAAATTTCCAGGCCCTGGGAACTCGGTGCATAATTCTTATCATCTTTTCACCTGCTTTTGCCGATATTTCTCTTATGGGGTGGTTATACCAGAAAAGCAGTGATTTTTTTGTCGAGGATGATGGAAGTTATCCTGAAATCTGCATTTGTGGCTTGAGCAAAGAGCAGGTAATCGCCACCTATAAGTATATCAGGGAAAAATGCCGCTTTGTCGTCGGCAAACCCCGCTTTTTCGGGCGCGACCAGGCCTGCGAGCTTGAACTCGACGAAGTTGAGTGCGCCGCCACCATGGTTACCGAAGGCAATGCCCATCCTTTCCATTTTATGGTGCGCGAGATTCGCTTCGGCCGCGACTGGAAAATCCCCGAAACCGGGATTTTCATCATGCACAATGCGATCGCCTTCGATTACGAAAAAGGCCCGCTCTGGGGCGAACTCGAAATTGAATCACTGCTGATTTTAATTCTGAAAATAATGAAGG
>CAZQUE010000021.1:9137-58002 GCA_964596185.1 uncultured bacterium | reverse complement strand
AGTTTGCAGGCTTCTTCCTGAGCAAACTTCGAATCCATTGCCAGCACATTTTCCAGAAAATCTTCGATGATCCCATGAAATCGGCTAAGGCGGGCAATAGCCCTTTCGCCATCTTCGGTGAGAGTTACCGGTCGATAGGTCTGATAATTGATCAGGCCTTTTTCTGCAAGTCGTTGAAGAGCTACGGTCACCGATGACCTTTTACAGCCAATGCTGTCAGCGAGGTCAGAGGTACGAACTGCTCCGTGCTTTTGCTGCAACTCGGCAATCGTTTCCAGATAGGTTTCCAGAGACATGGACAGTTTTCGGTTCATGGCCAGACTCCTCAGGAGCAGGAATTGTTGTTTTTCATCGGGCAGCCATCGCAGGAAGAACAGCCTTTGCATTTGCTGCCGGTAAGAGCTTTAATCAAGGTTCTCGCAATATACCAGCCGGAAAATAGCACGACGACAATGATCAGACCGCCCTCCATCATGCCGCCGCCGCTGCTTGCAAGTAGTTGACTGCTTTTCAAAACGATAAAGCTGACGAGATAAGCTATGGAAAAATACACTATCAGCGCCAGAACGGTAAACTTTGTTGATCCGCTTTCACGCCAGATGACGCCCAAAGTAGCGATACAGGGAATGTACATCAGGGTGAAAAGCATGAAAACAAAGGCTGTGAGTTTGGTCATGCCCGATGATTTCATGGCGTCGCCGAGATTTTCTCCATAAGGAAGATAGAGAACGGACAGGGTCGAAACTACAGACTCTTTGGCAAGAAATCCGGGAATAAGCGAGACGGTTTCGCGCCAGCTGAAGCCGAGTGGCTCCATTATCGGGTGGATGAACTTGCCGATGCGGGCCATGTAGCGCCCTTCCATCTGTTCGATATTCTTCTGCCGGGAAAGAGCAGCGATCTTTTCGGTTACCTCGTTGGTGATCTGCCCTGATTTCAGTTGGACTATCTGCGCATCGTAATCCATGCTCAGAGGCACGTCACGGGGGAAAACAGATAGAACCCAGATCAGGATTGATCCGGCAAGAATTATTGTTCCGGCCTTTTCAACGAAATGTTCAATTTTTTCATAAAGAACGTGAAAAACGCTGGAGGCAGTCGGAAGGCGATAAGGAGGCATTTCCAGCAAAAATGGCGAATTGCCCTCGGTTTTGAACAGTAAGCTGGTGAATTGGCCGAGAAAGATCAGCACCAGCAGGTTGACAAAGAAAAGAATGAACATCCACAAACTTGCAGTTGCGCCGAAAAAGGTTCCACAAAGAATTACCAACACCGGCAATCGCGCGGCGCATGTGATCAATGGAATGAGAAGCATTGTCAACAGCCGCTGGAAACGGTTGTCGATAATTCGGGTAGCCATTACAGCCGGTACGTTACAGCCTAGCCCCATTATCATTGGAATGAAAGCACGCCCGTGCAGACCAATGCTGTTCATCAGACGATCCATGAGAAAGGCCGCTCGTGACATATAGCCAGAGTCTTCGAGCAGAGCTATCCAGAAAAAAAGAATGAGAATGTTGGGCACGAAGACGAGCACTCCGCCGACGCCGGCAATAATCCCTTCTACCAGCAGGCTGCGCAGAAGTCCTTCGCTCAAATTTGCTTCGGTATAGCTTGAAAGAGCCTCAAACATGCTTTCAAGCCAGCTCATCGGGTATTCGCCCAGAGAAAAAGTTGTCCAGAAAATCCAGGCCATCAACAGGGCGAAAATCGGTAATCCGAGCAGACGGTGGGTTAAAAAACGGTCGAGTTTCTCTTGCCAGAGTGGAACAGCCTTGGCTGGAACGGTAGCGCATGCGGCAATGAGCTTTTCAATGCGCTGATAGCGGTCTGATGCCAATTCGCAGGCAAGATCGACAGGTTTTATTTCTTTGCCCTTAATTGATGAGAGATTTACAGCCAGGTCCTGCCGGATTTTTTGAATTTCTTCGGGACCGTCTGTTATCAGTGCCCTCAGGGCGTGATATTTCTCAACCGGGGTTGCGCCTTTCCATGACTTGCCTGAATGGCGCAAGATGTTGTCGGTGGCGTTCTGCCACTCGTCAGAAAGTCCCAGGGTGCTGAATTCGCGGGGCTCAAAGGTGGAGTTTTCCATTTTGCCAAGTGATTCACTTAGCGCAGCGGTTCCCTCACCAGTTCTGGCAACGGTTGGAAAAGAATTTAGCCCGGTCAGATTGGTGAATTTGCTTAGATTTATGCTGCCACCGGCGGCGGTAAAAGAATCAAAGCAGTTGAGACTGACAACGGGAGCTATGCCAAGCTCTACGAGTTGGGTGGTCAAAAACAGGTTTCTTTCAAAATTGCCGATATCGACAACATTGAGAATAATGTTGCCCGAGGCTTCGTCGAGACATCGCAAGACAATTTCTTCTTCGGGGGTCGCCGGCGTCAATGAATAGGTGCCGGGAAGATCGGTAACGGTCAATGTCGACTCAGGGGTTTTAATGATGCCTTCAATGCGTTGTACGGTAACGCCAGGCCAGTTTCCGACTCTTTTGCGTTCGCCGGTCAGAGCGTTGAAGAGGCTTGTTTTACCGGAGTTTGGGTTGCCAATTAAAAAAACGCGGCGTTCGGTGCTTTTTTCACTTTTCATCTGGTTTGATATCTATGTTGATTAGTTCTGCTTCGGTCTTTCTCAAACCAACCTGATAGCCTCTTATCTGAAAGGTCGTGGGGTCGCCCAGAGGGGCTTTCTGGATGGCCCGAATAGGAGTGCCAGGTACAAAGCCAAGGTCGAGAAGGCGCTGGGAGGTGGGGGAACTGGTGTCGATGTCGCGAATTGTACCGCTGCTGCCTTCCGGCAGTTCAGCGAGACTTAGTGTTGTTTTAACCATGAGTGTCACCCAAAATTAGATTTAACTAACATTATTAGTATAGTCTAATTGAGAGAATCAGTCAAGTGATTTGTTTCACGAATCGCGGAAAATTCCTTCTAAGGCGAAAGATCCTTTTAATTGTGATATTGCCAAAAAAACAGAATGTAGTGGCGCAAGATATTGCGCCACTACATCGTTGATGCGTGTTATTCCTTATGCAGGTAAAGGGTTTATCAGGGCATGGGCATGATGGTGACCTGCTGAAATTTCCAGTCGTCACCTTCTTTTATCAGATTGATGCTTAGTTTGATTTTTGCATTTTTTTCAAATTCGGCGGCATAGACCAGAAGTCCGTTCGGTACATCGGGGACTACTACGGTTTCTGCTTCAATAATCTTGCGGCTTTTGTATGCGCCATAATTTGCCATGTGGCCGTCGACAAACATCATTTTGAAAACTTGCGGGGTACAGAGCGCAGCCATTGAAGCAGCCCAGTCTGCATAAAACGCCTTGTCATCACCAGAATTGTAGGCAGTCATCAGGTTGTCGACCTTGGCGTCGAGGGCTTTCATGGTCTCTGGATCCGGCATCATGCCGGCTTGCAGCGATCCTGAAAAAAGCAGGGCAATCATCAGAACAATAACGGTAAAAACTTTCATTACTTGCTCCCCAAAAAATAAGGATTTTAGAACACTGACATTTTAATATTGTTTCAGAAAAAAATGAACATATTCATACAACCTGAATTTTAGAATTTGAGATAGAGGGTTGAAAAAGGTTATAATCCTTTGCTGACGCAAAATTGTCGCCGATGAAAGAAAACATACAAAAAAGAAGGATTATTCGACCTCGACTTCCGGAAACAGGCCAAATTCTGTTTTTCTGGCTGCTGGTCGTTGCAATTCCTCTCCTGGCCGGAAGAATCGCTACCGCTCTATATCTTGAAAACGCTTTGGCTAACCACTTGCAGCGTAGCGAAACAGTTTTGCACGAGGATCTTGAAAATTTCTCAAATGCCATCTGGATAGAGCCTTTTATTGAAGCAAAGGTTGCCGAGGTAGAATCAGAATTGGCCCGCGCCGGGTTGATTCACAAAATAGGCCTCGCTGGCAATAGTCTTATTGCTGATATTCCTGACGCGGGAAAATTTGCCGAGAAGTTGAAGTGGCAATTCCGGCAGAAGCTTGGCTTTGAGCCGCTTCTGCTAATGGTGAACCCGCTGCAGGCAAAAAACGGTCGCATTTTGACCAGCTCTGCCTATTCTCAACAAATGGGGTTTCTTGGACGCTTTGCGATAAAAAATCTCTGGCAGGGGTTGCGCTACGAAACCGGTTTGTTGTCAGGATCAGCCCAACCGATTTTCTGGCAGATTCTGAATTCTCTTTTCGGGGCCGATTTCGCCAAAGCCTTAAAAAATAGAGGGCTAAATTCTACTTTCTCAATAAAGTCAGGCGGAAAACGGTTGTTCATGTATTTGCACCTGTTTGCTGCCGAGAGCGACAAAAACAATGGTTTGTCGGGTTATCTGGTGCTTTTTAATGAAGAACAGGTCGGTCGGAAATTACACTGGCGCTGGGCAATTGAATCTGGAAAAGAGGCTGGAATCTCCCGCAGAGTAGCTGTTTTTGGCGGCGATTTTCCGATGAAAAATCAGTTCAAGAATGGTTTTCTGGAAGTTTTTCGTCCGGTTCCCGTTCGTGCTTTGCGCGTAGGCTCGCATTCAGGCAAATCAATCATTCAACGATATGTCAAGAATGGTTTCTTTTGGCAGAAACCGGCCAGGTATTTCTTTCTGGTATCTCGCGCTGATTTACGACCTTTTTTGCAAAGTCAGGAAATTGCCCGAACAATCGTAGGGATTTTTTTTCTGGTTGTCGGTTTTGTTACTCTGTTTTTTTTGCGAAACCTATCAAGCGAGAGTCGAATCAAGCTACGCATTCGCAGTAAGCTTTTTCTTGGAATCTTTACCGCGACGATTTTGCCGATGCTGCTGTTTTTCGTTCTGGCCAGCCGCTATTTTCAATTTTATCAGGATTTAAAGATTTCTCACGCTCGTGACCTGGTTCGCCAGCATTTGCAATTGCTTGAACTGAACATCAGAAATAACGAACAGTTGCGAAATTATCGACTTGAAAAACTAAAAGAACGTTTGAATGGCGTAATACAGGGTGATGAAGATGCCATTGAAAAGGTTCTTGAAGATGGTCTGAACAAGTTTTACCACGGCTACTTTCTGGTTCGCAGCGATGGTCTTATGCTAGAGCATATTCCGCTGAAAGCCTTGATGCGGCATCGTGACACCCAGCGCTTGAAACTGATTACCGATCTTTTCAAGGGGCAATGTTTCAGAATCTTCTCTGATATTGGTATTTTGAAAGGCCCTTATTATGACAAGTTGAAAAACACGCCAACTGGTCGTCAGTTGAGCGGGATGGGCGCTTTTTACGATCCAAGCGATCTCGACAATTTCTGCCTCCAGGACGGTGAATATTTTATGACCGACAAGGCTGAAAAAGGGTTGTATCAGTTCACCACTTTTAATTTGTTGCCGGAGCAGGGGCTTGCGTCCCAAGGGCGTTTATGGGCATTCATTGGCTTCATGCAGGAAATAGACAGCATAACTTCGGATTATTTAAACAGTCATTCCGAAAATTGGAAGTTTTTTTTGAGGCGTGAAGGCGACATGCTGGTCAACACAGTTATTTATGCCGCAGAAGCGCAAAAGGACGGTCGTTATGCGATTGGCCGGGCCTGGCCGAAAGGCATGCGAAATGATCAGGAAATGATTGGCGCAGCTTCCCGAATTACAGAACAGCTGACTGAAGACAGCTGGGTGGCCTGGCAAAAGGTTCCGGTTATTTTTGCGGCGCGAAAACTAGACAAGATTCCTTTTATTGCAGTTTCAAGAGCTATTTCAGAAAGTGCGGCAACCGGTCACGAGGGGTTGCGGGTCGTTCTTCTGGCATTGCTTTTATACAGCGTTTTTCTTGTTCTGTTAATCGCGTTTTTTGTTTCCGACATGTTCATTAAGCCTTTGCGAACTTTATTGGTCGCCATGGGCATGATTAATGAAGGAGATTTTCCGCAGATTATCTTTGGCGCAGACAACGAGTTGGCGCAGGTTGTTGCACGTTTCAACGAAATGACCATCGGCATGCAGGAAAGACAGAAACTCGAGCGTTTCGTTTCAGAAGAAGCGACGCGAACGATCGAAAACGAAATTCTTTTGCAGCGTGAGCATGCGGGCGAACGCATGCGCGCCGCAATCGTATTCGTTCACATTCGTGGTTTTGACGAGTTGTGTGAAACACTCGACCCGGACCAGCTCATTGCCTGCCTTAATCTTTATTTTGCGGCGATGGAGCCGATAATTCGTCAAAATCATGGGGTTATCGATAAATATATCGGCGATGCCATAATGGTGGTATTTGCTGATTCGGAAGCGGGGCCGGCGGTTCTTTCTGCCAATGCCTGCGCTGCGGCGCTGGCGATGCTCGATTGCCAGGCTGAACTGGCGCTGCAGCTGCGTGCAGAGAATCTTCCCCGGATTGAAATAGGGGTTGGCGTCGCCATTGGCGAGGTTATTCGGGGCAAGATCGGCGCGGAACTCGGTCGCAAGGATTTTACCGTGATTGGTGATGTGGTAAATCTGGCTGCGCGGTTGGAAAGCCTTTCGCGAAACCAGCCAACTCCATCGGCAATGGTTTCTGCAGATATCGCTTCTGAATGCCGGTTTGCTTTCAGTTTTGAAAAATGTGGTGAAACGGCAATCAAGGGCAAGAAAGACAAGCAGCTGGTTTATCGTTTGATCGGGGTTGCACATGGCTAATCAAAGAATCATTCTTCGCCTCAAGCCGAGTTTGCTGGAAACTCTGGCCCCCTGGTTGATGTGGTTGCTGGCAATAATTATGCCTCTGGCGGCAGGGCGTTTTCTGGTTGAATCGGCGATCGAGATAGACAGAAAGCTTTGGTTGGCATCGACTCGGCAAATGTTGATGAATGAAGCGCAACAATATAAAAACCACCTGAACCCGGAGATGATTTTTAATCGTGGCGCGGATTCGGGGCGGCTGGGCTTTCTCTTTTCGATGATTCATCGTCATTCGGTTAACGAACTTACTCCTGATGAATTGTTGCAGTATCCCGCAGCCAAAGAGGAGCTCAAGAATCATGAAATCGGCGGTAGGCTTCCCTGGGGTCGAACAAATATCAAGTCGCATCTAGGTCCTTTGCTTGAAGTTTTACAAAAAAGAATCGGAGCCATGCCTTCGGCGATTTATTGCTTGAGCGAGGCCGAAGAAGAAATCTTTTATGAGACGGGCAAGACTTTTTCGTTACTTTGTTCTCCTGAAAGTATGCTCGAAACCCTTAAAAGGGCGGCGAAAATCTGGAATGACCGGCGAAAACTCGGGTCGAAAGCCGATCGTTTTTTCAGATTCTATCATGCTCTTCCTGAGTTGCAGAAATGGCTCGGGCTTTTTTATTCGCCAAACAATGAAATTTTCGGTTTGCGCGAACGTTTTTCGAGTCGCGCCAACGACACGGTCTATATCATCGTTCTTTATTTTGTAGATGGTGCCGGCAACCATACCAATCTCAATCTGGTCTATGAGCGGCTGAAAATAGATTGGCGCATGATGTTGAAAACAGTTTTTTCAGAAGTGAAGCGTGGGGGAATTAAGCACAGCTTTGGCTATTCCGCGGTTACCAACCTGCCGCAGATGATCGAAACCGATGATGAAATAGAATATATATTTGAATTGCCTTCTGAGTTTAGAAAGATCTTTCTGGCGCAGAATGTTGTTGAAGCCGGGGAAAATCCGGTTTTGCGGCTGTCAGCGTCGAAGAAGTCTGACCATGCTGGTGGCATAAAGCTGGTTAATCTTGAGTTTGCCTACAAATTGTCGCTTATGTTCTCTTTGTTGGTGCCGGTTGTCATCTCTCTGAAGCGCATGACCCGCACCAGTTCTCTTAAAAAGCTCCTGGCAGTTTCTTTTTTTATTGGTGCCGCCGTTCCTGTCTCAGGTTTGATATGGGTGACCATCTCTTTCATCAATAGCCAGAAATTTTTCGAAGCTGAAAAGGTTCTGGCGCAGATGGGCCGCCAACTCAAGCAGGTCGAAAAGAAAATGGAATTGCAGCGATGTCGCAATGAAATATATTACAACCTTCTGGCATACCGAGTCGGGCAAATTCCCATCAAAGAACGGCGAAATTTGAACAGAATTCTCGATCGCTTTGACAATCATGTTACCGAAGCCAAAGCAACCGCATATAGACCGATTGTCGGTTATTATATGCTTAATCGTGATGGCTTCGAGCACCTTGAGGTTAAAGACAATTTTCTGGCCAATCTTTTACAGATAAAACCTTTTTTTAGCGGCGTTTACAACGATATGCTGTTGCAAATGGGTTCTTTTGCAGATCTGAAACCGGCTCAGCTGCAGGAGATTCGCAATAAGTCACAGCTGGCAATGGGAGTTACCGAAAATCTCACCGATCCGCAGATGTTTGTTGAAATTCCTGAATTTGAGTGTAGTCGGGTAAAATCGACGATGACTGCCCGCACCGAATTTTTCAGCGCTTTCTGGCTCGATCGACAATTCGACCAGCCCGGCAGCCTTTTTGCGGTATACTCTGATAACGGTGACTGGATCTGGCAGATTAATCAGTTGATTATAAGAAGGATCATTCCCGTTGAGTTCAGCTACAGTGGCTATCGAATAATCATGGGTTTTTTTCGGCTCGATAAGCTGAATCTGACGACTATCGATCAATTGCCGGTCAAGGGCGCGCTTTCTCATGAAGAATTCGAATTCCTGACTTCCCTTGGCCGCGGGCTTTTTGCAAACTCCGGCTATCATACCATCAATAACATTGCTGAAACGCCGGCAAATTTAATCCTGGCAAAAATCATCGGTGAAGGGAATTTTTTTGCCGTTGCCTATGCCGAAAAGAAAAGCGGCTCGGAAAATTTGCGGATAATTGTTTCTTTTTTAATCCTGATTGCGTTGATTTCAAGCATTGTGCTTGCTGCTGGCACGGCAAGAGTTTTGCTCATGTCTCTGCCGGCTTTCAGTGAGGCAATAACGCAGGTGCAGCGGCAGAATTATGACTGGCAGATCGAAGTTAAATCGGGTGATGAATTTGAACAACTCGGGCAATCATTTAATCTTATGGGGCGCAAGCTGCTCGAACGTGAAAAAATGTCGCAGCTGGTTTCAGAAAATGTCATGGAAGCAATTGCCGACGCGCAAGACGGTTTGCTCAAGCCTGGCGGCGAAAAGCGGCATGCAGCGATTCTTTTTTCCGACATTCGCGGCTTTACCAGTCTCAGTGAAAAATTCGCGGCCGAAGAAATTGTCGAAATGCTCAACGCCTATTTTACCGAGATGGCAGAAGTGATCGGTGAAAATGGCGGAATAATCGACAAGCTGATTGGCGATGCGATCCAGGCGGTTTTTTATCAGAAGCCGGAACTTGCGCCTGCCGAGATTCGGGCTTGTCGGGCCGCCCTGGCGATGAAACAGCGCCTGAAAAAATACAACAGGTTGCGCCGACAGCTGGGCAAATTTGAAATCAGCAATGGCATCGGCATTGCTTCCGGAGAAGTTATTTCCGGTCGCGTCGGCAGCGAAACAGGCAAGCTCGACGCCACCGTGCTCGGGAAAAAACTGCATTTGGCAGAAAGTCTCGAGGCCAAAAGCAAATTTGCGATCGAATCGAGTATTTTGATCGATTCACAGACCGCTCAGGTTATTTCAGTAGAAGGCCTGAATGCCCGGCTGGTGCCGTTTCAGTTGGAGCTGGAACCGCAACCGGTATTCGAGCTGGTAAGGCTGGAATAAGGCTTCTAAATACTCCAGGGTTTCTTAATTTTCGTCGGATTTAGAGGCTGAAACGGCTCTTTCGCTGGCCCAGTTTTTGATGAACTTGATTTGCTCGGCCATGGTGCGTGAAAGCGGCACAGTACCGCGAATAATTGTGTACAGGTCGTCCTGCGCCAATTTTTCACCCCGATGAAAGGCTTCTACCATGGCGGCTTCGACGACGTGTTCTATTTCAGCGCCGTTCCAGAATTCGGTTGCGACGCTGAGCAGAGAAAGGTCAAAATCTTCGATCCGGTTGCCGCGGCGGCCGAGGTGAACTCTGAAAATAGCTTCACGTTCTTCATCATTGGGCAGATCAATAAAGAAAACCTGGTCAAATCGACCTTTTCGAATGATCTCGGCGGGCAAAAGGTCGATTCGGTTGGCTGTGGCAGCAACGAAGACATCGGCGGATTTTTCCTGCATCCAGGTCAGGAAGGCGGAAAAAATGTGCGAGCCGGTGCCGCCATCTTTGGCGGTGTTGCTGCTGATGCCACCTTCTATTTCGTCGATCCAGAGTATGGCCGGTGAAACAGACTCGATGCTTTTTATAGCACGATGGAAAGTGCCTTCGGGAGTGCCGTAAATGCCTGAATAGACTTTGTTCATGTCGAGTCTGAAAAGCGGCAGGCCCCACATGGCGCTGATGGCTTTTACCGAAAGTGATTTTCCGCAGCCGCTGATTCCCATCATAAGAAGCCCGCGGGGCGGCCTGATTCCCGCGGCGGCCGCTTCGGGCGAGAACAGCTTCTGGCGTTTCACCAGCCACTCCTTGAGGTTTTCAAGGCCACCGACGTCCTCGATGGATTCACTGGTGCGAACATATTCAAGAACTCCGTCTTTACGGGCAAGTTGCTCTTTTTCGTCCTGCAGTGGCTCTAATATGCTCTGGTCAATTTCTTTGCGGCCCCAGCAGATTTTATTCAGAGTATATTTTATCTCTGCCGCAGTAAAGCCCTTGAGAGAAGTCGTCGCCCGTTGACGCAGGTCTTCGTCGAGTAAAATCTGCACGCCTCTTTTTTCGAGGGCGCCGAGGTGCTCGTCAATGATGCCGCGAATTTCAGCTTCCTCGGGCATTGAATAGTTAATCAGCAGTATGTCTTTTCTGAGTTCTGGTGGTATCAGAATTTCTGTTCCGGTAAAGAAAACAAAACGGTTCTGGCCACGAAGTTGGAAATGAAGGTTGCGAATTCTTCTTTGTATTTCAGGGTCAGCCAGATTGCTTGCCAGATCCTTGAAGACAAAAAAACCGGGCTTGTCGATGGTTAAGATGTAATCGAGAGCATCTAGCAGGCCCATGGGCCTGGCCGATTGTGAGTTCTCGCAGAGGCCTTGCTGGAGATCCCAGGTGTGGTAGTTGCCGCGACCCTGAAAAACCGATTGACAAAAGCCGGCCAGGGCCGACAGGGTTTGATCTTCTTCCCAGGTTTCGATGGCTATGATAGGGTAGCCGCCGGTGAGTGCTTCTTTTAGTGATTTAAGTCCGGCTTGTCGCGAGCTTGGTAGACTCATGGGCGCAAAGAACCGACCAGTTGTTCGAGAGCCGAGTTGATCATGCTGTTATCAGAGCATTGGAAATTATGCCAGAATTCTTTGTAGAAACTGGTCTCAAAAAGGTCGCAGTGACAATTGGCGTTAGTTTGAAAATGGCTGTCGAGAACCGTTTCGCAGGCATCAACGCGTTCAAGTTCTTCAAGCAGCAGGTCGAGTTCGTTCATTTTATTTGGTCCTTCACCTAGCGGAATTGTAGTTACACTATGATTATAAAATAATTCGCCGCTTGAGCAAGTGAAAAGTTTGTAAAAATGCCGATATACGCCAGTTTTTTTGTGAAAAAACACCTTGAAATTGATTGAATTTAGTGTTAAACTCTCCCTCCTTTAGGAAGAGTCCTGAAGACATACGAGAGGTACATCACTATGAATATGAAAATAATTTTTAAGGCTTTTCTGCTGACGATCGTGTTTTTGTTGCCTTTTGCCGCGTTGCCGGCGCAAAGCTCACTCGACAACTTCAATGCCGCCGTCATTGCCGAAGTTCGCGAGGCAGAGCGCAATCTTTCCCATAAAGATAGTATGGTCAACACCATCAACCTTTTTCTCGATTGTGCCGCCGCCGGAAAAATAGAAGTTGCCCTGATCGGCTGGGAAGAAGTCCCTCGGCATATCGTTGACATGTGGCAGGGCCAGAACGAAGATGCGGTTGAAGTCAGTATTAGTCGCTATCGCCTTGAACTGGCAGCAAAACTTTCTCATGAAAAAACTGATTTCTACGGCTTTCGTGCGGTCAGCGCCCAGGAAAAGCTCGTCGAAACGCTGATAATGAACCATTCTCAGCAGCACAAAGCTTCTTTGATTGCTAAATATGTCGATGGTGACGCTTTTGGCAAATTCAAATCTCTGGCCCGGGTTCTCGATGAACTCAAATCTTTCATTGAAGAAGGACAGATCAGCGCTTTGGATTTTCGCTTCAGTGAAGTCACTCAGAGAGTTCATGACCTGTGGAGACGGAATTGCGGCATCGAACTCTATGACGTCGATCCGGCGGTAAAAAGATTCGAAGTTAACTGCCCGTCTGGGATCGAGTATTTCTGGCGTGTTACCGGCCGTGCCGATGGCGTTCATGTGCAGATTCTGATTTATCGCAATCAGCTTCTTTATGTGAGCCGCAATGGTGTAGTCGAAGTTAAATAAGCTGATGAATATTCAGGAAAGCCGCTTTCACGGGAAAGCGGCTTTTTTGTTGTTGATATTTGCTGCTTGGCATATATTTTTTACAGTACCCCCCTGGAGGCAAAAATGAAAAAAAGATTCAAAATGGCTGTAGACAAAATTATCCAGTCGATTACCGTTGCGCCTCGCGACGTGCAACACTTCGACAGCAGTCCATTACCGGATAAAGAAGAAATTTACCGCCTGATCCACAATATTTTCATCATCCTTTTTCCCGGCTATTTCGGCCATTCGGAAATGTCTTTCGATTCTATCGAGATGCGCATTGGTTATCGCGTTGCCAAGGTCTACGAAGAATTGCGCCCGCAGATCTACCGTGAGCTGATTCATGGTTGTCGTAATGAAAAGACCCCTTGCGGTCAGTGTGCCAAAGCAGCTGAGCAGCTGGTTATCGGTTTCCTTGAAAAGATTCCCGAGATCAGAGAAGACCTTGATCTCGATGTTAAAGCGGCCTTTAAAAACGACCCGGCTGCCGTTGATTTCGATGAAATCATTTTCAGTTATCCGGGTCTGGAGGCGATCGCGGTCCATCGGGTGGCTCACTTCTTTTACACCAGCGGTTTGCGCCTGATTCCGCGGATCATGACCGAGTGGGCCCACTCGCGCACCGGTGTCGACATTCACCCCGGAGCAACCATTGGCAAAAGCTTCTTCATCGACCATGGCACTGGAGTGGTAATTGGTGAGACGACCAACATCGGTAATGAAGTGACGATTTATCAGGGGGTGACTCTGGGCGCTCTCAACTTCCCGCGCGATAAGGCTGGGCAGGTAATTCGCCGGGCCAAGCGTCATCCAACCATCGAAGACGGTGTCTGCATCTATGCCGGCGCAACCATTCTCGGGGGAGAAACGGTGATTGGCGAAAACTCAATTATTGGCGGTAACGTCTGGTTGACTGAATCAGTGCCGCCGAACACCAGAGTTTTGTTGAAGAAATCAGATCTCCACATGAGTACGCGAAAAGTTGAAGAAAAGGTTGCCAGAAAGGAAGATCAGACATGATTTTTACAGATATCAGCGAAAGAATCGGCAATACGGCCATGGTCAGCATGCGCCATCTGGTCGAGGGTGCCGAGATACTGGCCAAGGTTGAGTTCCTCAACCCAGGCGGGTCGGTCAAAGACCGCATTGCCAAATCGATGATCGTCGAGGCCGAAAAAAGTGGCCAGATCAAGCCTGGCGACCTGATTATCGAGCCGACCTCGGGAAATACCGGCATTGGCCTGGCAATGGTTGCCGCCGCTCGCGGTTATCGCATTATCCTGACCATGCCTGAAACCATGAGTATCGAAAGAAGAAAAATTCTCAAGGCCTATGGTGCTGAACTGGTGCTCACGCCAGGTTCGGCCGGTATGAAAGGGGCCATTGACAAGGCCCATGAGTTGAAGGAAAAAACGCCAGGAGCCTTCATGCCGGGCCAATTTACCAATCCGGCCAACCCGGCGGCTCATGAATTCGCTACCGGCCCAGAAATACTCGAAGCACTGGACGGCGAAAAGGTCGATGCTTTCGTTTTCTGTGTCGGAACCGGAGGCACGCTTACCGGCATCGGCAGGTGCCTGCGCAAAAACGGAATCGATACCCCGATTATTGCAGTTGAACCCGAGGGTTCACCGGTTCTATCCGGTGGAAAACCCGGTCCCCATAAAATTCAGGGGATTGGCGCGGGCTTTATTCCGGAAATTCTCGATACCTCGTTGATTTCAGAAGTGATCCAGGTCGGCAATGAAGAGGCGATGGCGATGGCCCGGCGGATTTCATGCGAAGAGGGACTGATGGTTGGCATTAGTTCCGGTGCGGCCGTTGCAGCCTGCAAAAAATATATCGAAAAAAATCGACGCTCAGAAAAGGCGCTCAGGCTCGTAACCTTATTCCCAAGTAATGGGGAGCGATATCTATCTACTGAATTATTTCCCGAATAATCCTAAACAAAATGGCGAGGTTTCCCGATTAGTATGCTGAATATTCAGCCTGTTGACGGGAAACTTTTTTATGCCGGTTCAAAGTGTCAATTTTTCAAGATTCGCAATGATCATGACTGTGATGGTCATGCTCGTTGTTTCAGGCTGTCGCCAGGCTCCAGAAAACCCGCCCAAATATTATCAGGCCGAAATCAGGGAAATGGAGCGCCAGGCAGCTATGCAGGCCAACAATGAAAATCATAAATTTCTCGAAGACCGTTATCCATGGGAAGGTAAAACTTCGAGCCTGAACTGTGTACCTTGCCGAATACAGGATAAAGAAAAGGTGTTGAATTCAGAACTCGATTACCTGCATACTTTTATTCACGGCAAAAAAAGAAACCGACGAAGATTGAGAGATTAGCAAATGAAAAGGCAAAAAGAAAGCAGGGCGTTCTGGGTATTTTTACTTTGTATGCTGATGCTGCCGTTCTTTTTGAATTCCGATCTTGCCGCGCAGGATGAGAATCTGGAAGATTTTGTCGTTTCTGAAGAAGAACCTTTGCCTGATGAAGACGGCAAACCCGACAAAAAAGTAGCCGAACCCTCCGAAGACTCAGATGATTCGGCGGCGGATGAGCCTGTTGATGGTGATGAACCCGTTGATGAAGATCCAGGCGGGGGGAATGAAGAATTACCGGCTTTGACCGCTGATCCGAATGAGCTGCTGGGCAAGGTTAACGGTTTATACCGTGCCAAAAAGTATGATGAAGTCATTGAAAGCCTCGAAGAGCACGAAGACGTCGTCGAAACCTCAGCCGAGCTTGCTGAAATTTACGTAAACGCATTGATGCAGGCTAAGAAACCCGACTGGAACAGTGTAAACCGTGCTGGGAAAATTCTTGGCGGTCTCGATCGCAAAAGCGCTCTGGCAGATTATGCTCAGGGGCTTTACTACCAGAATAAGACCAAGCCCGATCTCGGTAAAGCCATCATGTTTTTTGGCAAAGCGAAGTCAGCGAAAAAACCGCATCCGGATGCAGCCATGGCCTATTACATGGCGGTAGTGAAAAAATTCTGGATGATAGGTCTGGCAGCTATCGCTTTGCCGATAATTATTATTGCCAATAAAATCAAGAAAAAGAAGGCGGCCAAGGCGGCCCTTGAACTCAACCTCGATGGTGAAGATCAGCCCGCACAGGTTGCCGGTGAAGATCTGCAGAATGAATTGCAGGCCGCGATAGCCGGTGATGGCGGCGGTGCCGAAAAAGCCGACGATAAGTCGTCAGGTCCTGAAAAAGAACCCATAAAGGCCGAAGCTACAGACAAATCTGCAAAGAAGGCCGCTGCAGCCGTTCAAGATGCCAAGGCCGCGAAAACTGCCGAGACTGCGGCAACCCCAGCTGAAAAGAAGGTTTCTGAACCAGCCGTTGCCGAGTCCTCTGTGCAGCCGGCACCACAGCCGGCACCACAGCCAGCACCACAGCCGACACCTCAACAGGCACCACAGCCGGCGCCACAGCCGACACCTTCTTCAGCGTCGACTCCTGAAGCACCAGTTTCTGAGCCGACACCGGGATACTATCCCGCACCGCCTCAAGCTACACCCTCGCATGCTGCGCCGCCAGACGCCGCACCAGGCTACGATGCAACTCCGGCTCAAATGCCGGCTCAGCCCGCTTATTCCCACTATCATTCATTAACTTCCAAGCGTGCTGCCGAGATCGAGCAGGCAAGATCCATGCTGACGCCACAGCGCCGGGAGCCAGTCTCTGCTGACCCTGAGCTCGATGCGGTCTGGAGCAAGCTATGTCGTAAGGCATTGCAAAACAAGATTCCCGCGCAGGCGAAAAGCTCGTATGACAAAGAGCCTTCTCGTTTTATCCCCACAGAATCACCTTCTTTGACTCTGGGGCGTCCGACTGATTTCAGCTCAATCGACCCCAATGTCAGTATCGATCTTTCTGAAGAGGCTTTGCAGGATGATCTGATTGGCAAGCTGAAAATGCTGGCCATAACCGATGGTGAATTGCGCTCATTGTTGGCGCAGAAAAATCCGAAACACATTCCCCAGCTGATAGAATATGTTCTGTCCAAGCCGGAACCGGTTCGCCTGGCTCTTGTAACCAGAGAATTGGGCAATTATCAGGACCCGGCTGTGCTTGATATTCTGGCAAGTCTTCTTTACAACGAAGATCCTCGGGTCGCGCTTGCCGCGATTCAGGGGCTGGAAATAAGTCGAAATACTGTGGCCATTCTGCATATCTGTCCATTTCTTAAATCTGATGTGCCATTGCTGGCGCAGGCGGCTCGAACGGCCCTGGCAAATTTCGGCGCGGTTCAGATTCTCAAGGCTTTTGCCGGATTGCCTCAACACCCAGATGCCCGGATTCGCGAAGCCGGAGTTTTTGTATTGTCACGCATGAAAGGCACCCAGATTGAGCAGTTATTGGTGCAGATGCTTAACGACGACAGTCAGGAAGTTCGCGAAAAAGTCATTCTGGCCATGTCCTATCAGAAGAATCCCGAATATATCGACCCGCTGCGGGAATTTTTCCGAATTGCCGCCGGACCCGACAAAACGCTGGCTCGCAAAGCAATCGTATATCTGCAGGGGTTCGTCGGCAAAAAGAAATGATACGGTGACAGGTTCAAATTCTGTTTTGAATCGTCAGCACAGTTATATCGTCGCGCCAGGGCAAACTTATCGATTCTTCAAGCAGGCGTTTGATTATTTCTTCGGAAGGATTTCTGGTGTCTTTTCTTATGCTGGTTGCCACGATTTCGATAAACCTTTCGTGGCCGATTTTTATGCCTTCAGGGTCTGTAAGGTTTACTGCTCCGTCTGAGTAAAGAACCATTGCCCGCTTTTTCAGGGCAACTTCGTGTCGGGTAAATCTGGTGGATTCACTCAGGCCAAGGGGAGTGGATGGCAGGCTGAGAAATGACTTCTCGTCGGAATCGCCGACACCGATGCAGGCAGGGTATGACTGTCCGGCGTTGGCGCAAAGCATTTTATCGTTGGTTGGATCGATGAGCCCGATGAAACATGTCGTCAGATGCCCTTTCTGATGGTAAGGGACGAAAATCTGATTGAGCTTGTCGAGAATGAGTTCTGGGCTGGTTGGGAAACAAGGGCAAAGTAGGGTAAATGCCGTTTTTAGCATGGCGGTCAAATAGGCTGCGGAGATATCGTTTCCGGACACCTCGGCGAGAATGATGGCGTAATTGCCCTGTCGCAAAGGAAAATAGTCGAAAAAGTCGCTGAGAATGATGCGTGAGTTTGAATTGGCGGTCGAGACCAGGTAGCTGCCGCAGCGAAATTCCAGTTCAGGGTAAAGATTTTTTCGAATCGTTTCTGAGATCGCCAGATCCTTGAGAATCTCGGCCGACTGGTTGAAAGCCAGTGCTAAAACCCCGAACTCGTTGGCCGATCGCAGCGGAATGCGGTGTTCGTAATTTCTCTCAGCCAGGGCTTTTACCCCGTTCATAATGTCACTGATGGGGGTAACAAAAAGTCTTGAAAGCAATTTTGCCAGAACCACGCCGATAATTATTACCACCGCGAAAAAGATGAAAATCTGATAAAGGCGCTGATTGTATATTTCATCGATCATCGACATCGGCTGAATCTTTATCAGCAGATAATGCTTGAGGTATGAAGCTTTTAGAACGCTGACCAGACTTTCTTTGCCTTCTATTTTTACCTGTTGGGTGAAGGTTTTGAAGTCGGTGCTGCTGCGTTTGATTATCGGTTCAAAATTATTAAACTCAAAAGCTGAAGGGAAGTTCGCAGCGAACTGATGGCTGGAAACGGCTCTGACATCTTCTTCAGGAAAAACCCGTTCCATGATTTCCGAGCGGGATTTGAGGTCGGTGTAAAGTTTTTCAAAATACTGACGTTCATAGTTTACCAGATCGATTAGCAGGGCAAAAGCATACCAGGCTTCTTTTTCCGGGCCGTGCAAAACGTCGAGGTATGCCAGAAAGATTTCTTCCATGCCTTGAATATTGGTGAATCTTGAAATATTGGTGCGTGCAGACTGAAACAAAGACTGGGTGTTCGATTCGATGATCGTGTCGATGACGAGATTGGAGCCGGTGCGTGGGATTATGACATTGATCCCACGGGTTTTGTTGTAAAATTCCATCGCCGACAATGCTGTACTTCGGAACAGTTTTTCAAACGCTCCGTGCTCGGCGGAGTTTTTGGGAATAGGTGCCTTTCCGTCGGGTTCGGGTTCGCTGAAGAGCATTTGCATGTGCAGATCGCTTATTTGTGCGTGTCTGGCTTTCCAGCTTTCAAGAATGCGCTGTTTTTCTTTGCGGGGCTTGAGATAATGCCTTCTAATTTCTGCGGTTAGAAGATTGGATGTATAGAGCATGTTACTGTTGGATGCAATGATGTGGACGCTGTCGGCATCAAAGTTTTGATAATAATCCAGCAATTTCTGCTTGAGTTGTTCCGGCTTGCCTACCGACTTTTGCATTTCGGCACTGAGATTGCGTAACTCGACCAGTTTGGCAGTGATAAAGCGGTTGAAACCGGAATCAATTTCAGCCAGACGTCGATAGCTCTGGTGACGAATTTCTGCTTCAAGCGAATGTTTGAATTCAAGCATATACTGAATGGTTAAAAACATTGCGGCAACCAGAGGCAGGGCATAACACAGGGCGAACAGGCCGGTGAGGCGGCGGCGAATGTTATACTGGAATCTAATCTGGCGGACAACCACATGGTAGCTGGTTTTGAAAAAGTAGAAGCTGGCAATGACAAAAAGAATCGCCAGGCTGAAAAGGATTAGCCAGGCGTTCCCTGGTTTGGGCATTGCGCCAACGAGAAGAACGTATTCATCAAGTCGCTTGAGATGAATCAAATGATCGTTCAAGGTAAATGAATTTACCGGATACTGCTGAAAATAGTCGAGAAGCTCTCCGGGAGCAATGTTTAATGTCGTTGGCAGGCGCGAATCTCCGTCGGCGTTGACATAGCCGTAGTTTTGTCGCTGCTGCATCGAAATGGTTTTTTCAAGAATCTCAGAGGTCGAAATATGTTTTCGATGAATGAAAATCAGGATCCCGGCAACGAGGTTGCGGCTGAATGATTTGTCGCGGTCGAAAAAACAGTAAGAATAGCGGTCTGGATTACCCAGTTCGACAATCTTGCCGCGTTGTTCACGGGTGTTGGTCAGGCAGAGGTCTGGTGATGGGAGAAACTGGCCGACAGAGGCAATTTGCGCCGGACTGATCGCATTGTTTTTTTCAAGCTCGGCATTGACCAGTTTGAAAAACAGTTCATGTTCGGGGCGAGCGCCATCGGTTGGAAAAATGTTGCTTTCCCCGTCGAAGAGATAGATTTCCATCAGGCCCGGCGGCCAGGTTGACTTGTATTCATTGATAATTTTGCCAAGAATTTCCGGGTTGGCCGGCAAACCCTTGAGTTGTGCAAATAGCTTGTTGAAGCCGGGTTGAAAAAATGGCACCGGAGAACTGCCGTAAATGTAATTGTCGAGTTGGTAGTCAAGTTCGTTGAAAATCTGCTGGGATTGCTGGTCGATCCAGTCGTTTTGGTACATCAGCAGTCCGGTCCAGAAAATGATCGTTGGGACTCCCCAGACCAGCGCCACAATCGCAAGCCACCTGGCCAGGCGGTTGCTGAAGCCGGAATTTGCAGTTGATTTATTGTTTTGCTGAATCATCCGGTTTGTCCTTGCTTTGCAATTTTCGGCCCAGGGCCAGCAGCAGACTGGCAGAATCGATAGCCTTGCCGGCACAGCTGATTTCCGCTTCCTTCTGCAGCTTCTGTTTTAAGCCGGTAATATCGCCATGGTCAAGATTGTTGAGGCTGGGTAACAGTTTGGTGAGCTTTTCGCTGCAAGCTTGTGCCAGTGTTGGAGAAACGACAAAGGCAAGCATGCCTTCGCCAAAATCATTTTCCTGAGAGGTAAAGTTATGAAAAATCGTACTTCCAAGCTGAGTTTGAGGCAATTCCAGTCTGGTAATCTGTCCTTTGGCGACCAGATAGGCAGCGATTTGACCGCAGCCTGACCAGAATATTTTGCCTTCCTCGTGGTTGAACAGGCCGAGAAAGAAATCGCCACCAAGCTTGCGGCGCAGATTGATGCGGAAATATTCTTCAAGATCTTTAAGAATGCGGTAGGGTGAGTGAACGTTGAGTTCTTCAGAAATTAGCCGCACGGCCATTCTTGCCATGGACAGATTGATTGAACCATCGATTCCATCAAGGTCGGTGCGCATAAGAAAAATCAAAGTCAGGTTTTCGGCAATTTGCGCGAAATGGTAAATTTCTCGCTCAGAATTGCTCATTGAGAGCTGAAATCCGTCACATATAATTTGATCCTGTTCGAGTGCTGCCGGGGGTAAAAGATGTCGTTTTATGCTATGACCGTCGTTGAATTCACGCACTTTGATGATCAGGTCGGTCAGGCCGGTGGCGATGCTGTCAAGCTCATTACTTTCATTTTCGAGTGCATTTTCCGGAATTGTCGGGGCCTTGCTGTTCAAGGCCGATGCGCTTGCTGCAAGGCGGGAAATGGGCATGATCAATGACTTGATCAGCATGCCGCTGAGAAACGCTATGAAAACGATAGCAAGAATCGTTGCCCCGAGAAAAATCCTGGTCAGCTGGCGTGCATCTTTCTGGATGCTGTTCATCGGCATAATCAAAAAGAGATTGAAATTGCGCAGGTTATGGCCGGGAGTCGCCGCGACCAGAACTTCGCGATCATCTATCTTGCCTGTTTTGAAGCTTGAAACCTGGGTTTGGTTGACCAGATCCTGGAGCTTCCAGAGCGGTAGCTCATTGGTCAGTGAATAACGTGGAAAATAGCTGCTTTTTTCGGCAGACTTTTTGGGAAAAGCCACGAGTTGAAAGCCGGTTGAATCTGCAATTGTTTTGCCAGAAGAACTTAGATATTTTAGTTGCAGTTTTTTGGGCTCGTGAACGATGAACAGGCAGCCGTCGACCGTGTCTGACGCCTTGATGGTCAGATCCATGAAGGTGATGGTTTCATCACCGTCAAAGACAATGTTTTGCAAGGTCGAGCGGTTGTGAAGCAATCCCTGAACCGGCCGACTCGATATCGCGGCAACGCCGATAACATCGCTGCCGGGCAGATTGCCCTTTTGCCGGCTTGAATTGAAGGTCTTGATTATCTGTGAAGACACGCTGTTGATGAGGTTGGCGTATTTGACTTCGAGAACGGTAGTGTTGCCTTCTTCAAGAAACTCCGGGGCGCGAAAAAGAAACTCACCGTGCTGGTTAACATAGCTGGCAAAAGCAATGCTGTCTTCCTGTTGGGCTTTTTGCAGCGGCGCAAGAATTTCTTTCGGTTTGGCTCCGGGTTCGTTGAGAAGGCGGTTGAAGTGGCGATATTGCCGCATCAAATCACCGTAGGATGCGGTAAAATTTCGGTCTATTTTTTCAAGAATGCGAATTGCCTGGTGTTTTTGTTCGGCAATCAGCGAAGCTTGTTTTTCACTCTGAAAAGCTGAAATCCCCGCTAGAAGTATGACTATGCCGGTAAGTGCGGTATAGCCGAAGATCAGCGAAAACTGCAGGCGAACTGAAAGGTCAAGGCGAATCTGAAAAACGGTTTTCCAGATAAAAAACAGAATCAGAACCGGAATGATCGTGTAGAGCAAGTTGCAGTATTGATCGAGAACTTCCGGAGGCTTGGGCAGATTGCGAAAGCAGATCAGGCGAATGCCTTCGGGAGTGTCGCTGACCGAGAAAAGCATTTCTTCATGCTTGAAACCAGATTTCAGTCCGGTCAGGCTGAGCAGCCTGCGCCCTTCTTCCTTGAGTTTTACACCGCCGGTGCAGCTGTTGAGGTTAGAATTGTCGAGATCTATCCAGGCAAACCTGAATGGCTTTCCGGCCAGGCGCTGTATTTTGCGAATAGCTCGTTCAGCAAGATGAAAATTGCTGACTTTGTCAGGATTGATGAAGGCGAGAAGGTGTCCTTCGCCTCTGCCCGAAAGCCTGGGCTTGAACCAGGCTCCAAATTTGCGAAGGCCCAGGCCTTGAAAATTAACCAGCGTGCCGGGGGCTTTGCCGAGACTGTAAATTGTTGCTGCATTGCCGGAAAAGGATGCGGCAATTGCCTGCTCACGCCGTCCGAGCAGTCGGCCAGGTTCTGTTTCGGCCCTGATTAAAAGTTTGAGATAATCTTCAGAAATTCTGATTTTTCCGCGCTCGCCATGCTGCCAGGAAATCCTTTTGCCCTTCTCGTCAAAAAGGAAAATTTCGGTGGCGTCTTCATAGGCCGGCGCAGTGATTTCGTTCGGGTCAAAAACCCAACGGAAAGATTCCGACAGACGATGCAGTCTTTCCTGAAAAAAGCTTTGCGGATCGGCCAGACGCTGCATATGCGCAGTAATTTCAGCCATTTCATCAAGAGCTTCTATTTGTTGCTGCTCTTCAAGATTGCTCTGTACAATTGCAAAAGCGAAATAGAGGGTGCAAAGAGGTAAAATTACCAGGAAAGAGAAGAAAAAAAGGTTTCTAAAAAAGCCCAGTCCGGGCATTTTATTTTTCGACGGCAATATCCCCAGTTTTTCTCCCATGGCATAATTCTAAATCAGACGGCAATCTTATTCAAGTTAAAGCGCACAATAAAATATGTGTCGTCTAACCGGCCTAAAAGGTAATGCCCCGGCATTGCCGGGGCATTTGAAGTTCGCTGTGATAGTTAAAAAAGTTTTTGAAATTATCTGGCCTGGGCTTTTGCTTGTTCAACCTGTTTTTTCGCCTGCTGGAGATTGGCGATAGCCCGGTTCAATTCTGCCTGGCTGGCTTGTCCGCTCTGCGACACGCGAATGTAGGTTTCGTAAGCCTGTTGATAAATCTGCATAGCTTTTTGCAAGTTAACGTTGGCGCCTGAAGAATTGCCAGAGTTAACCACGCTGGTGGTTTGTGAGGATTGTGGCGAAGAGGCAGTGTAGCTGCCGGTGTTGGCCGACTGGTTGCGCTCATTGTATTTGTCGTTGTAGCGGCGCAAAGCAGCGACATATTCTTCCTGGACATCGAGAAGCTCGTCAAAACGTTTGCCCATGGTGGCAGCACCCTTTTCGGCGAGGTCACCGAGAGCTTCGACTGAACCGCCGATGCTGTTGATTTTATTTACCGTGCCGCCAATATTGAGAATGGCTTCGAGATTGCCACCGAGAATGCCGTCTATTTCACTCTTGATGCCGAGAAGTTCATTTACTGACTGCTTGGCAGCAGCGTAATAAGCCGTGGCTTCAAAGGCTATCTGGGCACATTTTAACGGATACTGGGCTTCGATTTTACCCATCTGATATTCGTCTTTCAGTCGTCCCCATTTGAAGATATTCAAGGGATTTTCTTTGATTGTTGAAAAAACTCTGCCCCAGCCGTTGGCACCGGCCAGACTGTTGAGACGGCCATCTGAAAAGCCTTTAACTTTAATGCGATTTTTGGCAGTCTGAATGGTTGTTGTGCTGTCAGCCAGTTCGGAGAAATACTTCATGCTTGGCTGGGCTCTTTTATACATGGCCTCAGCTTTTGGGGCGAGATTCTGGTATCCCTTGACGACATTGGTAATTGCCCGGGCAATTTCCAGTAGTTGAGGGAAGCTTGCTTTTGCCCTTTTGTTGGAAATAGCTTTGTAAGCATTAACCAGAGAGTTCGCGCCTTCGGCGAAATTCTGAATCGATTTGCGTTCGCGGTACAAAGTTTTTACTTCGCTGCTGATTGCCCGAGAATGCTGGACAATGTTCGCTTTTTCGTTGAACCATAGTTTGATGTCGGCCAGAACTCCGGCCTGGGCTACTTGCGCCGTGAACAGCAAACACAAGATCAACAGACCAAACTTCAGACTGTTAACTCTATTCATAGCTCCCCCCAAGGGTGTAATTTCGAGATTGTACCAATAATCATAATGATCGAAGCCACAAGCGTCAATAAAGCTTTAATTTTTATTTTTTTGAAAAAAATTATTACCTGGTTACGTTTTTCATTTTTATCCGTATAATTTGTCAAACCACATGATTGATTCGGAGGATGAAAAATGAAAAAAGCTTTTATTCTTTTTATTATTCTGTTAATGCCCGTTACTGGAATGGCGTACACAATTGATAAGGTTGACGATGGTCTTTATGCCGTGGCCGTGATCCCCGGCAACAACGGCGGCAATTCTTCTTCAACCGCTACAACAGGAAATTCAACTGGAACAACGAATGGAACCACAAATACTGGCGGCCAGACCGGCACTGTTTCAACTGGAAGCGGACTTAGCGGCCACCCCAAATAGCTCAAGAGTCATTTCAACCTGAGTTTTCAGAAACAAAAAAACAGTCTTATCGCAGTTAGAAAGTTGATAAGACTGTTTTTTTGTTATGAATCAATCCCGTGGCAGCCTGGCTATAAAAACTATTTGATGCCGTGGGCGTTGAAATGATCGGAATATTTTTTGTCGGTATTCAGGATATGGTGCTTAAGCCATTGTTTTAAATAACTCAATATTTCGATGCTTAGAACGAGGCCTTTTTTATCGAGTCTTTCCTTTATTTCCAGGGCCTTTTTGACGAACTTTTCGTGTTCAACCTTATGGTTAGCAGAGCCTGGAAAATCAGTTTCCTGCATTAACTGTTCTTCAGTTTTAAAATGATAATCGGTGTAAGCAATCATTTTTTGTACTATCTCTAATTGAACGCTTTGCTCTTTATGAACAGTCATGTTTTCATGCAATTCGTTGATTATCGCAACCAGGTTTTTATGCTGAAGATCGATTTTTTCAACCTTCACACTGAAATCATCTGTCCAATCTATGTAAGACATCTGGTTCCTTTCTCGAATCAGCGAGCCACAATTGTGCAACTCTGCCAACTCTTTATTGTGAAAGAATCTGAAAACAGGGGCAGCCGGCTGGCAGCCCCTGTTTCTGCTAATCTGCCAGGCTGATCAGGCTTTGTAAAAGACCATGCCTTTGTAAGATTTATAGCCTGATTGACGTACTGTTTCAATTTTGCCGACAACCTTCATGCCTATTTTCGGCTGATCAATTTTCATCTGGCCGGTAATGCGCACGCCGTTGGCAAGTTCGACAATGCCGAGATCGAGAATCGCGACATCGAAATCCCCCGAAGGATTATAGAGATGGGTAAAGGTCAGCAGTTTGCCTTTTTCCGGTAGAGGTTCGACGGTGAACTGCTCATTGCGGCATTTTCGGCAGATTGCCCGGTTGGGATAATGAATCGTGCCGCATTTTGTGCATTTATAGCCAAGTATGCTTATTTTCATGCTATTTCTCCTTCTGGAAAGCCAGGGCGACGACATTGTTGCCGAAGCCGCCGAAGTTACAGCTGAAGCCGATCTTTGCATTCTTTACCTGCCGAGCTCCGGCTTCACCGCGCAGCTGAGTCACGATTTCGTGCGCCTGACCGACTCCGGTAGCGCCGACTGGGTGACCCTTGGCTTTCAGTCCACCTGAAGGATTGATGGGCAGCTTGCCATTCAACGCAGTATAGCCTTTTTCAAGGGCGATGTGTCCTTCACCTTTCTTGAAAAAGCCGACTTCTTCACTTTCGACGATTTCAAGAATCGAGAATGCATCGTGTAATTCGGCAACGTCGACGTCTTTGGGCTTGAATCCAGCCATTTTGAAGCATTTTTCGGCAGCCCCTCTAACTGCGAGCAGATCGGTCGGGTTTTCACGTTCATGGACGCAGTGGGTATCGGTTGCCTGACCAACACCGGCTAATCTGACCATTGGGCGCTTGACCTTTTTCGCAACATCTTTGCTGGCGAGAATAAGGCAGACACCGCCGTCAGAAACCGGGCACATGTCGAAGAAACGCAATGGATCGGCAACGTAGGGGTTGTTGGTTGAGGCTTCCGGGCCGGTGAGAATGCCCTCCATGGTAATGGGCATGTGCAGATGCGCATTGGGGTTATGCATGGCATTGGCGTGGTTTTTGATTGCAACCATCGCCAGATGCTTTTCGGCAACTCCGTATTTATTCATGCACAGGCGGGTAAACATCCCGGCAAGTGAGGGCAAAGTGACGCCATAGATCTGCTCGGCAAGAGGGTGGGCGAGTGAAGCGACGAAGTCGGTAGCTTCGAGGTTGTTGGTTTCGCGCATACGTTCAACGCCTGTAACCATGACTACATCGTGAACTCCGCTGGCTACAGCCATGTAACCCTGCTTGATCGCCGATGCTCCTGATGCCGGGCCATTTTCAATGGTTTCGGCGCCGGCAGGATAAAGGCTGAGGTGGTCGACGAGCGCACTGCCCAGGGCTGTCTGGTGGCTGATGCGGCTGCCGCCCATATTGGCGACATAGACGTGGTCAACAGAATTGAGGCCGCAGTCTTTCATGGCCATTATCGAAGGATAAGCGGCAATTTCAATCAAAGGGTATTCGAGGCGGGAAAATTTAGTAATGCCAAGACCGATTACATATACTTCTCTCATTTGCTCATCCCTCCTTCCAGCTTCTGGCGTGATGCCCGCAGAGCTGTTCCGGTCGAGTCATACATGGCCCGGGTGGCGGCCAGCACATCAAAAGGGGGCTTGGGCGGCTCGGTCGGCGGCAGAATTTCCTGGCATGCCTTTTCCAATAATTTTTCAGGAACCGGGCGGCGACCGACGACCAGGCTTTCACGGGCCCGATCGAAGAGCTTTTTGGTCAGCGCGTATGAAGGCACACCGCCGAGCTCGTGGGCAACGTTGAAGCGTTTTTCCAGCTGATATTCGATCATCCAGCGTCTGAAGCCAATCGGGGACTCGGCAACGATCAATACTTCTTTCTGCTTCATGATATCGATGTGATATTCCATTTTGGCGGCAAAGGCGTGGGCGCCGATGCGTAGGCCGCGACGCAGTGCAAGCGTGTGATAAGAGACGCCGACGTCAGGGTTTAGGAGGCGGCCGTTGACTATTGCGGCCAGGTGGCCGTCGATCTGGGCGACGAGAACGTATTCATCCTGAACCCGGTGGCGGTAAAAACCGAGCAGCTCAGCATAAAGCCGGGCTGAAACTATGTCGTAATAATCTCTTTCCACCTGCATCAGTGGCGCAACGTGCGGCAGTAGGGCGGGAATGTCTTCGCGGTCGATCTGGCGAATGACCATTTCTTCGCCATTGGCCAAAGTTACGAATTTTGGTGGAAAGGGGGGAACCGGGTGATCCACAGGCCTGAGAAGTTTTTCAAGATCAATTGCCATGTGGTACCTCCTCTCAGGGATTAAATCTGAACCAGGTTCAGACTGCTGCAAATTTTGCTGTATCTTTGTTCAGCTTTGCACCCGATACGGCATTTTGTCAATAGATTACCGAAAAAACTAAAAAACAGTATGATTAGTGTAGAGAGAAAAAAACGGGTTGGGGGATATACATGATAAATGATGCCTTTGCTTCGTCAGAAGAGCTGTTTCGTTTGCTGGCAGAGAATTGCCCAGGGGTTATCTTGCTTGAGATCGATCGAAAAGTTGCTTTTGTCAGCTCGCGAATTGTAGATATTTTTGGCTACACCCCCGAAGAACTGACGCAGGACAGTTCCATTCTGGGCAGAATTTTCAGTTCTGAAGCGGCGCGTAACATGAAAGACGAGCTTCGAGTCAGAATGAAAGAAAACGACCGTTGCGGCATTCAGAAAAAGCTCGATCTGATCAGCAAGGAAGGCGCAGTCATCACCTGTATCGTTTCGATCAATAGTCTTGAGTACCAGGGGAAAAAGGCATACCTTGGCATCATCACCGACCTTTCTGGCCTGAGCCAGGCCGACCGCCGCCTTAGTGAGTCTCAGAAGCGCTATTGGTCGCTGTTTGATGCATCTTCAGATGCAATATTTCTTGAAACCCTCGATGGAATAGTTTTGGACTGCAATTCAGCTGCTTTGACCAGCTATGGTTATACAAGGGAAGAAATGCTCGGCATCAGTGCCCGGGACCTGGTTGCCGGGTCTTCGGCGGGTGCATTGAAAGCGATCGCCGAGGAGCTAGAGCGCAATGAAGCTGATGGTAAAACCCTGCATGTGGTTTCTACCGGCAAAAAAAAGGACGGCACCCTTTTTCCGGCTGAAGTTACGGTCATGCCGGTTGTCATTGATGCCGAAAAGCTTTACCTGGTAACCGTTCGTGATATTTCTACGCGCCGCGAGCTTGAAATGGCGCGCAAACGCTATGATCATCAACTGAACCAGCTCAAACTACTAGATAATTTTTCCAACATAGTTAACGGACTGGCCAACGATTTCAACAATATCCTGACCGGAATCATGGGCTATTCCGACTTGATTCTGCGTGACCTTTCGCCCTCTTCGCCTGCCCGTGAGAAAGTCCGCAAAATTCTTGAAGCTTCTCGAAAAGGCGGCGAGTTCATTCAGCAGTTGATTTCGACCACCGGTCGTTTGCCGGCTCACTTTCAATGCGCTGACCTGACGCAGGTGGCCCGGGAAATGATTCCTGAACTTTCAGAGAAGGTAAATAAGAAAGGTTTTTTTACCTGTCTGCTCGATGAAGGATTGCCTGAAACAAGTTTTGACGCCGGGCAAATCAAAGTGGCCATCGATAATCTCGTGTGCAATGCCGCCGATTCGGTTAGCGAAAACGGAAGATTTCAGCTGGCGATCGCGGCCGGCCAGGTAGGATATATGGGAACCGAGCCGGGTTATTTTGGCCCGCCGATGGCTGCTGGTGAATATCTGGAAATTAAGGTTTCAGATAATGGTTGTGGAATCGCGCCTGAGAGGTTTGATTCTGTATTTGAGCCATTTTATACGACCAAATTCGGCAGGCGCGGTCTGGGGCTTTCAACGGTTCTTGGCATTGTGCGCCGCCATCATGGTGCTATTCTTGTAAAAAGCGAACCTGATAAAGGCTCAGAATTCATTCTTATGCTGCCATTCGTTGTCAAGAGGGCGAATCATAATGATGAAGCTGCTCGTGAGGCAACGGTTAAGGCTCCTGCCGGCACTGTTCTCGTGGTAGATGACGACGAGACCGTCGCCGAAATTCTCTGTGCCCAGCTCGAATCACTGGGATTCGCAACATATCAGGCCGCCGATGGTGATTCAGGACTGAAAATGTTCAAACAGTTAAACCACAATCTCGATCTGGTGATTCTCGACCTGGCCATGCCCGGCAAATCAGGGCAGGAGTTACTACAGGATCTACGCTGGCTCAATCCGGAGATTCCGGTAATCATCTGTACCGGCACCCATGAAATGCCGGGCGAATTGCAGAATCTGGCTATTTCGGCGATTATACGCAAGCCTTTTCGTCTCGAGCAGATTGAAGAGGCGTTAGTGAAAGCTCAGCTGCCTGACAGAAAGCGATAATTCAAACATTTGTTTCTTTTCATTAATCGGCTGAACCAAAAAAAGCCGCCCCGGTGGGGCGGCCATTTTTCTTGTTAAGGCGAGAATCTTATTCGAATTCGAAGCCGACGATGCGGCAGATGCATGATTCAAGCTCAATTGCGCGCCATGGGAACAAGCCAATCCAGGTGCGTTTGTTGTTCAGTTTGTTGATTTCGCCGCCAAGGTTTTCAGCATGGACTATGCCGGCCGGGAACATCTTGAGATGCATGACCTGGTAGTATTCATCAAGTGGGAACATTTCATCCCATGATTTACCATAGTCGGCTTTGAGTTTTTCTTCGGCTTTGGCGAAAAGTTTCGGATGCCAGTCGCGCAGAATGGTATTCATTGGATGGTCGGCTGAACCGCAGTCGACGCCAATCCATTTAAACTGCATTTCCTGGGCCCATTTATGGAAATCAGGATTTGGGCCGGGATGCTTGACCATGTAGCGCACTTCATCTGCCTGAGGCTGATCCCAGCTGTAGCGGTGATAGCCGGTGTTGATGATGAGAATGTCACCTTTGCGGATATCGGCCTTTTTCATGAGCATTTCCGGTGAATAGAGTGAAAAGTCACTGACTTCATCGGAAATATCGACGACTACGCCTTCACCGCACCATTCATCGAGAGGAACATCACCGATAGTTCGTCCGTTGGCGACGAAATGGATTTCGCCGTCAATATGGGTGCCGACGTGGTTTGAGGTCTTGATTATCTGACCGTTAGCGCCCTGACCCATGTGAGCCCCGGCGATGCGTTTGAAATATTGTACCTGCAGCGGCATATAGCTCGGCCATGGCGGAGTATGGATGCTGAGTCGCTGTGTAAGGTCATACATTTTTACTTTTGTCATTTAATGTCTCCTTTTCCTTATTTCTAATTCCTAATATATTACTCGTCTTTGCACCAGGTTTCAACATAAGCTTCGAGGGCGTCTTCAAAGCACTTTTTCGGGGGATTGACCAACCCTGCGCCAACCTGTCCTACTCCGGGAAGCTTATGGGCAATGCCTGTGTTGATCTGTGGCAAAATGTCTTTTTCACAGACCTTGAGAAGATTTATGCCGATCGGTGATCCTCTGAATTCAAGATTCGGTATCTGGAAAGCTTCCGATTCGCCATCGGTAATCTGATACATTTTGCGGGTGAAATTCATCGCATCGTTAACCGCTCCGCCGACGAACTTGACGATCGCAGGAGCAGCGGCCATCGAAAAGCCTCCCAGACCGCAGGTTTCAGTAATCGCACTGTCGCCGATATCCGGGTTACAGTCTTCTTCGCTAAATCCCGGGAAAAGAAGCCCTTTGACAATTTGGGCCGGTCCGGTAAACCAGCGTTCCTTCAAGCCTGAAACTCGGATGCCAAAATCGGTTCCGTTGCGGCACATCGTGGTGATGATCGTAGAACCGTCTATCCATTCGGCAGCCTGTAACATGGCTTTGCAGGCTGGCATGCTGAGATTGAGGAAAAAATGATCGTTTGAATGCATGAATTCGAGGGTTTTTGCTTTTTCCTCCTGGGAAAAAGACGTTTTGACGATTGCCGGCGCCAGTTCGCGAATAAGCAGAGAAGTTGCCGCTTTGTTGCGATTGTGGACTTCGTCACCCATCTGCAGTGCCTGGGCAATCATATTTTTTAGATTGATTTCGGCGCACAGGGTTAGAGCCTCCTTCAGAACAGGGCCGAGAGTTTTTTCGATCCATTTCAGGCGCAGGATTACCTCTTCAGAAAAAGCGCCGTAGCGTAACACTTTGCCGAGACCTTCGTTTAGCGTGCAGAAGGTTGTGCGGCCATTGGTTTTGTTCTCGACGATCCAGACCGGCATCGAAGCTGTAGCTACACCCGCCATCGGGCCGACGCCATCATGCTCATGCCAGGGTGAAAATTCAATTTCACCGCTCGAAGCAAGTTTTTCAGCTTCTTCCTGGTTAGTGGCCAGTCCTTCGTAAATCAGGCCGCCGATGACTGCGCCGCGCAGTGGCCCGGACATTTTTTCCCAGGTTATCGGTGGGCCGGCGTGAAGAATCATATTCTTTTTCATGCCGGGTACCACTTCAATGCAGGTTCCGATACCTTTGATTACCGGTTGGGCTGCCTGAATCGCGGCAATAGCTTGGGCGTTGGCTTCATTGATATCGATTAGCATTATTTTCCCTCCTTGGCGGCCTGAACTTTTTTCTGCCAGCTGCTGACTTTGGCCAGCAGGGCTTGAATTTTGCGGTTTCCGCCTGCTGGTGGGCGCCATTCAACATGAATGTTAACCACGCCCTGCTGGGTCAGATCCTGGGCAAAGCTGGGAATTCCGATATTGATAACTCTTATGTTTTGTTTAAAAAGATTGTTTAATTTGCTCATGTCTTATTTCCTTTCCAGGCAGGCAGCGGCAAATTTAACCATTGCCACGTTCGTCGGGAAAACGAATACGCCGGCTTCTTCAAGAATTGCCTTCTGGCGGTCATAATTCTGCGGATCCTGTTGAGTGCCGCAGATACAGGCGGCAAAGACCGGGTTTCGTCCGGATTTGCTGCAACCGGTTTTAATGCTGGCAATCATTTCGCTGGCCATGTCGGGGTGTGAACCATAGCCAAGCACAACGTCGAACATGATCAATCCGACTTTTTCGTCGGCGATCTCTTCGATCATGCGTTCGCAGCGATAGCCGGGATCAATCATCGGGTGAGCCTTGCCGCGGGTAAAATCGTCGTCGCCCAGGTCGATGATGCAGTTGCCGGCGCTTTTATAAAGATCGGTCATTTTGCTGCAGCCTTTTACCGGGGTGTTTGAGCTCATTTCGCCAATAAGAGGCAGCAGCAAGCGCTGTGCTTCGTCGCAAAGAGTGCCGCCGGAATAAAGGCCACGCAGATTCGGTGCAGAAAGTCGGCAGTCGGCAGCAAGACTGTTGATGAGGCTGTCAGAAAATTCCGGTTCTGGGTTTTCACCGCCGGCCAGCTCAACAGCTTTAACCGCGGCATCTTCAAGATTGGTAGCAGCAACGAAGCCTCGCGCTTCGATAATTTTCGGGTCCGCGCCGATGAAATAAACGACAACTGCTTTGTCGATATGTTTAAACTCATCGAAAACCTTTTCAAGAACAGAGTCTGCCGGTGGTTTAGAGATCAGTACAATCACCTTTGTTTCAGGATCTTCAGCCAGAGCCTTGGTTGCCATGATCGTCATTTTGCCGCCGATTTTTTCAGAAAGGTCGCGGCCACCGACACCGATAGCCTGTGAAATACCCTGGCCAAGACGATGAATGGTGCTGGTCACTTCCTGAAGGCCGGTGCCTGAAGCTGCGACAAGGCCGATGTTGCCTTTACGTACTGCATTGGCGAAGGCCAGGGGCACATTGTTGATAATGGCGGTGCCACAGTCAGGGCCCATTACCAGCAATTCTTTTTCGACGCCAATAGTTTTCAGCCTTAGCTCTTGCTCGATGCTGACGTTGTCGCTGAAAAGCATGACGTGGCGACCGGCATTGAGGGCTATTTCCGCTTCACGGGCGGCGTATTCCCCAGGCACGGAAATCAGGGCGACGTTGGTGTCGGGCAGGCGGGTTGCTGCATCTTCCTGAGTCGCGGGCGCTTCCTCTGTGCCGGGGCCGGCGGGTTTCTTCTTGTTCGACAGTTGTTTTTCAACCTCTTTGATCGCTTTGCCGGCAACTTCGTCGTTTTCAGCGCGAATGCAGATGACCAGATCATTTGGCGTCAGATCTGCAAAGTCGGCGAGAAACATCTCGAGTCTTTTGAGGCTGTCGATGTTGTAATCGGTCCCCATGCCTACGACAACGTTATCGACGCCGTCGAGTTTCTTGATCTGCGAACCGATCAGCATAAGAGTAACCGAATCGAAGTAGGTTTGTTTTCTTATCAGGTGGTGTACAACCATTCCTTGTGTCGACTCCTTTTCTTTTTGTATGCTTAAAGATAATAGACCCTTTTTGGGGTCATGTAAACTTTTGCCTTGTTAGACTTAACCGCGCCGGAATATTGCAATTAAAGAGCAAAAGTGGCATTCCTGATAATTTTGCGCAGTTTTTTTCAAAAAAAATAAACTTTTTTGGCTAAAAATCAGTAGAATATATAGGTAACAAGAATCGAGTATGAGGTACATATATGAAATTTATGCGTAATCTGATTACGGTTTTTTTTGTGTTGATCCTGGTTGCTGCATCTGCCTCGGGGAATGACAACCCGTTCACCGTCGAGCAGCTTAGCATTCCCGGTATCGTCGATATCGAGCCGACGGCCGGCGAAGTCGGTTCAGCTAACGCTGCTGCCGAGCCTGCCGCCAACGATGAAGCCACTGAACAGATCGGTTTCGTAAATGTAAATACTCGACTGAATGTGCGCACCGGTCCCTGGGGCACTATTATCGGCAAGCTTTATGACGGCGACAAAATCAAAATTATCGGCCGTGAAGGCGACTGGTATAAGATCAAATACAACGGCGGCATAGCCTATGTTCATAGCCACTATGTCGAAGTCGGCAGTGAACGCGCCGCCCTTCCCGATAACGCCGACAACAATGCGCCCGTCGGTGATGTGCCCGAAGGCTCTCTCGATCCGGCTCGCTACGGTTATGACAGCAAACGTTTCAAATCTGTTTTCGATGTAGTCGAAAAGTTTTGTTCGGCCAACAAGGCTTATGTCTTCGGTGCCGGTCATACCAAAACCTCCGGCTATGCCGAAAAAACTGACTGCTCAGGCTTTGTTGGGCAGTTTATTCAGAAAATGGCCGAATTGTCGGGAGTGCCGCCGGTTTTTCCGAAGAACAGCTGGTATCCCTCAAGCCAAATCTACAAATCACAGTATACCAGTAAGATTACTTCATCTTTTCCGCCACCTAATCCGCGTGATTCGATCAAGCCCGGTGACGTTTTCGTCATGAATCCAGGCAGCAGCGGTGTTGGCCATGTCGGTCTGTTCATGGGCTATACTCCTTCAGGACAGCCGATCATCGCTCATTCTACGCCGACCCGGGTTCAGTCATCGACTCGCATTGCCGGAAAAGTCGGCTATTCCGGCGTCAGAATCGAAGTGCTGCCCTCGCGCTATCGTTCACGATGGGCCGGAGTTTATCGTATCAAGAACATGGAACAGACTTTGAACCGTCTATCTTCCTGAGTTTTTTCTGAATGCCACCAGGCCCGATGAGGTGTTGAAGCATCTCTTCGGGCTTTTATCATTTTACGGGAGAAATTTAATGTTAAACAAATATTTAAGAATGGCTTTGCTTTTGTCGTTCATGCTTGGTGCGGTCGGATTGCTTGCACAGTCGCTAAATGGTGAATTCCAGACAGTTGTTTCTTTTACTTTGGGCGATAAGGCAGGGCAATTGATGTGGAACGCCACGCTTTCCGGCGGTGTGCCGGATGGTTCGTTTCAGGGGCCAATGGCTTTTTTGACTGACAAGAACGGTAATTTCTGGATCGGCGACACTCTCAATGCCAGAATTATTGGGGTTGGAGCTGATGCCAAACCCCAGAAAGAAATTGATTTGCTGGCAATCGGAAAAACTCTGGGACTGGCCAGCGATGTGATTCTGCTCGATATGGTTCCTGGCCGCCGTGGCCGAATTCTGATCGCTGATGCAGCCAATAATGCGGTGATTGAAATAGATGTGCGTGGCAAGGCCGCGCCAAGATGCTTCCGCTCTGCCTCACAAGGAAAAGGGCATTGGCAGCAGATCAATCGCATTCATTCCGACAAAAACGGTAAAATCTACATTGAAGATCTTCCTTCGATGCGCACTTTGGTTCTGAGCGCTGATGGCGAGCCGATGCAGACCCTTGAAGGCGAACTGAGTCTGGCGGTCAACCAGGATGGCCAGGTTGCGATGCTGGTAATGGACACAGAAAACCCCAGTTCCCGACATATTGTCGTTTCGCCAGTGCATGGTAGCCCGGTAGAGAAGGTCGCCTCAATTAAATCGGAAAAGCCGGTCATGTGGGCGGCCGCTCTGGGTTTTTACCAGGGAAAACAGCTTTGCGTCATTCACGACACTGAAGATTTTCGTTTTTTCAGTTTTTTTAATGCTAAGCATTCTCTGGAAAAAACCGTTAAAACGACTTTTGTCGACCCGGGCTATGACCCATGCCGCCCCGAATGGATCGGTTCCGATGGTCGGGTTTACATGGCAAGAATCGCCAGTGGCAGCCTTGAAATTCTCGAACTGAAATACTGAGATCTGATTTTTTATCGGCAATAAAAAAAGGTAGCTGCCAGGGTTGGCAGCTACCATCGTTTTTTAGACCATTGTCGACGTCAGCGTGTTGGCGGTGCGGCCTCACGAATCAGCGAGCCTTGATCTTCGCTCATGATCAGAATGGCAAATTTTTCAACCTGGTCGAGCTGGTCAGTGCTCAGTGACGCATAGTCGAATTTACCGCGCAGATCGGTGTAGCCGTCTTTGTAGAATATGACGCTGCCATCCTTCATGCGCGAATAGACCTTTATGTATACTTTGGCCAGCGGTTTGCCGTTCTTCTGACTGCTTATGCGGACCTGACCATATTGCTCGGCCAGATTTACCGTAAGCGAGTGGGGGAAGTAGGTGCGACTGCGGCTAATGCCTGAACCTGTTATCTCCACCATCATGTTGCTGTCGCAGAATTTTGCCGGCAGATCGAGTTCCATTTCGGCTTTTTGCCCGGCAAGACTGATAGTCTGCTTCTCATTGGGGCGAATAACCGAGAACTGGCCGGAAACTTCGCCAACAAAGGGCTTTTTAGAGAACAGCAGTTCGATATCCATCTGGTAATAGCTTATGTCCAGTTTATCGAGATTGCGATGGTTGAGTTTGATTTTACGGTTTTCGATCGAGAAGTCGAAATCAGGCTGGGTATCAGCCAGAACCGTCGTTTTCTGGTTGCGATCTTCGCTGTCGACTACTGTTGCAGCTTTTCCTGAGATTTCTGCCGCCTGGGCAATAACATCATTGAAAAGATTGCGCCAGCGCAAAACCGGGTATTCTTTGTAACTTTGCGCAATCGCCGTTGCCTGATCGGGTTTTTCCTCATAGAAGGCAAGATAAGCCTGCATATAATCATATTGCAGTTTCGAGCTCAGGCGCTTCGCATCAACTTTGGCGAAGGTCTGCAGAGCTTCTTCAATTCGATCCTGCAAAAGCAGATAATAGGTCAGGGCCATCAGGTCGTGATCGTCGAGTTTGGCATGATAACGCAGATCGTTCAGCAGAGCTTTGTATTGATCAGCGAACTGTTGATTGAGAATCTCACGCTTTTTGCCGAGCGGATAAACTCTGGCGTTGACAAGCGGCCAGTATTCGCGATGCTGGTAGGCGTGGCGCGAAACCGGTTCGACTTCGAGAATCTGGCTGGAAAAAGTGCTGCCACACTGATTTGCCAGTGCCGAGTGGGCCAGGTATTCCTTGAGAGCTTCGATCCGCTGATGATAAAGGCTGTATGACCAGGTCAGGTCATGATAAACCCGGCGTTTTTTCAGCAACTCGTAGGCGGCCGAGAAAAAGTCGCGGTTCTTGAGGCGGAAAGCCATCAGGCTCAGGTCGAGGCGGTCGATATTGTTATGTTCGAGATAGTCGAGAACTTCGTCATCGCTGCCATATTCGGCAATATAAGGCCAGGAAGTTTTGTCGAAGCTGGTCAGCTCATCGACAACCTTGAAAATGAAAGGTTTGCCGGCAGCGATCATCGTTTCCTCTTCAGAAACATGAACCGGGTAGTGGGCAAAGGTGCCGGGGGCGGGGAAATAGAAGTAGTATTCATGGGTTTTAGTGGTGAAAGGGTCGAGCTGAAAGTTCAGGCTGCGCGTATAGAAGCCGTTGAGCACCGGAAGTGCGCCATTTGGTATCTGCAGCAGCACATCGACGTTTTTGCGGGAAGAGGTCGGGTTGGTCATGACGATCTGGCAGCCATAAACCCGGCGGGTCAGGAATTCTTCGGTGACGAATTTGTCGAAACGTTCGTTTTTCTCGTAAAAATAGCGATCGTTATGGGCGAAGAAGTTTTGGCCGACGAGAATGCTCTGAGTTTTGGCAATCTCTTTGACCGGCTTGATCTCGCGATGGAAAACCACCAGATTGCTGGCTGCGGCAAGTGACATTTTTGCCTTATCGAAGCTGGTTTCGTGCTTTTCAGAAGTGAATGGCAGGTCTAATACCGCCAGGGCAAGCATCATTTCTGTGAAATTGCGCGAGGCCAGAGCCAGATTCTTCGAGACGAATGGTTTGCCGGCATCTTTGGCGGCATAATCCTTCCAGAATTCGTTGACAGTTATCAGGCCGGCGACCTGCTGTTCGATCGGCAGCTTGTAATAATTGTTTTCGACCCATTCTTCGGTCTTGTCAAGCTGTCTGAAAAACTGCCTGACTTCGTCGCGGCGGCCGGCGGCAATTTCGAGAGATGCGCCGTCATATTCTTCGTCTGCGCTTTCCATGACCAGGTCTTCATTTACGAAAGACTCTTCTTTCATCATCATTTTTGCGCTTCGGGCTCTGGGAGCCCTGGGTGCTGAAACTGACGGCATGATTGCCCGGGCAATGGCCTGAGGTGCCGGCATTGGTTCAGCAGGAAGATCAGCCATTGCTTCTTCAAGACCCGCACCAAAGCCAAGACGGTCATCAGTTTCAAGGGCGCTGCCCTTAACCGCTGTTTTGAACAGATGATTGAAATGTTCGATATCCTTCGGCAGTAGATCGAAAAGGTCTTCTACGTGGCGATGAGTTCTGGCCTGTTCTTTATCAATCTTGCTTGCGAGCAGAATCTTTTCGACAATATTGAGTCGGTGGTAGGCCCAGGGCTCGAGATACTGTGCGAGATTTTCATCGATCAGCCAGTGATCCATGAAGGTTTTGTCGTGCTTGTTGACCAGATATGGCTTGATTACTTTCTCGAAGAAGGGCTGATCCTTCTTGTAAATGAAAAAGCTCAGCTCATGGCAGGCAAACTTGCTGTAAAGCTCGAGTTTTTTCGCTTCATCCAGCTTGTTCCAGCCGGTGATAAAGCTGAACTCAGCCAGTTTCGCATCTGGGTTGAGGGCGCTGAACAGTCTGTAGACCGTGGCGATCGAATCATAAACCTCAATTTTGGCGGTGGTGATGTCATCGATGCCGAATTTCTGTTTATCGTTCACAACCGAAATGTTTTTCTGTTCCGAGAAATTCTTTTCAGGGTCGAGACCGCGGCGCATTGCCAGATCGACAGGTTCTATGGTGGCGGCGGCGATTGAAAAGCTGGTATAAACACTGTCATTATCGTCAGTGGCCAGTATATGGAAGTGCTGGGCATTGTGGAATTCTTTGCGGTCAAGATAGATGCAGCCATCTTTGTCGGGTCTGAGATTGGTTGCCTGAACCGAACCCGTCGGCAGGAAATCGAGATCGATGAAACTGCTGTTGCCGGCAAAAGCCTGTGCTTTGCCGGGCCGACCTTTCTTTTTCAGATGTGCTGGAATCTCCCGCTCACGGCTTTTCTTCCACGCGTCACCGCCGGCCGCATCTTTGCTGCTGGTATCGGTTTTGCGCAAGCTCCAGGGGTTTAGCAACAGGCCGGGGCGTTTGAGCATGTTTCCGGCAAAGATTTTGGCATATTTTCGTTCGAGAATGTATTTGTATTCGTCGCCGATGTTGCGCCCGGAAAGATATTTTGATTCGGGGGCAAGCAGCCGCAGCATTTCGCCTTCGTTGTTCTGCATGCCGCACAGTTCGGCGAACAGGGAAAAATCCGGAACGAAGTTGGTGGCGATTACCTGGGCTCGCGTTGATTTAGATACATTGGCAAGTTTGATTTTGATGCGTCCGTCGGCCATACTGCCGGCTTCGGTTATTTGCAGGGGTTTCCCTCCGGTTGTTTCAAGAATTCGATTTTCTGAAACGGCATAACCGGCTATTTTTTTGCCTTTGGTAATCTTCAGGCTGATGGCTTGCTGAGGCCCTTTTACGAAGATTTCATAGTCTCCGGCTTCCAGGTTGTCGACTTCGATCAGTCCGGGTGTCAGGCGCATTTTTTCAGTCAGGTCGCGATAATAGCTGCCGTTGCGCATTTCAAAGAGGCAGGCGATATCGTCGATTTTGTTGTCCTGGTCGGCAAAGTAGGGAATCTGAATTTTGTCGCCGGCGTTGGCGTTGATCAGATCAGTCCAGCTATAAGCCGGCTGAACCGGTCTCAGAATCGTGTCGGCACATTCGTTGGCGGCCAGCTTGACCCATTCGATATCTTTGAGTTCGCCCAGTTCGACCAGGCCATTTTTGTCGGTCTGCAGGCTGGTATGGATCGAACGGGTGAAGTATCTGTTTTTTATTTCCAGTCTGATCGGTCTATCGGCGACCGGTTCGCCGCTGAGACCAAGCACCATTGCCTGGTATACGCCACCGGCGAGGCGGGTGAAGATCGCTTCAGTTTTTTCGGTGGCGGCAATGGCGTTGACGTTGAAGCTCTGGTTGCTGCTCAGTTCGTCTTTACGGTTGTTGCTGAGGTTCTCGACTTTGCCTTTGAGGGTGAAAGTCAGGTTGACCAGCTTTTCTGGAACAGTGAATTCGAAAATAGATTCTTTATCGTTGAACAGTTCGATTCCGGGGACTTCTTTGACTGCGGCAACGTTTTCAGCATCAGTAGTGCTGATGACCAGTGTAGCTTCCTTGAGCAGGCCGATGTCAGCTGCGACATCGTTGATGCGCAATTGTGGACGAAAGGTTACGTTGGCCTTTTTCCCTTCGATGAGGGCTTCGCGGTCGACGTAGAAGCCGCAATGCAGTTGGTAATTTTCGCCCTGGTGATCGAACTTTTGCAGCGCGGCGAAGTCGCCCTGTCTGATGATCATGGTTTTGGAACCCTGATTGGTGCTGAACGGTAAGAGCAGAAAGCCATCTTTATCGGCCTCGTATTCGCGGCCGTCCATCCAGATTTTTGCGTCTTTAACCTGTTGGGCTGACTCGTTGAAAACCGTCAGCAGCTGGCCGGCCGAGGTCGTTCTGGCCATGTAGCTTAGCCCGCCTTTGCGAACCAGAGCCCGGCTACTGATGCCGCTGCCGATAAGCTCGATAACGAAGACGCCTCTTGCGGGAAGTTCTTTGAAGCTGAATCTTTCGTGATGTCGGCGGTGTTCGGGGTGATCGTAATTGATGGTCTGCTCATAATTGGCGACCAGGCCGTCGAGATCGATGTCGGTGTTTATTTCACTCAGGTTTTCGCGGTAGAAGTTGATGGTATTGATCTGGTAGACTTTTACGATGAGCTTTTTGATTGCTTTGATTCTGGCGCTAACTTCGACGGTTTCATCTGGCTTGAAAGTGGTATGGCAGTCGGGTAAAAACTCGAGCTCGATTTTTTCTTTGAGCTGGTTAACAGATTGTGGATCGAGCATCGAATACCATTTTTCCATGTCGCCGATGCCGTAAAGAATTTTGGTTTCGGCAAAAAGGCGGTTGAGATAGTTGGAATCAATGTATTCGTAATATTCTTCGGGGCTTTGCTCGTCCTGGAATATGCGGCTGAAGTAGTCTCTGATCAGCTCTTCGTCATTGTTGATCGCACGCATCATTGTGTGGGGCTGGAAATTTGCGCCCAGGTCGGCGAGGTAGCGTGCGTTGTCGCGATCATTGTAGTATTTGCTGTTCATGTAAGTCGTGCGTCGCGGCAATTTCAAATATTCGTTGAAAAGGGTGCGGTTGTAGCGTCCGACTTTGCGGTCAAAATCGAGCAGATGGTAGGTCAGGTGTGCTTTGAGGGAGTTGAAAGCCGGTGCAAGCTTGCGGGCAAACAGCCACATTTCATGGACGCAGCGTCGCATTGCTTCCTGGTCATTGATCAGGTTTTCGTCGTCTGATGGACGAAGTTTTTTCAGGTAAGCCATGACGAAGTTCGTCTGGTTGATCAATTCAGGCATAAGTTTCAGGCATTCATCGAGCTGCGCCAGGGTCAGGCGACTGTGAATCGGCATGGAGCCAAAGCCTCCGCTGTAATCATGTCGCAGGTCGGCAATGATCAGCTGCACGAGGTTTTTGCCTTCTGGTCGCTGCAACTGTTGCAGCAGGTGGCGTCGGCGGTCGGCATTTATGTTATCGTCGAGCAGCAGGGGCAGCGCGCGCAATTCAAAGCCGCTAAGGTCTTTATAGTCTCTGAAAGCCATTTCGGAGAGATTGGCAAAACTGATGAGATTCTGGGCCAGCTGGTGGGGCAGGCTGGTTTTCTGTTTTTGCTGGCGCTTTTGATGATTGAAGGCCAGGCCGAGTTTTTGCCGGATATGTTCGACGGTTTTGTCAGGGTGTCGCTGGTAATTGAGCAGCATCAGCCGGTTTTGAATTTCCTGGGCTCGGGCTGAATAGCTGTAGCGTTTGATCCATTGTTTGAGAATCTCGTCGACCTTCTGTAGATCCCCCTTTTGTTCATAATACAGACAGGAATAAAAATAATAATCTTCAGTGCCGGGAATCAGCTCTTTAAGAGCTTCGGCGCGATCTTCCGCCAGGGCGAAAGTTTCTTCAAAACCGATTTGTGCTGCATCCATGCGCAGGCCTCCAAATAAACAAAGAATGATTGCCACAACGACGATGTGTTTCATGTTCTCCTCCAGGTTTTGCGTTTCTAATATTCTTTCTAACGCAAGACCGTTCTCTCAGATTTAAAAAATTCCACCACCATTTTCACAGAATGCCCCAAATTTTGCAAACCGGAAATTCGCCACAGAAAAATCCTTTTAACATACGGTTTATCAACCGCAATCGCCGTACAGACGCGATTTATCGCGTCTCTACATTGATTTGTCGTGTTCCCATATTGGCGATTAATCGCGTCTCCACGTTGATTAATCTGGCTGTGGTTAATATTGATTTTACCCAGCCCTTTGCTTATAATACTGCCATGACAAAAAAATAGAGTGAGATATTTCCGTCCTTCATGCTCAAAGAAAGCAAAAAGAAATCGTTTTTTCTGGCAGAATCGCTGGTGCTTTTTTTCTCTCATCCGTCCAGGCAGGCTGACGATTTTCTGCGACTTCACAATTCAGTTACAAAAGCCGTACGGCTGCTGGTTTCGAAATGGCACCTGCGGTCGGTGGTAAGTGAAGAGCAGATCAGTGAAACCGTTCTCGATTTTATCGAAGAGCTGTCGGATAAGCCTTCTCAAAGTCGTTTCTGTGCCAGGATTTTTGCGGAAATCAGGCTGAAATCAAGGCCATCACTTGAATTTATCGAGTTTTACTCGGTGCGAAGATTGTTTACGATTCTCAAACAACATGCCGACAGTAAGTCCCATGAGTATCTCAGGCTTGACAGACAGATAAAAAAGACTTTGAAACATCTGGTAAACAGTCAGGAGCTGAGATTTGCCCGGCCTGATTTTTTTGCGGCGCAGAATCCGGAAGGAGTTCCAGAAATTACCAGACGGTTTCTAGACCGTCGGGTACTTTCCGAATTGCCGCTGCGACGTTTCTGGTCTGAATCCGGTAAGTCGATTATAAACAAGGGTTTGAAGACAAGCTTAAAAAGACTTTTGCTGACCTCGCCCCATGATTTGTTTAAATTTAGAAAGAGACTGATTTCATCGGTTCTCTTCAACTTAACCGATTGTTTGCTGCAAAGACAGCTCACAGCGGGGGAAACCCGTTCGGGAGCAGATGCGTTTGTGCGCTTTTCAGCCCTCGAAGAAGCCATTTCGGCCAAAAGGGCTTTTGCAGAATTATTAAAGGCTTTTGCCGACAGGCGCGAGAGGTTTTTATTGATCTTTCTCGGAATTGGTTATTTTTACAACCTTTATCCGCATTATTTCAGGGCGGGTGACATTATTCCCCGCCATTTAATTGCTTTACAGGCTAAAGGGGGCCAGATTGATCGGATTCATGCATTCCTTGAGCAACTTTCCGGCGAACAGAAACTGCCTCTGAAGTGGAAAAGAACCACGGTTCACAATCGCCTCAGCCGGTTCAAGGGAATGTTGCGCTCGGTTCTCAGCGACTGTTCCGCACTGGCTGCCCAGAAATTTCTGCCTGCCGTGATCAAAAACTTTCTAAAGCTCTATCATGGGGAATTCGGGGAAAATAATGAATAATTGTAGTTTTGCTTCACAGGATTTGCTCGATATTGTTCGAAACTTTGTTGAAAATGGTAGTATGCCTGCGCAAATGATCGAGCACCGCCGTGATTGTCGGGCCTGTAACCTGATTTTTTCAAGTCGAAGGCATGCAAAAGCATTTCTTGATTTTTCCCGGGAAAAATGGCCTGAAAAAGCTGCAATTTGCGATTGCGGCTGCGAAAACGGTCAGATATGGCGCCTTTTAACCAGTGACGAAGATTTTTTGCTCGCGCTGTTGTTTGAGAACGAAAATCATGATTTTGAAAATGATATGATAAAAGCCATAATTCTGCGCCCTGATCCGCTGCAACAGCAAACTTCCAACGATGATTTGATTGTTGACGGCGGTGTGGTTTTCGGCGGCATGCCTTTGCTGGTTGAAGTCTGGAATCGTCGCCATATTCTCCGGTCAAGCCTGGGTGAGAAATTGACTGAAATAGATGATAATCTGTGTAACAAAATTTCCCGGCATAGTTGCGAAATTCTTGTTCAAGAACCTTTCATCGCGGCTTTTCGGCGGCATGAAATTGACAGCGCACCCGGTGAGCCGGTAGATAATCCGATGGTAGTAAAAATGGAATTTTTCTCCCAGAACTCCCAGGTGCTGAGTGATAAATTCTGGAACCCACAATTTGTTACCCGAATGGCAGCTGCCTCTGAATGTGCAGATAGCATTCATGGGCTTTATGAGACTCTGTGTCGTTTCGTTGAAAAACATTCACCCGATTTCAGGGTAAGGTTTGATCATAAAAATTGCTTGAAAATCGCCGGCATGCCTTCGCAAACCATCAATCTTGCATTGACTTTCGGCGATAGTATAGAAAAAAGTTTTACCGGTTCAAATGGAATTTTAGAAATACGCAATGAAGAACTTGTTGATTATGATCCGATGTTGTTGCGAAAAATCATATTAACAGTGCTCAAATCATGAAGGCGACCGCAAAAAGAATTTATCAAATCTGGCTTAAGGGCGGTTCCGTTGCCGAAGAATTGCAGATTACCGAAGTTCTAACCCTGCGACGGCGACCAGATAAAGGTTTCCGTTTATTGTCTGAATTCTGGCATCGTCGGCCAACCCGGCTTTTTGAGCTTCTGAAAAAGAAATCTTCAGCTGATTCTCAAAGTTTTCTTCGTTTTCTTGACCAGGAACTTGCTAGATTGCCCATTGCCCTTTGTTGGAACCATTACTCACCACAGCAGCTTGAGCATTTGCGACAATTGGCCGCAGGTGCCGATGAAAAAATTCCAGAATGCGATTTTGCGGGGGCTTTATGTAGCCAGAATGGCCTTTTGGCTTTTCCTTTACTCGTTGAAACAACCCCACAGAATGGGGCAGCGCGATTGGATCTGCCTGATCTGGTTTTTGGGAGCTTCATTCCTGGTGTAAAATCCATATTGCCGGTTTCATCAGTCTCTTTTCCAGCTCATCAGGCCGCTACGGAAATGTTTTTACGATACTATCCGAAGTTTTCTGAAGATTCATCTGTCTCTCTGGCAATGTTGGTTAATGGAAGCGGCGAAGTAGCTGCCGGAAGCTCATGTCAGCTGGCTTTGCTGGCGCATTTATGGTTTACCCATCACCGGATAGTTGACCATCCGTCAATTTGCTGTACTGGTGCGATAGATCGAAAGAGCGGCATGGTCATTGCGGTTTCGGCGGTTGCAAAAAAAGTGGCTGCGGCATCAAGAAAAGGGTTTAAGCACATTGTCATACCTGCAGATAATCTGGCTGACCTGCCTCGCAGACCCGACAATCTCGTGACGGTAAAAAGCATTGCTGATTTTTTTCACTGGCTGTTGCTGAATTGCACAGAGAATGGTGAATATCTGAGTAAGCTTTCATTTGTCGGCAGAAGTCGGTTTGTGGCAGCCCACTTTTCTTCGCACCTGGCCCGGGTTCGGGGTAGCGTTGATTCACCAGATGAGCGCTTGAAGAAAATGGCGGAAATGGCAAAAAAGCTGCCGGAAGATTTGTCCCGTTTTCCCGCATTTTTGCGTTTTGCCTTTTTGCCGCAACGCCTGCATAGATTGATGAAAGTAGATTTGCTTGCCGCTGAGCAAATCTATCTTGAATACGCATTATCTCAAAGTTCTCTTGATTCGCTGCAGGCTTCGCGCATAATCAGGCGACGAATGCCGGAAAATTTTTTGCGCACTGCTGATTTTTGTAAACTAAGACGCAGGTTTCCGCTGATTATGCTGCTGTTTTGTCGAGAGCCTCTTGAGATTCTTCATTTCTATACCTTTTGCCAGACTTTCGATACGGTGGATATTGAGGCAATAAAATTTACCATCGATCTGTTGCAGCGCAAGGCAGACAAGTATTGCCGCATAGCTGGTTCAAACAAATGCTCAGACATGATTTTTCAAAAAGTTATGCGATTGCTTTTCCCCAATCAGAAAAGGGCTGAAAGTCTGATTCTGGTGGTGCGCAAAAGGCTTGTTACGCTTTATAAAATCATAAAAAATGTCGCAGATAAGCGTTGTTTCATGTCTCTGAATCTTAAACAAGCCATTGCCGCTTTGTGTAATGGTTTGCTTGAGTTGCACCTGCATAACTACCTGCAGGTAAACAATCTTGAAATTGGTGATTTTTCCGATGTTTTGCGCCCGGAAGAATTGAAGCTTCAGGTTATGCTTGCAGACCCAATTTTGCGCCCCTTAGCGCAGGAGATACTGGCTGCCGGAAAATTAAAACCGGTTGCGCAGGATAAACCACCTTTGCTCGAATCTGCAATAAAATGGCCCTGGTTGCCGAACCCAGGCCTGGTTCTTGCTCGCAGCCTGTTTGCCCGCTCTCAGAGTTTGAATTTTATCGGTGTTTTAAATTCATTTTCTCGACACATCTATCAGGAACCCGCCGGAGAATTGATGAACCTGTGTCTGGCTCATTGGTTCGGGTATATGAGGGCGAAAATAAATGAGGTAAGTCAGCTTCCAGACCTTAAGCGGGGTAAATTTGCCCTGGCTTATCATATTGGTGTGGTTTCTGGTTGTGCAACTATTGATTGCCAAAAATGCGATCTTGGAAATTTTTTCCGTGGCGATTTCGCTTTAACCGGGCAGCTTGCTTTTTTGTTGCTTCTGCTTCCTGAGTCATGCCGGGAATGCTGGCTGAAAGCTTTTTCTGACCGGTTTTTGCTCTTGCAAAAGAGTGATCGGGAAATCAGGAAAAAGGATTATGTTTTTTGCCGGACGGTTGCTGCGGTTCTGGCCGCAAAAACCGGTTTGCAAACCTTTGCCTCGGCCGCCGAAGATTGGCAGAAGACTTTGCTCGAATACAGGATCTCTCCCTGGCAGGTTCGTCGGACTGAACAGGTAATGGTTCCGCTTTTTTATCTTTTGACCGGTCAGCGTGAAGATTCGCTTGCGGGCCTTGAAGGTATTTTTCATGCACCAAATCGACCGTTCTTCGTTTTTGAGTATCTTCGCTGCTTCATCCTTGGCGAATCTTTACTGGAGCCTGGTAACTGGCATGATGTTTTTGAACGTGAGATTTTTTCGGCCATTGCAGTTGGTTATCTGGCAACGACCAGTAAAGAGCTGCTTAGAGATTATCTTTTGCACTCTGTAGCTGATAGAACCAGTTTTTTGTTTGGCCTGGAAAGATTGGAAGGTTTTGCTCAATTTCATCGTCAACCTCAATGATCTTCGCAAACCCGCATTTCTTCGTCGAGGTTGACGATGGCGCTTTCGCTGATTATTCGCGGGTTCTGGAATTTGCGAGGTAATTTTGCCGCAGCGATTGCTGAAAATTCAGCACAGGTTGACGATGAAGCCCCGGCATAGTAAGATTAAATCAGGCTCCCACGGGGCCGCCGTTCTATGAAACTCCCCACCAGATCGGGGATTGAAACCAGGGCAGCATGGACTTTATCTTCAGACAATCATAGGCAAGTTCTATGAAACTCCCCACCAGATCGGGGATTGAAACTGGTTGTGGCCTTAAGGAAATACTTGCCAGTGGGGTTACGTTCTATGAAACTCCCCACCAGATCGGGGATTGAAACTGTGATTACTGACCGTGACTCTATTGCCTTCGATCATTACGTTCTATGAAACTCCCCACCAGATCGGGGATTGAAACACTCCTGGTGAGCCATGCGGAAGTCAGCTATGGTGCTGGTTCTATGAAACTCCCCACCAGATCGGGGATTGAAACGCGCTGTTATTGGATTCATAGACATTAAAGACGAATAGGGTTCTATGAAACTCCCCACCAGATCGGGGATTGAAACCCATCGGTTCGGTCGCAGCAGTACTCGTAGTTACTAGTGGTTCTATGAAACTCCCCACCAGATCGGGGATTGAAACATAGTTCGATAAGTTACGGTTATTTTACGCTGGCATATATGTTCTATGAAACTCCCCACCAGATCGGGGATTGAAACACAAGTAGTCAACCAGAGTAAGTGTCATCAGTGAACCTCGTTCTATGAAACTCCCCACCAGATCGGGGATTGAAACTCGCGGCAGGTATGCCAGTATGAACAGTCTGTAACTGCGTTCTATGAAACTCCCCACCAGATCGGGGATTGAAACATGTCAGTTTTTCACCTTCTGGAATGCTAACATGATAGTTCTATGAAACTCCCCACCAGATCGGGGATTGAAACTAAGGTTGATGATATTCATTATTGAATACCTCCTGATATGTTCTATGAAACTCCCCACCAGATCGGGGATTGAAACGACTACCAGACAACCTAATAGATTTACCTTTCCATGTAGTTCTATGAAACTCCCCACCAGATCGGGGATTGAAACCTTTCTTGCCTGCTTTGCAGTATTCGCCGGTTTTTTCGGTTCTATGAAACTCCCCACCAGATCGGGGATTGAAACTTTTCATTTTTCAGGATTGAATCAGCCATGTTTGCCGAGTTCTATGAAACTCCCCACCAGATCGGGGATTGAAACGTTGGTGGCTTGTCGTCCCTAGGGTTGCGCTTGGCAACCCGTTCTATGAAACTCCCCACCAGATCGGGGATTGAAACGAACCCGCTTGTGGTGCAGGTTCCAGAGCCTTCACATACGTTCTATGAAACTCCCCACCAGATCGGGGATTGAAACGCCTTCACATACCCTTTTAACGCTGGTACAGCGGGCTTTGTTCTATGAAACTCCCCACCAGATCGGGGATTGAAACC
>CAZQUE010000021.1:0-9037 GCA_964596185.1 uncultured bacterium | reverse complement strand
CCTATCATTCAGCTTCAGCCTGTACCGCTTCAGCTTCGTTCTATGAAACTCCCCACCAGATCGGGGATTGAAACGAAACGGTACCCGTGAAGTGTGTTAACGTGCCGGTTAGGTTCTATGAAACTCCCCACCAGATCGGGGATTGAAACCATTTTCGTTTCTCCTCAGTGTTAATTGTTCGGGCACCTGGTTCTATGAAACTCCCCACCAGATCGGGGATTGAAACGCTGTCAGGTGATAAAATCCACCCTGACAGCCCCTTGGCGTTCTATGAAACTCCCCACCAGATCGGGGATTGAAACCCACAGATGATGATATCTTTAATATCTTTTTCTTTAGCTGTTCTATGAAACTCCCCACCAGATCGGGGATTGAAACTTTATCATGTTCATATGTTGTATAATCGTTTTTCTTTTCAGTTCTATGAAACTCCCCACCAGATCGGGGATTGAAACTCCCCTCCGGTATGCAAGATTTTACATACTCTCTAATTGTTCTATGAAACTCCCCACCAGATCGGGGATTGAAACTTTTCGAAACTCTTTACGGGTAGAAAAGTCTTTTAAATCTGTTCTATGAAACTCCCCACCAGATCGGGGATTGAAACCGAAAGTACCGTGCCATTGTACTGGCCTCAAGAAAAGCGTTCTATGAAACTCCCCACCAGATCGGGGATTGAAACCTTTCCGGTAGTAAGTATTTAAGATAATCGTTGCTAATTGTTCTATGAAACTCCCCACCAGATCGGGGATTGAAACAAATCTTTATTTAATCCTGATTTTTCACTTAGCCTTTTTGTTCTATGAAACTCCCCACCAGATCGGGGATTGAAACACTTCTACTTTTACAGGTATACTTCTCTGTAAGGTTTCGGTTCTATGAAACTCCCCACCAGATCGGGGATTGAAACGCAGCTTTAAGAGCCTTCAGCTCTTGTTCAGGTGTCATTGTTCTATGAAACTCCCCACCAGATCGGGGATTGAAACTTTATTTTGAAGCTTTACCAATTAGCTTTGTAAGCTCTGTTCTATGAAACTCCCCACCAGATCGGGGATTGAAACTTCTCTTTCGAGTTTCTCTATGCGTTCCATTTTTTCCATTGTTCTATGAAACTCCCCACCAGATCGGGGATTGAAACTGGCTGTAGCTTTTACGGCATTATCAAGTATTGAATTCGTTCTATGAAACTCCCCACCAGATCGGGGATTGAAACCCTTGCTCTTTATTGCCTTTATTAAGCTCATTATCAAGAGTTCTATGAAACTCCCCACCAGATCGGGGATTGAAACAACGATTCTTGGTTTCGCTCTGAACCTCATCAGTACCGGTTCTATGAAACTCCCCACCAGATCGGGGATTGAAACGCCCAGCATTGAGCCGGCAAACCCGATAGCGTTGGTTATTGTTCTATGAAACTCCCCACCAGATCGGGGATTGAAACCCCGACTATCGGGGTAAAGGCTAATGTCTCTTTCTGCCCGTTCTATGAAACTCCCCACCAGATCGGGGATTGAAACTGTCTCGTTATTTTACTGAATTTCCTCATATTAACCCGTTCTATGAAACTCCCCACCAGATCGGGGATTGAAACTGCTGTAACGTTTGCAGCCGGAAAGGCCGCAAACTCGCCGTTCTATGAAACTCCCCACCAGATCGGGGATTGAAACTCTTTCTGCCCAAAACCGGAGGAAGTCCGGCACTTGGAACGTTCTATGAAACTCCCCACCAGATCGGGGATTGAAACCCACCAGCCACCTTCTAATTTTTCAACTTCTTTATCTTGTTCTATGAAACTCCCCACCAGATCGGGGATTGAAACCTTGCTTCATAACCCAAAAAACCCGCAAGTGTTATAGTGTTCTATGAAACTCCCCACCAGATCGGGGATTGAAACTTTCTTTCTGTTGCGCTACAAATTCACCGAACCTATGCCGTTCTATGAAACTCCCCACCAGATCGGGGATTGAAACAGGCTGTGTTGGTATGCTACCGAGTTACGACCGCTCCGTGTTCTATGAAACTCCCCACCAGATCGGGGATTGAAACTTGCTGGTTATTTCTTTGTTAGTTGTTCTCATTTTCGACCGTTCTATGAAACTCCCCACCAGATCGGGGATTGAAACTTTATCGGGATTATTAACGTATAAGTCGATTACGGTTCTATGAAACTCCCCACCAGATCGGGGATTGAAACCCAGAACCGGAGGAAGTCCGGCACTGGGAACGTAGCAATGTTCTATGAAACTCCCCACCAGATCGGGGATTGAAACCCTGCCGGGTAAAAACCGGCAAATAGCGAAATCGGAACTGTTCTATGAAACTCCCCACCAGATCGGGGATTGAAACCCATAACGCCTACCCGCTTTTGAATCCTCGATGGCAAGTTCTATGAAACTCCCCACCAGATCGGGGATTGAAACGATTTTGCGTATTCTTTTGCTTTTTCAAAATTAGTCATGTTCTATGAAACTCCCCACCAGATCGGGGATTGAAACTAGCCCCTCGAAACAATCATACCGCTTGCAGTTTTAACGTTCTATGAAACTCCCCACCAGATCGGGGATTGAAACTGGTTGTGAAGTTACACCGATGCCGTATTCAACTACACGTTCTATGAAACTCCCCACCAGATCGGGGATTGAAACCTGCTTATGGCACAAATCTGCTAATTGTTCTCTAAGTGCGTTCTATGAAACTCCCCACCAGATCGGGGATTGAAACTATCACAACATCCCACCCCTGTTTTTTTGCATTTTCAATATGTTCTATGAAACTCCCCACCAGATCGGGGATTGAAACTTATAAATTCATACATATTGCCTTTTGATACATTTAATCGTTCTATGAAACTCCCCACCAGATCGGGGATTGAAACTTATTTTTAAGGCGATTGCTCGCCGGAGTCTCTTTACCTGTTCTATGAAACTCCCCACCAGATCGGGGATTGAAACTCCGCGTAATTTCGGGGTTGCCCGCTGGCATATCCCCAGTTCTATGAAACTCCCCACCAGATCGGGGATTGAAACTAGATACCGTGGTGACTATCAACCAGACAGCCATTATAGGTTCTATGAAACTCCCCACCAGATCGGGGATTGAAACTGACTCGTGTTGCTCGATCAACTGACTTTCAGTTTCAATGTTCTATGAAACTCCCCACCAGATCGGGGATTGAAACGTGCTCTGGTTATGTAGCCAGGCTGTTTAAGTTGTGGTGGTTCTATGAAACTCCCCACCAGATCGGGGATTGAAACAATCTGATACGAGTATCAGGAGACGAAGAGAAGTTGGTTCTATGAAACTCCCCACCAGATCGGGGATTGAAACCATCCCCGGCTTCAGTCACGACAATATCGCGCTCAGCATGTTCTATGAAACTCCCCACCAGATCGGGGATTGAAACCAGGGCAATAACCCTATTGCAATACTGGCAATAAATAGTGTTCTATGAAACTCCCCACCAGATCGGGGATTGAAACTCTCTACCTCCATTTAATTTTTTACTCGCAAAACTCTTGTTCTATGAAACTCCCCACCAGATCGGGGATTGAAACCAAACTACAAAAGATCGTTGTAAATGTAGATGTTTTCACGTTCTATGAAACTCCCCACCAGATCGGGGATTGAAACCGTTCCAAAACTTCCACAAGTCTGTCTGGAGTATCAGTTCTATGAAACTCCCCACCAGATCGGGGATTGAAACGAAATTGGCAAAGATAATACTTTTTTTATATCTGCTTTTTGTTCTATGAAACTCCCCACCAGATCGGGGATTGAAACAGTGCTTCCATTTCAGCCATAAGTGCTTCATTAGAAGGTGTTCTATGAAACTCCCCACCAGATCGGGGATTGAAACGCCATTTTAAAATACCTCTTTATTTTGATTTTAAAGGGCGTTCTATGAAACTCCCCACCAGATCGGGGATTGAAACGCTTTTAAAGCATCACTACTGTTAAAGGCATTATGCAAGTTCTATGAAACTCCCCACCAGATCGGGGATTGAAACATGCCTTCAGCATTGCGGTACACCTTACAGGCCGAAACAAGTTCTATGAAACTCCCCACCAGATCGGGGATTGAAACCTAATTTCGCCAGTGCCGCCATAAGAGCGTCTATCATCGTTCTATGAAACTCCCCACCAGATCGGGGATTGAAACTTAGCAGCGACCTGTAATTTCATCTCTGAACTTTTCAGGTTCTATGAAACTCCCCACCAGATCGGGGATTGAAACAAAAGTACTTTTTTGTTTTTCTTTGTTTTCTTTTTCTTTGGTTCTATGAAACTCCCCACCAGATCGGGGATTGAAACTGATACAGACCAGATTTTTTGAGTACTGAGAGTATCTTGTTCTATGAAACTCCCCACCAGATCGGGGATTGAAACGCTGCTTGCCTCCTCTCGGATTGCGCTTGGCAACCCGATGTTCTATGAAACTCCCCACCAGATCGGGGATTGAAACACATTCTGCTTTATCACAAGTACATTCATATATATCACCAGTTCTATGAAACTCCCCACCAGATCGGGGATTGAAACATCACCATCAAAGACGGTGAATTCAAACTTACCAACATCGTTCTATGAAACTCCCCACCAGATCGGGGATTGAAACTTTTCACGTCTTGAAAGCTTTGTTTCAGCTTTCTTGTCGGTTCTATGAAACTCCCCACCAGATCGGGGATTGAAACTTAGCTGAGAACTAGCCAGAGAACAACAAGTACCCCTAGTTCTATGAAACTCCCCACCAGATCGGGGATTGAAACTTTTCAGCTCGCCAATTATCAGCTCTATTTGTTCATCGCGTTCTATGAAACTCCCCACCAGATCGGGGATTGAAACGTCACTGGTACCGCGGGTTTTCGCGGTACCTTCTCTGGGTTCTATGAAACTCCCCACCAGATCGGGGATTGAAACCGATTATTTCCTTACCGAAAATGTTAATTCTAATTTGTTCTATGAAACTCCCCACCAGATCGGGGATTGAAACCTTTTTGCCACATTCTGGATGTTCTTTGCTAATTACATATTGTTCTATGAAACTCCCCACCAGATCGGGGATTGAAACCTTGAAATAGTTTCAAGATTTCTGAGCAATCTTCTTGTTGTTCTATGAAACTCCCCACCAGATCGGGGATTGAAACTCAACCTCATCATCATCCAACCGCTGCATATTAGTTATGTTCTATGAAACTCCCCACCAGATCGGGGATTGAAACTCTGATTTTTTTGCAATTATCAATAGCTTTTTCAATCTGTTCTATGAAACTCCCCACCAGATCGGGGATTGAAACAGTTTCAATCATCTTGTTGAGTTTTGTTTTATTTTCCATGTTCTATGAAACTCCCCACCAGATCGGGGATTGAAACGCATCTTGTCTATTTTCTTTTGCAGAGCTATAACTTTGTTCTATGAAACTCCCCACCAGATCGGGGATTGAAACTTTTACGACTTGCCGAGGTCGTTGGAATGATTATCAGGTTCTATGAAACTCCCCACCAGATCGGGGATTGAAACCCCTTGCCATGAGCGGCAAGAATAGCTTGCAAGCTGCTAGTTCTATGAAACTCCCCACCAGATCGGGGATTGAAACCTGTTCAATGTCATGAGCGACAAGTACCGTTTTTGTTCTATGAAACTCCCCACCAGATCGGGGATTGAAACTTTTCACTCCAGTTTTCAACAACTGATAGGTACCTACCGTTCTATGAAACTCCCCACCAGATCGGGGATTGAAACTTCGGGTCACAGGCACACCCCCTTGCGCCAGGCACTGAAGGTTCTATGAAACTCCCCACCAGATCGGGGATTGAGGCACTTTTGACAGTTTACGCATTGTAGCGTAAAATTAAGGCATGGAGTTGTAGAGAATGAGTTCATCTTCACATGTCAGACATGGCCTTTATTTGCCGGTTGATTTGCTCAATCAACTGAGAATTATTGCTGCAAGTGAAAAGAGATCGATTAATCGCCAGATTGAAACCATTATCAGGGAATGGCTTGCAAAAGAGAAAAAGAACATTGAAATTTCCAGAGATGATCTTTTAATGCTCCCCTTAGAGGTCAGAGAAAGCCTGCTTAAGCTGCAGGCAGAAAAACTCAGGCAATTTTACGTGAACAACAAAGAATTTGAGGGTTCAGAAGGCGACCTGTATGATTACTGATGCTGAGTGTCCTCAGAGAGGCGAAATCTGGATGGTTAACTTCGATCCTACTATAGGTGCGGAGATAAAAAAGACTCGCCCCGCTCTTTTGTTAAGCATAAACTCTCTGGGCATTCTGCCTTTGAAAATCGTTGTTCCGGTAACCGGCTGGCGCAAAGAGTTTTCAGGTAACGCCTGGCATGTTTTTGTTGAACCCAGCAGGCAGAATGGTTTGCAGAAAGAATCTGCTCTGGATCTTTTGCAAATCAAAAGCATTGATGAAAGACGCCTGGTGAAAAAGCTCGGTGTGGTAGATCAGGCGACAGTTTCTGAAGCCATGAAAGCGCTCTTGATCGTCGTTGGTTATCAATAAAAATAAAACTGAGAAATTGTCATTTTTTTGACAAGTATGCTTGGTGGTTATCCCAGGCCTATTTCAATCTTGTTCTATGAAACTCCCAACCAGATCGCCGACTGAACCTGTCAGCCAGATGAAGTCAAACAGGGCGGAAAAAAAAGTTGCCACTTTTAGCTAAAATCGGTAAAAATTATTGCCGGGTTTTGTTTTTCTAGTTTTTGTGCTGGGGTTGTTAAAATGATTGAAATAGTTAAAGAAATAATTCTTGATTTTCAGGATGTTTTCCCGCCAATTGGGGTGCCCAGGCGGACTGATGTCTCGCCAGTAGCGGGCAAGGCCACGGTTTGCATTGGCGTGCGTCGAAGTGGAAAATCGACTTTTATGTTTCAGCTTATGAAAAAATTGCTTGATAAAGGAGTTCCGCGACAAAACATTCTTTATCTAAACTTCTTCGATGATCGTTTGCACAGTTTGAAGCATGATAATTTAGGCGTGATTCTCGAGGCATACTATTCTATTTACCCTGAAAAAAAGAATTCAGAGAAGATCTTTTGCTTTTTCGATGAGATTCAGATGGTTGATGGCTGGGAGCCATTCGTTGACCGCCTTTTGCATATGGAAAAATGTGAAGTTTACATTACGGGCTCATCAGCTCAAATGCTCTCGCGAGAGATTGCAACTCAAATGCGTGGCCGATCACTTTCATGGGAAATTTTCCCTTTTTCATTTCAGGAATTTCTGGATTTCAAGCAGATTAAAAGCGATGGTAGTTTCTCAACCAAAAAACGTCTTATCGTGCAAAAGGCATTTGAGGAATATTGGGAAAGCGGAGGATTTCCAGAGGTGGTCGGCCTTGACCGAATGCTTCGTATAAAAACTCATCAGGCATACTGGGGTGCAATGCTTTTTCGTGATCTTGTGGAGCGTCATGATATTTCTCACCCGAGAGCTGTAACAGATCTTGCACACTGGCTGGTAGACAATACGGCTTCACTTTACTCCATAAACAATCTTACCGGCTTTTTGAAATCACTTGGCCATAAGGTGCCGAAAGCTTCAGTATCTGACTACCTCGAATGGTTTGAAGATGCATATGTCTTTTTCACTGTGCGTATTTTTGATGCTTCATTGAGCAGAGCTAATGCCAACCCCAAAAAAATTTACTGTATAGACCATGCACTTGTGAACTCTATTAACTCAGGCATTCTGGTTAACTCAGGGCATCTTCTGGAAAACCTGGTCTTCAACACCCTGCGTCGTTTCACCCAGAAAATTTTTTATTACAGGACACGAACCGGTAGAGAGGTTGATTTCATTGTTGGCAACAAAAACAATGGCCGAATGCTTGTACAGGTTTGCGAATCCATGGTTTACCAGCAAACTCGCAAGCGTGAAATCACTGCCCTTTTGGAAGCAATGAATGAATTGAAAATGCCAAAAGGAATTGTCGTGACGAGAAACGAAGAAGAGCTTATTCGAGTTGATTCTGTAACTATTAAGTTGATGCCTGTCTGGCGTTTTTTGCTGGGTATGGCGGAAAGTAATTTTTTACGGGAATTTGGCCTGGAAATTTAAGCCAAAATAACAACCTAAAGTTGATAAAAGATTGAATGGTTTCTGCATTTGCAACTTTATATTTTATGTGAGGTTTTAAACCTAAAAAAGTTTGCAGACAAGTATGCTAAACTCAATTTTAGAAAAAATTAAACAAAATTTTAAGTGAGGAGTTACAATATGAAACTTAAAATCGGGGTAAAAATTCTTTTAACAGCATTAATCGGCTGCCCGTTGCTCGTCGGCTGCGGTGGCGGCGGCGGAGGAGGGGGCGGTGGTGCGGCCGCGCTGGTCACATCGAATACGACAGCTTCAATAAGTCAGTCTGAAGCTGCAACAGGTTTTATTGCCAAGCAGATTGCCGAACCTTATGCAAATCTCAATAACTATTCAATGCCCTCAAGTCGCCGCAGTCTTGCCTCGATCAGGTCGGCAACTCTGGTTCAGCATGGCTGGGGAACCGCCCGAGTCAGCTATGATGCTAATGATACGGTTTATTTGTGGGGCAGCAAATATACCTACAATTCTGGTTTTCAGGATTTCTCTGCCAGAGATATTTTTGGCAACCTTACCAGCGACGAAAACCTTATTGACAGCCTTGAAATTGCTTCTTCCAATATGGGTTGTGAAATTATCGATTCCGGAAACCGCCTCAATCTTGTTTACAACGGCAGCCTCATCATTTCAGGCCTGAAGAATCAGACGCAATTGACCATTCAGGCAAAGAACTTAAACATGTCAGGAACCATCAACAACATTGACAGCATAAACTGGACCATTAACGGTCTGGTCAGCATCAACCAGCAATCATATCCTTATCCGACCAACGGCTCGGGTGAAAGCGGCACCATCGTTTTTAATGGCCAGACCTTAAGCTATGCCGCCTCCTATAACGGCACCAATCTCGCAACAGTAAGGCTTAGCGGGGTTGTGTAGAATTTTGTCTGTAAAATTGGTCTTTTAAAGATGCGGGCCAATTTC
>CAZQUE010000020.1:0-58346 GCA_964596185.1 uncultured bacterium | reverse complement strand
GGCCAACAAATCTGGAAAAGCACACAGGCTTTACAACAAAGATATTCATCTATTGGGCCAATTTTGCAGCGACTTTTTCTTTTGTTATGCATATTTAAATTTGCACAATGATAGATTTCACCACTCTTAAAATAGGATCTTGGTTCTATTGACCGTCTTTCAATTGAGTTTTGATTTATTTCAACGCCATCATTTCTGCAGTTTTTCCAACAATGGTATTTGCATTTTAGGGGGGGGGCTTTCAAAAGAAAATGTGTTAATTCACCTGTAATTACGCTTCCAGAGCCAACGCCAAAGTCGCACATTTGAACGAAATTGTCAAAAGGATAAGAAGCTAACCCTGAAGGCTTTAACTCTCTTCTCAATTCATCTGAAATCTTATCCAACAATCTCTGTGAGATTTTGGCAAATTCATCAAAATGACTTAACAGCTCCCGAGGGTTATCTGAGAATGGAAGGATTAGATATTCTTTATTTATAACAGTAGTAGATTTGCGATCTCTTCTAACCAATGTAACTGCCGGATATAAAAGTATTCTTGGAAAAATTTCAACATCACAATGACCAGATTTCTCGTATTTTACTAAAACTGTATTATAAACTCCCTGCAAATCCTCAATACAGAAAAAAGCTCTGACTTGACTTTCCCAAATCCTAGCAGGAATAGATTCAACAAGGTTTTTTCTCGCTATTTCAGCAAAAATTTCATCTGATCTTCTTACAAAATCATCTAATTGAAGAATTACCCAATCACTCTTTTCCAAAGGAGCTCTACCACCAAATGTTTCTAATGGTTTTCGAAAAATTACCAGCCATTTTCCTGATGTTAAAACTAATTTAGCGACGGAATGATTAAAGTTATTGTACAAATCGCAAACATACCCTCTAACTTGAACCAACCAATCATGCCAGTCTTTAATCACAGGAGATTCATTTTCTTTACCTTCTGCCTTGATATGCTCTATAGCCTTAAACAAAAGCTCATCTGGGCTAGACGGAGAATTCCCGGTCTTTCCGCGAATAAATGGCCGATTCCATGCTTTAGCCTCAATAATCATTAAGGGAATGCCTTTATCAGGATCAATGCCAAGATAATCAACATAGTTAGTTGTATCATCTTTAATTCGAGCCTCTTCAAGAATGTCACCACCCAGAGAAAGGTTCCATCCTAGAGCTTTTACAATTTCATCCAACAAATAAATTCTAGTAGTGTGTTCTAAAGGCTCTTTCGCCTCAGCCCCAGAAAAAGTCCTATTTCGTTTTTTTTCATTGGTAGCAAATCTAGAAATTGTCTCATGTAATTTTTCTTTAAATCGATATTTCTCTCCGGAATCGCTCATTGCAACAACTCCGGAAGGCGGTAAAGCAATCGCCGAGATGATGGCCAGCCCGCCGATTGGAATAGCTCTAAACATTCAACAAGTTTTTCTCTATTGCCTTTTTCTTCAAAAATCTCTCGATGGTCTGCTAGAAATATGCCAACTATTTTAACGGTTAAGTTTGCACCTAAAGACTCGAATTGAAAACCACGCTCGCGCCCACCTAACAAAATGGAAGCACTCATTATTTCAAACACTTTTGAAGGGTTTGCTGGTAACAAGAATTCTAAAAGTTGAAGAAGGTGGTAGATTGTGCGAGGAGAACCAACAGCCCCCACATCTTTTAAAAAAACTTCTACATCATCAAGAAACTTCTTTTTTGCAGAGATTGATGAAAGCCCATCCTTTTGGTCTTTATTACTATTAAAGGCTCCTGAAGCAAAAAATACCTGCATCAAAGACCCATCAATGAATTTATAGCAATTTTGAATATTAGATACTTGCTTTGATTCCTGTAATAGCTTTTTTAGTATGCCAATACAATTCTTAGTTAATAGAAGTTGAATTTCAAAGCACCGAGCCCTAACAAGTGCATCTTCTGAATTTTCATCTTCATATCCTAGGACCAAACCATCTCTTAAGGTGAAAATTGAATACGAGAGGCCATCAAAAAAATCAAAAAAGTTTTTATTCCAATCAAGAAGCACTTCCTTCGACTTTTCTCGGCCATGCGAGGCCCAAAGCAATGTAATCAATCTCCCAAGTGCTTCCATGGTTCCACGATTAAGCTTGTCATCAGATTTAGTTATTTTATCTAGCAATTTTAAAGTTAGAAGCTCAACTTTTTCGGGATCATGGTGTAGGAACTGATTTAAGAAGGAGTTTACAAAAAATTTTAATACTGCCTGATTTTTTTCTCGGTAAATAAATTTTTCGCCTAATTCCCATATCCATTTTAAATCCAGTCTCCCCAAAATCCCTAATGAAATTGCAGCGCTCATTCTTACTGCTGGATGTGAATCCACTAAGGTATTTTCAATTACTGGTTTTAATTTTTGGAAAATTTCGTTTTCAATCAAGCAAAGGTTAAAAGCTGATTTAGCAACACTAATCCTAGTTGCTGGAGAACTCCATGAGGGGTTGGTCTCAAATTTTTCCTCTGTATGCTCTTCTGTTTGGGGGGATTTTGATTCAGAAAGCCGGACGACCCAATCTGTAACTTTTAAAGCAGAAACCCGGTGTGAAAAATCAAATAATTCCTTGCTGGCAGACAGTTTTTCAATTTCTTCCCCTAATACCCCTTCGGCGAACAAAATGAGCTTTTCATTTAATTTTTTTTCAAAACTTTTTTCAATTTCAAAAAATAACCCTTCCAGCCTTTTAATTTTTTCCTTAAACCCAATTTCAAATTCTCCTTGGCCGTCGGAGATTTCAATTTTTTGTTGAGCCATTTCAACAGCGGCGATCAAATTTTTATTTTCGGAAGAATCTACCTCTACTCCACACTCCCTCAACCACCAATATTTTTCTTCTTTTTCAACCCAACCAGAACCAACTCTTACAGGCCTTTCATTCTGAATTTCTCTTACTTCAGTTTTGTCGAGAAATGATTTTGCGCTGTCTGTCACAAGTAATTTCGTGCCAATTGCATTAAATATGGTCAGTAAAAACCTTTCTTTGGCCTGATCTGGGGATTCAAATCTTGAAAAATCAAACTTTAATACCTTATTTTCAAAAGCCTCTTTTTCTTCTACAGTTTTTTTTGAATAAAGCTTTGCCAAAAGATCAATTGAATCTTTTCTTGTATCAGGCGAAACCAAAAATGGTTCTGAGCAAGCAATAGGAAATAAAAGGTCACCCAAAATCTCAGTCCTTTTTACAGCGGCCATTAATAATCTTGCCCAAACTATTGCTAACTTATTTGAAGAAATTACCATCTGTACAATTTGCATACACTTATTTGCCGGCAATGTTTCCAATTTATCTGTAAACTCTTTTAATAGAGTCATAGCATCCATATTATAATTATCATATGGATCTGGTGCCCAATAGCAGCTCATATCTTCTTTTAATGTAACATTTCCACTTGGTGTTTTAATCCCGACCGTCTTTCCACCATTTAACTCACTATGCTTCCGCAAAAAAAAGCCCTCAATTGAGTGAATTAATGCTTTAGTCGCTTCTTCCGGGTAAGATTCTAAAAAAGATGGAAAAAAAACCTCAAGAGAATAACGAGCCATCTCAAAATCCTGTCGAGTATTTGAAACCAGGGGCAAAATTTGGCTGCTCCCCATAGGAGTTGGTTTATCATTTTGTATTTCTAATCGAAAAACGTTTCTAAAAATTTCAACTACAAAATCGATATCCGTTTTAGCCACAGAACTTATATTTTCAGTTAAAGCAGGCACTTCAATCGGTCCAAATTCTTGAAATCTACTTTCTGCAAAAATTTTTTCTAAAAGTCTTCTAGATGCCCTTTCGTCTGTAGAATAAGTTTTGGCTACGAGTTCTATTGAAGATGCTATTAACTCTGGAATCATTTGATTTTTTGAAAAGGAAAAATTTAAAAGGGCCCGAGCTGCAATTCCAATATTTTCAAGATCTTTTTGGCAATTTACCCTATCAATTAATAGATATGACAGATTTTTCATTTCCCAAAAAACAAAATCGGTCGCTTCTACAATGTTGGCTAAAAATTTTGTCCAATGCGACACGCTATTTGCTTGTTGATCTTCGAGCTTCACTATAAGGGAACCAATTATCTGCTTTAATACTTCCTTAGATTTTTCATTCCCCTCTTTAATAGATTTTGCCAAGAATTCTAAATCTGAATAGTTTTGTGATAACTCGGAAGCCAATCTAGAAATCAAACTTTTTATTACAGGATCATAAAGATCTTGCCCAAGAATAAAAAACGCCGCTTTCCAAAAATCATCGCGAGAATCATCTAACAACCAAAGTTCTTCCAAAAGGAATGAAAAAGCTGGCCCTAACATTAAGCCTAAAGCATCTTTTTTGTAAAAAATAGCTTTTCCAGATTTAATATCATCTAAATCCAGATAAACCTTGCTCGCAACAAAATCAAAAAGAATGTGGTGTCTGAAACTTAAATATCTATCATTTCCAATTGAAGCTAGTACACCTTTTTGGAACAAGGCTTGTAAAATTGATGGATCATGATCAATCACTTTTTGCTTTGAAACCCTCAAGGTTCTTTCATTCACCATAACTGAAACAATTTTTCGAAGCTGTACATTCCCAGCTTCGCCCAAGGAAGAAATTTTACAATTCCAATAAAGTTGCAATAACTCCGCTTGAGTATAAATCTTAACAAACTCATCTGACTCTATTCCGCTTGAAAGCAGATCGGCAAATAATTTAGTATTAAAAGGCACTGTTGCCAGCTCTCGAACCCTTTCGGGTACATTTTCTAAGGCCAGCTTAAGGGCAGGAAACTTTGCAAGTAATTCCTGCATCTCTTCCTTTTGCCAAATAGGAATTTTTACATGGCGAACTCTTGGGAATAAAGGATCTTGCAATAATTTATCTGGAGGTTCCCCTTTGAATAAGCTTTGAAATTGCTGTCCAAGTTTTAAGTCAAAAACTCGTATTGACGCAACAATACGCCAGCGAGAATTAGATAAAATCACATTTGAAATCAAGGTTCGAAAAACAGCTTCATTAGATCCACCCCTAGTAGCATCAAGAGCATCTATCATCACAAAACCTGGTTTCTCACCTTCCCAATTGTTAAGCACTTCAACAAATGAATTGTCTATAGCTAATTCATATGCCAACCCTTCTAAAGAATTTACTGGAAGTTGATCAACAGCAAGCTCAACAACATCGTGCCCCAGCTCTTTAAGCTCTCGACTAGCTACATTTATTGCCGCACTCTTGCCAGAACCAGGCTCACCAATAATGAGCAATGAACCGTTAAGAATCGATTCAATCAAATTCTTCTGACAAGTCCTTGAAATTTTTACCATTTCATTCTCGGTATTTTCGATTGATTCATATCTTGAAAGAATATGCTGCACTTTATCTGAATATTTTTTTAGAGATTTAATGTCTTCTCTAAATTTTTCTAAAGCATCTACAGAAATGCCTTTTTGAGAAAGAAATCTCCTTAAAAACTGATTGTTTATACTAGACCTTGCTGCCATCATATCAATGGAAAAACCAGCCAAAAGTTCCAGAACAATCTCCGGCTTTGTTCTATCTAAAATTAACGGTTTCAGTAGCTGAATTAAGGCTGCTCTCTCACTACCCTCAATGTCATAAGAAATTATTACAGTAAGGCAAGAAATTTCCTTTTTAACTTGATCATTGAAAGGATCTGAAGTAATTGACTCCCACGCTTTTTTTAAACAGCAATCAAAATTACTTAAAGCTTCTTTTTGTTTTTTGGTAAATTTCGCTTTTTCGCCAATTAGAGTTTGCCTCCTGGCATTTAAACCCTCGCGCAAATGATGCCGAATCATCCCCGAGGTTTTTTCACCAACAGCAATAAGAAATCTGTCTTTATTTAAATCATTTGTTCGATCCCAACCATATACATTAGTGTCTTGTTTGCAAGCAAAGTAATGTCGGGCAATTTGCTTAATAGTTTTTCCAAACTCACTGTCAATATTTTTTGAAGAGTTCAAATTTGCCTTAGCTTGAATTGCAATAAAGCCACCTTCATCGGTCTCTACAAGAATATCATCTATTGGAGCTTCAGTTTCAAAGCGTAGAATCAGCGCTTTAGTTTCTTTCAAAAATAATCTTCTATCCAAAGAAACTTCTGCCAAAAGATTGGTAAGAAATACTGCACCAATCTCAGACTGAAACTTAACCCCTATTGCTGTTCCATCTCCACCACCGCTTGCAAGAAGTTTTGTATCAGATGATCCATTTTTTATTTTCATTTTGCCCTCTTCAATTTCGTTATCTTAAGGATTAAACTATAATCTATTACCATTGATGAAAAAACTGGCCATAATCAGAGCATCTTTTGCCAAACAACTACTCCTTGAATCTATTAATAATTTCGGACTTAAGCCGCCATTGGCCGGTTAGTAGCTTTTGCATTAGCCCGCGCTTTTGTGTTTTGTATTTTTCTGCCAGCTGTTTCAGCAGATCGATTTCATTTTGAGAAAAAGACAATGTTTCAGCAATTTGTTTTTGGCTCTCCAAAGGAGGAACCAAGACATTTAAAGGGGCTAAATCTTGCCTCGTTATCTGCGGTTGTGCAGCACCAGAGATTACTGATTTCATATTGGCAACCAAAAGTGAGTAATAAAGAAAATTCTTCAGCATTTTCTTTTCATTTGGTTGGGCAATCATCGCGTTTCCTGTAATCCAACTTTTAGGTTCTGTTATATTTATAGTTCCGCATGTTGCTCCTCGGCAGGTAATAGCAATTTCTGGTTCTTCATGATTATACTTTTCATAAAAACCAATTACGCCATTGGCTCCAAACACTTTGAAGGGCCCTGTTTGGCACATATCCTCTTTGGAGATAGTTTGGGGTTGATATAACTTACAAATTTCCCCCAATTTCAACTTTTTCCATTCTGTGTTTTTCTGGACCTTCTGAGCTTCGAAAATCAACTCTCGTAACAACCACTTAAAACGCTTTTCTTTTGCCTGGATCAGGCGTTCGGTTTTTTCGATGGCTTTGTCCCAGGTTGAAAGGAGATCGGCAATGGCTTTTTGTTCTGTAAGTTTTGGAAGATAGATCGGAATCTCTTTTATCAAGCCTGCACTCAAATTTTCTTGCCCACCAACATTGCTTATAGCTCGTATTTTTTTATAATTTGCTAATAATGATTGAAAAATAAAATCTCGATCAACATTGCCCTTTAACTCTATTGCGGCACAAGCTTGGTTTATAGCAGCATCAAAAGCCAGTATACCTACTTGGCCTCTGGTTTTTCCCTGGCCATACATAGCCATAAGAATTGTGCCTGCTGGTATTATTTTTGCCGATGAATTCTTCAAACCGTTCTGAGTAATCCACTCATCAACGCTCTCCAGAAAAATTTGGCAATTTTGAATTTGAGTAGTTTTAACCCATGGAATGTTGCCATTCCAATACTCAGGAACACCCCTTGCTGGTGTCCCTCCAGAAGAAATTTCTGCAATTTTTCCTAGCACTGTTTTTAAATTCTGAAGACTTTCTTTCATTCTTCATTCTCCGGGGTTTCTGGGGCATTTCCAGAACTGGTCAGCTTTTTATCTGAAGATCTGGTGCGGCGTTCGAGTTTTTTCAGGTCTTCTTCGGGGGTTGGCAGGTCTTCGGGCATGGTGCCACCTAATTCTTCGATGGTCTGGCGAACCTTTTTGCCGACTGCATAGTGGGTCTGGTTGGCCTGCAATTTGCCTTGAACGTTTTCACGGCGCAGTTTTTCTTCGGTCTGCGTGGCGCGGAAAAGATTGGCGGCAAGTTCGGTGCTGCCCATGTTGTCGAGAATGCTCTGACTCTTTTTCAACCCTTTTCTGGCATGAATGCCTTTGGCATCGAGGCCGCCGTAAAGCCCTTTATAACCATGATTCTGAAAGACGGCAAAATCGAGATTGCTTTTTACGCCGGCCTGCTGAGCGGCTTCAACCAGCTGCTTGTTATGCTCGCGCATTTCATTACGCAGAAAAAGCCGCTTTTCATCTTCTTTGAGGCGCTGAAAAGCTTCGTTGTCGGCGAGCTCCTGGCGGCGGGTCTGAATGGCAAAATATGTCTGCCCGTTAGCAATGACCGGCTTGGTCGGGTCGCCGTTCTGAACGATCAGATAACAGGCATAGCGCGACAATGCAAAAGATTTAACTTCGCGTTCAGCTCCTGAACCGAGATTGACCATTTCGGTGATTTCAACGAAATGGTTCTTAACCGCCTGGCCACTGTTTTTGCACGCCTGCTGTGCTTTTTCGATAACGAGAAGGAAATTTCGAAAATCAGAGTATTCAAGAATCCTTGCCAGTGGCCTTGCCAGCCAGAATTCTTCACCCTGGCCGTTGGTTTGTTTTATATCCTCAAATGTCTGATAGTGATTGTTTATTAGTTTCCTGTTCACGTAATACCTCCCGGAATCTACCGCTCGATCTGAGCGATTTTTTCAGCCATCTGCAGACGCACTTCGGCCAGCTCTTTCTCGAGCTGTTCTATTTCAAGCTGAACCGCGTCGATATCGATCTCTTCTTCTTCTTCAAAGGTGTCAACATAACGCGGAATATTAAGATTGAAGTCATTCTCTTTAATTTCTTCAAACGTTGCCAGATGGGCATATTTTTCGACCTCCCTGCGAGCTTTGAAAGTGGTCATGATCTTTTCGAGGTTCTCATCAGACAGGGTGTTCTGATTTTTGCCGGGGGTAAATTCAGAGCTGGCGTCGATAAAAATAACATCTTTGCAGGATTCTCGTGCGCCGCCTTTTTCGCGGGCCCGATCGAATACCAGGATAGCCACGGGAATATTAGTTGTCGGAAACAGATTGCCGGGCAAACCGATGACGGCATCGAGCAGGTTTTCTTCAATCATTTTGCGACGAATTCGCCCTTCGGCGGCTCCTCTGAACAGCACCCCATGCGGCACTACCACTGCCACCCGACCGGCTTTTTCAATGGCGACCTCAACCATGTGACTGATAAAAGCCCAGTCACCCTTACTCTTCGGCGGCACACCACGCCAGAAGCGATTATACTGGTCGCTTTCGGCGTTTTCAGCCCCCCATTTATCAAGCGAAAAAGGCGGATTTGCAACAACGCAATTGAATTTCATCAATCGATCATTTTCAACCAGCAACGGACTGTTGAGAGTGTCGCACCATTCGACCCTGGCACTGTCAAAACTGTGAAGAAACATGTTCATGCGGCAAAGGGCCCAGGTGCTGCCATTTGATTCCTGACCGAAAAGAGCGAAATCCCGGTCGCCGACCTGCCGAGCAGCCTGAATCAAAAGCCCGCCCGAGCCGCAGGCCGGATCGCAGATTCGATCGCCCGTTTTCGGCGCAGCAAGCATGGCGACAAGCTCAGTAACCTTGAGCGGCGTAAAGAATTCGCCAGCCTTTTTTCCCGAATCAGAAGCAAATCTTTCGATTAGGTAGATATAGGTATTGCCGATAACGTCTTCGGCAACCAGACTCGGTTTCATATCGAGCTGGGGTTTGTGGAAATCTTCAAGCAATTGTTTGAGGCGACGATTTCGGTCTTTGGTCTTGCCAAGATTGCCCTCGCTGTTGAAGTCAATATTTCTAAAAACGCCCTCAAGCTTGCTTTTGTTGGCTTCTTCAATATGATCGAGAACGATATTGATCAGCTCGCCGATGTTAGGCTCGGAACGACGTTCGTAAAGCGCATAAAAAGTTGCCGGAAACTCATCTAGAACAGCTTCTTCACCTGTTTTTTCATTCTTTTCGGTTAGTTTGATATTCGGCAGCACAAAACGCTCGCGCTCAAGCTTGCGCCTGATTCTTACATCATCTTCACCGTATTGTTGACGGTAGGTTTCATAGTGGTCCTGCCAGACATCGGAAATATACTTAAGAAAAAGCATGACTAGAATGTAGTCTTTGTACTGTGCCGGATCGACCACGCCGCGAAAAGTGTCGCAAGCGGCCCAGGCGGCGTTGTTTATGTCTTTTTGATCAATTTTAGCGTTCATCTGCTTCTCCTTTTACAGCACGCATCAGCAGCGCTGCAACGTATTGTTTTCTTTTTCGGGTTATTGCCTCGACGAGCATTTTTTCTGATTCAGCCAAAGCAGCCAGTTCAACGATTTTTTTCTGCAATTTCAAAGGCGGGACGAAGACTTCAAGTTCTTCAAGGACTTCTTTGTTAATGATTTTCTGAGCAGTACCGATCGCGTAACTGTTGAAATAGGCCTGCGCCAGGGTCTGAGCCAAATACCAGTTCAGATATTCGGGCAAAATTTTTGCAGTTTTCTTAACCCTGATTCTCAATAGCGGGGCCGAAACTATCGCCTGGCCTGGGCTTGCTAAAACAATTGCGGCCGAAGTTTCCAGACCACGCGATCTAAAGACAAGGTCACCCGATTCAACAAGGTGATGAGACTTTACGTCAGACATATCGACCATCGTCAGGCTCGAAAAATCTACGGTGTTATCAGCCTGCAGGTCTTTCATTTGAATGACCGCCAAGCCGCCGGCAGAATCGGGCTCGATTCGACCCCGAAACGAATAGCCGGTCTGGACATCTGCCATCTTTTTCAGCTTGATTTTCATTAACCGAATCACTCAACTTAAATTTACAAAAATGTCGTTACTACATTTTTAGCAAATTTAGAGATAAAGAGTCAAGCTTTTTTGCAAAAATAACATTTTTGCAATTTTTCGAAAAGAATTGTCAAATGACTTTGTATAATACAGTTTATTGTAATAATAAAATGTCCAGGCCTATTGGGTGCAGACAACTCTTTCGCCTTCTTTATTCACCGGAAAGTTTTGGATCATGTATTCAATGCCAACAAGCATTGAGCCTTCAACATTCTGGCCTACTCTTGAAAAGCCGAAGCAATTTGCGGTAGCCCTTACCAGATCAGGAATTTCAATGCTTATATTTTCACTTAGAACAGAGAATGCCGCAACAGCCACTTCCTGATGCGGTATATCTTCTGCTTTTCTTGAAGCCGTGTCGGTATTTTTTCGAAACTCTCTGTAATCTGAAATTGTCAGGGTTTCCGGCCAGTATGAAAGCTGGTTATTGTATATTTCTTGAGAAATTCCGCCGCAGCCCCTGGCTAAAGTCTCGATTCTATGCTGAGCCTTTTGTGTGGCCCGACTGATTTGAAATTGCGTACAAACCTTTCTGGTAAGATTTGTTAAGGTTATCGGACCTTCAAAATTGACAATCTCTGAAATCAGTTTTTTGATTCTGTAGTCATAAACTGAGGAATAGAATTGATCGGAGTTGAATAAACTTTCAGAAGGTCGCCATTCAGTGTATGACTTTTCAAAGGGATTAGTTGGTTGGTTATTCAAATAGCTACTTTCGAATGGTGCAGAAAAATCAACAACCCGCTCTTTTTCTGCTACCGGACTGATCGACGCAAACTCGGCAAGTGGCTCTTTCGAAACATCTTCGATCTTTTTTATCGTTTTTTCAACCTCTCTTGAAGAATCATGCCACCAGTCAGTCGACCAGACCCGATGCAATTTCCAGCCCAGGCTTTCTAAAACAGATTGACGCAATTTGTCTCTTTCGCGGGCACATTTAGCGGAATGATAGGCCGCACCGTCACATTCTATGCCGAGAAGGTATCTGCCGGGGTATTCCGGGTGAACAACCGCAAGATCAATTTTATAACCAGAGCAACCAATTTGGGTGTGAACTTCAAAACCTTTTTGCCTCAATGCCTCTGCAACTTCTTTTTCAAATGGCGAATCATAAAGCTCCTGATTAAATTCGGAGATGGTTTCTTTAATTGCCTGTTCGCCTCTTCTGGCAAAATCGAGGTAAGACTTAAGATGTTTGACACCAATCGCTCTGGTTCGTGAAAGATCAATTTCATCAGGCAAGATTGAAGAAAAAACCAGAACCTCGCGACGAGCTCTGGTCACGGCAACGTTAAGTCGTCTTTCACCACCGGCCTTGTTTACAGGACCAAAATTCATACTCATTCGGCCATTTAAATCTCTGCCATAACAAATTGAAAATATGATGACATCACGTTCATCACCCTGAACATTTTCAAGATTTTTTACAAAAAGGCTTTCCGAATTGTTTTCGCTGAAAAAAGGCTCAATCTCCGGGCTCTTTCTTCTTTCTTCGTCGAGCAGATCTTCAATGAGACTTTGCTGACTGGCATTGAAAGTAACGACACCGATTGAAAAAACGTTCAATGCCGGATCTTTCAACCGCTTTACAATATGGGCCACGATGCGCTCAGCCTCGATTCTATTCGTTCTGGATTTGCCTTTGTCGTAAATACCTTCTTTAACATGGACAAGGTTAAGCCCCAAGCCCTCAAAATAAGCTGAAGGGAAAGTGTGAAGCCGATTGTCATAATAATTAAAGTTGCTGAATGCGATTAGAGATTCGTGGAGACTTCGGTAGTGCCAGTTCAGGTAGAGACTGGGCAAACCGGCTGCCAGACAATCTTCAAGAATACTGTCAAGGTCTTCGACAAATTCGGCCTCTTCCCAGTCTGAGCCTTCTGACTTGCTGAAGAAGCTCGTGGGCGGCAATTGCCTGGGGTCGCCCACCACAATAAGGTTTTTCCCACGGGCAATGGCACCGATTGCATCCCATACCGGCATCTGCGAGGCCTCATCGAAAATTACCAGATCAAACAGAGGCTGTTCAGTCGAAAGATATTGGGCTACAGAAAGAGGACTCATTAAAAAGCACGGCTTGAGCCTGGGCAAAAGGTTGGAGGTCTCCTGGAACAAAATTCTCAGGGGCTTGTGTTGGCGTTTTTTTCTTATTTCGCGGTTGAGAATGCCCATCTCAGAGTTTCCGACGGCATTTTGCCCATTTTGTGGTATTTTTTCGGCCAATCTGCTGACCAGAACTTTGCGGGTCGAAGCCAGAAATTTTTCGTCGATCTCCTGAAATTTTTCAACTCTACTGTTATGAATTTCACCCGAAAAGTCTCTAAGTTCAGAATGTTGATCAATCAACTCGGCCGTCCAACTTTTGAAAAAACTTTTTTCAAAAACCTTATCAGCAACATCCAAACCAAATTCCTTTTCTTCAAGGGCTTTGATTATTTCAGGCAAACCGTTTTCTTCGGCTTCGGCAATGGTTTTATTGAACAGGCTCCAGCTTCGTAAAGTATCTGTGTTTTTGCGCCAGGTTCGACCAAGATTCTTCAAGAAATCGAAAAAATCTTCATGAGTATCTGGTGCACTGAATTTCAATTTTTCAAAAATTGTTTCTGCGCTACTAATCAGATTGGCAGAAGCAACTTTGAATTTCAAGCAAACATTCAAGGTTTCTGAATCAACTGCCTTCATTGCTTTAACTGTCGCGAAATGATGCAAAACCATTTCATTTATTCTTTTAAACTCGGCAGCGTCCTTGCGACTGAGAATTTTCAAGCAAAATTTTTGCTTGTCTATCAATTCTAGTTCAGATCTTATTAAGCTCCAATCAGAATTCTCATTTTCCCAGAGTGAACCAATACACTCCAGAGCGAAATCGCCGTTATCCTTGATTGCCGCCAGTTTCTCTTTAGCAGCAACACCCTGCGAAAGAAGACTGTCGAGTTGCTCTTTATCGATATTTTTTCCATGGTTCAGGAATTGGCAAATTTCATTGAAAATGGTTCTTTTGGCAAACCAGGATTTTGGCCACCAACTATCACAAGCAAGCTTCCAGTCTCGGTGAAAAGAAGCAAGATCCTGACCAAGGAACTCGGGTGAAAAAGTTTCAAAAATTAAATCTCTAAGCCTGGTAAACTCCAGACCAATCTCGATCAGATTTTCTAACTTTTTTCTTGCCGGTTCCCAATCGGTATTGGTTAGCAACTTCGTTGAATCAGTTTTGAGCTTGACAAGATTTTCAAAGTAATTTCCAATATGACTGATTTCGGCTAAATTCTCCGGCCTTTTCAAGCCGGGCAAATCTTTTGACAATTGTTGAAAAAGGCTTTCCAGCTGCGAAGATTGCTCCTCCAGGGAATGGGCAAGTTTTTCTATTTCAGTGTTCAGAGACATTGTCCATTCAATGACAGTGGTGCCTTGCCAGGGATTGTTTTCAGAACTTGCAAATGCTTTACCGGTTATTTTCAGGCGCTGCAGATTATCGAGAACTTTTTCCAATCGTTCTTTTGAAATTTCCAGATAATTATTCCAGTTCAATTCAACTGACGGCATATCCTTAAGAGAGGAAACCTTACCGATCCCCTGAAAAAGAGATATTCCCAGGGGGTGAACCCTGTGAAGCAAGTCAGCCACCTGATTAAGTTCTGAACGAAGTTGTTCAAGCTGCCTGGCTTGATCTACCCATTCTTGATCGTTTATGGAAAAAGATGCATTCAAACCATCGCTAAGCTGCTTCAGCACCTCAGACTTGCTGCTCTTATTGGAGTGAAGTTCAAGACAAAATGGTGCCAGACCGATATTCGACAGTCTTTTATAGACCACATTCAGTGCGGCAGCCTTTTCAGAAACAAACAAAACAGTTTTTCCCGTCGCGATACTGTGAGCAATGATATTGGTAATGGTTTGCGACTTGCCTGTGCCTGGTGGCCCGTGCAACACGAAGCTTCTGCCAAGTGCAGCCGAATGAACGGCAACCAATTGTGAGCTATCGGCGCTAAGCGGGCAAAATGTCTCTTTTAATGAATATTTTTGATCAAGCTCCTGCGCAATCGGAAAATCGCCCTGAACGGGAAAGCTTTGATCAGAACCATTTACCAGATGATTAACAACCGGGTTATCAAGAAGTTTATCAGTTCTACTTTCAAGATCTTTCCACATCAGGAATTTCTGAAAATGAAACAAACCGACAAAAGAATCTTCAGTGACCTCCCAACGGCTAATGTTAAGGATGGCCCGCCTGAAAGTGTTCAGAATCTTATCCAGGTCAATGCCGTGATCATCTAACGGCAGCGGATCAAGCCCCTTAATATCAAGGCCAAAGTCGGTTTTCAGAAGCTCGAGAAGGGTTACATTTATCTGCGCCTCTTCATCTCTTTGACAAATACGAAAACCTTCCTGAACGGAATTCCTTCGTATTTCCAGCGGAATCAGAATGATTGGCGCACAGCGCTTTAAATCGCTGGTATCAGATTCATACCAATTTAAAAAACCAGCGCCCAAAAATAAGGTATTTGCGCCACCTTCCTGAAGTGTATTTCTAGCCTCTCGATAAATTTCCGTAAGGCCTTTCGACAATTCGTTTTCTGTTTGATCAGAATAAATTCTATGCTGTTGAAACTCTTTGTTAAGAAACTCGCTTATGAGATCTTTGCCGGTATTCTCAAGAAACAAACTTCTGCTGCGTCCACCAAGAATGTTGTCCGGAATTGCCTTGATCTGAATCTCTTTACCATCGGCAAGCATATCTTCAAGCTTACCTAATGAGGGTGTAAGAATTCGCAAACTCTTTTTAGTTTCTTTGAAATTTAGTAATCGATTGCGCAAGGTAAGATCAAGCAGTTTCCTTTTCCATTGATCTATGCGGCTTTCGGTCTTTTTTTCTTTTTCCCCGCTCTCGGCAACAATTATGTCAGTTTCCTTAGGAGGTAAAAATTTCTGAATGGCTTCAGTTTCCTTTGACACGACAAAATCGGCTTTAAACTGAACTTTGCCGTCTTTAAAGGTCACCGGCAATGGTCTGATGTTGTGTGAGCGACTTCTTTTTACATCGAGCAAACCGACAAAATCATTTTCTGACAGTTTGTTTTCAGCAATGCTTCTGGCCGTATCAAAATCGCCACCGGGGCCTGTTAAAACGGTCGTTTCAAAAACACATATTTCACCCAGCTCAACTCGTTTTTTCAATGGTAAAACTTCATCCAGCCAGCTTAAAGGGAAACTTTCGTCTTTTAGCCAGAAACCGACAAAAGCATGCCCTTCAGTAAAAATGATGATTGGATTGATGCCGGCGCTTTCAAGGCAACCGGCTAAAAGCAGCGACAAATCAAGACAGTTTCCTAACAAACTTTCAGCAATTTTTTCAGGAAAACGAATTTTCTGACCGTGATCTTCAAAACTTGCCGGGGCAACAGCATAATTAAGTCCAAGCATGCATACAGAATTGAAGATGGCGGCAGCAACTCTGAGAACCTTTTTCCCGTCTTTTTCCTGGTAACCCGTCAGGCCTGAATTGTCACCCCAGCCTTTAAGGATTTCGAGGCTATTCATAAGAATTTTTTCGACAACCGATGAATTGGGTAAAATGTATGCAGCGAGTAATTCAGGAACAATTCTGGCGCCAGGCCATTCGTTATAGGCGAGAATTTCTAATTCATTTGAAACTTGAGAAATCATGGAACCATTGGCGAGACTGATATTAATCTTGCCCTTTAATCTCTCTGCGAGCCTGACCATAAAATCCGAACCAGGCTTCAAATCGGGCTCATTTATACAGACAGAGCTTTTCCCTTCCAATACCGGAATCTGCTTTTGCCATCTTGGAAAAAACTCCGGCTCGGATTCAATTGTAACCACAAGATTTTCCAACTTTTCAGAGTTGGGATTCTCAAGAGAAACGCGTTGAATTAGTGACACATCAGATTGCTGAATCGCAAAATTAATTTTTGGCAAAATATGGGCTTTAATTAGCTCATTTTCTTTACTCGGTTCAGTCCCCGTTTCCTGATCAAATTCATATTCATTCATAAAGCACTCTCATTTTTAATATCGATGTTTAAACAAAGTAACACAACAAAATAAGCAAATGAATAAAAAATGTATCCTGCTACCGATTTCAATAATTTCGTTTGAGTTAAAAAAAAAGAAAAATATGCCCCATAATCTTTATTAAATGCTTGGCAAAAGGGATTATTTGTTATAGAATCCGGTTTTCAAAATAAAACTGGTTTTTGCATCACTGCCCTATTCCGTGAAGTAACAGCTCAGTCACAACATTCAGTCAAAGGATTTAAAAATGAACACGGAAGCCAAGTGCGTTCGCAACATCGGCATCATCGCTCATATCGACGCCGGCAAAACAACGACAACCGAACGAATTCTCTATTATACCGGGCGCAATTACAAGATCGGCGAAGTTCACGACGGTGCCGCCACCATGGACTGGATGATACAGGAGCAGGAGCGCGGCATTACCATTACCAGCGCCGCAACCAAGTGTCATTGGCTCGATTCCGAAATCAACATTATCGATACCCCCGGCCATGTCGATTTTACCGCCGAGGTGGAAAGATCATTAAGAGTTCTTGATGGCTGTGTCGTGGTTTTCTGCGCGGTTGCCGGCGTGCAGCCCCAGTCAGAAACGGTCTGGCGCCAGGCCAACCGCTATGAAGTTCCGAGAATAGCCTTTATCAACAAAATGGATCGGGTCGGTGCCAACTTCAACCGGGTCGTCGAGCAGATTAAAGAGCGCCTGAACGCGACACCGCTGATGATAGCCCTACCAATCGGGGCCGAAGACCAATATCAGGGTCACGTCGATCTGATCGAGATGCAGGCCCGGGTCGGTCTGCCGACTGAAGAAGATCTGCTCGGGAAAAATGTAATCACCGTCGAGATTCCCGCCGACATGGTCGAAAAAGCACTGAATGCCCGCGAAGAAATGCTCGAAAACCTTTGCTGTTACGATGATGCGCTGATGGAAAAGTTTCTTGCCGAAGAGGAAATTGCGCCCGAACTTATTCGCACTGCGATTCGCAAGGCAACGATCAACAATCAGATTGTTCCAGTACTCTGCGGTACAGCATTTAAAAACAAGGGGGTTCAGGCACTTCTCGATTCGATCGTGCATTTTCTGCCATCTCCCCTAGAAATTCCCCCGGCCAAAGCCTTTAGCCAGCACGACGACGAGCAGTTCGCCATCGATTGCGACCCCAACGCCCCTTTCATGGCAATGGCTTTCAAGGTCGCCGCCCTGCCCCACATCGGCAAAATCGTGTATCTGCGCGTTTATTCAGGAACGCTGACGGCGGGCAGTCAGGTCTACAACGTCACCCGCGGGCGAAAAGAGCGTATCGGCCGAATTCTCGAGATGCATGCCAATCAACGCATCGATAAAGAAGAAGTCAAAGCCGGCGATATCGTTGCGGTTATCGGCCCCAAAAAAATCGGGACCGGCGATACCCTGGCCACAGACCCGGATGCGCCGGTGCTTGAAAAGATTTCCTTCCCTGAAACCGTCATTTCGGTGTCTATCGAGCCGAAAAGCAAGGCTGAAATTGCCAAACTGTCAACGGTTCTGCATACCCTGATGGAAGAAGACCCGACTTTCAAAGCCTCTACCGATGAAGATACGGGGCAAACTCTAATTTCGGGAATGGGCGAGCTGCATCTTGAAATCATCATCGACCGCATTCTGCGCGAATTCAATGTTCAGGCCCTGGTCGGCACTCCGCAGGTAGCTTACAAGGAAGGCATACGTAAAAAAGTCATGACCGAAGGCAAATGCGCCAAGCAAACCGGTGGCCGCGGCCAATACGGGCACGTTATCATGGAAATCGAACCGCTTGAACGTGGCAGCGGTTTCGTTTTCGAAACCAACGTCAAAGGTGGCACGGTGCCGGCAATTTATTATGGCGCGATTGAAGACGGAGTTCGCGATGCCTTGCAGGATGGCCCGCTGGCCGGATATCCAATCATGGATGTTAAGGTCACGCTGCTGGATGGTTCGGCTCATGAAGTCGACAGCAGCATTATTGCGTTCAAGGTCGCGGCGATCGAAGCCATGAAAAGCGGCTTGCCCAAGGCCGGCCCGGTGCTGCTTGAACCAAGCATGCTGGTGAAAATTGAGACGCCTGAGCAGTACCTCGGTGATATCATCGCCAATATCAATTCGCGACGCGGCAAAGTCGTGAATATGGAGATGAACGCGGATGTGCGCATGGTTGAATGCCATGTTCCGCTGGCACGAATGTTCAATTATTCAACTCATTTACGCTCGATTTCTCAGGGTCGTGCCAGCTTCTCGATGGAAGTTCTGCACTATGTCGAGGTACCGGAAAGTGTTGCCGAAGAGCTGCTGCGCTCTTTCAAGGTCTGATTTCCGGAGATTGCATTTATGGTCGGCAGAGCTTAGTATTGAGATATTAAATTTTGTCGGCAGGTAAATGTTATGCATGCTTTTTTCAAGCCGGTTCTCATTATCATCGTGCTGTTGATGGTTTTCGCTTATGCCTTTGCCCAAAGCGGGGTAATCGAGACCAAAACCGAGCTCGTCACCACCAGTACCGGCATGCCGCAGCAGCAAACCACCTACATTTACCACTGGGATCGCCTCGGCAACTATATTATGAACACGCCGGCCCGGATTAAAAAGTTCTTCTCAGGTTCATGAGAAGCGCATTCTACTGCCCAGGAGCTAAAAATGTCGCTTAATTTTGAGATAGCCCCGATTTTGCTGCTTTTCTCGCTGGTTTTTGCTCTGGCGGTGCCTGCCCATGCCGGCGGAATCCCGCGTTCATGGCAAAAAATTCTGACTGCCGCTGACAAGGCCAATGCCGGCCAGTTCGTTCTTGTTTTAACCGGCAAGCCCGGTCAATTCAAGGCAGAAGTTCATTGCATGGAAAAAAGCAACGGAGTCTGGCAGTTCGCCATGCCTCCCATGTCAGCCTCGGTCGGGCGCAATGGCATCGCAGATATCGGAGAGAAGCGCGAAGGGGATGGCATGAGCCCTGCCGGCGTTTTTCCCATCGGCTTGGCCTTCGGCTACGACGAAGAATGCGCGACAAAAATGCCTTATCGTCAAATGTTTGCCGATGACATCTGGGTCGATGACCCGGCGGCAGCCGATTACAACCGCCTGACGAAGGTCGCCGACAGCATGGCGAAATCATACGAATTCATGCGTCGCCGCGACGAGCTTTATCGGCAGGGTCTGGTGGTCGAATACAACACCAAACCCGTCGTTGCTGGTCATGGCAGTGCCATTTTCATTCACTTCTGGGGTCGGGCCTTCAATTCTACCTCAGGCTGTCTGGGTCTGCCGAAAAAGCACCTGCAAACCCTGCTCGGCTTTCTCGACCCGGCGAAAAAACCTCTGATCGGCTTTTTCCGCAAGGATCAGCTCAAGTAGTATTTTCAGGTAGCTCTAGAGCCCATAAGATTGACAAATTTCATGATAAATCATATCTTAATTATGGATTTTCATGAGATTCCACAACCACATCATGGATTATCATGAAACAATTTTTTGGGAAGAGGTTTTTAGTGTATAAAAGGCTTTTGGATCTTACTCTTTTATTGCAAAAGAAATCCTTTTTCCTGCTAGGGCCGAGGTCTACGGGGAAAACCACCCTTATAGAAACCCAGCTTCCCAAGGCAAAGGTATACGATCTTCTGGATTATGAAATTTTTAGAAGGTTAGTACAACGCCCCCGACTGATTGAAGAAGAAATCAGCGACCCTGCGCAAATCATAGTTATTGATGAAATCCAAAAACTTCCTCAACTCCTTGATGAGGTTCAGCGCTTGATTCAGAAAAAGAATATCAGATTTTTGCTCACAGGAAGTTCGGCTAGAAAACTGAAGAGAGGCGGAGCCAATCTTCTGGCTGGTCGAGCATGGGAAGCAAGATTATTCCCGCTGGTGTATCTGGAAATTCCTGATTTCGATTTGTTGCAATACCTTAACCGTGGTGGTCTTCCCCAGGTATATGGCTCACCCGACTTTCAAGAGGAATTAAAATACTATGTAAGCACTTACCTGAGAGAGGAAATTCAGGCTGAAGCAATAACCAGGAATATTCTGGCATTTTCGGAATTTCTTGATGCAATTGCACTGGCAAATGGGCAAGAGCTTAATTATGAGAGTCTGGCAAATGATTGCCAGGTCTCGCCTGGAACCCTGAAAAACTATATTCAAATTCTTGAAGATACATTAATTGGCTTTACATTGAAGGGGTTTACAAAAACCCGAAAACGTAAGTCTATTTCAAGGGCCAAGCACTATCTTTTTGATCTTGGGGTGACAAATCAGTTGTGCCGCCGAGGTGAGATCATGGACAGAAGCGAATTGTTCGGCAATGCCTTCGAGCATTTCATAATTCTTGAAGTTCGTGCTTATCTTAGCTATAGCCGCAAGGATTTCGATATGCACTATTGGCGTTCAACCTCGCAGTTTGAAGTTGATCTGGTTCTTGGAACGGAGATTGCCATTGAAATCAAAGGCACGCACATGGTTCAGGATAAGCATTTAAAAGGCCTTCGCGCACTAAAAGAAGAAGGAATTCATAAAAGATACCTTGTCGTTTCTCTTGACATACAAAGAAGAAAAACTGCAGATGGCATTGAAATACTGCCATGGAAAGACTTTTTAAAATCCCTCTGGAACGACGAACTGACATCTTAGCACCAATCATGCAAATGTGCCGCCACTATTTCGGGTATTCTAAAAAATAGCAGCTATAATTTACGGAGAAAAAAAATGCGCAAACCGACAATCATTCTTGCACTGCTGATAATGCTAAGCGCAGTTTGGCCCAGCCAGGCAACCGCTTCTGAAGAAAAATCCCTGAGTCCGCTCGCTGCGCTGGCAGTGGCCTGGATTTTTGACATGACGGAACTGGAAGCCTTGACCGGCGGGTTCGTTACGCGCACAGCAGAAGGCATCTGCGCGGTGGAAAAGCGTTTCGAAATGGCCGAAATAGAGCTAAGGCTGCAGGGAATGGCCCACATCGCCGGCCAGGACTTCTATAAAAAAATCAAGGAAAGCCTCGGCAGCAGGCAGGCAATAATGCTGATGGAAGGCGTTACCGATGAGAAAGACCTGCTTGAAACGCCGCCCGACTATGAGGGCATTGCCGGCAATCTCGGACTGGCCAGTCAGCGCGACCATTTTTCCCCTGCCGAGATGCCCGAAAACGTAAAAGTAATTCGCGCCGATCTCGACACTTCAGATTTCAAGCCCCTGACCATTGAGATTCTCAATTTTATCGGCAAAGTCTACGCCAAAGACGGCATCAATTTCAGCAATCTGCTGATGATGTACATTAAAATGTCGGATATCGAAACTTCACGCGCTTTTCTTGGTGATTTGATTTCGCGACGCAATCTCTGCCTGATCGAACATATTCGGGACAGTCTTGGCAAAACCAGGCTGATTGTCGTGCCCTGGGGAGCTATGCATCTGCCGCAGATCGAAAAATGGGCCATAAAAGAGGGCTTTGCCCTGAAGACAGTAAAAGAGCATCTGGTAGTAAGGTTTCCCGATTATTTCAAATTCATTTTGCAGCCGCCTGAAGGGGGTAAAAGTTCGATCAGTAAAAGCGGAAAAACTATTTCCGAGTTGCTTGGCATTTAGGTAAAAGTGTCGCAAATATCTCTGAGCCTGCTCTTAAAAGTCCCGGAGCAGGTTTTGAGATGGTTCTGAGTTTGGTTTATAGCAGGCCCGGCGCTTTTTTAAGTCAAAAAAAATGGCTGCCGATGCATTCGTGCATCGACAGCCACTTTCTTTTTACAGCTTAAGGAGTTTTCGACAAAGGCTCGGCAACGGTGGTAAGCGAATTCAGATCGACCTTACCTCCATCTCCCGGTACCGGGTTGGCAACCTTTTCCAGTGTGCGATTTTCTTTTTTTTCTGTAGCTTTAACGGGTTTCCCTGACTTCCCTTTCAGTGTGTCTTTTAATGCAACTGGTTCGACCGCTTCTTCCGGCTCATAACTTTCCACAAATCTTTCTACGGTTGTTCTTTTTCCCTCTACGACAAGAATTCCCTCATCTGAAGTTTGATCTTTTTTTACATGCACTCGTTCTGAACCCTTTTTGGCAGATGCGCGTCCCGGCGTTTTTTTGCCACCGCCCTCAACATTGCCGAAGCGGGAGAATTCTGATGCGAAGCCTTTTTCCATAGAAGCTCCGCCAAATCGACCGGCAAGAAAATCTCTTGCCATGCGGCCCCAGGCGCTATTAGGATCCTGTGCGGCATATTCTTCAAGATACTTCTGCGTTTGCTCGGCCTCGCCAAGCTGGTAAGCCAGCGCGGCCATGTTCCACAACGATTCAAGATCCGAGCGATCGCGCTGATAGGTTTGTAGATACCAATACAGGGCTTCTCGCGGCTGGCCGTTTTTCAGGCAGGTTACCGCCAGCTTTCGCGTCAGCTGGGCCGAGGTCGGGTTCTGTTTTTGCAACTTCAGCAAATAAGGAATCATTTGCGCCGATTCAGCTTTGGCATAGACGCGCGGTTGCAGAAAGTCTTCTGCTTTCAGGGCTGGAGCTGAAATCTGCGTTTCGAGATCGATCGTCACCACCTCGGTCTTTTTTGGCGGCGGCGGAACGAATTTCTGCTCCGGAACGTGTTTATAGAGCGCGGGATCGGTGTACCCCATATCCTGCATCATACCGCGTATATCTTCGGCAATTACAGGGGCACAGAGCATTCCCATCAACAAAGGAATCAGAATTTTCTTCATACTTTCTGCCTGTTAGTAATTTAAGGTATTCACCTTCTGATACTTTTTCGGCACAAGTTGCTGATTTTTCATCCTTTTTTTTTATTTTTTTGTAAAAAACCGCCCGGCAGGCTTACATTCTAGCTGGAACGATTTTTGCTTGTTATATTCTGCTGATTTTGTCACCTGGGAGAAAAACATGAAAGCAAAGTTGGTCGAATTTTTTAAAGTTTCATTACGCATTCTGGCTCTGAGCCTGGTCGCCATAAGTCTGGCCGGCTGCCCATCCGGTGGTGGTGGCGGTGGCGGTGGCGTAACCCCACCAACAACGACCGACCCTGTTCATACCTCTTTTCAGAGTAGCGCGGCTTATGTTTATCAAACCGGGGTTTCTTACAATGTTTCGGTAAGTTTTTATGAAACCCGTGGCGATGAGATTCAGTTCAATCGCATGTCGACCTACCGGACTTTTGCCGATACTTATAACAGCGGCAGAACCGCCAATTATTACAACGCCGGACCTTCGATCGTATACGGTTACATGTTCGACGTTCAGGGAACCATGAGCAATAATATTCGCGACGCTTACATTCAGAACTCCAGCAATATTGCGGGCTGGACGCCCAACACCCTGCAGGCTTACGAACGCCGCACGCTCAGCACCACAGCAATGATCGGCAAAGCTTTTCAAACAAAGCCGGCCGGCTTTACCGGCATTTTCATCCCCTGGGAAAACTATAAGCAATGGAGCCAGAGCGGCTATCCTGGCATACGCTTCTGGGTAACCCTCGAAGGCTATGATTACAAATTGAACGATAACTACAATATTCATGTACCTCTCGAAATCATGTTTCCGGGAAGTCTGAGCAGTGACGGCACCGACCCCTATGCTACCGGCACCGGAACCGGCACCAATACGGGCACTGATCCCTATGATCTGTTTGGAAACTAACTGGAGCTAAAACCATGAAAAGAGCTTTATTTGCAATTCTTATGCTGATTCTGGCTTTGCCGGCAGCACCAGCGATGAGCAGCGGCAATCCACTGGTCGACCATCTCTATGCCCGGGTCGACTCATGGCCGGGTCAGCCCACCCAGCCTGGTCAGCCGACTTTACCGCCGGTGAATCCGATTCCGCCTACTGTTCCCGGCAACCCTGGCTATCCTGGCTATCCCGGTAACGGCAACTACGAATCGGCTGATTACCTTTTCAATACCGGTCGAACCGCTTTTACACAAGGCAACTTCTATAACGCGGTTCAGTATCTGCGCCGTTTCATCGACCGATACCCCTATGAATACCGGGCCGCAGAAGCCCATTACCTGGTTGCCGAGGCCTATCGACGCCTCAACGATTTTTACAATGCGGTAAGCTTTTACCGCAAGGTCAGCACCAACTTCGCCAACTTCTCTGAAGCGCATCGAGCAGCCTATTTCGTAGGTTTCTGTCTGGTAAAAATCACCGATTACTATGGTGCGATAAGCGAATTCAAGAACTTCATAGGCCGATTTCCGACCAGCGAACTCGTTGACGATGCCTGGTATGTCGTCGGAAAAACCTACGAGCAGGTTAATGATCGCGCCAATGCGATCATGGCTTATCAGCAGGTCGTTTACAATTACTCGAACTCAAATTTTTACAATCAGGCGCTGGAACGCCTGAATTTTCTGCAAAACGGCGGCGTGATTTACCCGACCCCGCCGACTTATCCGCCCAACAACCCCATTCCGCCGACCTATCCGGGCAATGGCAGCTACGTCAGCGACTATGAGCTTTATCAGCGCGGCCATTCCGAGCTTATCTCAGGGAATTTCCAAAACGCGCTGACCTACTTCGATGAGTTGATCAAGCGTTACCCGACCTCTGCCTATGCCGACGACGCCTATTACTGGAAAGGCGACGCCTGGCGCCAGCAGCGCAATTATCTGCGGGCGATCCCAGAATTTGAGTCGCTGATGCGCCGGTATCCGGGCTCTGAACTTTATGCCCCGGCAGTTTATGCCATGGCCGGCTGCGAATTCGAGTATGGCCGCATCAATGCAGCCAATCGCAGTTATCTGAGCCGGGCCGCGTCACATTACGCCTGGTATCAGCAGAATTATCCCGCCGGGCAGTATGCCGCCGATGCGTTAGTGCAGGCCGGCGATTGCTACGAGCTGCTCGGAGATTATTCCCAGGCAAGGTATTGCTATCAGCAGACGATCGATTTTTATCCCAACTCGGCTGCAGCGATCAAAGCCAAAGACAAGATCAACGGTTATTGGTAAAGCGCCTAAGCCTTTTAAAAGCAAGTTTTATCGCCCGACAGAATCGGGCGATTTTCATTTGGCGGGATTTTCGAACTTGTTTTACTTGCAGGATTTTTCGCGTTAAAATGGGAACGTAAAAGACAGAGAGATTTTCTAAATCCTCACCTGAATTTAAACGTTAATAGAGCTATATTCAGGAATCTTGCAGGAGGCTTATAATGAAGAGATTTTTTCAAACCTGTTTGTTGCTGCTTGCCGTTTTGCTTTTGTGTTCGGCTGTGGCATCTGCTGAAAGCAGAAGTGATTTATGGAAAAAAGTGGCTGAGGCCAAGAGCAAAGGCCTGCCCAAAACGGCCATCGAGCATCTTGAACCGCTTTATCAACTGGCGGTTGAAGAAGGCGATATGACCGACGCGGTCAAAGCCATGTGTGAAAAAATCGTCATGGAAGGCAATATTCAGGGTAATAAACCAGAAGAAAAAATAACCCGTCTCGAAGAAGAAATTGCCAAAGCTGACCCGAAAGTTAAACCAATACTTCAGATCGTTCTGGCAAAATGGTATTGGCACTATTATTCGCGAAACCGCTATCGCTTTTTGAACCGTTCTCGGACCGAAGGTCTTTCAGAAAAGGACTTCACCACCTGGGATCTCCCCAAACTCTTCGCCCATGTCGGAGACCTCTACGAAAACGTTCTTAAGGAAGAAAAATTCCTGAAAAGCGAACCGATCGATCAACTCAAAGGTTTTCTTGAAATGGGTAACCAGCCACTGGTCTTTCGCCCCACTCTTTTCGATTTCTTTGCTCATGAAGCCCTTTTCTTCTACATGGTCGATGACCAGAGTTCAGCCAAACCGGTAAGAGCTTTCGAAGTCGAAATCGATTCATCGGCAATGGGCACGATGAAAGAATTTCTTGCCTGGAATCCGGAAGCTTTCGATAAAGATTCCTGCAACTATCGGGCCGTTCGCCTGTTGCAGCGGCTGTTGCAGCACAATCTCGACAGCGACAATCTCGATGCAATGCTTGACAATGATTTGATGCGCATTGCCTGGGTACGGCGCGTAGCCGTCGGCGACGATATTCCGGCGAAATACATTGCCAGACTTGAGGAATTTGCCAACAGCAATTCAAGCCATGCCCACTCGGCAATAGCCCTGGGCTACATCGCCCAGGAACTTTACAACCAGAATCGTTATGTCGAAGCCCTGAGCTATGCTGAAAAAGGGTTGCAGAAGCACCCCGGCAGCCATGGCGCTTCGATCTGCCAGAACATCATCGATCAAATCAAAACCCGCGCCTTGAATGTTGAATCAGAAAAGGTTCTGCTGCCGAAGGGCTCAAAAATAAAGATTTCCTTCAGAAACATCGATAAGGCACATTTTCGCCTTTATAGCCGTGACGAAGAAACGCTTTTCAGAAAAGACCAGTATTCACCTGAAGACATCCGCTGGGATGATTACGAAAGAATTTTTTCCGGCAAATATGTCAGTGAATTCGATGCCGACCTTGACCCCGGCAAAGAATACAAATCGCAGGAAGCCTGGGTCGACATGCCCGAAGTCGAGCCTGGCCTTTACTACCTCGCAGCCAGCGTGCGCAAGGATTTCGCCACCAGTGGCAACTGCCTGCTGGTCACACCGATCATGGTTTCCAAGCTCGGAATGGTTATGCGCAAGCGCCATCCCTATACTGAAGTTTTCATCGTCAACAATGTCTCAGGTGCGCCAATGGAAGGCATTCGTGTCCGCGGCTACACCCACGAGTATAAAAAAGGCTGGCGCCAGGTTCTAACCGGCACCACCAACAAGGAAGGAATTGTCAGGTTCAATTCAACCCAGGGCGGCGGCTTCTTCATCGCCTCGCACAAAGGCCACACAGTTTATCGCAACTATGATTTCCATACCTGGGACAGTTCACCCTACAGCAGCAGTTCTCAAGTCTACCTGTTTACCGATAGATCAATTTATCGGCCGGGACAGACCGTCTATTTCAAAGGTATCGTCGTTCGCTACGACACCAACCGCAATGATTACCAGACGATTCGTAACACCAAGGTTCCGATAAGCTTTCGTGACCCGAATTACCAGGAAGTGAAGCTTGAAAACTTCACAACCAACGAATTTGGTTCTTTCTCAGGCTCTTTCATTGCTCCGACTGACCGCCTCACCGGCGCGTATACGATTCAGGCCCAAAGTTACGGCGGCAGCACCAGAGTCCAGATTGAAGAATACAAGCGGCCGAAGTTCAAAGTCGCGATAGACACGCCGACCCAGAGTTACCAGCTGAATCAGGTTGTGCAGATGACTGGTCACGCCCTGGCTTACACCGGCGCAAAAATCGACGGCGCCCAGGTAAAATACCGGGTTGTTCGTGAAGTTCGGCTGCCACCCTGGTGCTGGTGGTATTTCTGGGATAACAGCTCATCTCAGGAAATCGCCCACGGCACGACGGTTACCGACAAGAATGGCGAATTTTTCATCAAATTCAACGCTCTGCCAGACCGAAACATTGCCAAAGACACTGAACCGGTGTTCCATTACACTGTTCATGCAGATGTAACCGACAGCACCGGTGAAACCAGGTCGAGTTCGCAGATCGTCAGAATAGGCTATACTGCCCTGGCTCTCGGCATAAGCTCGCCCAACATTACCGAAGCCAATAAGGACTTCAATGTCACGATTTCAACGCAGACCCTTGACGGAAAAGGCCTGCCCGGCGCCGGATCGTTTCTGATTTATGCGCTTAAACAGCCTGATCGGGCGCATCGCCGGCCTTATTCCCAAAGCGCCCTTGCCAGAAAAACTGACCAGTCGAACATTCAAACCTGGGAAGAGGGTCAAGTAGTGTTCGAAAAATCATTCAACAGTTCGATCGATGGCTATTTTTCGACACCGGTCAAATTGCCGGAAGGAGCTTACCGAATCAAAGCTCAGAGCCGTGACCGTTACAACAACCCGGTCAAGGCAATCTTCAATCTGACGGTGGTCGACTATCAGGCCAAAAACTTCACGATCAAAGTACCGTTCTTTTTCCAGACTACCAGTGGAAGTCTGCAACCGGGCGATACCTACAAAGGCTTTTGGGCTACCGGCTATGACCAGGGCCCAGCCTACATAGAAGTTGAACATCGCCGCAAACTGCTGCAAGCTTTCTGGACCGATCCCAAAGACAACAAGGTTCAGATTGAACTGCCGATCACCAAAGACATGCGCGGCGGCTTCAACATTCGCGTCATGCAGATCAAGGAAAACCGCGAGTATTTCCATGTTCAATACGTTCCGGTCGAATGGACCAACAAAAAGCTCAATCTCAAGTTTGCCCACATGACTTCGAAGCTTCAACCCGGTCAGAAAGACACCTGGAAAATCGAAATCACCGGTGAAGAAGCCGAAACCGGAGCGATCGAAATGCTCGCCGCCATGTATGACGCCAGTCTCGATGCCTTTGCCGGGCACAACTGGATCAATGGCTTTCCGTTTTTCTATCGCGATGCAAACTGGATCAGCCCAACCTTTACCAACTTCAATACCAGCCTATATTGCTGGCGAAATGATCTGAACCTCTATTCAGGGGTTGGTCAGCGCACCTATCCGCAACTTCCCTGGAACATTCAAAATGACTTTATGAATTATCATTTTGCCATGCGCAGCAAGTCTGTGGTCATGCGTGCCGGAGCGATGCCGCCTCCATCGCCATCGATGGATAGAGAAGAGGGCATGATGCTCTCTGAGGCCGCAGCCCCGATGGCGCAAAGCGCCGAAAACTTTGCCGACGATGAAGTGAGCATGGAAAAAAGTTCGGCAAAGAAAAAAGAAGGCAAGGATGCCCCAGGCGGCGCTGCTGACAAGGGTCCGGGCGCTGGTGATTCTGCCCCTGAACCCGACCTTGACAAGGTCAGTGCCCGCAGCAATCTCAATGAGACAGCCTTTTTCTTCCCGCATCTGCTCAATGACGAAGAAGGCAAAGTGACCATCGAATTCACTATTCCCGAAGCATTGACCACCTGGAAATTTCTGGGTTTTGCCCACGGTAACAATGCTCAGGCCGGTGGCCTGATTGGCGAAACGATTACTCAGAAAGACCTGATGGTACAGCCCAACCCGCCGCGTTTCCTGCGCGAAGGCGACAAATTGCGCTTCACCGCCAAAGTTACCAACCTTTCTGAAACCGAGCAGAAAGGTAAAATTCGCCTGACTCTGCAAGACCCGATCAGCGACAAAAATCGCAACGATGAATTCAAATTGAGTGAAAATGTTTTTGAATTCAGCGTTCCTGCGGGGGAATCACGGGGATTCGGCTGGCTTCTCGATGTGCCGTACACTCCGGGCATGGTAAAATATACCGTTGTTGGTGCGACAAGCAATCTTTCTGACGGTGAAGAAGGCATGCTACCCATCCTTTCGAGCCGCATTTTCGTGACTGAATCTTTGCCGTTACCAATCAAAGGCAATGAAAAGAAAAAATTCACCTTCAAAAAGCTGCTCGAATCAAAAAATTCGAAGACTCTCGCCCATCAGGGTCTGACCGTTGAGGTCACTTCAAATCCCGCCTGGTATGCAGTTCAAGCATTGCCTTACCTGATGGAATACCCCCATGAATGCTCTGAGCAGATTTTCAACCGTATCTACGCGAACCAGATCGCTGCCTTCATCGCCAATTCAGACAAGAAAATCAAAAAAGTTTTCGACACCTGGAAAGCCGATGAAGCCCAGGGAGGCAAAGCTCTTTATTCGAACCTTGAAAAGAACGAGCATTTAAAATCGGTGGCGCTGCTTGAAACACCATGGGTACTCGATGCCAAGAATGAAACCGAGCAAAAACACAAGATCGGCGTTCTTTTTGACACCAACCGCATTGAAAGCGAAATGACCCGGGGCATGAAAAAACTCTCGGTCTATCAGCAGTCTGACGGCGGCTTCCCATGGTTCCCCGGTGGACGCCCGAATTCGTTCATCACCCTGTACATCATGACCGGGTTCGGACGCATGCGCCACCTTGGCGTAGATGTCAACGTCGACATGGCACTGAAATCGCTGAATTACCTGGACAACTGGATTGACGAATGCTATCGCGAAATCATTCGCCACCCGGGCTATCAGAAGCACTGCAATATCAACCCGACCTACGCTCTTTACCTTTATGGCCGAAGTTTCTTCCTGAAAGAACGACCGATTCCGGCAAGCAGTCGAACCGCCGTCGAGTTCTTCCTCGATGAAGCCAGAGAAAAATGGCTCCGGGTCGGCTCGAGACTGGCTCAGGGACACCTGGCCCTTGCCCTCAAACGTTTCGGCGACAAAAAGGTTCCAACCGATATAGTTAACAGCATTCGTGAACGCAGCGTTACCGATGAAGAACTGGGAACTTTCTGGCGCGAAAATGAAATCTCGTTCTGGTGGTATCGCGCTGAAATCGAAACTCAGGCTGTCATGATCGAGCTTTTCGATGAAGTCGCCAATGATGCCGACACTGTCGAGAACTGTAAAATCTGGATGCTGAAACAAAAGCAGACCCAGAACTGGAAAACAACCAAAGCCACTGCCGATGCCGTTTACGCTCTGCTGCTCAGAGGTGCTGACCTGCTCGCTTCAGACAAACTGGTCGAAGTTTATCTTGGCGGCGAAATGGTTGAACCTGAAAAAGTCGAGGCCGGTACCGGTTATTATCAGAAGATCTATGCCGGCTCTGAAGTTAAATCTGAAATGGGCGATATCCAGCTCGTCAAAAAAGACGCAGGCATCGCCTGGGGCGCGGTTCACTGGCAGTATCTCGAAGACATGAGCAAGGTAACTCCGCACGAAACAAATCTCAAGCTGAAAAAGACGCTGTTCGTGAAAAAGGATACCGACAAAGGTCCGACGATTACCCCGGTCAAAGACCGTCTGCAGGTCGGCGACCTTCTCGTTGTGCGTATCGAACTGCGAACCGATCGGGATATGGAATTCGTGCATATGAAAGACCAGCGCGGCAGCGGCATGGAACCGACCAACGTCATTTCGCGCTATAAATACCAGGATGGCCTGGCTTATTACGAAGCGACCAAGGATACTGCGACCCATTTCTACATCGACTACCTGCCCAAAGGCACCTATGTATTCGAATACGACCTGCGGGTGCAGCATCAGGGCGTTTATCAGTCCGGAATGGCGGAAATTCAATGCATGTATGCTCCCGAATTCAACAGTCATTCAGAAAGTTTCGTCATCAAAGTGACGGAATAATCTGAGCGAAAAAAAAGCTCTGCCGGCAACCAGGCCGGCAGAGCCTTTTTTTTTCGCCTGGTCAGGGCGAAGTGTCATGATGGAGGGTTTCGAAGTTCTCTTTTTCTTCGCGGTAAAGTTCGATGAGTTCGGCGTCCTGCTCGAAAGCTTCGGGCAGTTCTTTAAAAACGTCTTCAGGAGTAAGAATAAGCATTGACACCCGGGCAACTTTGCGCAACCAGCCATCGCTGTCGTAGAAGCGCACGAGCGGCAAGTTTCCCGGCAAAAACCAGCGGGACGAGTCAGATCGTGCTATTTTCCAGTTGATATTCTCGCGTCGCGCAGTCTTGATGCGTGGCCGGTCATGGGTAAAAACGCCAAAGAATTTCACTCTGCGCAAACGTTCTTCAGAGGCCAGCCTATCCAGCCAGGTTGCCTCCAGGGCCAGCTCAGGACCGTCTAGCTCGGCGGGAAAGTAGACCGAAACCAGCGGTTTGCCGCGCAAATTTGTGCTCAGGCGCTCATTGCTTTGTTGCAACAGGTTAGGCAACAAATTTTCGGCAAGAGGCTCAAGGGGCTGGGACGGCGAGCTGGTAAAGGTGACCATTACCGGCAGCGAGGGCTCGGATTCGCCGGTGCCATTTCCAGCCTTTACGGTATAGGTGGCTATCATTCCTGCGGTGACATGCTGAGAAACGACAACCTGGTTAATACTGGCAGGAACGTTGAAGATGCACCACTCGTCATTCTCGAAAACCTTGTAGTAGGTTGCGCCGTTAGCGACAGACCATTGCAGAGTACAGGAAAATGAAGAAACGTCGGAAACGGCAAGAATCGGTGTTGCCGGCAGCAGTTGCACGATTATCGCTTCGGAAACCTCTGAAGCTCCGGCAGAGTTTTCAGCCTTCATCTTAACACTCACGGCAGTGCCGACCGGCAGATTATCCGCCCGGTAACTCAGGGTTCCGGAGCCAACCTGAGCGACTTCTGCTTCATTGATGTAGATGGAGTAGCCAGTGGCATTTTCTACCGCGTTCCATTTCATACTGAACCAGGTTGGGCCGATTTCATTCTCGACAATTGTCAGCGCCGGCGGAGGCGGCAGCAGCTGCACGGTTTTGCTTTCGGACTTGTAGGATTCGCCGCTGGAATTTACTGAAGTGACAAAAATGCTGAATTTTTCACCGGGATTGAGGCCGTTAACCGTTGCCTTATTGGCCGGGTCATCGACCTGGGCGAGAAGAATGTCGGGAAAACGGTAAACCCGGTATTTTTCTGCAGTTTTCATTCGCTGCCAGATAACTTTAAAACCGGCCGAGGCGACATCATAAATATAAACGTCTACCGGGGCTGGCGGGCCCATCAGAACAGTAGTAGCACTAGACACTCCGGCGACCTTGCCATCATGGTAGGTTACTATCGCCACATCGTAAGTTCCGCCTGGTTCGAGCCGCCGCACCGTTGTGCCGGTTGTTTTTTGCGAAGAGCCGTAAAGGCTGTGATTAAGCTGCACCTGATAGTGAGTGCGTTCATTGAAATCGGGAAAAACTGTCCAGGCGACATCGAGCTGATCAGGCTTGATATTGGCTACCGATGGGGCCATGCCAAAATAGGCGACATGATCAGGGTTGGCTGCTTCAAGAAAGCTTATCAGGGCGACAGCGCTCATGATAGCGACCAGCAACAAAATGTTTCGATAAGATCCTGTTTTACTTTTTTTCATATTCGTCATAAATTTTACCGTTTTCAGACTATTTCCTGCAAAATTCTTCTGTACAGGAACAGTAAGTTATTCAAACATCCGGCTTTGTCCAGAACAATCTAATCTTTTGCATTTCGCAGATCGTTTTCCCGGCAGAATCTTGCTGTCAGGCAATGCATCTGTCGATTGAAGATTTTCTTCAAAAAAGTTACAATGGCAAAAAAATAACCGGAGGTCGATCATGAGCAACTGTGACAACAAATTGCCCTGCACCTGCACCTATTCCTGCGAAAAGCGCCACAAATGCTGTGAATGCGTCGCCTATCACCGCAGAATGAACCAGATTCCCGGCTGTTTTTTCAGCAAAGAAGGCGAAAAAACCTACGACCGCAGCATTGAAGCTTTTATCAGAGACCAGAAGCGTTGAGCCAAGATCGAGAAACCCGGCCTGACATTTATTCGAATGATTTTTTAAATGCCGGTTAACAGGAAGGAATAAAGCATGTTTTTCTGTGCTTCATCAATTGTCATCTTCGGCGGCACCGGCGATCTCTCGACGCGCAAGCTCATTCCGGCTCTTTGCCGCCTTGAGTCGGCCGGACAGTTGATAAAGAGCTTTCATATTTATGTCACCGGTCGCTCAAAGCTCGGTAGCAGTGAATTTGTTGAAAAATTCATGGCTCGCTCAGAAAAAGCATTGCAAAAGGATGAAGCTTTCAGAAACGGTTTCAACTCGCTTCGGGATCGTATCATCTATGTTCAGGCCGACCCTGAGGCTGAAAACGAAGCTGAAAACTTTTTTAAAAGGCTTTCAAGCATTGAGACGGAAGCTGCTCCCGCGCGTCTTTTTTATCTGGCGGTGCCGCCCGACAGCATGCAAAGCTTTATCGAGCTAATCAAGCCCTTTTCCGACAAAAACGCGGCCACCGGATGTCCAGCCCGTGTGCTCGTCGAGAAGCCTTTCGGCCATGATCTGGCCAGTTCAGTTGCCTTGAACAATCAGCTGCTTTCTGCTTTCAGCGAAGAACAGATTTTGCGTATCGATCATTATCTTGGCAAAGAAGCTGTGCAAAACCTTTTATTCATGCGTTTTGCCAACATTTTCTTCGAACCGGTCTGGAACAACCACTTCATCGACAATGTTCAGATTTCTTTTTCTGAAGACATTGGCATAAATAGTCGTGCCGGCTATTTTGACCAGACCGGCATTCTTCGCGACGTGGTGCAAAATCATCTGCTGCAGGTATTATGCATGGTAGCCATGGAACCGCCGCTGAGCAACCGACCCAGAGACCTGCATCTTGAAAAAAACCAGGTTTTGAAAGGCATTCGCCGTTACAATTCTGAAGAGGTGGCCAAAGAGACCGTTCGTGCCCGTTATACTGCTTCCGCCGATGGCAAAATGGTCGGCTATCTTGAAGAAGCAAATGTTCCCGGCAATTCAAAAACCGAAACCTACGCCGCTTGCCGCCTTTTTATCGACAACTGGCGCTGGAGCGGGGTTCCCTTTTACCTGCGGGCCGGAAAAAGGCTTGAACACAGCCTGACTGAAATTTGCATCAGTTTCAAGGCTCTACCTCACTCGATCTTCAGAGACCTCGCCCAGAACATTATGCCAAATCGACTATTCATCCGCATTCAACCCGATGAAGGCATTACCATGCGCCTGAATTCCAAGCCGCCAGGCATGCACATGAAAGTAAGCGACGTCGGTCTGAATTTTTCTTATCAGGAAGAATTCGGCTCATACCGTCCCGATGCTTACGAACGCCTGCTTCTCGATGCCCTGAAGGCGGATTCTTCGTTGTTCTTGAGCAATTCTGAAATTGAAGAGTCCTGGAAATTCATAGATCCCATCATTTCGGCCTGGCAAGCCGACAATGCCCAGCCAATCTGCAGTTATGCCGCCGGCTCAAGTGGCCCGGCCGAAGCCTGCCAGTTGCTGGCAAAACACGGCCATCACTGGCATCCGTCAATAATAGGAGGTTGCTGATGCAAATTGATAAGGCTGAAATAGTCCTCTCACATGTTGATTTTGTCTCGACCGCCACTGCTGTTATCATGACCGGACTTCAGGCAAACGCCGGCAACCCTACGACAATAGGGCTTTCCGGTGGCAATACTCCTCTGCCAGTTTACCGCCAATTGGGCGAACGCTTGCATGGGGCAGTTCTTGCAGAACATTTTTATTTCATTCAGGTAGATGAGCGTAATGTTGCCCACAATTCGCCTCGCAGCAATCAAAGAGCCATTTTAAACAATCTATTCAATCAAAGCGGCCTGCCCCTGAAACAGTTCAGTATGATCAGACCGGGCAATCACGACTTCGAAAACACCTTCAATGCCGTTCTGCCAGGATTGCCGGCGGCCCTTATGCCACCACGGCCTATCGACATGCTGATTCTTGGCATGGGCAGCGATGGGCACACCGCCAGCCTTTTTCCCGACGTTGACTGGCAAAACAGTCATAGCCGCACCGGTTATCGCACGTTCAGCCCGAAGGGACAACCTGAACAGCGGGTAAGCCTGACCCTTGAACGCATTCTCGGTGCAGGCCAGGTGATTTTTCTCGTTTCCGGAACCGATAAAACCAGAGCCCTGACTGAAGCATTGCTGCATGGCAACCTTGAATTGCCGGCAGGCTATATCGCTGCCCAGCGTCCAACCACCTGGGTTCTGGCTCCAGAAACCTTCGAGGCCTGGAACGAGCTGAAAAACAGATAACGGCCCAAAATAACAGGTTTCTCTCGCCAAAGCAGGCAATTAGCTACTTCAAGGCCGAAATTGCGGCGAGATAACCGCTTGAAAAAGCCCATTGCAGGTTAAAACCACCACATGGCCCATCAAGGTCGAGAACTTCCCCGCAGAAAAACAGTCCTTTGATCAGTTTGCTTGCAAGAGTGTGCGGATCGACCTCTTTTAAAGAAACCCCGCCGCGGGTAACCATCGCCTGCTCAAAACCGCCGTGCCCAACAACGGTTAACGGAGTTGCCGCAAGCATTTTAACCAGTTTTTCACGAATGCAGCCTTCGAGTTGCCGATACCTGGAATCTGGATTCGCAGAAGATTGCAGACAAATTTCTTTAGCCAGTGGTCGGGGCATTAAAACAGAAAGGGTTTCGACCACAGATTCTTCAGGAAACTGCCCGGTTCTTTTTTTGATTTTTTCTCTGATCTGTTCTTCATTTAATCCGCCGGTTAAATTAAGCAACAGAGGCACTTCGCCATATTTTTCAAGCAGCGGAGTGATTTCTCTGGCAAAATCAAGCACTACCGGGCCGCGAATTCCATCATTCGTAAAAATCAGGTCACCTGTGGCCCCTAATTTCCTGGCTTCAGGCAGATTTACCCTTATTTCTGCCTTTCCGATGGTATCTGCGCGACAACTTGCCACCCAGGCTTCGCGGCAGATAAGCGGCACCATTGCCGGAAACAAAGGAACTATTTTATGCCCGGCCTGGGCAGCCAGCCGGTAGCCATCTTCGCTGCCGCCAAGGGCTGAATAAGACTTGCTGCCGGTGGCAATTACCACCCTTTCACCCTGAATTTCAGCTTTTTGGGTTGCTACCCCCCTGATGCCACGCTCGTCAAAAAGCAATTTTTGCACACGAGACCCGTTTAAAACTTTTATTTTATTTTTCTCAAGCTCTTTTAAAAGAGCGTTCTTAACCGTGTCTGCGCGATGACCAACCGGAAAAACCCTGAATCCATCAAGCGCCTGGGTGGCTACCCCAATTGTTTCAAAAAATTGCCGCAATTTGTTTGAGTCCATCGCCTGCATAGCCGGAATCATGAACCGCCCGTTTCTGCCGAAACCTTTGATGAACTGGTCCACCTCGAGCGTGTTGGTAAGATTGCAGCGACCGCCGCCGCTGGCCAGAACCTTCCGGGCAATTTCGGAATTTTTCTCGAGCAAAACAACAGCCGCACCCTGACGCGCGGCTGTTATTGCGGCCATGGCACCGGACGCGCCGGCACCGATTATTATAAGATCATAACCGATATTTATCAGTCCCCGGTTTCAATATTCAATCCGCCCGGCAGCTGAATTTTACTTTTGCCGCCGTTCTTTTCGATCTTTATTCCTCCGACGTTGATGTCTGCATCTTCGCCCTCGGTTTTGATTTTGATACCTTCCATGTCAATGTCTGCATCTTCGCCTTCAGTTTTGATTTTCATCCCGCCGACCTCAACTTCAGAGTTTTCACCCTCGGTCTTGATATCGACTTCAAGGCCATCCACATTGACTTTGGCCGTTCCATCTTCGTTTCCGTCAACGGTAACCCCGGGCATGACCACCTTTGAGTTTCCATTTTCATCGGTACTGACGTTGATTCCCGGCATTGTAACAGTACTGCCCTTTTCAGAAGTATTGATCTTGATTGGCCCGACTTTCATATTGGTATTGCCTGATTTGGATTCTACCTTGGCCGGTGCGGTTTCTCCAGCCGGAGCCTTTTCAGATCCGCCGCAGCCAACAACCAACATTGAAGCAAGAATTCCAACCGTAAAAATCGAAGTTTTCATTCGCATATTTTTTTCCTCCACTTAAGTGTTGATATAATAGCATAATGCCACATTCATTGTTTCTTTTTTTCTAAACCATCCAAATGACTACTTACTTTATCACAACAGAGCCCAAGTTTTCGCTCTTAATTCATGCGGCATTCGCCGAACCGGTCGATGGCAAATCACGACAATTCACTGTTTGCATGAAAATTTCAGCATAAACAAGGCAAAACTGCGAAGAAATGGTAAAATTGACCGGCTAAGGGCATAATTCCTAAATCTGGAGAAAGACCTCTGAAACAGCTGCCGATAATATTTTTCGATGAATTCTTCGTCGCAATAAACAAACCTGAAGGTCTGCTCGTCCATCCGAGCCAGATCGACAAAAGCGAAAAAACCTGCGCAATGAAGCTTTTGCGCGACCAGATTGGTCGATGGGTTTATCCCATTCACCGACTCGATCGCCCAACTTCGGGAATTCTCATCTTCGGCTTGAGCAGTGAAGCTGCCGCTGCTCTGGCGGGGCAATTTTCTCTAAGAACCGTGAAAAAGCGTTACCTGGCCCTGGTTCGCGGCTACACCAATGACAACGGCATCATCGATAAGCCCCTCAAAGAACTCTGGGACAAAATGACCGATTCAGATGCGGCCAGGGATAAACCGGCTCAGGAAGCGATCACCGAATATCGCCTGCTGGAAAAGATTGAGCTGAACATTCCCATGCCGCCCCACCCCTCTGCACGCTACAGCCTTATTGAAGTGCTGCCCCACACCGGCCGGCAACGACAGATACGCCGCCATCTTAAAAGCATTTTTCACCCGATCATTGGCGATCCGAAGCATGGCGACGGCGCACACAACCGCATGTTCAAAGAACATTTCGGGCTGCAGCGACTGATGCTACACGCACTGCAACTGGACTTCACCCACCCTTTCAGCGGCAAAGCCATCGAAATCAAGGCTCCGGTTCCCGGAAACTTCAGCGAGATTCTGCAAAAAATCGGCATCACCGCCCCCTGATGCCGACTTTGCCGCTTTTTTCCGAACAGTTATTGATAAGTATTTGACTTACAACCCGGTGTTAACTTAGAATTCATCGCCATGATAAACTTAGCAAACGTCAAAGTAGCCTTTGGAAATCGTATTCTTTTTCAAAACGCCGGTTTTCTAGTAAGACCCGGCGATAAAATCGGCCTGGTAGGTCCGAATGGAGCCGGCAAAACCACGGTTTTTCGCCTGATAACCGGCGATGAGAAACCAGATGAGGGCGAAGTTCAAATAAATGCCGGACTTGTTATCGGCTATTTTTCGCAGGATGTTGGAGAAATGTCCGGCCGCAGCGCTCTGGAAGAAGTTCTCACCGGTGCCGGCCGGGTGCATGAAATAGGCCATAAGATGCATGAATATGAGCAAAAAATGGCTGATCCTGATTGCGACATCGACGAAGCGTTTCTGGAAAAATACGGCAAGCTCCAGGAGGAGTTCATCCATCTTGGCGGCTATGAAAAAGAAACCCAGGCCCAGACGATTCTCAACGGCCTCGGGATAGGCCCGGAGCGCTGGAATCTGCCGGTCGAAAACTTTTCCGGCGGCTGGAAAATGCGCATCGCCCTGGCCAAAATTCTTCTTCTCGACCCTGATGTTCTACTGATCGATGAACCGACCAACCACCTTGACGTAGAAAGTATCGTCTGGCTCGAAGGCTGGCTCAAAGATTTCCGTGGTGCCCTGGTGATGACAAGTCATGACCGCGAATTCATGACCAGAATCTGCAGCCGCACCGTTGAAGTTGCCGGCGAAACCATTACAACCTACAGCGGTGATTACGATTTTTATCTGCGCGAACGAGAAATTCGCCGCGAGCAGCTTCTGGCGGCTCAGCGTCGGCAACAGGCCATGCTCGCCAAAGAAGAGGAATTCATCGCCCGTTTTGCCGCACGCGCCTCACACGCTGCGCAGGTTCAATCCAGGGTTAAGACCATTGAAAAAATCGAGCGCATTGTCGTGCCACCCGACCCTAAAGTAATCAAATTTCAGTTTGCACCGGCGAAACGTAGCGGCGACATCGTTGTCGAATTTGAAGACCTGGCCAAGGAATGGCCGCTGGGTAACGGCGACGTCCACCCTGTTTTTTCTGGGGTCACAGGCAAGGTCATTCGCAACAACAAAATTGCGCTCACCGGGGTCAACGGGGCCGGAAAATCTACTCTACTCAAGGTTATTAACGGCCTGACCGAACCGACCTCCGGCAAATGCACCATTGGCGCAAGCGTGCAAATGGGCTATTTCAGCCAGTATTCTTGCGATGTGCTTAAGCCGGAACGCACTGTTTTTGAAGAAGCACAACTGCGACTGCCAATGGCCAGTGTCGGAACGATTAAAAACCTGCTTGGCGCTTTTCTCTTCTCTGGTGATGATTCGGAAAAGAAAGTATCGATTCTTTCAGGCGGCGAAAAAAGCAGGGTCATGCTGGCTTGCATGCTCGCTCAACCGGTAAACTTTCTTATTCTCGATGAACCGACCAACCATCTTGACATCACCAGCCGCGAAGTTCTGCTCGAAGCCCTGCAGGAATTCGAAGGAACCGTCATCATCGTCAGTCATGACCGGTATTTTCTAAAACACCTTGTGAATCGGGTTTTTGAAGTAGATCATGGCGCATTAAGAATTTATGAGGGCGATTACGATTATTACCTCGGCAAAATTGCTGAACGCAATCTTGCCTGACAGGAGCAAAAAGTTGTCAAACCGTAAAAAGACCATGATTAGAGTTGCAATTATTCTGACTGTTTTCGCTTTGGGTCTGTTCATGTTTCAGGAAAAACTGATTTTTTTTCCCGCACCCTGGCCTGAAAATTTCAAGCTTCCTGAAAAGTTTGGCTCTGCCAATCTCTCGGAGGTCAAAATCCCTGTCAACGAAGAAATTACGCTGGATGCGGTTTTTGCAACCCCAATTGAAAATCCTCGACCGGGAGTAATTCTTTACAATCACGGTAATGCCGGCAATCTTCTCAACCGCATGGAACGCATCAGCAAGTTTTGTGAAATGGGTTTTTCAGTATTGATTTATGATTACCGCGGCTTCGGTCGCAGCAGCGGCAGTCCGGAAGTTATTGGAGCCATTGAAGACAGCAAGGCAGCCCTGGCATTTTTGCAAAAAACATTTAATTTTCAACCCGCAGAAACTATAGTTTATGGTGAATCCCTGGGAACCGGCATTGCCGCTGAACTGATCCGGCAAAATCCAGCAAGCTTCTCTGCCCTGGTGCTCGAATCGGGCTTTGCCTCGCTGAGTGCCCAGGCCAGCCGACGCTTTCCCGGTGTCGGCACTCTGATTCTAAAACGTGACTTGCCAACTTTGGATCTGGTAAAAACTTATCAGGGACGGCTTTTGATAATTCACTCAAAAGAAGATGAGGTCATCCCGTATTCTGATAGCGAAACTCTTTTTGCTGCAGCAGTCTCAACCGATAAAAAAATGCTGACCCTTACCGGGGTCGGCCACAACGACCCGGTATGGAATCTTCCTGAATACAGGGCAACATGGGAAGATTTTTTTAAAACTTCGAACCGCTGAATTCACAGCCATTCCTTTTTGCACAAGCCCTTTATTTTGATTAACTGATGCAATTAGTTTAAAGCGACATAAAGTTTTTAGATTGCCGCCATTTGCGGTATAATAATTTGTAATGTAAGTTTTTGGGGGGTAGAAGATGATTTTTCCCTGGGTTTATTTCCTGAAAGATGAAGAACAACTACTGCTTGAAGGATTTACCAAAAAATGGACCGTCAACGGCCCTGGTTCGGTTTTTGTAAAGCCTTTTGTCGGTGCGACCCGTCGCCGTGGCATTTCATTGATGCCCACCGAATTCATGAAGATTCGCAATCTGATTACCGGGGAAATTCGCATTCAGCAAGGCCCCTGCTTTTTCTTTCTCGACGCTTACGATGAGCTGATCAAGCGCTACGAAGTATTCGTTTTACAACACAATGAATACATGAAGGTTATCGATAAAACCACCGGAAAAATCAGGGTAATTACCGGTCCGAATCATGTCGTTCTAGCCCCCAACGAAGAAATTTTAACAGCCCCTACCAAAGGCATAAATATTGACGAACACACTGCAGTGCTCGTCAGAAACACCTCTGACGGCTCTCTGAAGCTCGTCACCAAGAATCAGGTTTTCTTTCCTGCTGCCAATGAAGAAATAGAAGAAGTTCGCTCAAGAATTCTGCTTGAAAACCATGAGTCGGTAATCCTCAAGGATAAAGACGGAAAATACCGCATCATTCACGGCAATCAGGTCGATCAGTCATTTTTTCTGCAACCCTATGAAGAATTGCTTGAAATGCGCTGGTCTTCAGGCATTCATAAAGAAGCACGCAATTTACGCATAACCCATATCGATTCACGCCCGAAATTTATGTGGTATGAATTTGGCGTCAGAACCAAAGACAACGTTGAGCTCATTCTCGGCGTCACCTTTTTCTGGCAGATCGTCGATATCGAAAAAATGATTCAAACCACCGATGATGCACCGGGCGACATCTGCTCTCATGCCCGCAGCATGATTATTCAATCAGTTTCCAAATCTTCACTTGAAAAATTCCTGGATAGTTTTAACGATATCGTTCGCGAAGCGATTATTAACGAAAATGATCCTTTTTACCAACAGCGTGGCGTCGACATTCATTCGGTCGAAGTTCGCTCGGTGACCTGTAAAGAAGAAAGCACCCAGCAGATATTGCAGGAAATCATCCAGGAAACCACCAATCGCCTCAATCGACTTTTGAAACAACAAAGCGAGAATGAAGTGCGCCTCAATGAAGTCAAGGGCAACATCGATATCGAGCAGCAAAAAGGTGAACTGCTGGCAATTCAACGTGAGAATGCCCTCAAAGAAGCCGAAATCAGCGGCGAATGCGAAGCGGTCAAAGTCGGCAAATTTTTTGAAAAACTCGCCGATACCATCTCTGAAGGCGAAAAAATCGCCATTTTCAATACTCTGAAAAAGGTTGAATACATCGATAAACTCGGTAAGAGCAACGCCAACATGTTCTTTACCCCGAGTGACGTCGATTTGCGCATCGAAGCAGGTAAATCGCGCTAATTTTCAACCTGAATCCTGATATTGATTGCAAAGCAAATAAAAAGGGACTGCCCGAACAGGCAGTCCCAATTTTTCTTGATTAAGATTAGAGGCGGCTCATCAAATCTTTCAATTTGGTTCGACGCTGGTTCTCATCTTTGGTGTTTCGCATGAATTCTGCGAGTTTCAGCATCAACTCAGCATAAAGATTATGAGAATCTTCGCCCTGAGCCGGAATATGCGAAATACCCGAAAGCGCGAATACCGGCTCGATTTTTTCTTCAGGCTCAAGTTCGACTGATTTGAGCAGATCGAAAGTTTCACCCATTTTCGGTGCAACCGCCTTGAAGCCTTTTTTCTCGGTTATCAGCGCAGCAAAACCCTCGGCCGATTCGGGTTCCCCATGGACAACGAAAACATTGCCACGAACCGTTTCTACAGTGCTGAGCCAATTCAGAAGACCATTCTGGTCAGCATGACCTGAATAGCCGGTTATTTGCTCAATTTGTGCTTCAACGGCAACTTCTTCGCCATGAATGCGCACGGTTTTCATACCTTCAAGAATCAGGCGCCCCAAAGTTCCCTCTGCCTGATAGCCGACAAAAATCACCGTGTTTTCAGGTTTCCACAGGTTGTGCTTGAGATGATGCTTGATGCGGCCGGCGTCACACATGCCGCTGGCTGACATTATCACGATACCTTTTTCCTGATTGAGGGCTTTGGATTCTTCAACCGATTCGGTGAATCTGAAATCGCCATGGTCGAAAAGACTGCCCATTTTTTCACGAACATTGCGGGCATCTTCATCGAAGCATTCAGGATGTTTGTTGAAAACTTTGGTTATATTGGTCGCCAGGGGTGAGTCGATGACAACTTTTATCCCGGGAACATCGCCTCGTTCTTTTAAAATGAGGATATCGTGCAATAAATCCTGGGTTCTTTCAAGAGCAAAAGCCGGAATAATTATATTCCCACCTCGCTCGATTGCACGTTTAAAAATCTCGGCCAGCTTGTTGAGTCGATCTTCTTTGCTGACCTGGTCGCGGTTTCTGGTGCCATAGGTCGATTCAACCACCAGAAAATCAGTCTGTTTGAACTGGTCTGGATCTTCAACTATCGGATGATCCTGCTCACCAAGATCGCCGCTAAAAACGATCTTTCTCTTTTCACCATTCTCTTCAATAATGACTTCAATAAACGAAGAGCCAAGAACATGACCGGCATTGTGATATTTTACCGTGCAGCCAGGGGCCGGTTCGAATGCTTCGTAGCGCTTGACACCCTTGAGCAGGCCAATCGCCTTTTCGGCATCGAGAGCATCGTAAATCGGTTCGATCGGCGGTAGTCCCTTTCGTTCGTTGCGGCGGTTTTTCTGCATGACTTCAATTTCTTGAATGTGAGCCGAATCAGGAAGAAGAAACTCAAGCAAATCAGCGGTAGGCTCAGTAGCAAAAATCGGACCTTCAAATCCGTGCTTGACTAGTTTTGGCAAAAGGCCGGTGTGGTCTATATGCGCGTGGGTGATCAAGGCAAAATCAATGCTGGACGGGTCATAGGTAAAATCCCGGTAGTTATTTTCCTTAAGACTTTTACTGCCCTGAAACATCCCACAATCAACGATAAACTTGAATTTATCGGTCTCGATCAGATAGTTTGAACCGGTTACGCAGCCGGCGGCTCCGTGAAATGTAATTTTCATGCTAATCCTTTCAGTGGTCAGGAAGAAATGGTAACCGAATTGCTTATCGGCAATTTTTTCTTCTTGGCATACAACAACAATTTATCTCTTCTGATGCTGTGCTCAGTTTCAAATTCTCCGCCTTTGTCGGTTCTATAGGCGACCTTGATCATTTTCCCCCAGACGTTGTGCGTCGTTGCAACTTCAGTTGGCTTGCCCCCATCGGGAGCTTCGAAAGTTCTGGGTAAAAAGGCAATCAGCCCATATTGCCCCGGGGCAACAAGATAAACATGCGCCTGTAAATTGGGGGGCAACTTTTTATATTCTTCCGGAAACAGAGGAATATATGTTGCAACGGACCCGAAGTCGCCAGGGTCTATCATTGCCGCATACGGGCGCGAGAACTTGGTCAGACCAAGGGTTTGCAGGATTTCGTTGATTATTTCGCTGGATACTGTTTTAACTGCCATTGCGGCCTATTCTATTCGTTACTTTCAGTTGATTCAAGTTTTTTTTGCATTTTTGCTGATTACATTCTGCTTAAAAAGGATCAAAATATCTTCGAACGCGGCTATTGATCTGGCAGGTAACCTCATAAGTAATTGTGCCAAGCTTTTCTGCCCATTCATAAGCGGAAATATTCTCTTCACCATCACTTCCTATCAAAGTTACCATATCGCCAACTTTTACATCAGTTTCCGGTCCAAGATTACACATGCTCTGGTCCATGCAGACCCTGCCAACAACCGGGTAAGAATTTCCCTTGACCAGAACTCGTCCTTCATTTGAAAAAAGTCGATTGAAGCCGTCGGCGTACCCGGCTGGGAAGGTGGCGATCCAGGTGTCTTCAGGGGCTATCCAGGTTCTGCCGTAACCGATAGAAGAACCTTTTTCAACTTTTTTCAAAAATGAAACCCTGGTTTTAAAGCTTAAACCTGGTTTCAATTCGATGGTTTGCGGCGTTTCGGGAGAAGGATAAAAGCCGTACACCATAATTCCGGGCCGAACCATGTCCAACCAGCCATCTGGATGAGCCAATACCGCACCTGAATTGGCACAGTGCACCAGAGAGAATTTGAACTTCAAGGCTTCTTCAATCGCCTTGACGTGCTTTTTGAATCTTTCGATCTGCCGTGAAGTAAAGGTTTTACTTGCTTCATCGCTAACCGGAAGGTGGGTCATCGCTCCTTCAAGCTCAAGATTCGGGCAATTTTGCCGAATTTCTCTGGCAATATCCAGTGCTTCCTGAGAATTAGCTCCAATCCGCCCCATTCCAGTTTCTATTTTCAGGTGCACACGCACCTTGCGTTCGAGTGAAGCAGCACAGTTCTGCAGCTTTCTAACGTTTTCAAGATCAACAACGGCAAGAACAAGATCATTCTTGATCGCCTCTGTCATCTCTTCCGGGAACACCGGACTGAACTTTAAAATCGGCAATTTTATTCCGGCATCACGCAGCTGAATACCTTCTGGCACGGTAGCAACACCAAGCCAGTCAACTCCGATCAATTCTGCCATTTTGGCAACTTCAACCGCACCATGACCGTAGGCATTGGCCTTGACCGCAATAAGAATCTTGCGTTCAGGTCCCACTGCTTTTTGAATATTTTCGATATTGAAACGGATATTGTTCAAATGCACCTGCACGTGGGTCTGATAAAGCATTTTATTCACCTGAAATTACGACTTTATGAACATATTCAGAAGTTGAAAGGGCCAGCAGCGCACCATAACCCGGATAAAAAGCCACCTCGTCGCCAACTTTCAGCTCTCTTGAACAATCATGGACATCGAGCAGAAGATGGTCGCTCGAACCGCCCAGAACGATTATTCCGGCATCTACCGGAGTGATTCCATCAACTACGACATCCTGACGACCAAGATTGCAGATCACTCGTCGCCGATTGCCACGATCGACAAACTCCTGGGTTTCGCCGAAGGCATCCTGACCGCGCTCACCGATCGGCATCGACGGCTTAACTTCCGCTTCGATGACCTCTGCTACGGCAACGACGGTATCTTGCCGGGTTCCCTGCCACGCAGAGCGATCGATCACATTCCGCCCGAGGATAATGGCTTCGCCGATACGATAAAGATTCACTTCTTTCGGGAGATCGCCGGCGGCAAGAATCGGCAAACCGGAACTGTTGCCGCCACAGAGCACCGGCAACTGCAGCCCGCTCGCCTTGCGACAGGCTTCGACAGTTTCAACGAACAGCGCCATATTTTCTTTAGAAGGAATAACGCCGCCATAGCAGGCAAGATTACAGCCCATTCCAACCACTTCAATGCCGTTAAGAGCTGCAGCATCTTTTACCAGGGAAACCGCCCGATCAGGCCAAACGCCCTCGCGCAAGTCGCCGACGTCAACCATGATGATCACCCGATGAATGATGTTGCGGCGAACTGCCGCCGCTGCCAAAGCTTTCATCGTCGTCAGACTCGAGTTGAGGCTGTAGTCGGCGGCTTCAACCACAGCATCAGCCTGGCTCAATGCCGGAATTCGCAACAGCATGAATGGCCCCTTGAATCCTGCATTTCGTAGCTTCCAGAGGTTTTCAATCCTTGAATCGGCCAACATATCGGCACCGCCGGCGACCATCGCTGCAGCAACCTGAGGGTGAGCTGCCGTTACTTTGGTTACACAAGCGACTTTCACTCCGGCCGCGTGACATTGTTCAATGATTGCAGCGGCATTGGCGCGAATCCGCTCTGGATAAATCTCCAGTCGCGGAGTCTTGAATCTTTTTTCCTGATGATCAACAAAATTAATCATTAGTTTTAATCCATTCTTTAAAGGTATTTTTGACAAGCTCGGGAAACTCGACGGCAATTGTGCCCAACGCCGAAAAAAGGTAATTCTGGTCAAGAATAATCTGCGCTTCCGGTTTTGGTAAAAGAGAACGGCCCGGCCCGCGGCAAATTGAAGCAAGAATTTCACGTCCACCTTCGACCCGGGTAAGTGCTCCGCCGGTTCCAACGACCCATTTTACCGCACTGAGATCTTTGCCCTTGATAATCTGCTTTTTTCCCGACGGGGTAAACAGGTCACCAATAGTTCCGGCATGGCGCTTAACCCCTACGTCAACAGCTTTTTGACAAAGCCACCTGGTAATTTCTTTTTCTTTTTCGGTTGTCGGCATTGCCCTGATTTCATCGCGGCGCTGCTGCCATGAATCATCTTCAGCCATCTCAAGAACATTTGCGGCATTCACGTACACACCGAGATCGCCTTCGACAGTTCTTTTACTTCGCGGTTCCGGGTCGATAAGCTTATCGGCAAATTCTTTGCTGCCCTCGGTTACCGAATGCACATCAGTAGTTGCCCCACCGACATCCACTACCAGACAGTCCCCGGCAACTTCCGCAAAAAGCTCCGCGCCACGCAAAACCGCGCCGGGCGTGGGAATGATCTGGCGGCGGGTAAGGCTTTCAAGCCTCTGCATGCCTGGTGCATGAATGATGTTTCGCGAAAAAAGCTCCTGCATTCGTCGACGCAACGGTTCAACATCGAGAACGTCAACATCGGGAAAAACATTGGGAGCGATCATCAGTTCTATCCCAGACTTTTTGAAAATGTTTTCGATCGCTCTTTTGAGGGCACTGTTTCCGGCGTAAACTACCGGAACCTGCAAATCGAGAGAGGCAATCTTGATGGCGTTCTGCAAAACCACATCCCGGGCGCCAAAATCGACGCCGCCGGCAAGAATAATCATATTGGGGTTGATTTCTTCAATTTCTTCAAGATCAAACTCACTGATATCGCCGGCCGTTACCATCTTGATAATCGCACCAGCTCCCAGACTGGCTTCTCTAGCAGCCCTTGCCGTCATATTGTAGGTCAGGCCATGCACGGTAACACGCAAACCGCCTGCGGCAGAGCTGTTGGCAAAAATGTCCGCTTCATCGGTAGAACAATCGCAAGATCTTTCAAGATTCTCGATAGCTTCTTTCAGACCAATTCCGACATTACCCTGCTCGACAGATGTCGCTGCAAAGCCTTGCGCCACATGCACAAGAAAATCATTTTCACTGCGAACGAAACCGTTGGCCTTGGTGATGGTGCTGCCAACTTCCAGGGTCAGAAAATCGAGTTTTTTAATCATGCCACGACCTTGTAAATCTGAATTCAGGCGTTAATCTTAGCACAACCGCCGGCTTTAAACAACTTTATGAATAATATACCTGAAAGCATAAGGGATCGCCCTTTTGCGAGGCGATCCCTGAAAGTAACATTATCAATCGAAAAAAGCCGGATTAGATCTGACCCTTTTCCTGCAACGACTTGACCATTGAATTCACAACCTGAATTCCTTTGGTGCCACGACCAAAGCCATCATCCATGCCACATTCACGGGCAATCTCACGAGTGACCTGAGTGCCGCCGCAAATCAGCAGAACCTTGTCGCGAATACCTTTTTCGCGGCAAAGCTCATCGAGTTTGCGCATATTCTTGCGGTGTACATCATTATGACTGATGATGGTACTGATCAGGATGGCCTGAGCTCCGGTTTCTATTGCTGCATCGACCATTTTTCCGATTGGAACCGAAGTGCCCAGATAGTGATACTTAACGCCGTATTTTTCAATACCACCATGTTTGATGTCAAGAATTTCGCGAAGACCAACCGAATGCTCATCTTCACCGACAGTTCCGGCGACCACTTTAAGCCCGACTTTTTTGATTCCGGCCCGAATCTCTTCTTCTGAAAGCATTTGCTCTTTTGGTGGGATTTTCAGAGTCTTGCGATCGATGGTGAAATCAACCTTGCCTTTTACTTCAAGAAATGTTCCCTCTGAGGGATGCATAACCTGGGCATTGATCACCTCTGGTTCCTGCAGCCCCATTTTCTTGGCAACTTCAAGAGCTGCAACCCTTGCAACCTCTATTTCTTCAGGCAAAAACAGCTGGATCAGCACGGTACCATCACCGGCCCATTCAACTTCAGGTTTGATTTTATCACCTTTACGAAATTCAACCGTTTTTTCAAGGCGAAGATTGCAATTATCATTGGGATCGATTTCGTCGATATAATGAATCTTTTCAGGCTTACAGAGAGTACAGCCATCGATAGGATCACATGGTTTGGCAAGTCCGGCCGGAAGATGGTTATGGCCGAAGACACTGCAAACTGGCGCCATATAATCGGAATCACGTTCGACAATACTGCCGACACCGACCCCACCCTTTCCGTCACGGGCGATACCATCGCCATTTCTTTCGGGATACCTGGCTGAATCGACAAAGAAGCCTTTTTCAACAGCGGCAAAATAGCCACCAGATTCGATCATTTCTTCAAGGAAGCAAATCGCTCGCTCTTTAAGGTCACGAACCATTTCACCCAAGGGCCCATCGCGATCTATTTTAATCAATTGTTTGATACCGTCAAGAGCAACGAGGGTTTGCTTTGCGGTTTCGATGCCGCGAATATTATTGTAATGCCAGGGCACGTTTCGGCCTTCGTCGGGAGTGATGGTGCTCTGAATATCAGCATGAGTCAACGCTGAAATCATCGTATCGATAACGTGGGTTCTCGTAGCTTCTTCGATATCGGATTCGATGTATCTGGTATTCTGCTGAGCTCTGAATTTGAATTCTTTGAAAAAGTCGCGCAGAGCAACGGCATAAGGAAGGTCATACCAAAGCTTAGGTGAAGGCGGCGCACACGGGGGCACAGTCGAAAGACCGATCTGTTCTCTTGGCATGCCACATGCCTGGGAAAATGCGCAGTTGATGCCATGCTGAACCAGTAGTTCAGGCATAACCGACCAGCCTTCCTTAGCCGTGGCGTTAGCATTGTGGGCGCCGTCAATCTGGAAAATGCCGGCGTCGGCCATGACTTTTTTAGCGCTGGCAGCATCGGCAAACGAACGGTACATGTTAACATTGCGATACAGAACGTTATACTGCGGATCCTGATGCGCGCCGTTAATGCCTTCTTCTGCAAAAAGCACCGCTACTTCGGGGCCGGCTACGCCGGAAACGTAGGAATGGAAATTAATCGGCCGACCGACTTCATCTTCGATCATATCGCAGGCTTTGCGCGAGGCTCGAATCTGTTTTCTGGTAATCGGAACACCACCCACCCCTTCCGGGGTTCCTTCGAGCAGGCCGTCGATATGACTTTGTCCAGTGGTTCTAATGACCATGATATGGTCTGCGCCATGCCATGCTGCCATGCGCATTCTGCGGATATCATCTTCGAATCGTCCGGAAGCGATTTCGGTTGTGATGACCGGCTTCGGCTGGGGATCGATATGATTAAAATATTTTGCTGCCGGCAATGGAACTGAATTTTTCAGGGGGGCAGTCATGTCTTTGAAATGAAATTTCTCGACCTTATAATCGATCTGCTGGCGCCATGTCCAGCCTTTTCTTCGCGGATGGTAATCTTCGAGGTTGTTGAGAATTTCTTCGATATCAAGTTTGGTTTTGGGATCAAGTATTTTGGTCATATTCGGCTCCTATCTCAAAAAAGGCCTTCGACGGCAGTTTTATCTTCTGCAATCAGCTTGGCAGCCTGACGAATATCGGTATTTCTTTTTTGTGAAACCTTCAAAACCACATGGCCGGCACCCTTGCCCAGCAAACCGGCTTCATTTATGCGACTCACAACTGCCTGCGAGGTTTGGCTGTCGATGCCCATGCGCAGCAAAACCGAGCGCTCGATCGACGGTGAGGTGTATTTTCGACCATACTCAACCATCGGTTCAACGACTTTATTGCAAAGTTCCCAGAACCGTGCCTTCAGTTGTTCATCCGTTAGCTTCTCCAGCTCCTGGCGGCGAGCTTCAAATTTTTTAATTCTATCTTCGCTCATATCCAATTCCTTTCTGGCAATTCAATATTACTGTAATTTAACGCTTTTGCCGCGATTTTTCCACTTTTTTCTGGCTCAAAAATGATGGGAAAAATGTTCGGCGGCAACAGCGCCAATATCATGGGTGGTTCGGTAGTGGTTGAGGAAAAAGCAATGCTTTCAAAGAAACAAAAAAATGAAAGATTATCTTTCAGCTTGCCTCTGTTTCGGCTTCAACCGGTTTAATCTCAGGTTTGCGATTGTAAAACCCGAGAATAATGCCCAAAACAACTGACCATAGGGCTGCAAGGCCTATCTGGTAATGCTTGTCTAGACAAAAAGTTACTGTGTGGGCAGGAATCCAGAACCAGAGCAGCGACATGAAGCCCTTGTCGAGATTGGCCCAGTTTTTCTGGCCGGCAACCAGATTGTCGAGCAAACGATGCATGAGAACCAGAAATGGCCCAAACTGTAAATTCATCGAGGTCGAAATGGCAAAAGCCCGAGAATATCGGCCTAGTTCCGGCAGCATTTCATGGGCAACCAGAGCGTCGACAAATCCATTGAAGCCGGCGAAGGCATATTTGATCAATACTGCGAGAAAAGCCCACTCCAGCATCTTCAACAGAAGTATTTTTACGCCGAAAGGCAGGCTGACTCGCCGCTCGATGATCCATTTGGCAATAACATCACCGAATGTACCCAAAATCGCGAACTGAACCATCGCAGTAATAATCGGATAAGCCTTGACAAGGCCGACATAGGCTTCAATCATTCTTCTTTGTCGCTTTCTTCATTTTTCACCGGATCGATCTTCAGCAAGATCCGGTCACCGACTTTCTCGGTAGTTACTACCAGGCTTGCCTTACGTTCACCGCTAAAAAAGCGATAATCCTCGCAGGCCTCCATTTGACAGGGCAGTCCAGTTTTATCCGTATGCAAAATGCAGCGACGAATGACACAGCTTTCACAATGAACAGTAGCGCCACAGCCACCGGGCAAATCTGCATGCACACAGCCGAGGAACTTGCCACACCTCGCGTGGTCAGAAAAATCGAAATCGGCAGAGACCATCAACTTGGCGGCACGATTGGTTATCAGGACGTTATTGACGTTATCAACCAACATCACCGGCTGTTCAAATGAATCGAGAAAGTTTTTCGCCGTGGTTGGCAGATCCCGCAGCATTTTTTCTGCACACTGCGGGCAGATTCCGTGCGAAACCGGATATCGTTCATCGGCAGAAGTATCAGCATCGTCTATTGTTACATCACACCAGGCACATTTTACTACCATAACTTTTCAACCTTAAATTTATATTTGATTTTGCCGACTTCGATTAATCAAGTATCATTGTTTTTTTTATCTGGAGACCACGGTTATGATCTTTATTTCAGTATTGAGGACACGGGAATAAATCTGGGTATTGGCCAGATAAGGCGACCAGCTGAATACGATCGCGGTCATCGCTTCCCAGATCGCGACCCACGATGCGATGATCAGACCTTCCTGTAACATCTTCATCCAAAGTTCGACATTGGCATTATCAGGGACTTTATTGGCGCTGATCAATGCCAGAAGCGAAATGCCTAGAAGCATCAGCAGGAAAAATTTACGCATCTCCCTTTTGAATTTTAATTTCTCGACTTCGCCAAGATAGGCAAAATAATTCATTATCGCCTTGCGCAGATTGTTTTCCTGTAAACTGTTGAACTCATGCTCGATTGAAATGCGTATGATAAAATCGTTGGTTCCAATTTCTTTAACGCACTCGATCAAATATTCAACAAAATCCTGATCGAGTTCTCGCCTTGAAAATGTCGTTTTTTTGTCGAAGCTGTTGAAAAGATCACTGATTGCCTCAACAGTAATATCGACGATGGCTTTGCCATCGGGTGTGAACTCGTAGCGGTTTTCCAGTATACTCATTGCTGGCCTGCAATCGAACGGGCCCGTAAAAAAGAACCCAGATTGAAAACATTTTTATAGCCTGACCGGCGCAAAATGGATCTGGCCATAGAAGACCTCGTTCCACTCAGACAAAATACCAGAATAGGCTTTTCCTGCTCAGGAATATTCTTGCGAGCCAACTCGGCAATATTGTCAAGTGGCAGATTGATGGCATTTTTAACTGATCCCCCGGCAAACTCCTGGGGCGTTCGCACATCGACGATAATCGCTCCCTGGTCGATCAGCTCCCGTGCTTTTTGGGCACTTACCTGCAGCAACTTGTTAATCAGGATATAAGCGACAAAAATGACTAATACTACTGTGACTGGTGAATCGAACATAAAAGCTTTCCCGTTAAATTCTGATCTCACAAAGTAACATATTCAGCACAAAATTTCCAGACGCCATGGTTCAGAAAACTTCCCATAATGTCTGTCAAAGATTTACAGGAATCATTCTTAACCTCAAATAAACCTTTTACCGGAAATCGACCTAAACTCGACAGATATCAGCGCAAATAAAAAAGCTGCCTTTTTAGCAAGGCAGCCTTTCATTTTTTTTAAAAAGTTCAGAGCTTGTCGAATTCAGCCTTAGCCTTTTTATATGCGTCGAGAGCCTTTTTGATCAAACCGGAGTCTTTGCTTTTCTGAACGGCATCAGTATATTCACGATAGGCTTTCTGATAGTTTTCGCGAATTTTGTCGGCCAGGGATTTATCGACGTTGCTTGAACGATTCTGGTTCAATGCTGGAGCGGCTGCGGCGTTGGTGACCGGAATGCTGGTTCCGAGACCACCACTCTGATTCTGGCGGTTGTATTTAAACGGCAGTTTAAAATTGGGAAAAACCTGTTTCCATTGGTCGCGGGGTGCTATACCAAAATGATCACAGATAAGAGTCGTAGTCAAGGCCCCGATTCCGGCACCGATAATCAGACCGCCGACCCCAAAGGTCGCAGCACCAATAACGGCACTGATTGCAACTCCGCCGATAGTGCCCCATTTGACTACTTTTTGCATCTGCTCGCGGGTAATCGCCGCCTCAACCGGAGTGTAAAGCAACCCCATCAACATCGAAAATATCAAAACAAAGCTGAAAAAAGCTCGATTTTTTGCCATTAATTTCATAAAAACCTCCTGCCAGTACCGGTAAGTATAAGAATTTTTAATAATACCGGCAATACGCCACGGGAAAAATTTGCAAATTTGTTAATTGCAAAACTAAGTTGCCGGTTATGCAGCACTTAGTCTTGCACACTCTTATCACTTCAAGATTCAACAAGAAAACAGCCTTTTCAATCGACGATATTGGCAAATTCTGAAATCTCTACCTCAGTCGCTTCAACGGTTTTCGAATCATCGACATGCTTGTAAATAACGAATATTGCCTTGCGACCGTCCATGACGACCCCCATCGGATGTTCGAGACGGGAATGAATGAAGAAGCTTTTCTGCTCGAGCACAGGCTGATTGCGCAACCAGTCCCAGGCAATAAAACCACCGCCCGAATCCTGTCGCACCGAGAAGTAACCAATGTTCATCGTCGTCACATTGTGAAAGAAATGTGAGCCCATCGAGGCGTCAACCCTAAAGTTTTCGAGAGAATATTCAACAATGACCCGGGCAAATGATGCCTGAGGCCAGGTAATGGGAATGCCAAGCCAGCGATCGCGGGTACCCCAGCGTCCCGGGCCAAGCAGCAGATACTTTCGCCCCTCTGCCTTTAACTTCTGATTAAAAGCTTCGACTTCCAGAGCCATTTCTTCAGTTTTAGACTTATCGAAACTGTTCGGGTCGATCCAGATAATATCGGAAATTTCTTCTATTCTGCCGTTGCCCATGCCACCATCAGCATATAGCATCAGCTTTTCCTTTTCGATCTGGCCGATGTCAATGCTGCACTCATCTGATTCCCGGAGCATGTGCTTCAATTGCAGCAGGTAGAAAACCGGCTTTTCACCGTCTTCGGTCTGGTCTATTTCGACGGCAAATTCGATTTCTACGGGTGTTTCAAGAGCTTCTTCTGAAACATCGAGAATATGCTTCATTGCTTTGGCAAGCGGGAAAGATTCGAACTGCAGAATGTTGGCAAAATTGAGCACCCGTGGGCCGCGGGTTTCGACACCAACCTCAAGTCTCTGGTCGAGATGGTTCCAGGTCGAGGCAATGTGACGCAGCACGCTGTGATCGGCATCGCCAATCTCACATTTTAGCAGGGTGGCATCTTCACCGTTAAAAAGATCAACGGTATTTCGCCCAAGATCGAGTCCGTAAAAGCGCTTCTGTGAATTTTTGACCAACTCTTCAGGGGTCAGGATTTCAAGTTTGGGATAGCTCGGGCAGAAACGAAACGAGCGCTCACCCCCGACGACGTGGCGCCCAAGGCCGAGCACGAGCATTCCCACGCCATCTTCAGGCTTGATATATGAAAATGGATAATAGTTGTATGACTGCCCAACACCGGAAATCATCGGGTAAAAAAGATTGCCATGCTGTTTGCCGACGATCTGCTGAATGACTACCGCCATTTTTTCTTCTTCAATATTATAGTTAATTGCATCGAAGTATTCGCGGGCCTCTTTTGAATAAACCGAGGCATAAACCAGCTTGATGGCGTCTTCTACCTGTTTTAGCCTTGTTTCAAGATCCGGGTGGTTGTTCGGCAAAAAGAAGGTTTCATAAAGACCCGACATCGAATGGGAAACGGAATCTTCAAGAACACCGCTAGATCTCACCGCAAGCGGATAATTGATTTTCTGAAGAACAATGCGCAAGCGATTGAGGATTTTTTCGGACAGACGACTGTCAAGGAAACGCCTTTTGATTACATCATAATTTCTTTCATAGGTGATGAACTCGGCAAGATCATTGATGGCAATAAAGTTTGTAAACTCATCAACACCGATGATAAATGTTTCTGGAATGCGAATTACCACATCCGGAACAGCCTCGAGCATGGTCGAATTATAGAGCAGATAATTCATGAAAGCGATACCGCGTGCTTTGCCGCCGATCGAACCTTCGGCGAGTTTGCTGATGTGATGTCTGGTTTCGCCGATGAAGGATTTGTCGAAGGAAATGACCTTGCCGCGAGTTTTCATTCGGAAAACCCAGTTTCCCATGTTGATGAGAAAGTCTCTAAGAGCCTCGACGCGATCGAACTCGGTTACATGAATTCGCGAAACGACCTTGGCGGTCTGCACTTCACCACGGGCCAGCAGCCAGGTGGAAAAATGGTTGCGACTGGCGTGATATTCGATCGATTCAGACGGCACGATGCGCAGGCAGTTGCGAAAATCGGCCATGGTCTTGGCCCGGGTGATTTCTTCCCCACGACTGTTGCGAAAAACGAAATCGCCAAATCCAAGATTGCGATAAAAAAACTTTGATAGTCTTTTTGACAAGAACTGTGATTCTTTGTGAATGAAAGAGGCGCCGATGCGGTTGGCGACCGATTCAATGTTTGGCTCGGAAGATTGCAGAAGAATCGGCAGGTCTGGCTGAAGTTCTTTAAGCCGACGAGCCAACTTGATGCCGGCTTCGTCATCGAGAACTCCGTCTTTGTGGTATTTGACATCGGTAATGACGCAAAGCAGGAAGTCACGATAATAGTCAAACAGTTCCATTGCTTCTTCATAATTGGTTGCAAGGATGATTTTCGGGCGACAGCGCATTTTCAAAACCTTTTTGGTTTCTTCCTGCATTTCTTCTTCTACCAATTTTGAAGTCTGCCTGATCAGCTCAGAATAAAGATGTGGCAGATAACGGGAATAATAGCGAATCGAATCCTCAACCAGCAAAATGATGCGCACCTGGGCAATCTGAGTGTCGCGATCGGCGTTTTTCTGATCTTCAACGTATTTGATCATCGCCAGAAAGATTTCTGAATTACCGTTCCAGACAAAAACACTGTCATAAAACCGGCAAATATCGAGTCTCGCATCGTATCCCTCAAGATCGCTGTTGTCATTGAGCAACAACAATACTGGCAGATCCGGATATTTTTCCTTGACCGTTTCACCGGTCTTGATCATATCAACCTTGTTCAGGCGGCTTAAGACCACGACCATGTGAAACTGCCTTTTTTCAAGCATTTCAAGGGCTTCCTGGGTCGAAGTTACGCTGGTTATACGTGGGGCACTGGTAAGATTTAAATGAAAATATTCGCCGAAAATCTTTTCTGCGAGCAATCCATCCTGTTCCAGGGCATAGGCGTCATAAATGGTTGCGACGAGCAAGAGCTCGCGAACTTTGAAACGCATCAGATCGTGAAAGATTTCGCTGTCCGATTTATATTTTTTAAAGACCTGCAGTAATTCTTCGTTTGGCATTACTTTCCTCGTATGGTGCAATGAATTGAATCAGCCGAATTATAGCAAAGATTTGCGCTTTTTTGAAAATATGTTAAAATTGTAACATTAAATCTGGAGGTAAGAGATGAAAGTTGCAAGAAACTTCACATTTATAGCTTTGTTATTGGTTTTCACCATTCAGGTAGCCGGCCTTTTCGCAGCCTCTTCGGTTATTCCTGCAGAAACCAAGCCGGTCAAGGATTTAACCAAGGCCTATGAAGCATGGAAAAACCAGGGCATCAAATTCGTAGTCAGAGATAGCCAGGGAAAATTCGTTACCTGGAACTATGGCAAGCTCGAATCATGGGGCGGCAAGTCAAAATGGGTCGTTCGCGATACCAAAGGCCATTTCATGACTCATGCCTACGGCAAAGTTGAAAACTGGAAGAACGGCAAAACCAGACTCGTTCTGCGCGATCAAAAAGGCCGCATGCTTACCCATCTGAGTCTTGAAATCACTGACAAATCCAGCTTTGCCGCCAACGTCGTTGGCCTGCGACACCTCAAGAATCCCAAT
>CAZQUE010000019.1:0-65814 GCA_964596185.1 uncultured bacterium | reverse complement strand
CATGAAAGCTTGGTGCTGGGGCCAAGTCCACGCGCTTCGATCGCTCTTATGGGAGCTGTAAGAGCTTGGGCCTGTGTCAATTCAAGAAAATTTGTTATTCCAGACGATGTTAAAAGTCTTGTTGTTCCAGTTTTTGCCCATCGTTTGGTACTTCAGCCACAGGCGATGGTCAAGAGAATCAAACCAGAAGATATTGTCAGGGATGTGCTTGGTAAAGTCCCTGTGCCAGTAAACAGAAATTAACATGTTTTTTCCCCGCAGATTAGACTCCGGATATGGTTTTTTGAACAATCTTAACTGGAGCAGAAAGACTCGAACGCTTTTATATCTGCTCCTGATAGGTGGAATTTTGCTGTTTCTTCCTGGAAGACATGGTTTCAGATTTCATCCCCGTGCTCTGATCTTCGTTTTCTTTCCGGCTTTTACCATTGCTTTCTCATGGATATATGTCCAGCTCGTTTCGCGTGGTTTTCGTGTTATCAGAAGAGAGATGCCTGAAACAAGCCTTGAAAAAGAATTTGTCGAAGTGCAGCTCGAAGTTGGTTATGAAAGTGCTTTGCCATTTGCAAATGCCTATCTGCTTGACAATTTCCCTGCGGTAGATGTTTTTACCAGCCCGGAAATCTCCCTGGATCACGATGATTTTGCTAGAAGCGGCATTGCAAAAATAACCTATCGCCACCAGCTCAATCGTGGCTATGGCGATTTCAAGATCGGCCCGGTTGAAATTAGAGTTGAAGATCCATTTGGTTTTTTTGAAAAGAAACTGATTTTTCAGGTCAATTCAAAATTGCGCGTATGGCTTAATCCACCTCCTCCAGATGATCTGGATCTGATCAAGGAAAATGCTTTGACTCCGATGGGAGATACCAGATCAACACTTAGCGGCCACGGCATGGACTTTTTTGGCATAAAAGAATACGTGCAGGGCGATGATATTCGTGCGATGAGCTGGCTGAAAACTGCTCAAACTGGCAAGCCAATAATTAAACAGTTCGAACGTGACAGTCGACCAGATGTTCTGGTGGTCGTTCACACAGATAAAACCCAATTGCGGGGTTTCGGTTTCGGTAACACCATGAAGAGGTTGTTACGCATTGTGGCGGCCATTATGGTCGAAACACAGAAAAGAGGTCTTCAGTCAGCCCTGGGAATAAACATGGATGGTCTGCCCCAATATTTGAAAATCGGTCGCTCGATTCCGATTTACGGCTTGATGACCGATCTACTCGGCGGACTTGAACCTGCTGAAGAAGACGGTTTGCGCTATATGCTCGATCTGGCGATAAATAAAGCTGGGCCCGGAACTATCGTTATGATAATGAGCCAGACGGTGCATCTTGATCTTGAATCTTTACTGCATTCTATGATGACCTTGCAGTCACGTGGTGCCAAAGTTTCACTTTGGGCAATAGACGATTCAGATATGATCCGATTTTCGGACGATCAGAAAAATGTCATGACCAAAGAGGATTTCAAACAAAGACTTGAAGAGATGGATCTTAAATTTGTTCTGTTACCTGCAAAAAAAGAATTGGATCTGCTATGAACGAGAATTTGCAAAAGCCTGATTATGTAGAGCCTTATGAAGAAAAGGAAAATCGTTCCGAAGGCCTGATGAAAAAGGTTCTGCTATATGCCTCATTTCTGGTGAGTATTCCGCTTTATTTAGGAATTCTCTACCTTATAGGCGATCCTCTGGTTTTTTCTCCCGGTGGCGCTGGCACATCTCATGGCAGGGGAGCAATCGAAGTATTCCGACTTGGCGGAATGAGTTTCAGTTCAATAGAGTTGAAGCAAGTTGAAAGCAAACAGGAATTGCTGGATTCTTTGTTGTTCACCCTGAAATTTCCCGAGACAGAGCAAAAACAATCAATTTATTTGAGAATCGGTAGTTTCGAAAGTTTTACCGCTGATAGCATGAGTTCTTCTCTCGCAAAAAAAACTGGGGAAGATGGTGCCAATTTTGCTTTCGCAGATTTGCGGCCAGCCGGTTTCACTACAAAAGCCTATCTCAATTTTATCAAGAATTTTGAAGCCCGGTTGCCCTATCCGCCAGTTTTATGCAGATTAGCCGGTCCACTTGCCTTTAGTCCACAAAGAGACGGAAGCATTGCGCTTGAATACACTATTGCTGCCGGCGATGAATTTGAGGTTGAATACGCTGTTCCTTCATTCATTGGGGCTGGAGATGAAATAGTCACAGAAGTCAAAGGAAAAGATGAGGTTTATTGCGAGCTTGGACCTTTGAATGCCGAAAAAATAATGCTTTGCGCCGAAAAAATAACGCCGGGAAAAGACGATCCCATGCCGCATTTGCTTAGAATTGCTGAATTTTTAAGGCAAAATGGAGTTTATAAAGCTGATGAGAAGTTTTTCGCAGATGCTCATCCAGTTGAGCAGTTCCTTGATTCTGGAATGAAGGGGCATTGTCAGCATTTTGCCGCGGCGTTGGTGGCCCTGGCAAGAGCCAAGGGAATTCCTGCGCGTGTTGGTGCCGGGTTCATGACTGATCTGCAAAATGACGAGTCTTTTCTGATCATCAGGGGAATGGCCCACGCCTGGCCGGAAATTCTTACATCAAATGGCTGGAAAGTTTTTGATGTCAGTCCTTTGAAGTCTGAAATGCCGAGCCTGGTAAAAAAAGGACTTGAAAAGCCAGACCAAAAGGAAATCAATGCTGTTGCCAGAAAAAATGCCCGGAAAAGCCGGACCCAGGCAGGATTAGCTGCTGACGAAGAAGCACCAAGAATGCCCTCAGATCTTGATTCTCACGAGGCGAACTTTCGTAATGCCGAAAACCCAGGCACTCTAATCAAGAACTCGGCAAAACTTGCTGAATTTCTTGCTGGAAGGAAAAAAGGCCAAAATAGTATGGCTTTTTATCGCAAGGTTATTCTTTTGCTTATACTGTTACCGCTGATTTTTTTCATGTTCAGGTATGCAGAACGTCTCCTTGCCTGGCTTCTGAAAATGCTGAAACCCAAGACTGAAGAAGAAGAAAAAGTAGAAAAGTTTAAAGCCGAGGCAATTGAAAAATTAAAACAATTTTTTCAACAAGGTTTGGAAGGCAAGCTTTCTGGAAAAAATCTGGCTGAAGTTTTTGCTGTTTTTTCGTCTTTGTTGGCTACCCGGGAAGGATTTGCCAGAAAAGAGCATGAGACGGCACATGAATTTTTCAGGCGAATTTGCAGCCAATTGAATTTTCGTGCTGAAGACGGCACAATGGCCGCAAATTTCTTTGCCAAAGAAGTTTACGGAGAATTGCCGGTCGAAGCGGATGATTTTGAACGCTTTGTAAAGATTTTGCAACAAATACTTGAAAAAGTGAAAATTATCAACTGAGCTCCTTGTTGCAAACTATAACAAGTACGGTAAGGTCGTCGCCAGGCTCGGCATTTCCGAGCCAACTAAGATAATTGCGGTAAATATTGTCGTAGAACTTTTCTGCATTGAGGTCATAGCTGTCTTTGAAAATGCCGTGCAGGCCTTTGTAACCAAGCTCATTACCGGACTCGTTTCTTGATTCAACCATTCCATCTGTATAGAGAATCATTGCTTGGCCCGGCTTGATTGGCAGGTTAAGGTTGTTGAAAACATTCTTTTTGAATCCGCCGAGAACGGCTCCGGAATGATTTATAACTACCGGATCGTTGTTTTCAGGATCGATAAAAACCGGAGAGCAGCCCCCGGCATTTGCATAAATGACCTGATTTTCGATTTGATCGATCAGAAGATACTGAAAAGTCATTACTTTGCGTTGTAATTTACTTTTAGTTGCGAGAATGATTTGATGTAAACGTGCCAGCATACCGGCTGGGTCTCGCCAAACGTCTTTTGCACTTAAAACCCCGGCCTTGGCTATGGCCATGATCAATGATGCACCCACACCGTGCCCGGCGACGTCGCCAAGGAGTGCCGCAAAATTGTTGTCGTCAATTCTGAAGTAATCAAAGTAGTCGCCTCCGAGTGAGGCCATCGGAATTGTGCGGCCATAAACGCTGTATTTTGCCATTGAAAGAGATTCGCCGGGCAAAAGCCGGCTCTGAACAATGCCTGCGACCTGCAATTCTTCAAATTCAGCGATACTGGCATTAAAGATTTTTGCCATTTCTCCAAATTCATCGTTACGGTCTTCTGGCAGGCGAAATTTTGCATCGCGAATCTCCAGAGCATGAGCAGCCTGATGCAATCGTCTTATTGGAAGGAGCAGATTTAAATACAGGGTCAGGATCATGGAAAAGACAATTGCCATTGCTAAAATTGCCAGATAGGCAAGATCGACTGCTTCCTGGTTAATGATTTTTTCTATTTTTGCAAGTGGGTATAGAACGCAAAATTTCATGGTCTTGACTTTGTTTCCGCGCAAACCCACAAAAATATGCGGTTTTCCCTGATAATTCTGAATGATTGGCTCAGAAAGAGGATAATCAGTTGATTTAAGGGCTAGTTCCTGAATTTCTGGAAAATCGAGAAGCGATTTTCTATTGTTCATAATCATTCTATCTTCTAAAATGATGTAAGCCTTATATTCATAGGGGTTGCGAAGGATCTGGTGAATTTGATTCCTGATATAATACAACTCGAATGTTTCTGCAGTGAAAGTTAAAACCAGATATGAATCGAATAATTCAGGATTCGCAAGCTTCAAACTTTGCACGAAAAGCATCATCATGTCATTGCCCCACCCGGTTGGTGAAATACTGCCTTCAATTTTTATGAAGTCATGAATCAGCATTGGAATAGATTTTTGGAAAAACATTTCCATTATGTATGCGGTTTCAATTGAAACCGGTTTTGGGGGCGTATTGTTCAGATATGCAAGATGATTGTTGGCGATAACTTTGACGTTTTTTTGCTCTGTTTGTCTAGCTAGCTTGGCATTTTCCTTTCTTTTTTTGATTTCAGCTTGCGAAAGGATTTTCTTTGCTTCTTCTACTTCTTGCTCTCTTTCATTTCGATTCTCTCTAATATAGAAAAATTCATCGTTTTTTACGAGAAAACCCTCGACGCGACTGTTTTTTCGCAATTTATGAGCAAATTCGTCTAGCTCTTTTTCGGAAAAGTCACTTTTTAATAAACTGGAATATTCTTCAATGGTTTGTTTGAAAAATCTTGAGTAACGTGCCATTTCTGTGTTGGCGTTGTCGTTTATCTGTTGGATAAAATCGATCATCTGCTGGTTATGTTCCTGAATCAACCCAACGCGCTTGCTGTTGAAATATCCGGTGGCCACAAAAGCCAGAATTACTAAAGGTACGCCTGCTGAAATAAACATCAGAACAAAAATCTGACCGAATATCGAAAGATCGGCGAATCGTTGAGAAATGATTCCTGATTTTCGAAAAACAGTGAATAAAAAAAATAGTGCGAGAAAAATTGCTGCTGTAAGTCTGCCCGGTCTAACTGTTGATAGTTTAATTTCTTTTTTAAACAGGACCCATGTTTGATTGGTAATTTGACACAAAGTGTAAACTGATGACCCGTTTGTCACGATTTCCCGATCGCTTTGTTGCAATAGCTCGTTGAAGAAAAATTTGGCTTCGGTTTCCGGTATCTCTGTATTTTTTAAAGACAGATTCTTGAAAATTGCCAGTTTTTCGTCTTGGTGAAAATTCTTCGCAAAATAGCGAATGCCTGTCGATTTTTTCAATTCGGAGCTTTTGAAGCGGATGACCGCAATAATCTGGTTGCTTCTTGCAAACCAATAGTGGTAATCATTACGGCTAAAATCGGTTTGATAAAAAGTTTTAGGAATGGAAAGGTTCCCTGAGCGATAATAACGTAAATAAAAATTAGGGCCGAAAATAGGTCTTAAGCTGTTTATTGCAATGAATCTTTCATCCGAATTCGTCTCTCCAATTACTTTAAGTAAAAGACTCCCTGAATTTTTCCAGGCAAGACTGTCAGGAAGATTGTGCAAAAAATTATCCTTATAATGATTTCCCTGCCCATCAAAAATGATCATTTCAGCCTGTACTTTGTAATCATCGAAAAGCTGGGACAAACTAGCGAAAAATCTTTGTGGATGGTCAGCAATTGAGAAATCTGTGGAAAGACGATTCAGCCAGAAGTTTTCTTCGTTGGCATGTAACTTGAAACTGCCAACAAATTTTCCCAGCTCTTGTGAGGCAAGCTTTACTTTGATGGCCGTATCGTTTCTTTTTATATATTTCAATCCTTCATTTAAAGAAATGGCGGGGAGAACCGTCAGGGCAATGAAAAGATAAAAGCCGACCAGAAAGCCTGATTTTTGATTGTGGGTGTTGCTCATCTCATTCTTACCATGATTAGAGTTTTGTCATCGGAAGCTGTCGCTTCCCACTGATTGATTTGTGAAAAAATATTGGCAGCAAAGATGTCTAGGTTACTGTTTCGAGAACTGGCCACTAAATTGCGGAAGCCATCGAAACCAAGAACCTCTTTGTTCTGGTTTGTGCACTCATAAAAACCATCGGTATAAAAAATAAGAATGTCCCCAGATTCCAGGTTTAAAGATTCTTTGACGAACTTTCTTTTCAAGCCAAAACCAAGTGGCATACCATTTTGTAGCTCAAAAATGCTTGCCTCGGGATTGCTTTTTTTCAGTAAAAGTGGATGGCAGTGACCAGCATTGATAAAAGAAACGACTCCCGTCTGGCTGTCTATTATGATGCTGGCAGCCGTCATAAAATCTTTTGAACCCGCTTTTCTCACCGATTTGAAAAGCTCGTGAAGCTTTTGCATTAGTTTTTCCTGATCCATGTCAGCGAGGCTTTCATGAATCATAACCGATTTGGCCATGGCCATGCTTAAAGCTGCAGGAATGCCATGTCCAGTGGCGTCGCCGATAAAGATCAGAACTTTTTCATCTTTTTGCGGCAGAATGTCAAAATAATCGCCGCCAAGTCTGGTCATCACTTCCGTTTTGGCAATTATTTCCAGATTGTTCAAACTTAGATAAGGATCCGGAAGAACACTTTCCTGGACAATTTTGGCCACCTCAAGATCTTGAAGAGTTTCAAATGAATCATTAAATGCCAGCATCAATTTTCCAAGCTCGTTTTTACTTGAAACTGTAAGACGCTTGTGAAAATTTCTCTGTGCGAACGCTTCAATGCCAACTTTTAATTCCTGTAATGGTTGAAAAATCCAGTTTTGGAGCAGATATACGGTGGCGATTGATAAAAAAATCAGCAACAACATCAGTAATAATGCCTTGATTTTCAGAAGCTCGATTTTTTGGGTTACCAATTCTGCTGGAAATAAAGCTGAAAGAAGCATTTTTTCAAGCTTTTGCCCTGGCATCGCCATTGAAATGTATTCGCGCCCATTTATTCGCAGTCTTTTCTTTATGCTTATTCTGCTGAGACCAACCTTTTGAAACAAATTCAACAGTTCTCCGGATTCTATTTCCGAAGAAACAAGCATTTTTCCTCTTTCAGTGTTGAAAGCCGCAAATTTTGCCTCCGGGTGTTTTAGATAAACTTGATTTTGTTGAATGAATTGTTCGTTTAAACGGCTTTCCTGCCAAAAAACAAGAACCATATAACCAAATAAAAAGTCTGGATGAATCAAAACTTTTAAAAACACATTCAAGTCCATTTCACCGACCCCAAAGTATTGAATGTGGTTCTGGTCGCGATACACATTGGTATACATGTGAAATGAAGATGTTCTTTTGTTCAATTTGGTTGCATCTGGATCTAGTAGTCTGGAGACGGTTTCCTGACTGATTGTTCTGATAAGAGTACTGTTGGTGGTGAGTCGGGGTGAAATTCCCAGCAGGTAATCTTTGCCTGAATCATCGACAACCATTAGTTCTCCATGGTTAACCAATTTGCTGACCTTGCGATTCAATTGCCGGACCTTATCTTTTTTATGAAAAAGTCTTCGATCAGCCTGAAATTCTTTTTCGAGAAGCTCGCTCAAAACTTGGGCCTTTTCTATTTTGAACAACTCATATTTTGCGTCGAAATCTTCTATGAACAACTGCGATCGCTGGTGTAATTCGCTGACGACCTCGGTCTCTGACTGTTGCAGAAACTGGTTGGCAAGAGATCCAATCACCAGTATTGGAAGAATGATGGCGTAAGCAAAGAAAGCAGAAATTTTAATCTTTACCGTCAACGAGATTGGCCTGAGCTTTTGTCTTACAAAAAATACGAAGGCCGAAATCAGCAACCAGCAAAACATTTTAGCGTAAATTTGTTTTGAGATAGCTTCTTTTATGCTGCCAGATTTAAAAAGACTGAAGCCTCGCACTTCATGAGTCAAAAATCTGGTAGCGACGATTTCTGCGGCTGAATTTTCCGGCATTGGATTAACCGCCTGTTCTGCTCCGGCAAGAGCCTTAATAATTCTGGTTGAGTCTGTTTCGCCGGGTTTGGGCTGCAAGCTTCCGATTGCCGGTGGATAAGAAGAATATCCTGTAAGAATACTATTTTCCGTTTTGTTTAAACGCTTTACAGCCCATTCAAGACCTGTGATTTTTCTGATAAAATCCCGGCTGATATAGGCAATTATGAGAAAATCTTTTCCCTGGCCATACCAGATATGAAATTTCTTTTCCGAACCTGAGGCGAGAATGCTTTTGCCGTTTTTGATGCCTTGCAATGGGAGAAAAAGATCCTGGGTTCGTAAAATCTCGCCAAGAAGTGGGCGAAGTCTTGATATGGTTGTTTCCAGGTTCTCCACGGCCTTCATTGGTGACTCAGAGTCGATGTTTTTCAGTAGACTGGTTACAAGGTTGAAAGCTTTTTTATACAAATAGAGGTAAGAGCTTTCATCTGATATTTCTCGAATGATTTTGCCTTTTAAATCGGCAACGACGAAAGAAAATGAATTGGGGAAGAGTTTTTTCAGTCTACTGATTCTTTCTTTTAGCTCGATCTGGGAATATTTATTTCCAGAGCCGCTTCTACATAAACTTGAAAGAAGAAAATGGGCAAAGCGATCATTCGCTGAAAAGAATTCCAATTCATCGAGGGCGTTGATTAATTGTTGCTGCTTTTCTTTAAATTTTGTCTGATTATAATTGTTTGTTGTAGCTTCGATGCCCTTAATTAAAATCAATCCTGGCAAAAAAACAAAACAAATTACCACTACGACGGTATTCAGAAGTGAAAACTTTTGTTCCTGAAGCCATCCCAGGTATTTTTGCCATTTTTTTTGCAAATAAGTCATGGACAACAGTTTAACGCCTTGGCATATTCCGTTCAATCTGAAATTTGCCTGAGATAAATCAGCGTTGCTGGTTTGCTTTAGACATCAATTGGCAAAATTTTCCGGAGCAACTTTTCGCAAAATCAATAAGGTTAAATCGTCTTCAAATTTATGCTGATTAAGTCTCTGGACTTCACTGACGATATTTTGTCCAACTTCTTCTGCCTGTTTGTCGGCATTCAACAGACAAAGCTTTCTTAAACCCTCTTTGCCAAGAGGTAAAGCCTCTTTTTCGCCCGCCTTCAAGATTGCCTCTGTGTACATGACAATCATGTCATTCCTGTTTAAAGAAAACTCAACAATGGGATTCTCGGCCATTTTTTCTGCAAAGCCAAGCGGTGAAGAGGCTGGTAGGTTGACTAATTCGGCTCCATTTTCCGAAATTTTGATTGGTGAAGGGTGTCCTGCGTTAATTGCCTGACATTTTCCGTTTTTGATATCGATTCTGATCATCAGCATACTCATGCATTTGCTCTGCCTGAACTGTTGAAAAAGCAACTCGTTTATACAGGCGAACAATTCGCAAAGTTCAACTTTCCCGGAGCTGAGCTGTTCGCTAACTATTGCTTTGGTCATGGCTGTTACCAGAGCCGAGCTGACACCATGGCCAGTAACCGCGCCGATGGCCAGTAGCCATTCGTTGTCGGCAATTTCCTGGATGTCGCAGTAGTCACCGCCCAGATCTGATGCCGGCAAATAGGTTATTGCTGTTTGCAAGCCATTTATCTCGGGAACCTGGTTAGAAATAATCATTTCCTGGATTTTTTGGGCACCGATGATGTCAGCCAATGTTTCAATTGTTTGATTGAAAGTCTTGGAGAGTTTGCCAAATTCATCATTTTGAACAATATCTACATGTTTTGAAACATCGCGGTTGCGAATGGCATTTACCCCGATCATCAATTGGGAAACCGGCTCAATCAGAGTGTGAGAGAAAAGCATTCCGGTAAGGATGGCCAGGAAAACCGCAAATATAGCTGCCCAGGCAATGTCCTTCTCGAGGCGATGAAGCTGTCGATCTATTTCATTGGCTGGATAAAGCGCGATCAGGATATGCTCTTTGAGCCTCTTGCCTGGTGATCCGGCAACCAGCCATTTTTGCTGATTCCATTCAAGTTCGGTTGTTTGTGGCTGACTGTTACGGCGAATCTGATAAATGAAGCCGGCAAGATCACCGGTAAATTTTTCATTGCCTGGAAACGTGCTCGAAGTTTGTTTTGACCAGGCAAGAAGTCTTAAAGCCGCTTGTTTGTGGGCAACTCTTCTTACCAGGAGCCTCTTCAAGTAGCTTTGAATTGCCCAGTGCAAATGTGTGTCGCAGACCATGAAGGCTGCATGGTCAATATTGTCTGGATAAACATTCCAATACCAGAGAAGATCACGACCACCGAAGGTTATGAGACTCAAATCGTCTGGGCTCTCGAAAACTCTTGCCCAGCCACCGAAAGGGCTTTCGAGAAACTCCTGTATCAATATTTCTGAGGCGGATGGAAGCAGCTTCTGTTGCGGCGGCAACTTGTGCGCCAGATAATTGGTTATTCCGTGGCGCGCAAAGACTTTCCCGACGATACCTATTTTTTCGGAAGTTTTAGGATTTTGAGTTGTGACGACTGTATTGGCATTAATATCCCTGAATTCAACCCAGTTAACTTCTTCAAGTTTCTTCAACTCTTCAAAATAGTTAAAAATTTCCTCTTTAGTCTTATTATCCTGAAATTGTAAGACCAGGGTGCGATAGAATCTTAGGATCTCTTCAAGTTCACGCTCGAAGCCGGAATCGACCTCATTTATGCTTTCAAGGCAAGCATTTGTCGCTTCCTGTTTCAGTAAAGCTCTGTGTTCGGTGGTCATTTTCCAGCCAAAGTAAGCGAAGCCCATTAGCGGGAAAATAATCGTATAAAGTGACAGGCCGATGAGTTTCCATTTGATCGGCAGGTTTGCAAGGCTGTCATTGATCGTTGCATAGCGGAAAAGAGCAATTAAGAATGCAGAGAGCAATAAAAGCAGGGTTATCGCCAGGACTTGCACATGATCAAGCTTTAACTCAGGAAAATCACCACGCACCTCAATTTCGAAACCATTGAATATTTTTTTGGCGATCGGCTGGGTTTCGTTTTTCTGCTGCGAAGAATTCTGGCTAGAGACATCTTGCCTTGTCTCTATCGATAATTGCAAATTTGACTTAATCGAATCTGGAATATACTTTTCAAGAGTCTGCGGGGTGGGCAGTTTCCAGGCGATCAGCAGGGCACCATTTTGATTGTTCTGAGGATAGTAATAAATTATACCGCTGCCGGATTTGCCAGAAAACTCCATCACAGTTCGCGGATGATTTTTCATCTTTAGTATTGAAAAAAGTGGCCCCAATCTACTTCGAACCTTGGTTTTTATGTGGAAAAACAGATCTTTTTCTGTGGCCTTTTCATCATGCATGTATTCCCATATTCGGGTTATCGGCAAATCATCGAGGCACAACTGTTTTTCGTTCAGCAGACTGCCGTCGATAAAAATGCAAGGCTCGAATTTCAGATTACCATTGCAGTAATTTGCCGTTAGATCTCTTAGTCTTTCAGGTGTTATCTCTTGGCTGTAAAGTTCGGTGGTGAAATTGTCAAAGAGGTTTTGCATAAAAGAGGAAGGTTCAAGGAAGTTGATGATCGTTTCGACCTGACGATTGAGTTTTGATTCAGCTTCAGACCACAAAAGTTTTTGTCGATGGTTTATCGCTGCAATACCGGTGAGCCAGAAAATTCCCAGCGGCAGAACAAGAAAAAGTAAAAGTGAAACTGACTTCTTCATTCTTGTCTGCTTCTCCGTCTTAATGCCAACATTGTTAGATCATCTTCCTGTTTGCCGGTGCCAAGATGTTGCTTCCATTTTTGCTCGATGACATTGATTAATTCTTCAGGAGCGGCGGTTGAGTTCTTATCGACAGTTTCATGCAATCGTTCGAATCCAAAGGGTTCCTGAATTTCATTCATTCCTTCGATTAAAGCATCGGTATAAGCAAAAAGGCCATCACCCGAATTTATCAGAACAGTTTTTGATTCACGTGATACGGCGTTGCGTCTGATGCCCAAAGGCATGCCGATTAACTTGATTTCTTTGAAACCATTTTTTCTATCAAGAATTATTGGCCAGTTATGTCCGGCGTTTATAATGTTGAGATGATGGGTTCTAGCGTTTAATAGTAGGAAAAGCATGGTCATCATCTTCTTACGCTTCAAATTTTTCAGCATCATGTTTGAAATTTTTTCTGGCAGAAGTTCAAAAGGAATTTTGTCTCGACAGGCCTTGAAAATCGCGGCTTTAACCATTGCCATGGCCATTGCTGCAGGCGCACCGTGGCCGGAAACATCGCCAATGATAATAAGCCATTCATCTGGAGAAAAAGGCAAAATATCGCAATAATCACCGCCGAGTTCGGTCGCGGTATGATTGAATATGCTCAGTTCATAACCAGGAATTTGCGTTTCTTTGGTTGGAAAAAGTGAATCCTGAACTATTTTTGCCAGTTGCAATTCATGCAAATCATCGATCATCAGATTGAAGGCAAGGCCAAGTTCCCCGAGTTCATCTTTGCTGGGAATGGTTATTTTTGCTTCGGGGAGGCGCTTTTGCATTGCTGTCAGGCCACGGTTTATTTCCTTAATCGGTGTTAGAAAGGCCTGAGACAATAGTTGGGCTACCAGAACTGTTATAAAAAGGATAATTACATTGCCGAGTGTCAAAATCATTCTCAGCTTTCTGGCCTCATCCCGGCTCAATTCGTCAGGAGTAATGTATGCTACATGGAACGGAGCCAATAGCATGCCTGGCATTGCTACGGCAATAAGTCTGCCCGAATCGCGATTCATAACTTGTGTGACGGACTTTTCCTGGATAATCGCCTGTTTTATAAGCAGTTCAGCAGATTTTTCTGCTGCAGGCGGTGTTTTGAGCCAGGATCTGTTCGCAAAGTTGTAGATGCCGAGCTTTTTGGCTTTATCCTGGTGCTTTCCAATAAAATCCAGTAAAAAATTCTTTCGACTGAGATCTCTGGCCTGAAAAACCGTTACCAGGGCTAACGGATGATCAGGAGTTTCAACGAAGCGGCAATACCAAAGCAACTCATTGTCGCCAAATTTTATTCTATGGGCTCTTCCTGGGGCTTCAAGGATCTGTGAAAAACCTGAGTCGCTGTTTTCAAAAATACCGGCCATGGAACTGTCAGGAAGTTTCAGCAGTGTGATGTTTTCTTTTTTCAAACGTTTGTCGAGGTGAATTTTTATGCTGTGGCGAGAAAAGGCATCGTGAGTTTTTTCCAGTCCGTCGAAGTAGCCCTCTTTAGAAAGCAAATCGAGGATTTCGCCATTTATGCTTCTGGTCTCGATGCGTATTGCTTTGCCGCCCTGCATGAATCTGTGCCCGACTTCTGCAAATACTTTTGGAGTGTAGCTGCCTGAAAGAGTTTGGAAAAGTAAATCACAGTCTTTTTCAAATTTCGTTTCTTCAAGGGCGAATTCATCTTCCATCGCTGAAAGAAACTGTTTTTGTTCATTTTCAATTCCTGATAAAAGCACTCCCTCATGGTCTGCAATAGATAAGATGCCGGTATAGACAAATCCAAACGATGGAATGGCAATTGCGATCAAAACCAGGGCAACCAATTTTGTTTGTATGGAAATGTAAACAGTTTGCAGGTTAACTTTGGCCATGAAAAGAACTGATAAAAGGCCGGCTCCGGCCATGAAAAAAAGAAGGTTTAACAGGCCTCTTCTGCTTCGCATAATTTTTTCATCAGGTAAGGGCGCAGAACCTAGAAAAGACCCCTCAGAGGTTCGAGTAATGAACCAATATCTTTGACGATACTCGCAAAAATCGGTCATTTGATTTTCAAGCAATTTTTTGATGAAAACGCTGTCATCGTTAAGTTCATCGCTTCTTATTGCAGGCAGCAATTCATTTTTTGGCCAAAAATTGTAGGAAATGGGAAACTCTTTGCCAAAAGATTTGAGAATCTTTTTGGTTTCTGTTGCGGGAAGTTGGTAGATAAGCATTCCAGAAGGGTTCTGAGGTGAAAATCTTTTCCAGAAAAGGTAACCGCGCTGTCCCTTCTTGCGAAGATCGATGATTTGGCCCTCGCGAATTTTCAGGTAACCAACGCTACATTCAGCACCAAAAAGAAGTTGAAGTTTTTTTTGCAGGGATTTTTCATCATCGCGGATTGAGTTGCCTTTGTTGATCAGCTTTTTCCAGATTTTTCCGATGATATGGCGGTTTGGTTGTCTGGTGGTGGCCTTTTGATCAAGTTCGCCTGAAGAATTGAACAGGTAACAATTCGGAGAGGAAGTTAGTTTTTGTTGAAATTCCTGCTGGTCTTTATTGAGAATTTCAGCGGCTCTGGATTGGTTGTTTTTTATTTTTAAATAAAGACGGTTGGCAAAATCAAAATAAAAGAAATCGGCGCTGGTTTGTCTGGCTATTCGTAGAACATTTGCTTTCAAATCATCTTTGAATTCATTATCTTTCTTTTCTGCATGAAAATCGATGATTTTAGACAGGGTGAAGTGCATTGCCAACAGAGGCACAAAACCAAATAGAACCAATACCAGTAGTTTTCTGAAAAAAGAAAACCTGTCGTTCACACCACTTCTCCTAAAAAATCCCTCTTTAGGTTAATTTATGTGGGGCTTTTTGTCCAGACACACTTGCAACATTGTATTCTGACCCAGAAGAACGGCAGTGGAGTGATTTAAGTTTCTGATGAGTATTTGATTGAAAGTTTTAAAGTCGCTTTTTCATCTGGTAATGCTGAATCGAGTCAAAAAGCAGATAACTTTCACCGACAACCTCGTAGCCGAGAACGATGTAAAATCCCACCGCATTTTCGCGGGCATCGAGAATAATATGACGGAAATCTTTTTCGCGGGCTGCCTGCTCAAGAGATTCGACCAGAAGACGACCAAGGCCCCGACCGCGAAATTCTTCGAGAACCCCCATATAGCGAATTTGTGCTTCTTCAGAAGTGTTTTTCTGAATTCTTGCTACCCCGGCAATTTCATCATCCACAAAGGCTGCCCGGTGCAAAGTTTCATCTTCACGCTCGTCTTTTTCACTGCCTTCAGGTTGGCCCCAGGGTGCTCGCAGGGTTTTCCAGCGAACATGGTAGTATTGAGCAAATTCGGCCGGGGTTTCAGGACTTCGGATAACGATCTTTTCGTTACTTTTCATTGTTTAACATTCTCCAGTTCCTCTACGGGCAACATAAGATAGACCTGGTCATTTTCGCGAACTTTTTGTGAAAGTTTTACTCCGACAAAGCTGTTTTTTGGAGCTTCTGAAACAGCTTGGAACTGATGCTCAATAGATTCTGCCAGCAGAGAGATTACACCGGTGGTCGGCCCCTGAAACATCAATTCATCGCCAACTTTGAAGCTGTTTGCCTCGACCTTGATTTCCGCTACCATAGGCTTTCTGAAAAAATTGGTAACTACTCCGACATAGACCTTGCGGTGTGTTGCTTTCGAGCCATTGCCCCCGGTCCAGTCTTCGATCTGCCGTCCAAAGAAAAAACCATCTGAAAATCCACGATTGAATACCTGCCGTAAATCTTTCATCAGCTTTTCTTTCAGTTCGACCATAGCCGATTTGAAATCAGGCGCGTCATAACGATCAAAATAGAAGTCGATAAAACGACGGTAGCAGGCAGTTACTGTGCTGACATACTCGGGACTGCGGCCCCGCCCTTCGATTTTAAGGCTATCGATGCCTGCTTCCAACAGCTGGTCAAGAAAGGGAAGGGTGCACAGATCTTTGGGACTCATCACATAATCCTGGCCAAGAACGAAAGACTTGCCATCTCGAATATCAGTGATGGTGTATTCCCGTCGACATGGCTGGCGGCATTCGCCACGGTTGGCCGAGTTCTCAAAATGAAATTGTGACATGAAACAACGCCCGCTTACCGAAACGCACATTGCACCATGGGCGAAAACTTCTATTTCAATCTGCCTTGCTTTCTCGCCAATCTCCCGGGCAAGATTTTCCCGAATGCTGTGCAATTCTTCAAGAGTACATTCTCTGGCGAGCACGAATCTCTTGATGCCGAAATTCTTGAAGAGAAAAACAAGAGCGGCATAGTTCGCTACTGACATCTGTGTCGAAATAAAAGGCTCTATGTTGAATTCCAGTGCTGCCTGCAAAATGGCGAAATCCCAGCAGATTACCGCATCTATTCCGGCTTTTGCGGCTTGTTTAACCAGCTCTCGGGCTTTTTCAACTTCTTTGTCGAAAACAATGGTATTCAGAGCCAGATAGGCTTTGGCGTTCTTTTCATGACAAATCCGGGCAATTTGTGGCATTTGCTCAGGGGTGAAATTTCTGGCGCTGGCGCGCATATTCATTGAAGCAATGCCAAAATATACTGCATCCGCCCCAGCATCGAGAGCAGCATGCAAACTTGTCAGATCGCCGGCCGGCGCCATCAGTTCTGGCTTTCTTTGTGTCACCAGTAGAATCCTTCCCATAGTTCATTTGCGGCAATGCGATTGATTATTTCTTTGATGACTGGATCAGAGTTGTCGCTGTTGGCAAGAATGAACGCGCCACTTCCGTTGGTTTCGTGGGCAATGAACATTGAGCGAAATCCTTCGGTGTTCCCTGTGTGGCCAAAATAAAGACCTGGTCCCTTGTTTGGGTATAGCGCAAAGCCTAGTCCGAAAAAGGGCTCGCGGTATGGAGAAATCAGTTCTTGCATAGACTGAGTCTGAATGATTCCATTTTCATCGCCAGCCAGAATTCGCTGCAGGTGGCAGGCGAACTTTGCCAGATCGGTAGGGGTTGTCCATACTGCGCTTCCAGCAAGAGTTGGATAAACGAACCAGTTGCCGGCAACTGTGTCGCCGTCACGTCGGTGCCCGCAGGCAGCATTTGCTTGAAGATCCTCGGGTAGTGGCTGACAGAAGCAGGTTCTATGCATGTTTAACGGCTGTAATAGTTCTCGTTGAATGACTGTCGCAAAGCTTTCATTGCATACGTCCTCAATAGCCATCTGTAATACGGCGAAGGCTCCGGTTGAATAGATGAATTGCTCATCTACTGGTTCTTCAACCGTGACGGCCGGCTCAAAACTCGGTTCATTGCCCTCGAGAATATCTTTGAATGAAGGAATGGGGTCTTCTCTGAAATATCCGGCATAGGTCGGAACATTGATTCCCGAAAAATGACTGAGAATATGTCTGATCGTTACAGCTTTTTCCCGGGTCCATTCATTTTCTGGCAATTTCCATGATTTGAGATAATCGTTTACCGGCCGATCGAGGTCGATTTTCCCTCTTTCGACGAGGATCATGACCAGAACGGTCGAGAGTATTTTGCTTATGGAGGCGCCCTGAAACAAGCTGTCAGGCCAGATCGGTTCCGCGTTGCAGATAACGCCCTCGCACTGTGTGTAGACAAGTCTAAAATCACGCAGAACTGCAAAGCTCACGCCGGCGACATTGTGGCGTTTTAGCAGATTTTTTAATTCCAATGCTGATAAGCTCATTTATGTTTACCTGCCTGATCGTAATTTGTTAGAATTCAATGACTAAACTATCAGAACTTTTATAATTTGCAATGACTGAATTTGCCATAAAACGGTTGCTTTCGGGTGGGCTGATAACAAATTATTCATGCTCGTCCGAGTGTCGGCATTGTCTGTATGCCTCTTCTCCTCAACGAAAAAATGATTTTATCGGCGAGAGCGAAGCGCTAAATTATTTCACCCTGATAAGAAAAATGGGGTGCAACTCGATTCATATAGGTGGCGGAGAACCATTTTTACAGGCGAATAAGCTTCTTAATGTTGCCAAAATGGCTTGTCAGGCCGGGGTTAAGGTCGAGTATATCGAAACGAACTGTTCATGGTTTGCAGGTCCCGCTCAGGCTGATGAATTGCTGACCAGCTTTCGGAATGCTGGAGTTCGAACCTTACTTGTTTCAATAAGCCCATTTCATGCCGAATTCGTTCCATTGGCAAAGGTGAATGGAGTAATGCAGGCCTGTAGCAGGGTGGGAATAAATGTTTTTCCATGGGTTCGCGACTTTTATGCGGAGCTAAGCCGATTCGATGCTGACTCTACCATAAAAATTGAAAAGTTGATTGAAACTTTCGGCGAAAACTATCTGCAGAGCATGGCTCAACGCTATTGGATTCAGCCTAATGGGCGTGCGGTAAATTTTCTGCAGAGAATTTATCAGATGAAATCAGCCGTTGATCTGGCTTCTGACCGTCATGGCTGTATCGAGCTCTGGCAGGCCAACCATTTTCATATCGATCTTTATGGGAATTATATTCCTGGCTTATGTTCGGGGTTGTCGATCAGGCATTCCGATCTGGGTCGAGTTTTGCCCGCCAATGAATACCCGATTATCAATATTCTTGCTGAAAGCGGCCCTGGAGGCCTGGTCGACTATGCCTCAAAATTTGGCTACAAAATAGCCCATGAATACCTTAACAAATGTCATCTTTGCCAGGATATCAGGAAATTTTTGCTTCGGGAAAAAGGCATGGATACACATGAGCTACAGCCTCGCGAATTTTATGCCTTTGTTTGATTATTAGAGTTTTCGCCTTTGTGTTATATTCAATATTGTAGACTCACAATAGACGGTGGATTATGACCAAGCTCTTAAAAGTTCTTTTTTGTTTCCTGCTGCTGCCAGCCTTTCTTTTGGCACAGAATATCGATTCAGCGTTGTTAAAATATGATCCTGCCGATCTCGATAAGATTGCAGAATCATCGTCCAGATCGTTGCCTTCTTCGCAGATCGATAAGAAGCCGGAGGCCCAAGATATTTTGCGCAAGCTTATAGGTAAGGCTGGCCGCAAAGAGCAGAAAATACTCAACCAGCTATTAGCGATCGGCGAAGAAAAGAAAATCATCGACCTGCAAAAAATAGATAAAAAGCTGGGCAAAATAAATATTGCCGGACTGGTGAATCTTTATCATAACCTCAAAGCTTTGCGAATTAAAAAGCTGGATATTAGCCGCCTCGATGAAATCAAAGGAATGCTTGCCAACATTGACAATTCATTGAAGCAGCTTAAGGACTCACCGAAAGAATATGGCGATCTCTCTTTTTATGCCGGACTTACCCGGGATCAACTGGCAAACGTTACGGAAAACCCCATTGAAAAACAAAACCTGCGTTTGAATGCCCTGAACAATTATAACGAAACCATCAAAAGTCTTGCTGAATCAACCGACAAAGGCAGTAAAGAAAAGGTCGCCGATGCCAGTGAGCGGGTAATAACGCTGCAAACCACATTTGGTGAAATTGTTCCAATAGCTCCCAAAAAAGGTTCCGGCAAAGTTTTCATAACCTCTGACTATGGTATGCGAGTCCATCCGGTTAAGAAGACCAGGCGGTTTCATTCAGGAGTCGACCTTGCCGGCTGGAAATGCAAGGGCTGGAAAGTTCTTGCTATCGGTTCCGGTCGCGTTGTGAAAAGCGGTTGGGAAACTGGTTATGGTTATGTGGTAATTGTTTCTCACGAGATAGATGGCAGGCAATATTTTTCCCGTTATGCTCACCTGCTTAAAAAAGACCGTCTGAAAACCGGATCTCTGGTAAAAGCTAATGACGTGGTTGGCTACTGCAATAATTCAGGTATTTCAACCGGATCACATCTGCATTTCGAAGTCAGAGAGAGTTCTTATAGCGGGAAGACCCTTGACCCAAAAAACTATCTGCCTGAAATTGCCAATTTGAAATAGGTGATTAAATGAAACAATTGATTGTTTTCTGTTTTTTTGTTGCGCTTTTTTGTCCGCTGATCCCTTCTTATGCACAGCTTGATCCTGCTGCTCCACCAACCGATGATCTGGAATTCGAAGAAGTGCAAAAAATGATCGAAAAAATGTTGCCGCACACTCCAGATCTGCTTGTTTTCAAAACCATCTGCAAATTTCCCTTTGGCGATTGGCCGTCCGGCATCAGCGATTCTGGCGCTCAATTTCAGGAGGCTTTCAAGGGTTATTCTTTGAAAAGCGATAACAATCTGGTTCTTTTCCTCGATAAAGAAGGACATTCCATTTTTGCAATAGATCCCTTGCATAATCGACTTGAGTTGCTTGCCAGTGATTTTCCAAAGAAAAACATTCAATTTGCCGATTTTTGCAGGTTGCGCGATAAGCGCATGGTCATTGCCGATAATAGTCGCAATGCTTTGCTTTTCTTTTCCGAAAATCAGTTTTTGCGTAACGTAGGATTTGACGGTGAGCGCATTCTGTTTCGCCACATTGACTTTGTCGAAGCCGATAGACTGGGATTTAACCTGATTGCTTACGATTCCGGTCGAGATCGAAGCTATGTTTTTGACCGTGACGGCAATCTTAAATGGGAAACCGATGGGCGCTGTGAGCCCTGTTTTTTGGGCAACAGTTTAATAAAAATTCGCAAAGAAGAAACTCGTATTCAATTGCAAAGATTGAGTGAAATAAATCGCGTTGCCCAGACTTTTGCAACCTATAGTTGCCAACCGGACAATATTATTCTCGATGCCTGGGTCGCCGGGACTTTTGCCGGAAAACTCGCTGTTGTAGTCTACGAAGGGCGTGGCGATGAAGACCATCCCGACTACGCCAGACTTCTCATGATTAAAGATTCGGTAGTAGAAATTTTTAAGTTTAGGCCAAATCTCGACTTCAGGCTGTCGTTGCAAAGTCCTTACCGCCTGCTGGTTAACCGCACTGGCATGCAACTAATAACTGCACGTATCGCCGATGGCGGCATCGAAATTCACGCTGCTGCAATCAAATAAGACCCTATTGATCCTATTCCCACCTTTGCCAGTCGGGTTTGCCTGCATAAACCTCGTTATAATACTGACGCCTCTTCAATTTTGACGCAGCGGCCTCGTCGAGAATCACGATCGCCTTCTGGTGATGCTGAAGAATCGTACCTGGCCAGGTAGCAGATACCGCCCCTTCAACCATTTGATAGACTGCTTCGGCCTTGTCTTCGCCAAATGCCAGCAGCAGACAGGCTTTAGCCGACATTATTGTGCCTAGGCCCATTGTCACGACGTGGCGCGGCACTTGATCGATGCTGCCGAAATGGCGAGCATTAGCCTCGAGGGTTTCATGAGAAAGCGTTTTCAGGCGTGTTCGCGAACTAAGTGACGAGCCGGGCTCGTTAAAGCCTAAATGGCCGTCATTGCCGATTCCCAATAATTGAATATCGATTCCGCCGGCTTTAAGAATTTTTTCTTCGTAAGCACTGCACATGTCTAAAATGTTTTCAGCATGCCCGTCCGGAATATTTATTGCGTCCTGTCTTATGTCGATTTTGTTGAAAAGATTCTGGTGCATTTCGCTGATGAAAGAGCAGTGATGCTCTTTGCCAAGTCCCACATATTCATCAAGATTGAAACTGGTAACTTTGGCAAACGAAAGACCTTCATCCCGATGCATTCGCACAAGTTCTTCATACAGACCCAATGGGGTCGACCCTGTTGCCAGTCCAATTACTGCTGCCGGTTTTCTTTTAATGACGTCTGCTATTATTTTGGCGCCGAGAATACCGGCAGAATTTTTGCTGTCTTTAATAATTACTTCCATTGTTACCATATCCTTAAAATGCTTTGATTTCTTCGGCTTAAAATGCCACAAATTGTAAAAATGTCAATCACCGCCTCTATTTCTCGGCTTACTATTTTACAAAAAACACAGTCTTTCATGCTCAATTTCCTTGGTAAAAATCTTTTACTCCGGCAATTTTATTCTTAGCCAGTGTACATTTTTTTGCAACAAAGGGGTTATTTAAAATTTGTTTTATATGTTAAAATAAAAAACCACCAATTATAGGCGAGGTAATGAGTATGAAGTATAAGACCCTGTATTATTGGCGTATCAGTGCCTTTTTATTGGGTATTTTTCTGATATTTGCGGTTTTTCCCGTTTTTTCTGCTGAAAAAGACGTTAAAATAAAAGTAGCTCAGTATACGGACAATATTGATTTCACCTGCTCGCAGGGAGCCAGTTACGAGCTGGGAGGCCAGCCAGGCCGGATCAATTCTGGAGATAACTGTAAACTCACCGGAGTAATGACCGACAAAGCGAAAAAGCGCTACCATGTCATGGTTTATTCGGCCTTCATTGGAGAAGACGAAGATGCTAAGGTAACCGCCCAGGAATGGAACGCGCTTGGTTTTTCTTTTGAGACAAGCGTTGTTGGCCGACAGTTTTTTGCTGAAGATGGTAAGACAGTTTTATATGACAATCGAACCGTTCGCGGTGAAGTCGGTGTCTTCGACGATCTAGAATCCGCGCAAAGACTGGTTGATCAGCTTGCTGCCCAGGGTAAATCCAGCTGGATAAACACTGAAGTCGTTTCCTGGGCGAAAGGAACTCTGACGCTTTATATCAATGGCATTGAAAAAGCCCGGGGCGATGATCTGCTAATTGTTCCAGATGGCCAGGTTTTATTGAAAAAAGTCGAATATGCCGCCGGATACCCATGGCACGGTTTTGCCGATCGTACTTACTCGGGAAAGCTGAATTGCCGCTATGGTGCCTCTGACGCCATTGATTGCATTCTGAACACCGGTCTTGAAAATATTCTCGCCGGAATAGTTCCATCTGAAATCTCTGCATACGCAGAGACTGGAGCTCTACAGGCGCAGGCAGTAGCTGCCCGCGGTGAAATTCTCGCAAAAGTAGGCATCAGGCATGCCGGTGAAGGTTTCGACATTTGTTCCGAGCAGCACTGCCAGGTTTATGCCGGTGAAACGAAATATTCGGCTATGGTAGCGCCAAAAATCGCACCGACCCGTGGCTATGTTTTAAAGGATGGAACCCGTATTCTCGATGCCGTTTATGCTGCCAATTGTGGCGGCCATTCCGAAGCCAATCATCTTGTCTGGACGACCAAACCCAATCCGATTCTTGGCGGAGTCTGGGATCACAATAACCCGCCGTCCTTAGATCTGAGTGAAGAAAAGCAAGTTACCGATTTCATCAAAAATCCACCGGCTTGTCACTGCAATAACCCAAATGTTGAAGGCGGTAACCGATTTCGCTGGAACAAAAGCATTAACACAACTGATTGGAAAGCCGTAGAGGGCCGTCTCGGCGTTGGCCGCATAAAATCCGTGAAAAATATTGCCCGCGGCTTTTCCGGGCGCATTTATCAGATGACTTTCGTTGGTGAACGCGGCGAAAAAACAGTAATGAAAGAGCTTAACATAAGAAAAATATATGGCAGCCTGATGAGTGCCTGCTTTATTGCCGATTATAAAAAAGATTCGGCAGGCTTTATCATCAGTGCAGAGATTAAAGGTGCTGGTTTTGGTCATGGTGTTGGCATGTGTCAGACCGGTGCCCAGAGTCTTGCAAAACAGGGTTGGGCTTTCAGTCGCATTCTTGCTCATTATTACCCGGGTAGTTTGCTGCAGAAGCTTTATTGATTATTGATCCATTGAAAGTTCGAGCGGTTTTGCTTTAATTCCGCAAACTTTTGCCGACCTGATTTTCAAATTGCCCATATTGTGCTTGTGCGAAAAGAAATGACCCAAATTCTCTCACGACATGCAAAAACTCCTTGACGCATTGCAGCAATTATGCCATAATTTTTGGAAATAAATTAGAGGCAAGAAAGGGAATTTTATCGTGAGTCATCTAACTCTGGTTTGGACTGCCCTGTTTCTTTATGTCGGCATTACCTTGTTTTTAACAATTCGCGGCATGATGCGCACCAAGGATCTTGCCAGTTTTGCGGTTGGCAACCGTGATATTGCGCCGGCCTGGGTTGGACTCTCTCTGACCGCCCAGTTGACCAGTGTTGCAACTTTCGTCGTCAATCCTGGACTGGTTTACCATTACGGTCTTTCAGCCCTGATGGGTTTGGGAGTAGCTGCAGGTCTTGGTATCGTAACCGGACTTTGCGTTCTTTCAGGGCCTTTCAGAAACGTTGGTGACAAGGTTAAGGCTTTGACCATACCCCAGTGGATAGGTGCCCGCTACGAATCCAAAGGTTTGCGAGTTTTCTTTGCCCTGATTTCACTTTCGCTGATCAGTTTCATCGTTTTGATCGCGGTTGCTATAGCCCTGACGCTTTTTTCTTTGCTGCAGTTGACCGATATTTCTCAGACTACCTGGCTGGTAGTCGGAGTTATGGTTTTCGTTTTCACTTATACCCTGCTTGGCGGTGCCAATACTTCTACTTATACCAATGCAATTCAGGCACTGGTAATGCTGTTGGTCGGTATTATTCTCATTGCCAGTGGCTATGAGCTTTTTATGAGCGGTGAAGGCCTGTTTGCAAAGCTTTCGGCAATAGACCCAAAGCTGACTGCTTTTGCAAACCCAGAGCCGTTCGGGTATTTTCGCAATCTGTTCGAAGTCTTTTTCTGCAATTTCATCGTGGGCCTGGCAATTGTCTGTCAACCTCATATTCTGGGAAAATCACTGCTGCTTAAAGATTCCAGCCAGATTAAAACCTATCTTGGTGTGGCAATCCTCGCCGGAACAGTTTTTGTGTCGGTGATGCTGGTCGGGCTTTATGCGCGAGTCAGTCTTGATCAGGTTGCCAGAATCGATCTCGTCGTTCCTACTTATATCGCCAAAAATTTCTCTTCTGGAACTCAGGTGCTGATAAGCATGGGCCTGCTTTGCGCTGGTATTTCGACTCTTGAGGGATTGTTGCTCGCTCTTTCGGCTATTTTTTCAAGCGATCTATATCTGACCTTTCGGCCGCTTAACCCCGAAACTCGCGATCAGGACCTCAAAAAAGCTCTTCGCTTTGGTCGAATCTCTTTGATCGTAGTCGGAATTGGCTGTGTACTTCTTTCTATTTGGCAGTTGCGCAATCCTACCGGTGGTTCGGTGGCTATTTTCGCCCAGTATGGCGTGTATCTTCTTTTTACCGCTACGTTTCTGCCGATTGCCTGCGGTCTGTTTCTGCCTTCGGTAACTCGTGGTCTGGTTAGTCTTGGCGTTGCCGCATCGACTCTGTTCTATTTCATTCCGGCCATAGTGCATAAGTTTGCTCCGACAGCCCCGTTTTTCTACATGGGAAACAACCCTGCGATACTTGCCACCTGCGGCATTATTGCCGGCTGGGTCGTGGTGGGTGTCGGCCTGATGTTTGGCAAAAAATCTGATGAAATAGCGGTTGAAGATGTAGAAATTCAACCAGCCGCAGAATAAAATCGCCGTTTTTCAATAAATCATTTTTATTGAAATTTTGAATTAAAAAACCGGTCGTCTTATCCATTTTCAATTGGCAGGACGACCGGCCTTTTTGTTGCTCAATCGCGCAAAAGCTCGTTAGGCTGTTGTTTTTTCTGTCTCGTTTGCCAGTTTGAAATTACAATTTGGACAGAACTTCCAGCCCTTTTTCACTTCTTCGTGGCAACCCGGGCATTGGCTCAGAGGTTTCTCTATTTTATCGCCACACCAGGGGCAGTTGCTGAAAGAATCTTCTACATGTCCGCCGCAATTTTTACAGGTTGCCACCAATGGCGGATCAGGGCGGATAAGCAGGTAGACAACCAAACCGAAAACGTTGGTAAATAGGGTGAATGTGGCCCAGAGAACCGGTCGACTGAGTTTTCTTTCCTGAGCGTCAGCCAGAACGAAAATTGGCGGCGCAAGAATCAGAAACAGGAAAATCGCCGGCGGCAGAAGTTTCATGACGATGCGTAATGCCAGCAGGGCCAGCAAAGCAACACATACGTAGAAGAGAATGTTTTTGGCGGTCAGATCTTTCTTTTCAGGAAGCATCATGGTCGTTCTCCTTTAATTGCATTCAAGCCTGATCAACAGGCAAACATTCGCAGGCCGGTGAACAGGCGTCTCAAGAAGCCGGCTCTGGTAGAATTCACGGTAAAAGGACGGTTGTTTCTGATTATCAACGGTGAGCTGACAGCTGCAAAAATCCCGCCAACGGCGAAGAAAAGAATGAATATTCCGTATTCGGCAAGAAGTGGCAGGCTTACCAGTAGTTCGTTGGCAATCAGCCAGTCGTTCAGGATCGGTTGTCCGAGCATCAGTGAAAACCAGATAATAACTGCCATGGTGGCCAGATACGAATATTGAAGTATCAGAATGTTGCGTTGCCAGGTGCTTTTGCTCGCTGGGCGAAATGCCTGCGGGCATTGTTCGATTCTTTCTTCGATTTGAGCAAACAGATGCTCAGGAACGGCTTCCACGGCGGACGCGTCTGCTTTTAATAGTTCAAGCGCGTGACGGGTTTGCTCGAATTCAATGCGACAGGCTTCGCAATTCTTGAGATGGCATTCAATTTCCTCGGGAACTTGTTCGGGAGGATCGCTGAAATACTCAACCAATCGCGATTGCAGTTCCACGCATTCAGGTTTCTTGTTCATGAGAATTCTCCTTGAAAAAAAAGCTGCGCAGCTTTTTCAATCCGTAAAAAATCCGGCTTTTGACCGTGCCGGCCGGTGTTTTCGTAATCTCGGCAATTTCATCGATGCTCAGATCTTCAAGGTGCCTCAGGCAGATAACGGTTTTCATTTCTGGCGGCAGGCATTCGAGCAATTTTATGGCCCGCTCCGCCTCAGACCCTCTGCAGGCAGTTTCTTCAGGCCCGGGCTTCTTGTCGTCTACGAATTGTTCATTTAACTCGCTTTCACATTGCTTTTTTCTGGCGCTTTTCGATTCGACCCAGTTCAGACAATGCCTGGTTGCCACAAGATAGATCCAACTTTTTGCCGAGCCCTTGTTCTGGTCAAAAAGGGGCGCATTTTTCCAGATTCGCAGCATTGCTTCCTGAAAAACTTCGTCGACTTCGGCCGGTCGATTGCTCAGCATGCGTTTTATCAGACGATATATCGCCGGGGAATAACTTTGATAAAGCTTTTTGAAAGCTTCCCGGTTTCCCCGACCTACTTCGGTCAAAAGTTGTTCGTCTGGTTTATTCATAGCTTTTCATTTTTTTATACAGAAAATGATTCGGTGTCGTTCAAAAAAAGTGAAAAAAATTTAATTTTCTTAAAAAAGAGGACAGGTGTGTATATTTGCCGAAAAGCAAAACCTTGTTTGCGGCTGAAAAGGTTACTGACTCTGCTTTAGCGGAATTCTGAAATAGAACCGCGAACCTTTGTTTGGTTGACTTTCAACGCCGATTTTGCCATTCATCAATTTGGTGAGTCTGCGGGAAATGGCCAGGCCAAGCCCGCTACCACCATAAAGTCGCGTTGTCGATGAATGCGCCTGTTCGAATTCTTCAAAAAGGCGGCTTTGGGTTTCTTCATCTATTCCTATTCCGGTGTCAATGACTTCAAATAAAAGTTCTGGGTCATCTTTTTCGGAATCGACCTGCGAAACTTTCAATTCAATTCGCCCCTGATGAGTAAATTTAATGGCGTTATCGAGAAGATTTCCGATTACCTGCTTTAATCTCAATTGATCGCCAATAATTTGATCAGGTAATCCTTCCTGCAGTTCCGTGAAAATGCCTATTTTTTTGCTATCTGCCTTGGACTGCAAAACGCCTGCTATTTCTTCAATTGTCTTTTTTAAGGAGAAATTTTCCGTTTCGAGGTGAATTTTGCCGGACTCAATTCTTGATAAATCGAGAATGTCTCTGATAATTCCCATTAGATCATCGCAGCTGTTGCGCATCATTGAAACATACTGAAATTGTTTCTCGTCAAGTCGCGTGTCTTTCAAAATCTCTATTAGGCCGTTTATGCCGTTGATCGGGGTACGAATCTCGTGACTGACCATGGCGAGAAAACTGGTTTTTGCTTCATTTGCTGCTTCAGCTCTGGTTTTTGCCTTGTCTATTTCATTAAGAAGATTGCGCAATAAACTTTCATTTCTTCTTTTTTGATACTCGTAAGCTCCTGAAACCACCGCTGAAAGCAGGAAGATTCCAAAGAATCGGTCGATGAAAATTCGGCTGTGCTCATAGAATAATCCTGGAAAATACTGGTTGTAGAAGAAAACACCAACGCATAATGCCAAATAGAGAGCTGAAATGACAATGCCACCGTAAAAACCTGTTAGAAAAAAGACTATCAGTGGCAAAATGAAACTCCAGAGTGGCCCTATTCCAGCCACTCCGCCGGTAACGAAGAGGTAAAGAAAAAAGAACACCGTTGAGGTTGCAATAATATGGGCAGGTGTCGTCGATTCAGGAATTTTAACGGCGATAATTCCGGCAAAAACGAACAATACAACCATAGCCAGATCAACCATGGCCAAAATATTGTTGCCGTTTAAAAAAGCAAGAATGCCAAACCAGACGCCATAAAATACGGCAACTGCTATGGCAAAAAGCAAAACCTTTTGCCGTAATGAATTTTCCTGATCAAAAACCGCTTTGCAAGCTTTTTGATCGACCATGATCGCCAATGCCCTTCAAGTAACCTTATATTGTATTTATCTGCAGGGATTATAGCAGATATGTGTCTTTTTACAAAGGACAAAATCTAATTTCTTGCATTTCATCGCCGCTTTGAGTACACTGCAGGCCTCATATTGGCCTGAATTAATTAGTCGGAGCAGCCTTAAGTGAAAGCACACAGACACATCATCGAACCCGCAAAAATCCGTAATGTAGCCATTATCGCCCATGTCGACCATGGCAAAACCACTCTCGTAGATGCCATGATCAAACAGTCAGGCCTTTTTCGCGATAACCAGCGCATCGAAGAGCGCTTTATGGATAACAATGATCTCGAGCGCGAACGTGGCATTACCATCCTTTCCAAAAATCTATCGCTCGAATTCATGGAGTATCGCATCAACCTCGTCGATACTCCAGGCCATGTCGATTTTGGCGGCGAAGTTGAAAGAGTTTTGCAGATGGCCAACGGTTGTCTGCTGCTTGTAGATGCTTTCGAAGGGCCGATGCCCCAGACCAGATTCGTGCTGAAAAAAGCTCTTGCCGCCGGATTGCGCCCGGTGGTAGTCATCAACAAGATTGACCGACCAGATGCACGGGTTAAAGAAGTCGAAGATGAAATTCTTGATTTGTTTATCGATGTCGGTGTCGATGAAAGCCTGCTCGAATACCCGGTTTTATACGCTTCTGGCCGTGAAGGCTACGCTGTTCGTGATATGGCTGACCCAAGAGTAGATATCCGACCGCTGCTTGAAGAAATAATCAAGCAGGTGCCCGCTCCCTCCGGAGATCTCGATGCCTCTGCAAAAATGCTTATCACCAGTCTTGATTACAATGATTATGTCGGTCGTATTGGAATTGGCCGCATTCTTCATGGTGTCCTAACAGGAAAGGCCGACGTTTTTCGCATGAACCCCAACGAGGTTGCTGAAAAGCAGAGAATTTTGCGCCTGTATTCATATCGTGGCATTCAGCGCGTTGAAGTCGAAGAAGCCGGTGCAGGCGATATCGTAGCAATATGTGGAATCGACAACATCTCTATCGGTGACACCATCGCTGTTGAACTTTGCGAGCCTGAAGAAATTACCAGTGTTGATCAGCCTGTCATCTCGATGACTTTTGCCGCCAATACCAGCGCCTTTTCAGGGCGTTCCGGCAAATTTCTGACCTCCCGTCAGATTCGTGCCAGACTTGATCGTGAGCTCGAAACCAATGTGGCCATGCGGGTAGAAGAGACTGATGAGCGTGACACCTTTCTCGTGTCAGGTCGAGGCGAATTGCACCTGGGAATTCTTATTGAAACTATGCGCCGTGAAGGCTATGAACTGCAGGTGAGTAAGCCTGAGGCGATTTTGAAAAAAGATGAAGAAGGCAATCTGGTCGAACCAATCGAAGAACTTTCCCTGGATATTCCTGACAATTACATGGGCCCGGTAATGGAAGTTCTTGGTCCGCGCCGCGCCAGCCTTGAGTCGACCCGCCGATTGCTCGACGGCTATCTGCGCCTTATTTTTTCTGTGCCGGCCCGTGGTCTGCTCGGTTTCAGATCGATGTTTCTAACTCTGACCAACGGCACAGGCATCATGAATCAATGCTTCAGGGCCTATGAGCCCTATCGTGGCGATATTCCTCAAAGTCGCAACGGTGTAATGGTTGCTACCGATTCTGGAACAACTACTGCGTATGCGATAAAAAACCTTTCAGAACGCGGTACTTTGTTTTACGGTCCCGGCGAAGATGTCTATGAGGGTCTGGTTGTCGGTGAGCGCCCGCTTAGCGGAGATTTAAAAGTGAACATTGTTAAGAAGCGCCATGTAACCAATCATCGTTCGGCAACCTCTGAAGAGCTCGAACGCATTCCCTCGCCAAGACGAATGACTCTGGATCAGGCTCTTGAATATGTCGCCGATGACGAGTGGGTAGAAGTCACTCCTGATGCCGTCAGAATAAGAAAAAAAGGCGAAGCCAGGGTTGGTCGAAAGTTCTGAGGCTTTTTACCAGAGACCTGTTGATTATCTCTGATAAAAATTCTGTTTGCGAATAAACCCGCTGGATTTTAAACCATTTTTGCTTACATTCTACTGGCATGAAAAATAAACAGCCTGTAGTGGCGATCATTTTCGCTGTTATATGCCTTTTTGTAAGCCTGGAGCCTGTAGGCGCTTCGCAGCTGGCGCGTTATGTGCGAACAAATCCTGATAATCCCGAAATTCTCAACTCTTATGGCATCGAACTTGCCAATACCGGGAACCTCATCGAAGCGATACGAGTATGGCGTCGAGCTCTTGAACTGTCGCCCGGCAACGTACATCTATATAATAATATTGGCAGTGCCCTTAAACGTTTGGGGCATGATGAGCATGCCTTTAAATGGTATTCTGCCGCAATTGCTCTTCAGCCAACCTATTGGACCTATTATAACCTCGCGCTGATTTATCGCGACCGGAATCAGAATGATGCCGCGGTATGGGCCCTGCGACAAGCGGTCAGCCTTAAGCAGGATTTTGCTGCCGCCAGAGAATTGTTGAATCGTCTTGAAAGGGGCCCGACAAAGACAAATTCGGTGGTAAAATTGCCGGTGACTGCACCCGAGAAAAATGTTTCCACCCGGGATATTGTTGGCAAAGCTCAGGCAAGTGACGCTAAAAGCCAGACTCCGACTAAACTTCCTTCGGTCAGACTTCCTGAAAAGAATGTTGTGCTCGACCCTTCGGGCGAAGATCACTCAAGACCTGTAAGATTACCTGATGACAATGGTGGGCAGGTATTTCTAACCTTTGACGGCGGGGCTGATGATGATGGATTCGACAAAATCGTCGCCTGTCTTGCAACTATGAACATTCGCTGTACTTTTTTTCTTACCGGGCGTTTTGCCAGAAAATACCCTGAAAAGGTCAGAGAATTGTTGGCCCGCGGCCACGAAATTGCCAATCACAGTATGAATCACCCTGACATGAAAAACTTCAGCGCGGCCAAGATTGCCGCTGAAATCGAGGCGGCTGAAGTCGAATTTGAAAAGGTTACTGGACAGCGTGGCGCGCCCTTTTTTCGCTTTCCTTTCGGTCACCAGAATAGGCGAGTCGAAAAGATTGTCGAAGCCATCGGCTATCGCCCTGTTTACTGGCATATCGATACGATAGACTGGCGAGAGGACCCGGTTAAGACAATAATTTCAAGAGTAGATAAAAAATTGCGCCGTGGCGCGGTCATTCTCATGCATGTCGGCAGCAAAAATGGTGCAAAAGCTTTGCCGAGAATTCTTGATATCATCAGCAGACGTGGATACGAGCTAGCCCGTCTTTCTGACCTGGATCCGGCGCAAATTGCGGCATTGCCCTGAAATTGTCTGAACTTTTCGTCAATTTGTTGTACCTGTGTTATCTTGAAATGGTCTGTTGATATTAAAAAGTGGGCTGATATTTTGACTCTGTAAATATACGGTTTTTGATAAACCATTTATTTGTAGCCAGAAAATAAGGTGCCCGCCTTTTGTTTTGGAGCTTTTATGCGAAAAAAAATGCTGCTACTGATAGTTTTCCTGATTTTTGCCAATACCATTTTAATAGCCAAGGGCGGCGAAACCTGGCTGAACATCAATACTAAGGCAGGGCTTCCGAGCAATAATCTTACCTGTCTGGCGATAACTGATGGCAAAATGGCGGTCGGCAGTGATAAGGGAATCGGCCTTTTTCATGAAGACTCGCTTGTATGGTATAACCTTGGTAATTATGCCGAAGAAATAAAGGATATCGCCGTGCGGTCACTCGATTTCGATGACTACGGCAACATCTGGGCCGCAACCCCGAACGGTATTTTTTGTGTCGAACTCGAAAATTTCCCTGAAGAAGCGCCGCGTATCAACTATTTTGGCACAGAAAACGGACTGTCGACCGTCGATACCGAAGTGCTGCAGATAGTCGACAATAACCTTTATGTTGGCTGCTTTGGCGGCTGGCTTTATAAAACCAATATCTTTCAAAAAGCGGTTGGTATAGTTTTTTCGCCGGTCAATTCTGGCGGGATGGGTCGAGAAGACGAGCATCGCATAATGTCGGTCGGCATTACCGCCATCGCCATGGATTTTCCAGAAGTCGGGCTTTATTCAACTAAAGGAAAAGGGCTTTTACGGGCAGACGACGGCGATAGCTACGTTCGAGGCAGCGAATTGCCCTCAGACTGGGTGAACGATTTCTGGTGTTTTTCCGTTAATAAAACCGAGCGAGTGATTACGGTAACCCAAAGCCGTATGACTTTGATCGAGAATTCGCAAATCAAAGGTGAAGCTCGTTTGCCAATAGAAGAGGATTGCTGGATCTCTTGTCTGACCACTGCGCCCGACGAAGAAACAGAGGCTTTAAATAGACGCTTGAAAGATGAGGATGTCGCTCTCGACGAACATCTTGGTAATAGGCTTCTTTATGTCGGTACCAAGGGCCGAGGCCTGTGGAAATTCGACGAGGGCCACTGGTATAACTACACCAGTCGTGATTGTCCGTTGCCTTCAGATAACATCAACAAGGTTTATTATCTGCCAGGTGCAAAGAAAGTGGCCGTGCTCACCGATGCTGGGCTTACACTCTTCGGCCTGACCGAAGATGACAGTTATGATGAATTTGAATTCAGAGGTAGTACGCCCTATTTCGCCAAGTCTTTCTGGCCATTCATGACCCAGTGGGGGCCATACATCTATGGTTACCCATACCAGAAATGCTATCCGATCGAACCCTATATTACCTACAAAAAGCTGGTGCGTGGCAAGGATCTTTGGGTCTCTCACCAGAGAGGAATCTCTCGTTTTACTTTTCCTTCTGCGCCATTCCTTGGAATTCTAGATTTTAAACATACCCTGGCCGGTCGATATGAGAATCCTAAAGGCGATCCGTCGAAAAACCTTTTGCTCGAAGATGATTCGGTTGTGGTTGAGCGTCCGCCGACAGGCGCGGGTGAACGTGTCTGGCACCATTATTGTCAGGAGCAGCCGCAGGATTATTCATTGTATCCGTTAGGCGAGATTTATTCGAGCAAAGATATGGAAACAATTGCCGGTCCACTCAACATGTTGAGAATTCAGGTTGACAGCCCGGAAGACTTTGTGCTCGAAGACCACGCACAAGCTTTGAGCCAGGCGTCTGGAACTCTGGGCTTCCCGCCGGTAGTGGTTCTTGAGACTCCAAATGGCCTTTTTGATACCCGAGGGCAAGAGCTTCGCACTATTGCAAGCCAGATGACCGAGTGTCCTCTTCATCCGATACCTTCAACTGATGTTACAGATTTTGCAATAGATTTTAACGAGCGTTGTTGGGTTATCTTTGAAGGCTCAAAAATATCGGTTCTCAATAGCACCGATTATTCTGGCGGATTGTCTTTTGGCGTCACCCACGGGCACGAATGGGCAGATATTTCTGAAATTCAGGTGCCGTGGCCAAAAGATGAAACGCTGGTCTGTATCAGGCAGATTGGCGGAAACATCTATGTCGGTACTGATGGCTCAGGCATGTTTTTTCTGCCCAGAGCGCATGGTCTTGAACCTGAAGAAATTACCAGTGAAAGCTGGCGCCATGTAGACACCCCAGAAGATGAAAATCGTCCCGGAACTTCACTGAGAATTAAAGAAATTGTCTATTGGCGAACCGTTGATGGTGAAATGATTGCGCTTCTTCACGAAGAGTCACTGTCGATTTTCGATGGGCGGGATCTGATTCCTGTGCCTGTGCCGAAGCGCAGATATACCTGTATGGTCGCTGATCGGGAAAACCAGCTCTGGATGGGAGCTATGATGGGCCTGCTTTACATCAGCCCCGATATGAAAATTAACGATATTATTATGCAGGGCATGACCTTCGAGTCGCCGCGAATTGTTACCCTCGCTGCCGCACCAGAAGACGCCAAATATCCATTTTTGATCGCACTTTCATACGATAAATTCTATAATCCCGATGCTCCGGGGCACTGGAAGTCTTCCGATGTGCCGCCAACGCTTTCACATGATTGTAACCCCTACAGGTTGCGGGTTATTAATCCCGAGATAGATGGCAGCAGGGTACTGCTCTGGACCGGTTCAAGATGGGACAAATGGAGTCGGCCGGGGGTCCATGGTCTGATGTTTGACCAGCGTTTTCTCTGGACAGCCACGAGTAATAGAATTATGCGTATGTATTTACCGGTTGAACAGTTTGTTCATTGATTCGACAACCGCCTGACCAATTCTTCGCAGGAATCTACGACTTCGAAAAGCTCGAGATGCTCGGCTTTGACCGTTTTTTCGGCGATGCTATGGCGCAGCATTGCCATCAAGGGCTCAAAATAGCCGCCGATATTGAAAAGAAACATGGGCTTCTGATGTCTTTTAAGCTGCTTCATCGCCAGCAAATCGAAAAATTCGTCGTAGGTGCCAATGCCGCCCGGCAGAGCCACGATTGCATCAGAATGGTCGAGCATTACCTGCTTGCGGTCACGCAGGTCTTCGGCGGTAAAGGCCTGATCCAGTTCCGGGTGCTGAATGCCGCGCTCGATCATATAGCGTGGTATTACGCCGAGTAGGCGTCCGCCGGCTGCTTTGTGTGCATCAGCAACAATTTTCATCAGGCCACAGGTAGTGCCGCCATAAAGCAGAGAAAACCCTTTTTCAGCGAGTAGCTTGGCGAAGGCGGCGCTCTGTTCCCTTATAATCTCAGAAAGATCGGGGGTAGAAGAGCAGAAAATGCAAATGGTTTTATTGATGTTTTCGTTTTTCATAGCGGCAATTATAAAGAGGTGGCAATAGTTGCGCAAGTCTGTAAGAAACGATTGTCTGTCAGGCCATTGCCCTGTTTTCAGCTTTTGCCGAACCAGAAGCGTTGCCACCAGCTCAAGCGTCTTGAAAGCTCATTCTGCTGGATGATTACTTCGGCATTGTCCATTAGCAGAGCATAGCCCTTCCAGATTTCAGCAATGCCAATGAATCTGGTGCTGCCGCATTGCCGATCAAACCAGCGATGATGATGCCCAAAAAACCATAACCCAGGTTGCAGATGTTCGACGATTTCAAGTCCACGCTGAAAGCCTGGCGGCCCATAATGTTCGAATCCGGGGTGGTTTCTCAGGCCTATACCCTGTGGGCAATCATGGCTTATCACAACATCGACCCCGTCTTTGGGCAGTTTAAGACAATTGTTTATCTGTTCTTCAGTGATTTCCGAACCCAATGGAGTTACTCCTGCATCCATGTAAGCCGCTCCACCAAGTGCTAACATTGAAAAGTTGGCGAAGTGATGCAGACTTGCCCGCGGCAGATAGGTCAGTACCGGAGAAAATCTTGTTGCCTGGTCATGTAAGGCGGCAAAATCTTCGTGATTGCCATCAATGAAGGCTACCGGGCGAAGAAATCCATGTGGATTGTGTTTAAAAAAAACATTTAATTCATGTTCGAAATAGCCCAGGTCGCCGAGCACGATTACCTGTGCGATTTCTTTTTTAAAAAGAGCTTCGGCATGAATGATCTGTTTGTCGATCAGACCATATTGACAATGAACGTCACTGACAAGCATTATCATGATGTTTTAGACCTGCTGGTGCATGGAACCGGTAAAATCGTAACTGAGCCGAACCTGGTAATTTTTGATTTGCGAAAGAATTTCTTTCAGCGCACTTTGGTCCAGGGCCGAAAGAGAAGTCGGTTCGATGAAATTGTCGGCTTCCTGACCTCTGAAAAGCAGTCCAGCCTGGTGTTCAAGACGCATGGTCATGAGAAAATCGAACATTCTTTTTATTTCAGCATGGCTTTCAAGGGTAAGAATTTCCTGCTGTGCCATCGCTTGAAAACGGTCGCAACTGTGATTACACTTAAAATTGTGTTTCAGGGTGTAAATTCGCGCAAAATCGCTCAATAGCGCCATTATCCCCTTAATATTGAGAACTTCCCGGTCTTTTACGTCGGGGTCGGCGACAAAATTTCCCATAAAGCTTATGGGCGGCTGAAAAAGCAGAACATTCCTCGCCAGAAGAAAAAAGAAGCCCGGAAGCTCCTGCAGTCTGACGTTAATATCGGTTAGAAGACTTTGCAAAAGGCCGTCTTCGCCGGCAACCGTTCTTACATCAAAAAATATTTTGGCATGAAGAAGATCTTCTGCTTCTGAAGTTCTCAACCATTTTTCGTAGGTGGCTTGCCATTCGGATTTGCTTAAACACCACTTCGCATGGCTGGCCATGAAGCCGCCTTCGCATTCCCGGTATCCGCAAAGAGCCAATGTCTGGCAGACCTTCTGGCCAAGTTGCAAAAAATAGGCTCTGGTTTCTTCGAGTCTTTCTGGTTTCACATCGGAAAAAATTATCGCGTTATCCTGATCGGTGCAAAGCGTTTGCTCCTGACGTGCGCCACTGCCAAGCACGATAAAAGACCATGCGACCGGGGCTTTTCCAAGCTCGTTTTGCGCCAATGTCACGGCTTTGCGAATCACTTGATCCGTATTGTCCGACATCATTCGATTTATCATCGAAGATTTTATGCCCGAGCGAACCAGATAAATCAGCCATTCAAAGAACCGTCGGTTGGCTCTGGACAACTCAGCATCATTCTGCGATGATTCAAGCTCAACCTTTAGCAGATGTGGTGAAAATGAAGATATTTTGGCTAGGTCTCTTGCCGAAATTACGCCGGTCGGCTTCTTGTCGGCACCAACAACCACAAGCGGAAGAAAATCATTGCTTTGTAGAATCGATAATGCTTGCCATACCGGCTTATTGCCGTCGATTTGCGGATTCTTGCGCCAGTTACAGGAATTGAAAGAAGATACAAGTTCTTTGCCGGCCTGTAGTTGCAAGATTATTTCTTCGGATCTGATCACCGAATAATTGTTTTCCTGGGCAAATATCCAGTATTTGTCACCGCTTTCGACAAATTCCTGAAGCTTGCCCTCGGTAATGAGCTTGAAGTAAGAATTAGCCGCTTCAACTGAGGGTTTTTCCCAAAAGCGGTTTCCGGCCTGGGCTTCACGCAGAAAAGCTTCCTGAATCGCTTCTTTTTGTCGTTGCTGCGACACGTCGTTGGCAACGATTACCAAGCCCTGCTGGTCTTTGATGCTGATTCGCGAAAATGAAACGGTCACGTTTCTGGTTTTTCCATTACGGGTGGTCAGCAAAGTTTCAAAAATTGCCGGTACCGGTTCGCCTGCCTGAAAGCGCTGAAAATAGCGCTGGCCGCTTGCGGTTTCTTCAGCGGTCGGTGCGAAAATATCTTTCAGCTGCATGCCGGCAAGGTCTTCCCAGGAGCTTTCAAGAAGGTGAAGCATACTCTGATTTGCATAAAGAGAGTCCTGCCCGATTTGTAACAGCAGACATTCTCCCGATGATTCAACAAGTTTGCGATACTTTTCTTCGCTTCTCTGTAGTGCGGCCTCAGCTTTCAGACGCTTGCGGTCAGTTGCGATGCTGTCCCAGAGTAGAATGCCCAATAAAAGCAATACCACCAGCATTATCGCCAGGCTCAATATCAAAAGTTTGTGTCGTGCAGTTTCAATTTCTTTCTGCACATCATCAATATAAACGCCGGTGCCAATTACCCAACCCCATGGCTGAAAGCCTTTTACAAAAGACAGTTTCTCGACGATGCGGTTGGGGTCGTCTTTCCATTGCCAGCGATATTGCAGATAACCGGAACCGGAATTTTTTACGATCTCGGCCATCTCGACGAATATTCGCTTGCCATCTGGATCACGAAAATCACGCAAATCTTTGTTTTCAAGGTCAGTGCGGTACGGGTGCACGATCATTCGCGGATGCAGATCATTTACCCAGAAGTAATCTTTCATTTGCTGCCCATAATGCAGGCTGCGCAATTGTTCGATGCTTCTTTGTCTGGCTTCTTCGCTGGAAATCAACCCGGCGGCAGCGTCCTGCTCGTGCCGGGCCATGATGTTCCAGGCCGAGTTGGTCAGTTCTCTGATCATCTCGCGCTTTTGCTCGAGAATGGCGTTTTCCAGCGAAGGCAGAATCACGACGAACATTGCCGCAAAAAGCAGACTGATACTGATAATAACGATCAATACCGCTCTTATTGCAAATGAAGTCATGTTCTGCCCTTCAACTGAGTTTTCAGGCCGATGTGGTTTCTTGTGCTTCCTTGGTCGGCTGAGTTGCCAGAGATACTACGATCAGCATCATAAAACTAAGGGGAATTGAGAAAAGCCCCGGGTTGCTGAAAGGAATCGGTGCGGTCGCAGGATCCAGTCCATACATGGTATACATGGTCGGCGAGAGCATGATGATGCCTACAGAGCTTACGATGCCGGTGTAAATTGAAGCGACAATGCCGGCGGCCGTGGTCTTTTTCCAGAACAGAAGCATGAGTATCGAGGGCAGGTTGGCTGATGCGGCAACCGCGAAAGCCAGACCGACCAGAAACGATACGTTTATTCCCTGGAAGATTATTCCAAGAAAAATGGCAACGATACCGATGCAGAACGCTGAGATCTTGCCAGCCATTACCTTTTGCTTTTCATCCATTTTTTTGCCGGCCCAGCGATCGAGAATGTCATGGGCAACCGCGCCAGAACCAGCGACAATAAGGCCGCTGACCGTTCCCAGAACTGTTGCAAATGCAATTGCCGAAATGATCGAGAAAAGAAAGGTGCCGAACGAACGTGCCAGCAGCGGTGCCGACATATTGTTGTCGAGCGGATTGACCACCGAGTTGCTCATCGCACCCAAACCCATATAAAGAGTAAGAATGTAGAAAAAGCCGATGGTGGCAATGGCAACGATGGTTGATTTTCTGGCGCAGGCCGGACTTGGAACCGTGTAATAACGAATGAGAATGTGGGGAAGAGCAGCAGTGCCAAGAAACAGGGCAAGCATCAGCGATACGAAGTCGATTTTCTGAATCAGCGTGCCTTCGACTTTAAACTTCATTCCCGGTCGCATAATTTTGTTGCCGGGAGTCACCGTATGATAAAAAACTCTTACCTGATCATCGCCATCGGCAAATCTGGCATCCTTCCAGACTCTTACCCGGGTTTGCGGGTCAGCGATTTTTGCCAGAAACGAAAATGGGCCAAGTGCACCAGTTTTTGCTTCTTCACCGGTTTTGCCGGCAATGGCTTCGAGATTTCCCACCTGACGTAGCGAATTACCGGCATGGCTTCCATCAGTTTTTCTCACTTTCAGAGGTGTCCGCTGCACGCAATTCGATTTCTTTGCTGGTGCAGAAATGATTGTAAATAAGAGCCAGTACAAGCGCGGAAACAATCAGAAAAAAACCGTAGAAAGTGGCCAGATTCAGTTCAAATAGAACCTTCTCCTCCATCAATGCAGGCTTTAAAAGGTTTATGGCCACGAAGCCGGCGTAAATTAGACCATATAGAATGAACATCCAGGCACCGAATCTGGTTTTGAAATCGGTGCCGTAATCTTTTCCCGATTGCGCGGCAGGCTGATGAAGCATAGCAGAATCTCCGGTAGTGAAAAATTGTGACTTTTCCGGACAAATTCCGCGGGAATAGCTTAAAGTACGTTGGGTTGAAGCCGGAAATGTTTCTCGAATGTATACCCAGTTGCTTTTCAAGTCAAGAAATAGCTAAAACAAAAACTACCCCGGTAAAAATTCCGGGGAATTTTTTCTTGGCTATCCCTCAAAAGCTTGCCTATATCTACCATTCATATAGGCAGCTTTGGGTTCAATGTCAAGAGCGATTTAAAATTCGGCGAATTCTGGCTTTTCTGGCTTCAATCAGTGCTTTGAACTCCTCGAAATCGTTTCTGGTAGCTGCTTTTTCGGTGCGCGTCCGTTGCGTTTTCTCGAGAATGCGGTCGATGAGCGAAATGGCTTCGCTGGCGCTGACGAGCTCTTTGCCTTTCAGGAGATTGTTTTCATAGCCCATTTTTATTCCCGCCTGGCCGAGAAAAGCCAATGCTCTTGCCAGACCTGAATTAGGGCTTACATCTGCATAAATTATCTTGTTGTCTGTTGCAGATACCGGCAATGCCCTGACCATCACCGCAGCCAGGTGTGCCAGAGTTGCCCGACTCACGGATTTCTTCGGGTTCATGTTTCTGGTCAGATACTTCAATTCAGTTATATAAGCCGGCAACTCAGCCTGACTCAATATGCCCTGCAGCATTATGTTAAGATCCTGCAGGCGGATACGTCGATCATTTTCGAAATCGATATTGCATTTGATCTGGGAAAAAGCCCCTGCTTTCTGCAGTCTCTCCAGGCTTAGTGCGCCTGACTGAGCTGCTTCGTCCTGAGGTTGGCCTGCGATTTCCTCATTTCCCGAAAATGCGTCGTAAATGCGCTTGAACAAAACCAGCGCGTCTGCAGTCTTTAAAGATGTGTCCGGGCAAAATCTGCCGTTGGGCATACCCTTGATGATACCGCGATCTATTACAATGGCCAGACTTGACATATACTTTTCTTCGATTATCCAGTCATAGAAAGGCTGAAATGTGTGTGAATCGTTGGTTTTGTCGATGAGATCATTCTCCAGTCCAAAGCTAACTGCTCTGAAAATGGCTTCTACCGAAGCTTTTCGGCTAATAGACTTTTTGCCGGTGTCGGTCGGCATGATTCCCAGTCTTCTCATTTCATCCATGCTGGTGTTTTCGATGATGCCCAGTTCGAAAAGAACGCTGCTTAAACCGCGATAATAAGCCAATTCTGCAATTGGTCTGTTAAGCATGTGTGAACTGTAGCTTGTTGAATCATAAATACCGATTTGCCGGGCAAATTTGATCTCTTTGTCGAGTCGACTGCCCGAAGCCTGGATGCTGTTGATGGAAAATAGTCCGGCAACGCTTATGGTTGCAGCAAGCATCCCGGTAAGAAAGTATCTGTTTTTCATTGATCATGCCTCCGGATAAATGTTTTTCAGGTCGCATTTATCGGCAGCATGCCGGGAAAACCTTACGAAAAAACCATTTTTTCGGGCAATTCCCTGGTTTTTGGCCGGTTTGTATAAATGTTAACCAATTTTCTTTGCGGGGCAGGCTAATCCTTTGTCACATTTGAATAAATGAAATCGATCAACGATATGTCATGCCTGCGTAGGCAGGCATCCAGTCGTTATTTCAACTACACATTAAGAGGCAATTTTGAGATGTATGCTAGTGAACCTTAATCTTCTCTTTGTTACGCTTGATGAACATCGGGTTGAAAACCCCCGATTTGGCCAGGTCGTAAGCCGTTCGGTAGGGACGGGAGTCGACTATGCGTTGCGCCTTGGCGGCACTGATGTTGAAAAACTCGGCCAGCTCTACTGCGCTGGCTGAATTAATGTTGATCTTTTCACTTGCCTTTTTGTTACTGGTCAGATTCCAATCTGGTTCGCTGGCACCGGTTGGTGCAAGATTGAATTTTGCGCTGCGAAGAGCGGCACACCAGAAGTCGACGATGTTTTGTACCGCGGCATTCAGCTGTTTCTCAGTCATAGCCATCAATGGAGCAAGGTCGGTGCCGGCTCGGTATGATGCCCCAATTTCGTCATAATGTTTCAGGGCGTCTGTGGTCATTTCTTTCACCCGCTCTTCAATTGAAGAAAGGTGCCGTTCACCCGCAAATGAAAAATGAAAGTTTCGCAGATTGTGGTTGATATCGCTTTCATAGTTCGAATGATAGGAGCTTTCATCGGGGTCGCGTTCGCTGCCGGCCGTATGCAGCGGAACATTCAGGTCTGCGATGTAATGCGACATAAGACCCATGACATAAGCGGTTTTTTCATCGCTGATGCCAGAGTTGAGAAGTTCTACAGAGCGGTTGAAGAGATCCTGGATGCGATATAAGCCGCCGGTTTGCGAGCCGTCAGGATAATAAATATGATTCATGAAATCTTTGATCATCGTATCAGGATCGGTGGCGCCCTTTAAGAAAGATTTCTTCTGGCTGTTGAAGCGAGTCTGAAAAGCCTCGGGCATGTTTCTGAATGCCTCAGCAGTCAATTTTCGGTGGGTGTGGTAACCCCATGCATAAAGACTTGAGCTGAGCATGGCCAGCATGATGGCGAATAAAAGTGCTTTTTTCATTTGCTATAACTCTATTAAAGAATGTCTTACTTACTATTCTACACTTTGTTTACCGATTATTAAACCTCTCAGTTTATCTACTGATGCTTTAGTCGTTTAAGCTCTGATTAAGAAGCGCACCTTTTTTTGCTGCATTTTTGCCCGGTGCTTTTGTATCGCAATGACAATTATGTTATATTTCTGTCACTTATGGCAGAAAATAACGAAAAACAGCTGGACGCCGACGCTGGGCCAGAAGAAGAAAAGGCTGAAACCTCGACCTTCGAAAAGCCCGAACCGACTCTTGAAGAAGATTTTGAACTGCTACAGCGCATAAATGTGCTCAAGGCTGTCATGGTGCGTATGCAGGGTGGTCGGCATCCCTCGCCGGAAATCGAAGCTCTGCTGCAGCGTCGCCTGAATTTTTCCAGAGAAACGTTTCAAGGGCCTTACATAATTCGTCTGATCTCGACTCTGATCATGATTTTTGTTGCCGCGACTCTCTGCTGGGGAATCCTCTGGATTCTGGCCAGCGGCTTTGAGTTGAGTTTCTTTCTGCGCATTCTTTCTACGGGAATGGCCACTCTGGTCGCTGCCATTGCCGGAGTTGCCATCTTCCACCCTTCCTCTCTGCCCGACGAGAAGCTTCTTAAAGAAGCTGTCGATGATAAAATGCAGCAAATCAGCAAACAGGTGCAGGAGCTTTCCGGTTCTACCAGCGCCGAACGATCAGACCAGGCCGACGATCTCATTGATTCAAGCATTGAAGAATTGTCTTCACCCAGAAAACAACAGGTTAAAGCCGACGATGAACCACTTGCCGCAATGCCCAAAGGACTCGACGGCATTCGCGAAAGCCAAAGCGAATTGCAGGATGATGAATTACCCGGTGAGAATACCGATAAGCTTCCAGATTCAGAAAAAGTAGATGCAGAAAGCGATGAAACAAATACCGAAGAAGATAACCCCGAAAAAAAGCAGCCCGACTCAGCTTAAAAAAATACTCGCCATTCTTGAGCGTCGATTCCCGGAACCTGAATGTGCGCTGATCCACGATTCTCCCTGGCAACTTCTTGTCGCGACCATTCTCTCAGCGCAATGTACCGACAAAAGGGTGAATATGGTCACTCCCGGCCTTTTCAAAAAATTCCCAACTATTGAAAGCTTCGCAGGCGCAAAACTCGGTGAAGTTGAAAATGCAATCCAGTCAACAGGCTTCTTTCGCAATAAGGCCAAAAATATAATCGCCTGTGCGCAAACCCTGCTCGAAAAATTCGCCGGGGAGATTCCACAAAAACTCGAGCAATTGGTTGAATTGCCAGGAGTTGGGCGAAAAACCGCAAGCGTTATTCTTGGCACCGCTTTTGGCAAGGCTGAAGGCATCGTTGTCGATACTCATGTAAAGCGCCTCTCTTTCCGAATGGGTCTCACAAAAGAAACCGACCCGGAAAAAGTAGAAAAAGACCTGATGAAGATTATTCCAAAAAATAAATGGATAGCTTTTTCTCACCTGCTGATTCTGCATGGGCGAGAGCGCTGTGCTGCCCGCAGGCCAGATTGTGGTAATTGTGAATTAGCCGACCTCTGCCCCCGAAATGGTGTGGATTGAACTGTTTGCTTCTCTGCCGTAATTCGGGTTAAACTGTAATTTATGAAGTTTTTTGCCCGAGTTAACCCGAAGTTACTGATTGCCATTGTTCTGGCAATCCTCGCCGTTTATGCGATTTTTTCATTTGCCGGAATGAATCGCCCGAAAGGACTGCGAATTCACGCCCCCGAGCTCAGCGCCAATGCTTCGGTAAACTCAGGAAACTCTGCGCTCAACTCGCAAACCTTTGCCGGAATCGATCCGGTAACGTTTTCCGCTGCTTTTGGCCTTGACTTCAATAAGCAAGCAGAAGTAAAGGTTGAAAAAGTCGAAGAGAAAAAGCCTGAACCGGTTGCTGTGGCGACTGCACCGGTTGTGTTGTCGCCTGAATCAGTTGATCTCTATGCCCTTGGTTACCGCTTAAAGGGCATAGTTCTAGAAAAAGACGGCAATAGCGCCGCTTTCATTTTTGAACCAAAAGGGCGAAAAACAGTCGTCGTCAGAGAAAAATCTCCCGGTGAAATTACCATGATTAGCGCAACCATGCGTTCGGTGAAAATTGAAACTCCTGACGGTACCGGTGAACTTGAACTTGATGACACGAAAGGCAGTAAAGGCGGAGCACCCGGCTTTTTAAAGCCTTTCGCCGCTCCTTTAAGTTCTGACAGCAAAAGTTCGACGCCACCCAAGGCTGAGGTTTTGTTACGACAGACCCAGACCAGCGCCGGTTCAATCGCCGAAATGATTTCAGAAGGACATTTTCAGGTGCGTCCTGAAAGAGGAGTCTTTAAGGTCGATGTCAGAAAAGTTCCCGATTCCTTTTCCGGCTACGGATTACGACCGGGCGATAAAATTGTCGGCACCGCGAACGGTGATTTCAGACAATCCCAGGATGTCGCTCTCGAACTCGGAAAAGTCAGCGAGCGGCCGTTGCCAATTAAAATTCAGCGTGGTCGGCGCACTATTTTTCTTAACCCGCCGCCCCGGCCTAAAACCGACAAGCAAGCCCCAAACGCCAAAAAGGGTGCAGACGGTCCTTAGAGAGTTTTATTTGAAGTTGTTGCCTAACTCTGGCAAGGCAAACAGCGGTCAAACGAAGGCCAGCAGCGCAAAAAAAATCGAGTTTCGTTTAACGGTTGGTATCTTGTCAGGGGTACGGTATAATATGCCACATCTTATCAAGAGGAACTTCAAATGCGCTCTAATTTTTTGAATATAGGCCGACCTCTTTGGGGGCTGGCACTTTTTATAAGCCTTGTTTTTATGAGTTCAACAGGGTTTTCTCAAACTAGAATCATCAACGAGAAGAAAAACCCTTTCAAAAAGCCGATGCTGATTAGAAATACTCCGTCCTCAGCTATGCCTGGCGGGTCAAGAGTTGTCAGACCCGGCGAAAAGAATCGAAACCCCGGAATGCCCTCGATTATCAGAGTAAATCCTCCTCAAGCGCAACCGGGAAACCCACAGGATTTCGTCAGCCCTGATATCAACGCTGCCGAAGTTCTTGAACCATCTGAAGGTAGCGGCAGCGACGAAATCGCCATCAATTTCGAAGCCGTCGATCTCATGAGCCTGGTTCGCTACATGAGTCAGGAAACAGGTCGTGGTTTCATCATCAATCAGCCGCTTCAGGGCGATGTTACCATCATTTCACCGGTTACCCTCAATCGGGAGGAAGCTCTGGCAATGCTTGAATCGATTTTGCAGGTGCGTGGTTATACCGCCGTAGCCTCGGGAAAAATGTTCAAAATCGTTGCGCTCAGCGATGCCAAGGTTGCTGGTACCGAAACCCGAACCCCTGATGAACTGACCGAGCTCAGCGAAGACGACACTCTTATCACTCAGATCGTTCCTCTCGAGCGAACTTCTGTTGAAGAAGCGAGCAAATTGCTGCAGAATCTTCTGCCACGTGACGCATCGATGCTGCTTTTTCCGCCTTCCAATACCATCGTGCTTACCGGACGTTCAGTCAGTATCAAACGGGCGCTTGAAGTCGTTCGTGAACTTGAAAAGGGCTTGCTCAAACCCGGCCTCGATATCGTGCCGCTGAAGTTTTCGTCGGCCGATGAAATGAAAACTCAGCTCGAGCGCATTATTTCCGAAGGGGGCGTGCAACGCGACGAAATCCGTGGTGGCGTTACTTTCATCGCCGACAAGCGCAGTAACAGCCTGCTGATGCTGACTTCGCCCGACAATTTCCCACGAATTCGCGCCCTGATCGATCGCCTCGATACCGGAACCACCGACGCCCGGCCTGAACTTACCCGCTTTTTTAAATTAAAATATGCAGATGAAAATGAGACAGTCAAAGAAATAGAAGACATCCTCGGATTCAGCCGTAAAGATTCGATTAAATCAGCTTCCGAGACTGTTGCCATCGAAACTACCCGCCTTGTTCCTATCAAGCGCACGCGTTCAATTATGGTCACTACCCGCTCTGAAGATATGATGAACCGCATTTCTCAGCTTCTCGAATATCTTGATTGCCCGCCAGCCAAAGATGCCAGTGAAGTCAAAGTGGTCAAGGTGGTCAACGCCGAAGCTAAAGTGCTTGCAGAAACGCTTTCTCGATTGGTTCAACAGCGCAATCAATCTGCGGGCAGCACTTCGACCAATAAATCCGAATCGATAAGCTTCGTGGCTGAAGAGCACACAAATTCAGTTATCATGACCGGGCCCCCGCAGCTTTTTTCCCATTATGAAGCTATCTTGAAGTCTCTCGACGTCATGCGGCATCAGATTCTTGTCGAAGTTTTGATCGCTGAAGTCAGCGGCAATCTTACACATAATCTCGGTATCGAATGGAATGTTTTCGATTTCAATTCTTCAAAATGGCGGGCTTTTGGCGGCACAAACTACGATCTTAAAGGAAATCCTCTTGCAAACAGCGGATTTCAAGTGGGTGTTTTAAATGAGCCGGTTGATCCGGCTAAATTGGCGACCGGTGATCTGACTGAACTGACCAAGATCAAAGCTATGGTCAAGGCTTATCAGAATAACTCTAATTTCAAGATTCTGTCAGCCCCACAGATTCTCGCAACTGACAATGAAGAAGCCAATCTTTCCGTCGGTGAAGTGGTTGCTTTGCCTCAGGGTTTTACCCAGGATCGCGATACCGGACGTTTCGATCTGACCAACTTCAAGTATGAAGACGTTGGCATTGTTTTGAAGCTTACGCCGCGGGTGAATTCAAATGAACTGGTAACATTGAAGGTTAATCAGGAAATCAAGAAACGTCAGGAAGAAAACCTCTATGAATTCAACGTGCCAGTTTTAACCAAACGGCAGATGGATACCACCATTTCGGTGCCAAATCATAAAACTATCGTCATTGGCGGATTGATGCGCGAAGATAAAACGAAAGTCGTAGAGCGCGTACCGCTGCTGTCGAATATTCCTTTTATTGGCGAGGCTTTTAAAAACCGGCGTACCATCACTCAGAAAACTAATCTGCTGGTCTTCCTGACTCCGCATATTCTCTCGACTCCTGAAGAACTTGTTGAGTTTGACCAGAATCGCACACAGACACCTGAAAAAGAGCGCCTGCAAAACTTGCAGGAAACCGCAGAACCAATGCTCGACAGCGAACGCAATCGCTTTAAAGAAAAGGCGAAAGCAGTCTTCGAACGCCTCAAAGCCGACTGATGCCTGCCGCAGTTTCGAATCTTATGTGTTCTCAGAGTCACGCGGAGCCTGGACGCAATCTGATCGAAAAAATCGGTTCTTACCTCATAGGTTTTCAAAGCCAGGCTTGCCCGTTCGAAGAGGCCATTTGGCACTCTACAAAAAGATAATCTTTACAAAAAATGAACACGAAAACATCATCGATGAATATGGAAAATCAGCTTGAAAACTGGAAGAAACTCGGAGAAATTCTCATTGAATTGAAGCTTATCTCCACGGCTGATCTTGAAGAGGCTCTGCGGCAGCAATTGGCAGAAAACAACTCGCGTCGTCTTGGTGAAATGCTATGTGATAGCGGCTTTATTGATGAAATTCAACTCTATCAGGCGTTGGCGCAACAATGGGGACTCGAATTTCTCAACCACATCGATCTTGCCGACGTCGATACCGCGTTGCTGGAAGAATTTCCCCTCGAACATCTGCGACGAATAAATACCATTCCGGTTCATCAAAGCGCCGACAGCATTTTTGTCCTTTCGTCCGATCCCTTTCGGCCCGGAGTAGTCGAAGAATTAAGCAGGCATTTCAAAAAAACAGTTAATTTTGTCGTCATGCCGCCCGTGCAGATTCAGCATGTTCTCAATGAAACCTATGGTCGCGGCCGCGATTCAAATGAATTGATCGAAACTATTTCCGTTGAAGATGGCCTCGATGGTGATCTTGACCAGTTCGCGATCGAGGATGTGCTCGAATCGGCTAATAAGGCACCGGTGGTCAAGTTCGTAAATACCCTCATTTATCAGTCTTTACGCGAACGGGCTTCTGATATTCATTTGGAGCTTTCACCCGATTCGTTCAAGATTCGCTACCGTATTGACGGAGTTTTGGTTAACCGGTTTTCGCCGCCGCGCAAACTGCATGCTCCCGTGACTTCGAGAATCAAGATCATGGCCGGCCTCGATATCGCTGAACGCCGCCTGCCGCAAGACGGAAAAATTAGAGTGCGTTTCGGCGACCGCGAAGTTGATATTCGTGTAAGTTCTGTTCCATGTGCCCATGGTGAACGCGTTGTCATGCGACTTCTAGATCGAAAAAGCGAATTGTTGACCCTCGAACAAATGGGTATGCCCGAAGACATTCTCGTGCGCTTCGACCGGCTAATCAGGCGGCCGAACGGTATTCTTCTCGTTACCGGGCCGACCGGCTCGGGAAAAACCACTACCTTATATGGCGCCATCATGCGCATTATCAGCCCTGACGTCAATGTCATCACTCTGGAAGACCCGGTCGAATATGAGCTTGAAGGCGCCAGTCAGATTCCGGTCAAACCCAAAATAGGTTTTACTTTTGCATCGGGGTTGCGCTCAATTCTGCGTCAGGACCCCGACGTCATTCTTGTCGGTGAGATTCGCGACGATGAAACTGCATCGATGGCAATTCAGGCCAGTCTCACCGGGCATCTGGTTTTTTCGACGCTGCATACCAACGATTCGGCTTCAGCTGCCGTACGCCTCATCGATATGAACGTCGAACCCTATCTCGTTGCCTCAACTTTGATCGGGGTTTTGGCGCAGCGCCTGGTTAGAAAGCTTTGTCAGAATTGTCTGGTAAAAAATGCTGATGGCTCTTTTACTGCCTCCGGATGTGCAGTTTGTGCCCAGACCGGCTTCAAGGGACGAACCGGGGTGTATGAGCTGATGAATATTGACGAAGAAATTGCGGCTCTGATCGGAAAAGGCGCTTCTCTCGACGATATCCGAGATGCCGCCAGGGCATCCGGAATGAGAAGTCTGTACGAAGACGGTTTGCAGAAAATTGAAGCTGGACTGACCTCGCTTGCCGAAGTCGAACGTGTCTGCTGGCAGGGAAACTGATATGCCGCTTTTTCAGTATAAGGCTTATGACCAATCTGGTGCCGAGACGGCCGGTATTGTCGAAGCCGATGATCTGGCTTCAGCCCGGCAATCCCTGCGTTCATCAGGCCTGGCCCCTTTCGAGGTCGCGCCGGCGCTTGAAGAACATGGGCTTGGCTTTTCTCGAAATTTCAGTCTGGCTGAGCAGGCCAGATTTTCAAGACAACTGGCGGCATTGTTGCGCGGCGGCGTTCCGCTGACGAGAGCTTTATCTGGAATCGAAGCCCAGCAGGCCTGGCAGGCCCGCCGCTCGATCATCGTGCAGATGCGCGAGGGAATCGAAAAAGGGCGTGACCTGTCGGCAGTTATTGCCGAGCTGCAAACGGTTTTTTCCCCATCTTTGCAAGCGGTTATCAGGGTTGGCGAAACGACCGGAAAGCTCGATTACGCTTTTTCCCAGCTTGCTGCGCATCTAGACCGCGAAATGGAACAACGCCGTCGCTTTATTGCGGCTATCGCTTATCCTTCAATCACTGCGATAATTTCAATAGGTGTTCTCGCTTTTTTGATGGTTTATCTGGTTCCGACTGTGGCAAAAATGTTCGCTGACGTGCAGGGTGAACTGCCCTGGATAACCAGAGCCCTCATCGCCTTCAGCGATTTCTTTCGTACCTACTGGCTCGGCTTGGGTCTTTCAGCACTGGTTTTGCTCGCAGTGGCCCATTTTGCCATGAAAGTCGATTCTGCCCGCCGTTTATGGGAAAAAATTTCGCTCAAATTGCCGATCTGGGGGCGATTCATTGAAGGCATGCGTATGGAAAGCTGGGCCCGCAACACCGGTATGATGATAGACTGCGGCGTTACCCTGCTCGAATCCGTGCGCGTGCTAAAAGAGAATCATTCCTCTCTTTTGCAGTATGATGCCCTTTCTTCGGTTGAAAAGGCTCTTGAGCGCGGGGTTTCGTTTTCGGATGCGCTTAAATCGGCAAGCTTTTTTCCACTCTTCGTTATCCAGATGATCGAGGCCGGCGAAGCTTCGGGCGAGCTTGCACCAATGCTGCACTCGGCTGCAACCGAGCTTGAGGCTGAAAACCGGGTAATCACCGAATTGTTTTTGAACATTCTTGAGCCACTTTTGATTGTGGTAATGGGCTCGGTCGTCGGCGCAATCATGATCGGTGTTCTTCTGCCGATCTATGAAATGAACCGCTTCATGTAACCTTTCGCTCGTGCTCGTGCTCGTAATCGTAATCGTAATCGTCGTCGTTGAATTGCTTTTGCCCCATGTTTAGTTGAAATGCTTTTTCTTTCGTTTCCTTGCGTCTTCGTGAGAGGATTCCAGCAAAATGTCGCAACCAAAGGAGCGAAATAATTTTTTACGGCTTTGTCGTTATGTGCTAAACTTGCCGCGATAGAATCATCTCTGGAGGAGAACAATGCTTAAACCACGTGGCGGTTTTACTCTTATCGAACTGCTTGTCGTTCTTATAATACTCAGTTTGCTGGCTGGACTTGTCCTGCCGCGAATGATGGGACGCACTGAAGAGGCCCGCCGCCAGACCGCCGAAGTGCAGATTCGCAGCATCGAAAATGCTCTGGCACTTTATTATGCCGATAATGGCACTTATCCGACAACCGAGCAGACTCTTAAGGCGCTGGTCGAAAAACCGACGCTCGACCCTGTTCCCACCAAGTGGAAAGGCCCATATCTCGAAAAGGGCATCTTGCCAAAGGACCCATGGGATCGCGATTATATCTATCTTTCGCCCGGTGTTCATCTGCCCGAATTCGATCTGCTCAGTTACGGCAAAGACGGCGTCGCCGGTGGTGAAGGTGAGTTTGCCGACATCGAAAACTGGAACATCGGCCGCAAATGATTCGAACCTGACTTTTGTGTTTTTGAGGCTTTGTGAGAGACTTACATTTTATCTTTGCTCGTAAATCTGAAACCTGCAGACTGAAAAAAGCCGGTTTCACTCTTATTGAGTTACTGGTGGTGCTGGCGATTCTGTCAATGATGGCCGGCGTCGTTTTACCTTCTGCAGCCGTAATGATGCAGAAAAATCGCCTCGAAGCCCTGGTTCATCAGACCTCGGTTCTTTGTCGCGAAGCTTTTGAAAAAGCTGTCTTTTCTGGCAAAAATTACCAGGTAACCATGAATGAAAACCGGCAGCTGGTGGTCGACTATTTCGAAAATTCGCGCTGGGTGCCCTCATCCGATATGTGGCTTCGCCCCGTAACCATACCTCAGGACATTCAGCTCGACTGGCCTGAAAAAGGCTGGCAGATACTTCCCGAAGGCTATTGCGAATCGCCACAGCTTCGATTTTTCGACCAGTTGTCCAATGAATCTGTCTTCGTTACTATCCGCGCTTACGACGCCCATTTTGTCAGAAAAACAGCGGCCGCGAGATGAACCACCACCATCTTCAAAGCGTATCTGTAGGGGCGGGCCTCCGCGCCCGCCCGCTAAATACCGAAACGGTCCCAGAACCCGGTCTGCCGGGTCGAAGGGCCAGCTTAAGATCTGGACCCGTCCCATGTGTCCGCCCACAAAAAACGCGCAAAGGTGTTACCCTCGTCGAGATACTGATCTCATTAACCATACTAGTGCTGGTTACTGCAGCCCTTTCAAGCGGCACAAATTACCTGACCCGCCGCCTGGTTCGTGCTAAAAACGCCACCATTGCCCGAAACCTTGCCTGGAAAAAACTTGCAGAAACCAAAGCTGCGCGTATCGAGAAGATTCGCCGCTCGGGAATTTTCGGCCGCGAATTCCCCGAATTTAAATATTCTGAAGAAATCAAATCACCTGAGGGAAATTTCCCGGCCGGACTTTTCGAATACCGCCTTACCGTCAGCTGGCCCGAAGCCTGGCAGGAAGAAAGCCTGACCCTGATAACCTACGTCGCCGATTATCTGCAGCCGACCACCAAAGTTGCTTCTGGCAATCCCGAGGTCTCCCCATGACAGGCAAGCACTTTAAAATCAAACCCGTTGAAGAGGGCCACCGCGCCTGCCCGCATCGACCTATAATTTATTTCAACACATCACCCGTAGGGGCGGATCCATGTGTTCGCCCGGAAAAAACCGAACCGGTCTCCGAAAGGTTTATTCCGACAGGATTTTCGGGCTCAATGACCGGGTTTAGGTCTTATTGGCCGGTTCTGCAACCAGGCCTTTCGAGGCAAAATCCCTTTGTGCCTTCGCGCCTTTGTGAGAGCATCCCCTTCCGCCGGCGCGGCTACACCCTCGTAGAAATGCTGATCTCACTCGCCCTGCTTGCAGTTCTATTCAGTCTGCTCGGTTCGATGCTGCATGGCATGTCACGTATCTCCCGCCTCGCCGAAGACAGTTCGGTGCGTGATCGTGAGATGTCATTCTGTATGGATCTCATGCGCAAAGAGCTGGGTGAAATGATTCTTGATCAGAAAAAAGTTGATTTCAACTTTATCAGTGGCGACAATTTCATGGCTTACACAACAACCCGCAATGAATTGCTTGCCCGCGACAGCATCCCCGGTGGCGTGAAACGAATTGAATGGCGTTATGACCCGGCCCTGAAATGCCTGAAGCGCACGGTGTCGACACTTATTGACGGCAAACGCGATCTGGCCGCCCGTGTTGAAACGGCTTTCCTCGATACTCTCGAAGGATTCGAGGTCTATTATTTTAATGGCGTCGACTGGATCAAAATGACCGGCATATCAGAATTGGTGCCGGACTGTAATAGCATTTGCGTGCGTTTTGTCTTTCCCTCTGAAAACAGAGATAAACAATTTTTTGAAACGGCTTTTATTTTGCCCAATGAAAAATTCTCCAGTAAATAACCGCAACGGAATGGCGCTTGTATCAGTGTTGCTAATGTCAGCATTGCTGATCGCTCTCTATTTGCGTTTTCTCGACAACGCCGGTTTGCAGGCGCGAATCGATAGCCGCCAGGAGGCGATAATGCAGGCGCAATGGGCTGCGCGCGGTGGCATTGATTTTGCCATCAGTCTACTGTTTGTCGATCGTTCTCTCGGCGATGGTTATACCGAAGCCTGGAAAACGCGAACCGACGCAACTGCCGAATCGCCTTTAATGTTCGGCGTCTGCAGCTGTACTGTTTCAGTCGTTGATGAGTCTTCGAAACTCAATGTCAATCTGGTTCAGGAGGACATTCTTACCCGAACTTTTGAATACTACGACCTTGGCATTGTTGCCAGCGGTTCCTTGATTGGCGATGCCGAAAAACAGGCGGCATCGGCTCGACTGGCGCATTGCATACTCGATTACGTCGACGACGATGATTCCCCGCGAGAATTCGGCGCCGAATTTTCCACATATATGCTGCATGGACTGCGAGAGCCACGCAATGGCCCGATGCAGGATATCCGTGAATTGCTTGAAATTCCCGGAATTACACCCGATCTGCTCGTTGCGTCCGGTTCACGTCCCGGGCTTGAAGATTTGCTTACCGTCTATGGCAATGGCGAAATCAATATCAATACCGCTCATGAGGGTATAATTCTTTCTATACCCGGACTGCCGAAGGAATATTCGGCAGAGCGAGTCGAAGAGTTTTATTCGCGACTGCTGTCTGCGCGTCCGTTCATGCAATTGGCCGGTTATACCAACTTTATCGTCGCCTTTGACTGGAAGATTCAAAAGAGTTATACAAACAGGTTTATTACTCACAGCAAATGGTTTAAAATAGTAGCGCAAGCTTGGCATGGTGATGCGACCCGCCGGGTTGAAGCGATGGTTAAGCGTGATCGGCCCGGAGTTTGCCGCATCGTGCGCTATGTGGAGATACCTTGAGCGATTCATTCAATATTGCTTTTGCCGATAATCCTGGTGAACTTCATTGGTTCACCCTTTCGTCAACCGCTCTAACTCCCATTTCGGTCGATGTCCCTGATTCTTCAGGTTCAAACGACCATTCAAACCCCACCCCCTCCGGGGTCGACCAGCATGTGGGCCCGCTCCCAGCACTCCCACAAGACGTCCCCAACATTCTCGTTCTTCCGGCTACCGCAGGCCTGCCTTTTCAAATCGAACTTTCGTTCGCTGACCCGGTAAAAGTTGCTCGGGTAATTCCTCAACTGGCCGCCGATCAATATGCTGAAATCAACGAGAATTGGCTTTTTTCCTGGAATATTTCTACCAAAACGGTCGGTGAACCATGCTATCTGGTTTCCGGCATCGCCTTTCCGCCGGAATTTTCGCCGTCAAGGCTTGCCCCAGCGATTGTATGGCGCCTTGCCGTTCCGGATTTTCTGCTTGCTGGAGTTGAACAGAAGGCTGCGATACGTATTAGCACACCAGTCAGTGAGTATCTCGGCCTGTTTTCAGCGAAAAACAGCCTGCAGCGAGTAATTTCCGATCGAAGTCTGCCTATTCAGCCGATTTTGGCGGCCTCTGGTCTTGGCAATGTTTTTCCGGTCAGTTTACAAAATAACTGTGGCCAGCTGTTTTCTCTCGTCGGGGCTGCGATTGAAGAGCCTGCACATTTTGATCTTTCCGGCTTTCAGCAACAGCTGGTCGGAAAAAATTTGCGCTTGTCGGCATCTGCCCTGGTCGGTTTGCTGCTGGGTCTGGTCTTTATCGGTCATTTTTTTCTCTGGTTTGAAGTTTATCTGACCGAAGCTGCGGCCGAACGCACCCGAATCAGTACCGCTCAGGCTTTTTCCAAGGTTTTTCCCGGAGTGCCGGTGGTTGATGCGGTCAGCCAGATTCGGCGCAAGATTTCTGAAGCACAAACCAGCCTCAACGAGGCGGGATCAATTCCGAATGTTGACTGGCTGAGCATTTTTCGCCTGATCGAGCCGGCTGCGGCATCAGGAATCAAGCTTGCACGCCTGCAGAGCCGGGCTGACGGCTTCCGCATTCAGGGTTCCGCCACCGATTATACTTCTCTCGATGAATTTCGCCGAAAAATCGAAGCAAGTGGCGTCGTTGAAAAAGTGGCATTGCCCGAATCGCGAAAAGTAGGTGACGAAGTGGTTTTTGCCATGGAGGCGAAATGGAAAAGCTGAAATTATGGTGGCAAAAGCGTCCGCAGCGTGATCGCCGGGCCCTGACAGTTCTCGGCCTTGTCGTTCCGGTTATCTTGTTCTGGTATCTGGTTACCGTGCCGCTTCAAGATCGCCTGAAAATGGCGGCGCGGGTTCTCGAAACCCGGCGCGCAGAGGCAACCGAAGTGCAGAAGCTTTTGCAGGAATTCGTCATGCTCAAAGGACAGCTCGAAGGCGTTGAATTCAAAGCAGATTCTTCGGTGACCGCCCAGCTTGAGCAGGCTTTCCGAGAGGTTGTGGCTTCGGATAGTCGTCCGATACTCAATCGCACTTCGATAGTCATTTTTGGCAAAAGTCAGCCGGCCGCGCATATCAGGCTTGAGAAGGCCCAGCCGCAAACTTTTTGGCAGACATGCCGGCAGATTGCTTCAAGCGGAGTTTATATTTCCGAGCTTGATTTGAGCGCCGATAACAAAACCAACGAATTTTCAGCTTCACTCAAAGCCTGGCTCCCCGCCCGCAAATAACATAGCTTCATTTCTGCGCCGAGCTTGCCTATTGGCAGGGCAGAGGCCGAACTCCAGAGAAAAAAAGAAATGAGAGAGAGTGATTTTGGCGTTGCCCATAAAAATAAGCAAAAAAATATTTTGTACTATTGATTTTGACATTTCGCTAATGTTAGCTTTTAGAAGTTAAAAAAAATAATCGCGCAAACAATAATTGCTTTGAGACAGCAAAAAGAGAGAAGGAGGCGACGTATCGCGGTTTTTCGATCAAAAGACCTACAGTCTTGCGATTAAGTTCTTTAGTTCTGTACAAAAATTTTGAGGAGGTTAGGTGAATGGTTAATACGCGTTCACATTGTCGCAACTATTTTGTGCTGCTTGCACTTATGTTGCTTTTGCCTACGGTAGCAGCTTTTGCAATCGGTGGGCAATTTACTGTTAATGTTTTTGGCAGCGACGGCGCGACTCCGGTCGATGGCGCCGATGTCTACGTCTGGGATAAAAATGATATCCAGTCTTATGCCAACTCGGGTTGGATGAAAAAGGGAACCACCGCAACAAACGGTCAGGTAGTAATTACTCTTGATGACATCTACATGACCGCCAATTCAATTACCGATCCTTTGCCGAACATCGGTTTTTTGGTTGTTCCACCCCGTGATCCGGCCAATTCAGATTTGACCTTCAAAACCGCGGAAGTGGTTTTCTATCCGCTGCCCGGCGGATCAGATCCGGCAATTATGCCAAACCCGGTAGATTTTACTCTGGAACCCGGTGTGAAAATTGGCTTCAGCCCCACCAAAGGAACTGAAGAATCCAATGTCCCCGGTTTGATCAATAATGCCAACGTTAGTATTCCTAATGTTCCGGGTGGTATTGAGGCTCATTATGTAATAACCCAGGATGACGTTCTTTCAAACAATAACAAATGGGAAGTCTATTGGCCGCAGAACACTCCGTTCTACGGTAACATTGCCGGAGATGGAAACTACTGGAATGTATCTCAACAGAACTATTATCCATATCAATCCTTTAATTTCAATGTTGCCGATGTGGATGTAGAATTTTCATATTTGCATGAGCAGCAGAAAAAGGGTGAAGTCCAGTTTAAGGTACTTGGCACCAACGGTTTGGTTGACCCGAATAATCAGATCACTGTTCGCTATCGTCTAAATTATAGCGATTACAGTGTTAACACCACCAACGGTGAAACCAGTTTCTATCTGCCTTTCGGAACTTACGATTTCCGCCTTGAACCGCTTACCAATCCGACCGATGCCATTTCACTTCGACCCCAGACCATTGTTGGTCCTGAAAAGGTTGTTGTTGACTATGCTCCGACCAGCGGTGTTCTGGTAAACTGCAATGTTTATCTTGGCGACGTATCAGAAAACGATGTTGCCGGTAATGTTGATTTTGGTCTCGCCAACCATTACGTTCGCGCTGAAAAGAAGATTTCATTCGGCGCTTATGATGGCTGGTATGAATATCAGACTGCTTATGGCTTCCTGGGCTATGATGATTCCAGCCTCGGTTACAACCACAAAGCTGTATTCAACTTTGCTCAGAAATTCGAGCCAGGTGTTTATCGATTTTATGTTTACAGCACTTCTCGCAGCCTGATTGACAAATCAGTCGAGCCTTTCAAGTGCTATGTTTATGCAAATGGCGGCGAAGTTGAAATTTCTTCAACTAACGATACACCCGAACTGGTAATGCCACAGGCTCCTGCCTTCTTTGGTACTGTCGGCGTTTCAAACGCCCCTGATCAGTTTTCAGCATTGAATCAGCCTCCTTTGATTGCAGTCGTAAAAGATGGCAATCCGCCATACGGCTACCAGGCAACTGTTGATTACAACGACGGTACCGGAAAAGTTTTCGTGCCCTTCCTGGCGCCAAATGAAAAGCTTGTGATCCGTGCTGATATCCCTGCTGATATTACCAATGACATTCCTGAAGCTGTCAAAGTTTTCCCGCCTTTCCAGATCGGTGAAAATGGAACTACAGAAATTACTGCGCCATTTATCGTTACCCCCGATGACTTTGTTATGGTCTCTGGTGACGTGCTTTATAATGGCCAACCATATCAGGATAGTCTCGGCGTTCTGAACGTTAATCCTCTGGTGACCTTTGGCCCCGGGGTTGAAGTTCCGGTTAGCCAGCTGAACATTGGTCAACCAGCTATGGCGAGAGCCTTTGCTTCTGATCCTGGTTTTTCTTTCAGATTGCAGAAAGGCGCTGCCTATCAGTTCAACATGAACCTCGAAAACCCCTCGCTGGTTCAGGATCTTGAAGGCTTTGTTGCCTATAACGAGCGCTATGTTGTGCCTGACACCGGCGCAGCCAATAAAGAAATCGTTTTGCAGAAAGGCGGTTCTTTCATTGGTAAGCTTCAGCTTAATGGCGGTGACTTGCCACCGAATCAAGATTCACCTTCCGAATTCGTTCAGGTTGGCATCGAAGTTAAACCAAAATTCGACGGTGACTGGAACAACTTCTATAACGTTGGTCCTCGTCGCGGTTTTACCAGTCCTGATATTGCCGGCGAATTCAGAGTTTCTGGTTTGACAACCGGAAAGTATCTGTTGAACATCAACATTGACAACGTTGAAACTGACCCCAATAGAACAACTGCCTTTTTTGACAACTATACCCAGCAGACAATGCCGTTGATCACTCGCGAGGTTGTTGTTGACGCCAACGTTACCACTCCACCGACCCTGACCTTCAATCTTGATGATACAACTCTTCGTTATGTCAGTGGTCAGGTTCAGGATATCAACAATGATCCCATAGCTGGCCTCTGGCTGCAGGTTTGCCGCAAGACCGAATGGGGTGACAAGGGTGATTACGTTTTCTTTACCAAAACCGATTCAACCGGTAGTTTCAGTATTACCCTTGAATTTGGTGAATACGTTGTATTTGCCGTTGGCATCGACCAAATGCCGACGGGTTACAACTATAATCTTAACCTCAATAACGGTTACGCCGGCAATTATGGTAGCAAGATTGGCGAACTGAATATTGATCCTTACTCACCTGAAACCGTTTCATTTAACCCGCAACCTGTAGATATCAACTATCAGGTTGCCGGCAACATGACCATTGACGGCGAAGTAATCAATGGCTATCAACATATCTTCTTTTTCAATGCAGCCCTTGAAAATGAAGGCTATGGTAATGTCCAGGTTGAAAACAATGAGTCGAAATACAGCGCCAGTTTGAAGCCTGGTTCGCATTTCGTCACCATGCCAATTGTTGACTGGACCGCCGGTTTTGTGAAGCTTTACGCTTCCAGCATCGATACTGGTAACCAGTCGGCAACTGAACTCGATGTCGATTTTGCAGAAGCTGATTTGAAAGAAACCCTGGTCACCTGTAAAGATGACAAAGGCAATCCCATCGAATCGCCTTATCTGACGCTTCTCCTTATGGGTGATCCGACTCTGGGTTACGCTGGTCAGCACTTATATGTCAGCGAAGTTTCAGCCAATAAAGAAGGTCTATGTAAGCTTTATCTACCCGACCTCCCAAGCGAATTGGCCTCTTACTCGTATGTTCTTGTGGTATCCAATTATTGGAAGAGCGAGCCAATTATTGGCCCCGACGGAAACCCGACCGGCAAAAGTATCGAAAAAATCTACACCCCGACTCAGTCATTTGTCGTAATTCAACCCGGTACTGAGCAAATTGACCTGATCTGGAAGGCACCGGCTGAAGTAGTTATCAAACCCGCAGTCGTTCCCGCCGGTGCTCAGCGCTATATTGGTGTGCTGATGCCGAAGCCGACATTTGATGCCGGTTCTGACGCCATGATCAATATGCCTCAGGCGGTTGCCGTCCCGACAACTCCGGTTATGCCGGCTTCTATCCGCGCCAATACCATGTATAACGATGGTATGGGCGAAGGCGACAACAGTCAGAGAATTCTCTTTGCACCTCTGCAGGATGGCGTGTTCAGGTTTACTAATGCCGTTCCTGGAAATGAATACGTTTTCATGGCCTATGAAAGCCTTGAAGAATTCTTCCCCGAAGATTTGCGCTGGGCTTATGAATGGACCTGGCAGGCGGTTTTCCGACATTTCCGCGGTGGCATAACCGTTGCTCCCGAAGGCAATGAAATCGATATTACTTTCGCGCCCCTGGCGAATTTAACCGTAAAAACCAGCCCTGAACCCAATCTGTTCATGTATGTTAACGATGTGAAACTCGGGGTTACCGCTAACCCGGCTCAGACAACCGGACTTCCCGGCTGGCCGGTTATGATGCCGAAGTATGTCTATGACCAATGGAAATACGACATCAAGTTGCCGTTCTCCGAACTTAAGGTTCCGGTGAATTATGCTATCCGCGCAGCATTCGTTCCTGAAAAAGTTGCCGGTGGTCAGAAATTCCTGCCCAAGGTCGACCAGAACATTATCGTTCCCGCCGAAGGCAAGACTCACGTCATGTTCCTCAAGAGTCGTTCGAAAGTTTCCGGCTTGTATGTTTATTCCGATGGAACCATGGAATATCCTACCGGTGGCGCGATCTTCATGTTCCCCGATGGTGCCAGCCCTGAAGATACAAGCAAGCTTGTCCAGGCCTTTGCTAAAGATGGCTTCTATGAAACCTATCTGAACGCCGGCTTCTATCGTGGCTATGCTGTCCCGGCAATGGGCGTTCCGACTTTCTTGCAGTTAGCTGTCGAAGCAGATAAAGACATGACTGCAAATATCTTCGTCTCTGATGGTCCCGAAATCAGCGGTTCAATCGTTGATGGAGACGGCATGCCAGTGTTTGGTGCCAGAGTTGCGGTTATGAGAAAAATAGCCGCACGCAGCTCACTGACAGATGGTCAGATGTTTATTCCTTATCCGGTATTGCAGAATAGTAACGAAGTTGCATGTGGCCCAGACGGTCGCTTTGCCTTCCGTGCTGAACCGAACGTCGACTACTACCTGCAGCCGATCGTAGAATTCGGCTACAACCCAGGCGCTCCTCAAAAGGTTGGTCTGAACGAAGCAAATCTTGAAATAGAAAACATTGTTTTGAATCAGGGTGCTTCTATTTCTGGCAAGGTTGCTGAAGCGGCTTTCATTGAAGCTATGCCGATGCTTTCCGATTTCCAGAGTCAGTTTGGAACCTTTGGTCCGGTATATGCCGAGGCAACCATGGGTGATTCAACCAATGAGTATGACTTCACCCTTCGCGGTATGTCAGATCAGATACCTTATACAATTACATTCTGGCCGATGGATCCCGAAAAATCGTTCAGAAAATTTGAGAATGTCTGGGTCAATACGCCCAATCTGCCAAGTCCTGTGACATTCAGTGCCGGTTATACCCTCAAGGGCAGACTTCTTAACGCTGCCGGTGAACCGATTACTGCTCCTAACGTCAGAGTAATGCTTCAGGTTGCCATGCCGATGCAGGAAATGACTGGGCCGATGCCCATGTCCAACCAGAAGTATAAGGTTATGGGTAATGTCGTGGCTGGTACAACAATGCCGCCGATGCCCGATATGACTGATGATATGCTTTTTGCCAATACCCAATGGTTTGAAGCACATACAGACGTGCTCGGTCGCTACGAATTCAAAGCTGTGCCCCAGTTCATTTCAGGTTCTGTTCTTACTGAAGACGCAGTCGAATTTTCTGGCATGGAATTCGCCCGTGGCAAAACAGAATTTGCCTGGGAATTCTCTGATACCAACCCGGTAATGGTAAAAGATCTGAAACTCGAACGGGCCGGAACCATCGTCGGCCGCCTTATCGACTCGACTGGTCAGCCCCTGGCTGGTATCGAAGTTGAAGCATTCTCCCCCGGTTCATGGATCCCGGCAATGACTGACACTGAAGGCAACTTTGCCATCAGGGGTCTCAAACCCAGACCTGATTATCAGCTTCAGGTGTTTGAAATTCCTGGTATGGTTCCCGTCTTCAGAAGCGGCGTACTCGTTGAAATGGGTAAAACCACTGATGTCGGAACTCTGAGTGTTGCTAAGGCAACCTGGATCAATGGCCGAATTCTTGGCCTTAACAATATCGTTTCTCGTGTAGCTCAGTATGGCCTGGTCAATAACGTTGATTTGAACGTCATTGCTTTTGATAGTCAGACTATCATCAAAGATCACGAACTGGCTGGCAACACCTTCATCCGTCATGCGATCGGTACTACTGAAGTTTGGGTTGATCCTTATATGCCAACTCAGCCTGAAGAAGCCTGGTTTGGCATGAATATCAGACCAGGTGCCGCTCAAATGGCAGTAGTAATGGTTCAGGAAGGCCCGAATAATTCTGAAACCCTTGTTACATGGGGCTGGAGACCTAACGTAGCTATTCCTGGCGAAGAACAATTGGGAACCGATTCGTTCGAATTGAATGTGGATCTTCCCAGTCCGACTGAATTCGGAACTCTCATAGGCACTCTTACTCATGCTCTGAAACCGGAAGTGATTTTCAATCCTGATATGGCCAAAATCGCACTTTATCCGGTAGATGCCGAAGGCGTTCTCAAGCCGGTTTCATTCCCGACAGTGCTTACCTCGCCGGTGAACGGAAGATTCATTGCTCGCGACGTTCCAGTAGGCCGCTATCGCATCAAAATCATTACCAAAGACTATGGTGTGATTTTCCCCGACAAAATCTATGATATTACCGTTGCTAACACTCTCACCAGCCCAATGCCGGCTGATTTGAAGGTCGGTGCCGGTATGCGTCAGATTGTCGGTAAAGTAGTGGTTGGCGATGCTACCGATGCTCCGGCTCTTGCTGATGCCAAAGTAGTTCTTATTCCCAATAAGCTGGTTACTGCTACCAATGCTGAGGGTGAATATTCTTTCTATATGCCGGTTGGTTCTTTCTTGCTGGCTCAGGTTGAAGTTAGCAAGCCCGGTTATGAAACTACCCGTGTTATCGACTTCACTCCGGCCGTTGCAACTGCAGGTATTAAACTTCCGGCGGGAGATACCGCTTTGGTTCTTCCGGATATTCATGTATCCAACGCGGTAAGTCAGCTCGAAGTTTATATCACTGATTCAGCAGCTAAACCAGTTGTCGGTGCTGAAGCAACCATGATTGTCAAGAATATCACCGGAACGGTAACAGAAACTCGTGTTAAACTTGATAATGCTGGACAACCGCTCACAGATAACGACGGAAATTACATAACTGAAGAAGTTGATGTAAACACCTTCGTTTATGTTCCTGCTGAAGTTCAGATTACCGATGAATCTGGTCGTGCTGTGTTTGCTTCTGTTCCAAGCGGAAAAGATGTAAGCGTGCGTGCAAGAGCCTTCTACAAAGAGCCTAAGGTTGTGCCGGTGCCGGCTGATACCACCAGAGTTGACATCACCATGACTGAAGCAAAACCCAAGGTTTTCTATCGTGGCAAAATGGCCAAGGGAACCGACGGAAAATACAGTCTTGATGCTAACTTTGACTTTAATAAGCCGGTTGAAGTTGGATTGCTGCACTATTTCTTCGGCTCTGATGCTGAAGAGAACCTTGATAGTACAGACTTCACTTATCCTGACAAGATCGGCAGCAAAATCATGACCATGGGCTTCAAACGCGTTGGAATTGATGAGCCGGCAGGCGATAATAAATCATTGCTTGCGAGAATGTTCTACAATGGTGTTGCCGATACCGACAAGATTGGTGAATTTAATGTCTTCGAAGGCATCATGTTCAGAACCGTGCAGCCGGTTGACCCAACTGCTGAAGATGGATTCAATGCCCGTCAGACTGACGATGAAGGCAATCAGCTCCCAGCTGGTATTACCGTGCCTCCTGGAATGCTGCCACCTGAAGTTGAACAGTTCACCATGACCGTTGAACCGCAGACTGATGAAACCATTGCTATTGACGGTGAAATCGATACTGCTAATCCGCCGAAACTTGCCGGCCCAAGGTTCAGATTCAACTTCGGCACCGGTGCCGGCGAATCTAACGCTGCCGCAGGTACTCAGCAGCAAGGTCTGTTCGAAATCACCATTGAATACGATGGCTCAACCAACTTCGAACCCCGCTGGTATGACGAAGTCAACAAGCGCTGGTCAAAAATCGGTATCCTTGAAGAATCAATCAAGCCAAACTACCCACAGGATGGCTACGTAACCTTCAAAGTCACTCACCTTACCGAATTCGCCGCTGTTAAGAACATTCTCGATGCTCTTATCGCTCTCAAGTGTGACTTTAATGGTGACGGTGAAGTTGATTCTTCGGACTTGGCATATTTGCTCGCGTATCGCACGGAGTATAATATTGCACTTCTCAAAAAGACTGAAGTTGATCTGCTTAAGGTTCAAGCAAGAGCAGAGGGTATTCTTAAGGATGCGCTTGGAGATGATATTAAACAACTCCCTAGCATTTCTGATGATTTGAATCAGGATGGTTTAATTGACTCTAACGACATTGCTTTGTTAATTGCTTGGAGGACAGAGCAAAACATTGCTACGCTTAAGAAGACTTCTGTTGATCCAGAGAAGGTAATGGAACGGGCTTTGGGAATTTTACCGGCTTTAACAGGGCAAATTTCTGATGTGTTGCCAAAAAATCCAATAACTAGATAAGGATCAAAAATGAAATTGCTGGGGCAGGTTTTCTGCCCCTTTTTTTTTTATGTCTTGTATTGGATCCAAACAAATTGACATAATGTACCCAATGTTTTAAACTATTTTAAAATTTCTCCCTGGAGGATGTTCTGTGAAAAAGTTTCTTTCATTTTCGATGATGTTTTTCCTTTTGTTGTCCGTAACTGCTCTTGTTGGCTGCAACGGCCTTTGGGATTTCGACGATGATGATGATGTCGTTGCCGTTCCCACCACTTTTAGTGTAAAAGGTTCAATTGTTCCCCCGGCCAATACTTTGAGCCCGGCGGTAAAAGCTGCTGTTACCGGTGGTGACTTTAATATTAAGGCTTATCAGACTGATAAAACGACTGGTGCTGAGTCGCTAATCGCTACTCAGGATTTTAAAGTAAACACTGATGGAACCTTTGAAGGTACTTTCTCATCTTTTCCTCAGTATTTTTTCCTTGAGGCCGTGACTCCTAATGGAACAATGAAGCTGAGACTTGTACTAGGAACCAAACTACTTACCACTTCAAATGCAAGTCTTGATAACCAGAAAATTGATTCAGAATCAACTACAAAAGCCTATTTAATCAAGAATACTTTTGAAACCACTAAAACTTTGGGAGAACCCGCAGACATTATTCAGGCAGAAGTTGATTCAATTAAATCAGACATAGAAAAAGCACTTGCTGGATCAGGCGATCTTTTTGATACATCGACTGCGAATGATAATCTTACAATCAAAATGACTGATTTTGTCATAGCCAATAGCAGTCCACTTAACCTGACACTTAATCAAACTGTTGCTTTAACCATTACTCCCACACCAACATATGCAACTGAAAAAACAGTAACTTGGGCAGTTAAGAGTGGTGGCGAATTTATTACTCTTGATGGGGCAAATGTAACCGGAAAAGCTGAAGGAACTGCAGTAGTTACCGCAACAGCCAAAGTAGTTGATCCGGCTGACACATCCAAAACTGCAACAATTGATAAATCAATTGATCTGACAATTAAGGTGACTAAAGTAATTGTTCCTGTAACTTCCGTTACTATTACCGGTGGTAAAGCTTCAATTGAAGTTGATGAAAGTATTACTCTCGGTACAACTATTGTCCCAAATGATGCAACAAACAAAACTGTAGCTTGGACAAAAACAGGTGCAGATGC
>CAZQUE010000018.1:0-69511 GCA_964596185.1 uncultured bacterium | reverse complement strand
GAAACAGCAAGCATTATTTCAGACTGGCCGCTGACTGGCTGGATGAAATGGATGATTCTGTAACTAATGATGCGACTAGACATCTTGCTGGCGACGGTGCTAAAGCAGCAGTTCCTGTAGCAAATAAAGCTAACACTGCTTATGACAGATGGAATAACTTCATGATCTCTGACGCAGAAGCTATGGTATTCACTTTCGAATATCGCTATCAGCTTGCTGAAAACACCAGAATCAGACTCGGTTACACTGCATTTGATTTCACTGGTGATGCAGTTAAAGCCGGTTGGGTTAACGGTGTTGCAACTCCTGCTCAGCAGGCAATCAGCGCTGGCCGTGGTCTCAACAGCGACTATGACTACAACATGTTCTGGGCCGAAATTTTCAGCCAGTTCTAATCTAGAACTTACTGAAACGGTTGTGCTAAACAACCGGGCTTAATAGCCAATCAAACCGCCGGGCATCTGCCCGGCGGTTTTCTTATACCTCAATTGCCTCTTTTGATGTAGTCGTTCAGAGCATCTTGTCCGTAAGGGCTCATTGTAAGGACTCATTGTAAGGACTCATTGTAAGGGTTCAATATTTTGAACCCTTACAAATAAGTTGATGAACAACTCTGATAAACAAAGCTGATGAACAACGATAATGATTGCGGGCGGCCCCATGTCGCGCTACCCGTATGCTATGGTTAAAAACATCGAACACCGTTGACCTTTACCCGACACTGGCGTAAAATCAAAAATTGAACTGTGTACAGAAACATAACAATTTCCGGAGGAACAAACATGAAATTACGCGCCCTTTTAACCTTGGCCATGGTGGTTTTCTGCAGTGTTGCCGCTTTCAGCGCCGGCCAGCTGCCCCTGGTCCCCCAGGATTCCTATCTGATCATCAATTTTGATTTGCCCTCGATCGTTAAACAGCCCGAGCTCAAAGCTCTCATCGATGAAAAAATGCAGAATTCCGGCAATGATTATGCCGATTTCTACAAACGCGCCGGCATCGAGCCAGCCAAAGACATCAATGACGTTACCATCTTCCTTACCAATAGCCAGAAATCAGGAATCATCGTTACCGGTAACTTCGACGTAGCCAAGATCTCTGAGCTTATTCAGACCGATAAAGAAATCTCTAAAAAATTCCAGGTTTCTGAAATCGAAGGACTGCAGGCCGTAAAAAATGCCCAAAACGAAAATGCCAATATGGTATTCGTTAATAAAAATACGGTTGCATTTGGTCCTGAAGCCGTTCTCAAGCAAATCGCCCTGGTTCAGAAGGGCAAAGCCAAGAGCATCGAAAAAGACAAAGCCTTTGCTCACCTGATGAGCAAAGTCGACACTAAAGCCAATATGTGGGGCGCAGTCGTCGCCGGCGAAAACTGGAACGATCGCGTTAAAGTCCCGGTAACCGGCCTCAATAAAATGAAATCAGGTTTTTTCAGCGTCGATTACGATAAAGAATTCATTCTCGTATTCACCGGCCTTGTCGAAAAAGCCAAAGAACTGCCTGAATTCATTCAGGGCATGCAGAACTTCCTCGATGCTTTCAAAGGCTGGACCGCTTCTGTGCCTGAATTCACCGAATTGCTCAAAAAAGCCACCGTTCAGGACGACAAAAAGAACCTTGCCCGCATCGTTCTTGCCGTTCCCGCCCAGGAATTCAAAGACAGCATGAACAAACTTTCTGACCGTCTCACCAAAGACCAGGCCGGCAAAGAATAAGCCTTGGTGTAAGGGTTTTATTCCCTGTTCCACTTGTAGCGAAATACCTGCAGTACGAATGCAGGTATTTTTGCTATGCGCCCGATTCGGAAAGGCTCCAGCCAAAGCCGGAAAAGCCATTCGATGCCGAATTGCTGCATCCAGCCTGGTGCGCGGGGCAATGTCTCTGAAATAACATCGAAGCTGCCGCCGACTCCCACAGCCGCGCATTTGTGCCCGGTCAGGCGAAAGCGACTGATGAACCATTCCTGGCCCGGAACACCCAACGCCACAAGCAGAATATCGGTTTTGGCTTCGATGATCTGGCGCATGATTTGCTCTTCTTCGCTGCTTTCAGCTTTGAAGTATCCGTGTGCGAAACCTGCAACCGGCAGCTGGGGATATTTTTGCCGCATCTTCTCTACGGCTTTCTCGGCAATACCGGGTTTTCCACCTAAAAAATAGATCCGCAGGCCATTCTTTTCGGCCATAGAGCAAAGCTGATCGACCAACGCCACACCTGGAACCCGTCCGGGCAGGGGACAGCCAAGAAAGTCAGATGCCCAGACAATGCCCGCGCCATCTGGGACGACCAGCTCGGCGCGTCGCATGACATTGCCGAAACGCTCTTCCTCGAGGCAGCGCAATAGAGCAAGAGAATCGGCGGTGATGATGTGGGAAAGCCCTTTGCCGTTTTTCTGATGCTCGATAACCCTCTGCAGAACATCGTCAGGGGTTACGGCATCGACCCATTGCTCCATGATTTCGACCCGATCAGGCTCTTCTTTGATTGCCAAAGTCTCTTTGCGGGCAAAGGTTCGAAAGAAACCGACCAGAGAGGCCAGCAGTAAAACGAACAGAGCGAAATAGCCATACCATGGCGCATTCAAAACAACCAGCAGGCCAAGAAAGTTCAGGCAGAAAAATATCATTCCTGAGAATACTACCGTTTTCTCGCGCTCGAGCGACCAGTTGAAAAGACGTTCGCGGCGACTTTGCCGCTGATGCAGCCGATTGCCGAAATATGAGCCGATCAGCAAAATGCTCAGCAGCAAAACCGGAAAACCGATGACCATCGACGGAATCAGCATGGCAAAAAGCATTAATCGTCCGGTGTTTTCCAAAAACGAAACGCTGCCGATCAGTAACGCTGTTGCGGCAAGGCCGCTGCTGCCGGTTAAAGCTCTTTTGCCACTAGAAGAGTAGAAAAGAAAAACTATGGCCCAGGCCAGCAACGCCCAGGTCAGCAAAAGACTTTCGATATGGCGATTTTCTCTGGTGAAGTATATGAGAATCGTTAAAGCGCTCGTGGCAGTAAGAATGAATGGCATTTCATAAACCAGAGACGCGATTTTAAGACAGACGAAGATAAGCCCGCACCAGGCAGTCGCATTGATGACCTGCTCCGCCTTTAGCCCGATTTGATATGAGTAAAGTGCGTTCAATAAAAGAATCAGCAGCATCATTTGCGCCCCGGTTATCTTTTTCAGATCATCGAGCAGCCCGACAATTGCCAGAAAAAAAGAGGTTAGGAGCAAGGCGATGAATTGCGGGCTGAAATTGCCGATGCTGGTGAGGCACAGCAGCCCAAATAACGCGCCAAGCTGGGGCAAACCACCAACGTAGCTGCCACGGCCAAGATCAAAGCTCAGGCGCGAAAAAACCGCACGCGCAATCAGCAGAAAAAAAGCTGTCCCGGCCACTGCCAATATAAACGGCGTAAGTTGTGTAAAATTGAAGCCCATAATTGATTTATCGTCTTATCAACGGTTCGCACATAGCCCAAAAATTTGTGTACTCTTAAGCGACCTCAAATAAGCTGATTCGTTCTTGTCATTCCCGCGTAGGCGGGAATCCAGTTCAAAGTATCCCGGATGCCTGCCTGCACAGGCATGACGTTTATGAATTTTGAGATGTCTTCTAGTAAAGCTTCGTGGCTTGGCTGCTTAATGAGAAGATAATACGATATTCAGGCATCGCCCAACGAAATCTTAGGCAGATCTTGACTGCCGGATTCAAACGTTGCCGGATAATTCCCAGTAGACGATATAATAAAGAATCGCTCCGAAATAGGCGAGTTCGAGAACGATCAATGCAGGAAAAGCCTTGCGTTTGTCGTCCCACCAGTCCCAGAAAAAGTTGATGCGATCGAACACTCCCAGCATGAAATGCACCAGAAGATACGAAAACATGAACAAAATCGTTAAAAATGTCGGAACTATATAGTAAAAACCCATGCTGCGATAATAGCATAGCTGCCCCTTTCGGGCAATATTTATTGTTTTGCCATTGTGTCAGATGTTATGCTACTCTGTTTTATGCTCGTGCTCGTGCTCGTGCTCGTGCTCGTGCTCGTGCTCGTGCTCGTATATATTCTCACCTGAAGAGGTTGAGTAGATCAGAATGATTTTTGATCACGAAAAACTAGATGTTTATCTTGTTTCTGTTAAGTTCACAGCTCAGACAAACTTGTTTTGCCAGAAATTATCGGGACAGAACCGCCATTTGAGGGATCAGCTTCTAAGAGCTTCTCAGTCTATTCCATTAAACATTGCCGAGGGCAATGGAAAGCGTTCTGCTGCCGATAGAAAAAGATTTTTTGAAATAGCTCGTGGTTCATCTTTTGAGTGTTGTGCTGTTTTTGATATTCTTTTCGCAATAAAAATTATTGATGAACTTCAATTACATGAATTTAAAAGTCTTTTGCATCGAATTGTTTCTATGCTTTCGAGAATGACTGAACCAAAGAAGATGTCCGGACAATTTTGTGAATTGGTTGGCGATTACGATTACGATGACGATGACGAGCACGACAGGAAAAACCAATGAGCGACTGGCAAAGAGCCCTGATTTCACCACATGACACAATTGCCCGGGCAATTGAAGTAATCGACGAAAAATTTTCACCCGATCACAAAGCTTTTCTGCCGAAAAGAATGGCGCTGATCATCGATTCTTCAAGCAAACTTCTCGGTGTCGTTACCGATGGTGATGTTCGCAAAGCCATGCTTCAGGGAAGCTCCCTCGAAGACCCGGTCGAGGGAATAATGAATCGCAATTTCTGCCATTGCCGCGAAGGTACGCCGAAAGAAAAAGTAATCGAAACCATGCGCGATCTCGGCCTCGGCCAGATGCCAATTCTAGATGCACAAGGCTGCATTATTGGCCTGGAACTGCTGCAAAACCTGAAAATTGGCGGAGTCGATAACTGGGTTGTAATCATGGCCGGAGGGCTAGGTACCCGTCTTGGTGACTTGACCAAAAACTGCCCCAAGCCATTGATTGAAGTCAGTGGTCGACCGGTTATCGAGACTATTCTCACCAACTTCATCGACTTTGGCTTCAAAAGATTTTTTATAATTATCAACTATCTTGGTCAGCAAATTGTCGAAAAGATCGGCGATGGCTCAAAGTGGGGAGTGAAAATCGAATATTGTTCTGAAGAACAGCGCTATGGTACCGCCGGCGGTTTGTCGCTTCTGCCCGAAAAGCCGCAAAAACCACTGATCGTTATTAATTGCGATGTGCTGACCACCCTGAGTATCCTGCATCTTCTCGATTTTCACCGCTTGAACGATTCTTTTGCAACTATGTGTGTGCGCCAGCTTAGCCTGAAAATTCCTTTCGGTGTCGCCCGGGTTGAAGAGTCGCATTTGCTTAATGTTGATGAAAAGCCCCTGCACAAATTCTTTGTCAATGCCGGCATCTACGTTCTCTCTCCGGAAACTCTCGATATGATGCCGAAAAATACCAGGGTAGAAATGACCGATTTTTTCAACGACCTGGTTGCAGAAGGAAAAAAAGTCATGGCTTTTCCCATTCGCGAATACTGGATAGACATTGGCCGGATCGAAGACCTGACCCGGGCCCGTTCAGACTACGACGAGGTTTTTAAGTGATCGACGACAAAACTGTTCTCGCTATAATTCCGGCTCGCGGCGGCTCGAAAGGCGTGCCGCGCAAGAATATTCGCGATCTTGGCGGGAAGCCGCTTATTGCCTGGACAATAGCCGCAGCCAGATCATCTGCTTACCTAGATCGCATCATTGTTTCTACCGATGACGCAGAAATAGCCAATGTTGCCCGGCAGTTTAACGCTGAAGTGCCTTTTATGCGCCCAGCTGAACTGGCCAGAGATGGGTCTTCAGGCATAGACCCTGTAATTCACGCTCTTGAAACCTTGGCTGAAAAATACGATTATATGGTGCTGTTGCAGCCGACCTCGCCATTTCGAAATGCCCAAGACATTGATCAGGCCATCGAACTTTGTGTCAAAAAAGGCGCCGAGACTTGCGTTTCGGTCACAGAAAACAGCAAAAGCCCATACTGGGCCTATAAAATAGATGCTCAGCAAAGAATCGAACCTCTGTTTCCGGTTGAAGAAAAAATCGCCTGCCGCCAGCAGCTGCCCAAAACCTACGCCCAGAACGGAGCCATTTTTGTTGCCGCCTGCAACTTCGTTCTCAAGACCGCAACCCTGCAAAACCGGCAGACCCTGGCCTATATCATGCCCTCTGAGCGCTCTATAGACATCGACAGCGAATACGACCTGCGCCTCGCCAACCTTTTGCTGGAAACCTCACCCTAATAAAATTCCAGGTCTGGTTGATTTTGTTTTTTTACTGAATTAAAATTATTTCAGGGATAGCATGCCGACATTACTAATTGAAAACGGTTTTCATTTTTTCTTCTACGCAAATGAGCATGAGCCTATGCATATACATGTTGCAAGGGCAGAAGAATATGCCAAAATCAATCTGATAACTTTGAGTGTTATCGAAAACTATATGAAGCCTGCGTCCTTGAAGAAAGCACTCGCAATAACAAAACTGCATCAAGGAAAATTCAGGAGGGCCTGGAATGAGTATTTTAATAAAGGGTAAGTCTGTTTGCTTTGACAACAAATATCTTCACGTTGAATTGGCAGACGGCAGAGTTATTCTGACCCCTATGGCCTGGTATCCGGAATTACAACAGGCAACAATCAAACAGCTTAGTAATTATCGCTTCATTTGTAAAAAAACCGGAATAGAATGGCCTGACCTGGATTACCATCTCAGTATTGCCTCAATGATGCTGAGCACCCAGGCCAGGGCGGCCTGAGCAAAACCTTTTTCTTATCTTTTTTGCGTTTCGATGAGCCACTCACAGACTTTGTGCCCGTTCTCAAACAAAAGCTCCTGTCTTTCTAAATTTGCCAAAGAAGCACATTTATAGAGCTCTTCAATGTCTTCCCTGGTTGTGAACCGGTTGAAGCCCTCCCCAGCCAGAGGCCCCTCAACAGGGTACAAGGCGTGATGATCAACGTTCTCGCCTTCAAGCCCCCAGGTGCCGTCAGCAAAAGCGATGCTGAACATGCGACCACCACTCTTGAGCTTTGAAAAAGCCCGGGCAATAATCTGCCTGGTGCGCTCAAACGGGTTGCAGCAAAGGCTTTCAACGTCGATGATCGCATCGAAATAGTCGTCAGCAAATTGATCGAGCTGGTCAAAATAGTCGCCGACAACGATTCTGCCGACCCTGTTGTCAAGCTTTTCATCTCTCAGCCTCTGGCTGGCTATTTCACAAGCAGCCGGACTGCCATCGATGCCGTAAACACAAAAACCCTCGCGGGCCATGAACCAGAGATTCGCCCCCGGCCCGGAACCAAGCTCAAGAATCCTTACCGACCGCCGGTCAGGCACTGCAAAAAAATTCCGGGCTACGAACCTGACCAGAGGTATCGGCGGGTACTTTCCCCAACTGCGCTTTTTAAAAATTTCATCCCAGATTTGCAGATTATCGTTGGCAACAAAGTTTTCAGAATTCAAGCATCTCTCCCTTTTTGAAGCATCTTGGTGCGTTTTTGCCGAGAATTTCAAAATACAGCATCGGGGAAAGCCCTGTTCCTGGCCTTTTTAACCCGACATTCTCGCTGCTGAATGCCTCGCCTGCTGCTATATCGGCGGCAGCGACCAGACTACGCCTTGCTACATCAGCTATCTTCAGTTCAGCCCGGTTCGGAATCTTCTTGCCATTGCCCAGCGCCAGCTCAACTTCGCGAATTCCTCTAATCATTTCGAGCAACTCATGCGGTTCGAGCGAGGCTTTGTGATCAGGCCCGGGCAGGTTTCGATCGATGGTGAAATGCTTCTCGATCATCGTTGCCCCGCGGGCAACCGCAGCAATGGCCATGTTGATTCCCGGTGAATGATCTGACAACCCGACTTCTAGCCCAAAGGCCATACGCATCGTATCAAGAACCCGCAGATTCAAATCAGAAAATGCCGCAGGATACTCGGTAACGCAATGTAGCAACCTGACCCTTTCTGCAAGCAATTTTTGCCCTCCGGCTGAAACGAATGCTTCTTTAAATGTTTTAATGCTGGGTTTGTTCGAAGTATTGAGCATGCCATAGGCAAGAACCCCTAGTGCCGTTTCAACATCGCCAAGAGAGGCCATGCCCGTTGAAAGAACCACTGGTTTGCCGGTGCGCCCTGCATCGATCAACAGCAGCGGATTGAAAAGCTCTCCCGAAGGTATTTTTATCAGGTCGATCTGCAGGTCTTCACTCAAAAAACGCAGACTTTCGCAGTCGAAAGCGGTCGAAATGAAGCTGATATTCTTTTGCCGGCAATAATTCTGCAGATTACGATGCATTTCATAAGAAATTTCTAGCTTCTGCAGCATTTTCAGCTGGCTGTCGGCCTCTTTGAGCGCCGCTGCCTGATATTCAGCCAAAGGGGCATTCTGCCCTGAAATCTCGGCCGCTTTGAAGGTCTGAAATTTTACAAAATCGGCGCCGGCCTCTACCGCAGCATCGATCAGCTCCCGGGCCAATGATTCCGACCCATTGTGATTAACACCCGCTTCGGCAATTACAATTGTTTTTTTCATGCCTCTGGCTCCCGAAAATCAACGTCATAGAACTCTTTCATTGTACCCGCAGCAAGATCAAGTCTCTTGATCGTTGCGACTATTTTCTTTGAAACATCGCCCGAACCGTAAGCCGGAACCTGATTCTTTATTTTTGTTCGAAAATCGCTTGAAAGGGCTTGTTTAATGCCTGCAACTATCTTTTCTCGCAAAGGCTCGACATCGATGACCGAATCGGATCGCAATCTTCCCTTCTGGCGTTCACCGATGTTAACCGTTGGCACAAACTGCGCCGGAGCTTCATCGAGGCCGCTCGAAGAATTTCCAATCACTGCATCGGCATGCTTCATCATGCTAAGATAGCGCACCTGGCCAAGATTGCTGAAAAAACATGCCCGTTCGGGCATTTCTGCCGCAAACTTCTGGCCGGCTTCGATTATGCCACGGCTATGCGGATCGGCATTGGGCATGGTTAAAACGAAATGTGCTTCAGGAAAACTCTTTAACGCCGCAAGAATTTCATTGAAAACAAAGTTGCTGTCTTCGTTTGCCAAAGTGGCCGGGTGATAAGTAATCAGAAAATTCTGCCGGCCAAGTTTGAAGTTGAGCGAGTCTTCAAGCTCTTCGCGATCTAAAAGCCGGGTATGGCTGAGATGATCGAGCCCGGGGGCACCGTAATTGAAGCAGCGCTCAGGATGCTCGCCGAGTTGAATGACTCTTTTTCGGTAAGCCTCGGCGGCGGTAAAATGATATGTGGCCATCTTGGTGATTGAATGCCGAATCGCTTCATCTATCGCACCCTCAGAGGTTTCTCCGCCATAGATGTGAGCTATGGGTATGCGTGTAACCAAAGCCGCCTGTGCAGCGGCCATCGCTTCAAAACGGTCACCCAATATTATCAGCAGATCTGGCTGCAAACGCGATAAAGCTTCGCTGTAGCCGATCAGACCCAGCCCCATTGCTTTGCAGGTGGCAACCGCAGAGTCAGCTGATAAAAGCATTTCAACCTTTTCATCGATGACGAAGCCGTCTTCTTCAATGACTTTGACCGTTAGACCAAATTCCGGTGAAAGGTGACTGCCGCTGACCAGAAGCTGCAGTTGCAGTTCAGGATCTTGTTCTATTTCTTTCATCAGCCAGAATAAATGCCCATAATCGGCTCTAGTGCCGGTGAAAACACATATTTTTCGCAATTGATCAAACACTCCCAAAATCAGATCGTTCAGCAAAATTCTATCTTTAGCCGCTTTGATTGTCCATTTTTAAGTTCTTTTTCTGAGAATCATAAGTGCTGGAATCCATCTCAAAGTTCATACCGATTTCCCGCAACAGAACCCTTTGCGGCCATAATTTCACACAAGCTATTGTTTGTACTGAGCTTGCCGACGCAAAACCCGCCTTCGAGTAATCAAGAATGATTGTTTGTAAAATTGCCTGATTAAATGGTAAATTCTCCGTTAGCTACAAACGCAATGACTGATCCTTTCTGAAAGCAGCAAATTAATGCATCAGCAGGCCAAAGATAGAATAAACCAGGCGATTGCCCGAGTTACCAACGATTTCCCCTTTCCCGGATACATGATTCCTGAAATCGTTTTTGGTCACGGGAAATACTCCAACATTGCCGCTACCGCCGAACGATACCTTCAGCCTGGCAGTCGCATTCTCGATTTCGGCTGTGGTCCCTGCGACGTTACCGCAGTATTGCAGCATCTTGATTATAAATGTTCTGGAACAGACGACCTGAATGATATCTGGCATCAAGAGCCGGAAAACCTCGCTAAAATCAAGAGCTTCATCGAAGCAAGTAAAATCGACTTTGCAATAGTCTCAGAAAGCAAACTGCCATTTCAACCGGGTTCATTCGACATGGTCATGCTCAACGACGTTCTCGAACACTTGCACGATTCGCCTCGCGAGCTTCTTAACCGGCTTCTTGAACTGTTGTCTCCCCGTGGGCTCCTTTTGATAACCGTTCCCAACGCGGTGAATGTTCGAAAAAGACTGGCCGTACTCTTCGGCAAAACCAATCTGCCGCCATTTTCCTCATATTTCTGGTATCAGGGCCAATGGCGCGGACACATTCGCGAATATGTCAGATCCGACCTGATCCAGCTGGCTGAATTTCTCGATCTGGAAATCCTCGAGCTTCGAGGCTGTGACCACATGCTCGACAAGGTGCCGCCGATTTTGCTTCGTCCATATCTTTTGCTGACCAAATACTTTGACAGCCTGAAAGACAGCTGGCTACTCGTCGCCAGAAAAAAAGAAGGCTGGCGACCCGCTGCCGAACCGGCAAAACCTTAAATGTTATATTGATTCTGCTTGTACCTGGCAATGTTTTCCGGGCGGCAAAACCATTCGGCCGTCATCTGCAGACCCTTTTTGAAACCATCGCGCCCTGCGAATTTCGGAGTCCAGCCCAGCAGTTTCCTGGCTTTGCCATTGTCGGCAAAAAGTCTTTCAACTTCACTTTTGGCCGGGCGCAGCCTTGTTTCATCCTGGATGATTTCAACTTTCTTTCCCATCGTTTCAGCAATCAGGCCAATGGTCTCTTCAATGCTTATCTCAAAACCGCTGCCGAGATTGGTGACTTCACCAATTGCCGCCTGAGCAAGAGAGGCAGCAATGAAACCCTGTACCGTGTCCTCAATGAAACTGAAATCGCGGGTCGGTTTCAGTGCGCCGATTTTTATCTTTTCCTGACCCGCAGCGATCTGGGCAATTACTGTGGGAATTACCGCCCGGGCCGATTGCCTTGGGCCATAGGTATTGAAAGGCCTTACAACCGTAACCGGAGTCGAAAAAGATCGGTAAAAAGCCAGCGCCATCTGGTCAGCGCCGATTTTCGATGCAGAGTAGGGCGATTGTCCCTGCAGTGGGTGACCCTCATCGATCGGCACATATTGTGCCGTGCCATAAACTTCACTGGTCGATGTGTGCACGATGCGTGCGATTGCCAATTCTTTTGCAGCCTGCAGAATGTTCAAGGTTCCCTTGATGTTGGTGTCGATGTAAGTGTCGGGTGAATGATACGAATATGGAATTCCGATCAATGCCGCCAGATGAAACACCATGTCGCAGCCTCGACAGGCTTCTTTAACTCCATGCGGGTCACGAATGTCGCCCGCAAAAATCTCCATCTCGCTTGTAAGTGCCTTCTCGCTATGATCGAGCCAACCCCAGGAGTTGAAAGAATTGTACATTACGAACGCCTTGACCTTGGCTCCAAGCTCAACCAGTCTTTCGGCAAGATGCGACCCGATAAAACCGTCGGCTCCGGTCACCAGAACTCTTTTGCCCGTTAAGTCACTCACTGTTCATCACCGCCCCGAATGGCATCTGCCAGATTTTCGATTTCTGCAACCACGTTTTCAATGTGGTGAAATCTGTTCAATTCCACAAAATAACCTTCATACTCGCGTTCAAGAAATTTCATAAACAGATCTTTGTCGATAAAACTCTGGGAATAAATAAAAACCGGCCTTTTAGCCAGCGCATAGTCGATCAGCTTGCTTGGCCTGTCGTCGGCATTGAGATTTTTCTGGCTGACGATGAAATCCATGCGGCTGAGCTCTTCGATGCATTTCGCCCGCGGAACAAGATCGCTGACTACAAGGCGCCCGCCTAGTTTCGCCTGGTATCTTTCAATGATGTTACGAGTAAAAGGATGGCTGGTATTTGCAAAAATATGAAAGCGAAAGTCCTGTTTCAGTTCGCATAAAAAGTCAAAAAACGTGGTGGGATCACGCAAATCCTCGTAAAATGAGCCGGCATAAGCAAAGCTTATCGGTGAATTAGGCCTGTATTGGGCTGTTTTGAAGTCATCGAAACGAAGCCCCTGCGGCAGAATTTTTACCCGATCAAGATCTTTCAAGCCGTTGAAACACTGTCTGACACTTTCGGTTGGCACAAGAATCCAGTCGAATCGTTTCAGAACTTTTTTCTCAATTTTTTTTAACAGCGCGGGAGCTGCAAAAGAGTCGCCATAGTCAGCAAAAGCCACTGCTTTTTGTGTTTTTAACATTTTCCATACGCCAAGATGAACGTTGAAGGGTAGTCCAATCGAGATGACGAGATCGTATTCAGGTTGGTTGGCAGAGAAATATTGCCAGAGCCTCAAGAAGAATTCCGAGGTTGTACCTTCAACGAAAACGGTTTTTATTATTCGGGCAGCAATTTTCTTTAACGCACTGCTTTTGGCGGCCGGTCCTTTACCGGCGCCTGCTTCGATGTTCTGCTTCCTGAAAATTATCCCGGAAGGAACCTTGATTACCCGCAAGCCATCTTTATTTTCTATTTCACCGTAATCAAAGCTGTTCTCGGGGATAACCACATCAACCATATAGCCGCGGCGACCAAATTCTCTGGCCAGTTCAAATGCTCTGAAAGCTCTCGGCGAAATTTCCGGATGAAAAAAATAGCTTACGATAAGAATTCGCCTGTTATCGCGTCGCTGCTTATCTGTCACGGTTTTTGCCCCAGGCTTTAATTTCTGCGACTATCTTTTCGCCGGCCTTACCATCGCCGTAAAAATTTTCCCGGGCTAGCCCGCCGATATCTTTACTCAGCATCGTTTCAACTGATTTGACTATCTCTGATCCTTCAATTCCTGCGACCAGGTTCCAGCCCGACTCAACCAGTTCGACCCACTCGGTCTCTGTGCGCATGGTTACGCACAAAACCCCATGGAAATAAGCTTCCTTCTGAACCCCGCCCGAGTCAGTGAGAATAAGCCGGGAATTCTTTTCGGCGCAGACCATCTGCAGGTAGCTCAAGGGATCTACCATTCTTAAATCAGGCGCTTCCATTATTTTTTCGAGCATGCCCAGTTCAGCAATTCTTTTGCGCGTGCGCGGGTGTACCGGCCACACGATCGGTAAATGCCGGTTGCTTATCGTCTTTAAGGCTTCAATCAGTCCGGTTAATACTGCCGGGTTATCAGTGCTTTCAGCACGATGAATCGTTGCCAGTATGTAATCCTGTCTTTTCAGGCGGTTATCGGCCAACCATTTGTCGTCGGCGAGCTTGCCGTAATAAAGCGCCGCGTCGCACATTACATCGCCGCTTTGAAAAACCATTGCTCCGATTTTTTCGTCGGGAATTCCCTCTCGGCAAAGGTTTTCTACCGCTTCCCCTGTCGGGCAAAAAAGCAGTTCTGATAGTTGATCGGTAATGATGCGATTGATTTCTTCAGGCATTCTGCGGTTGAACGAACGTAGCCCGGCTTCGACATGCGCGATCGGAATATGCAGCTTCGCTGCAGTCAAAGAACCCGCCAGAGTGGAATTGGTGTCACCGTAAACCAGAATCAGGTCCGGTTTTTGCTGTAAGAAAAGCTCTTCAAGTCTGATTAGCATTTCGCCGGTCTGGCGTCCATGGCTCAGCGAACCGATTTCAAGGTTTACGTCAGGCCTGGGAATCTGCAGTTCATCGAAAAAAATGTCTGACATGTTGCGATCATAATGTTGCCCGGTATGCACGATGAACTCTTCGATTTTTTCAGAAGAGCTGCGATTGCTTTCCTTTATGGCGCGGCTTACCACCGCTGCTTTAATGAATTGGGGCCTGGCGCCGACTACGGTCAATATTTTCATGCAGAATTTTCAATCTGAGGTTATGTTTTGCGCATCGATCGATGCAATTGTATTTTACTTTATTTACAACAAACTATGGCAAAATAAAAACCTTATGTTGCAGTTCATGGTATATTTAATCCAGCCCCGGGCTTGGAGGAGAAGAAATGAAAAAATCCGTTCTGCTATTGATGATGCTGCATCTCGCGATTGCATCAACCGGATTTGCCGCCGAAATAATTTTTTCCGGCCAGCGTGACCAGCAATTTGATCTTTTTAAAGCCGAGTTATCATCCGGAAAGGTAACCCAGCTTACCCAAACCGATGCCGATGAAATAATGCCATGTGTTTCTGCCGATGGCGCTCGAGTAGCCTTCGTTTCTGATCGACAGGGTGCGCATTCCCTTTATCTGGCCGAATCTCAGGCCTTTGATCAGCCGAAATACATCAGCGCCGGTGTCGGTGCCTACGCCAATCCCAAATTCTCTCCGGATGGCAGCAAAATAGTCGTTCGCTATTCGCCAGACCCCGAAGTCCCCTTTGCCAACACACAAATCGTCATTCTCGATTATCAGAAACTTCAGCAGCAGGTTATTATCGACAGCAATCACCTCGCAATTCCGCCAAACTCAGAAACTGTTGCGGTTGTCGATTGGCCCCTCTGGGTCTCGGACAACCTTTTCGTCTATATCCTGGCTGAGCTGACCGACGAAGTTTCCGGCCGCATGACCCGTTCGACGCTTTACATGTATGATCTGAAAAGCGATCGCCACATTCGCATGGGCGGCGGCGAAAGCTATTTTACCGATTCTGGTCGCAGCATGGGCTTCAAAGCCACCATGCCCACGATTATTGAAGAAACCCCGGGGGCAAAGTACGTAGCTTTTGTTGCAATAAAAGGGAATGTCGACCGCCAGCCGATGCAGCTCTCCCTGACCGGGTCGGGCAAAGGTGCCGTCGCGCTTGAAGATTCCGAATTCTTTGGACCACTGCTTTTTGCGGGCAACACCTGGATCTACGGAACCATGGACGAAGACAGCGTAACTGGCATTGCTTACAAAGCTGGCGCATTGCAGTCACCGGCCCGGAAACTCAAATTTTCCGGAGCAATTGTTTATCCGACATTTCTGACTCCATGACCCCGCATGGATTACCTGACCTTAAAAAAACACTGTAACGAGCTTGCTCAGACTCTGAATGACAAGCCCTTGCTGGCCCGGATCTTCACGATCCCGGGCCGCGGTTTTTCTTTAAGGCTTAAAAGAAACACGGGTTTTGAAGATCTGGTTATTCAGCTCGAGCCGTCGATACAGGGTTGTTGGCTTACCAGGCGGGCTATTGAAATTGACAAAAGCTCAAACCTGCTAAGACAGATGCAGAGGTTGTTGATAAACGGTCGTATCGTCGCACTGGAGCTTGCCGGTTCAGAAAAAATGCTGCAGTTTGATCGCGTGCTGAAAATTCAGATTGCCGTCATCGATAATTTTTTTGGTCATCGCAGTGATTTCTTTATCGTTTGCGAATTTACCGGTCGCATTGCCGACCTTTTTCTATGTGATAAAAACCTTAAAATTCTTGAAAGATTGGGAAATACCGCCAACAATTCGATCGGAAACACTTATCAGCTCCCTGATTCAACCTGTAGGATCAATCCTTTTACCGCTGAGTTGCCAGAGCTGGAAAAGACTTTTAACTCGTCGCCGCAAAGCTGGTTTGAACTGATTGGCGGATTTTCGCCCCAGCTTGCCAAAGAATTGGCACGCCGAACCCGTGATCAGAAAACGCCACTCGCCCTTGCCAGCGAATTGAAAAGCATTCTTGAGCAGAATAGTTCGGAACCTCTCGCTTATCTGGTCCAGAAAGAAACCGGAATCCAGGCTCTTTACGGTTTTCGTCCAGTCATCACTGCTCGTGAATTTCCTTCGGTCGGTGCTGCTCTTGATTTTGCCGAGCAGCAACTTATTGCATCAAGACGATTTGCTACGGCTCAAAGCCAGATTTTGCAGCATTTCAGACGAGAATTGAAAAAGCGTGAGCAGATCATGGAAATTCAACGTCAATTGCTTAAAGAATTTTCCAATGCCGCTGAATTGCAGAAGATCGGCAATCTGCTCGTGGCAAATCTTTACCAGATTCCGGCCAATGCCAAAAGCATTACCCTCGATGATTGGGAAACCGGACAGAAATTGACGATCCGGCTTGATCCGGCAAAGCCCGCTTCGGCTCAGGCACAAAAGTACTTTCAGCGCTACCGAAAGGCTCAACGCGGAACCATAGAGGTTGCCAGAAGAATTAAAGAAATCGAGGCAGACATTGCCTGGTTGCAAGAACAAATCTGGCTTGCCGAAAATGCCGCATCTGAAGCCGATTTGCCCGAAATTGAGCGAAAAAATTTCACAAAAAGAAAAGAAAAGTCTGAAGCAGGCTCTGGTCGCCGCAAAAAAATCCACTTCCCTCCAATTCTCGAAATAGATGACTGTCGCTACTATGTCGGAAAAAACGGTCGTCAGAACGATTTGCTTACCTTTCAGGTCGCCGGCAAAAAAGATCGCTGGTTCCATGCCAATGATGTACCCGGCGCCCACGTAATTTTAAAGAAGCTTCGCGGTGAAATTGAAGAAATCGATATTCAACGCGGGGCTTTGCTTGCAGCCTGGTTCAGCTTCGCCCGCGACAGCAGCAAGGTTGCCGTCGATACTACCGAGGTTGCCTGGGTGAAAAAGATCCCGGGCGGCGGTCCTGGTAGGGTTTCCTATACTCATCAAAACACGATTTTTGTAAATCCACAGCAGGCGCGAGAGCTGATCGATGCTTCAGATGCGCACAATTCAGGAGAAGAAACATGAAGAAACTGGTCTTTGTTTTCATTTTTTCGATTCTTTCAACTTGCAGTCTCATGGCGATAGACCCTCAAAACATAATTGCCAGCGACTCCGGCTATGTGAAAAATATTGACTTGCCGGGCTCTTTTCCCCAATCTTTGGCGTTTGACATGGATATGCAGCTGCCTTTTCCGATGCATCTGCTGGTTCAGCTTCGCTATTGCGCACCAGAAAGCTATGCTCTCAATGTTTTTGAAGGTGATGATTTGACCCCAATCATGATTGTTCGCGGGCGCACCGCAATGATTAATGATCCGCTGCAAAGTAAAATTTCTCTGATTGCTTCTGCCGGAGTTTCCTTCGATCTGAGCCCTCAGGGCAACCAGTTCAATGCGAATTTTGCCTTCAATATGCCAATCGAAGGAAAGGGCTCTAATCGAGTCAAAATGGATTTTCTGTCTCTGTTTTCGCGTCTTGAAAACGATTTGACCGCATCTGCCACTGCCGATGGTCTCATTCGATTGGGTGGATCAACGGCACAAAAAAGCAGCTGCGTTGCAATTTTTGCTGCTTCGCAGAGCCTGCCTTTACAGCATCTTGAGATATTTGTGGAGAATAATCCGCAACCTGTGCTGGTTTTTTCCAAGGTCAGTGCTGATGAAAAAATTGCTTCCGGTTGTTTCCTTTTCCCAATGGAAGATTTGAAGAACAGTGAAATTGAATTTGTTGAAATTCAACCCGATGGAATGATCGATACCATGCTTGTAGTTGCCGCAGTCATGAAGGCGATTTTTACCAGAGCTGCTCTTGCCAATGAAGCTTTTCGAAGCGAAGTTGAAAAACAGTTGCAGATCAACCCAGACTGGGAAACCATGCACAAAAATGATAAAACTCGCTCAGCCGGGCTGAAAAAGGTATTTACTCCATTCTAAGATTTTGTTCGTCTGCTATTTTGCGAGCGTTATGCCTGCGTAGGTTGGCATTCAGCAAACTTTGAACTGGATTTCTCTGAAATGACATGCATAATCGCATCGCAAAATACGCTGCTGTCATTGCCCGACGAGTTTGCGCCAGAGATCGGGCGATCCAGTAAAAAAAATATTCAATGAGCTTTCGTATAGTTTAATCTTGTGGTGATTATCAGGAAATAAGCAGATTTGGAGCCATTGACAGTTGTACCGCACTGATTTAAAATGACCTTCTGAACAATCTGGAGGTTCAAGTGCCTAAAACAAAGCAGAAAACCCGAACGAAAAGCACTTCAGCCAAGGCTGGCAAGACTGAAAACGCTGCCGCCAAGGTTCGAAAACTTAAAACCGAACTCGAAGAATTTCTCCACGAAATATACCTCGATGAAGAAAGAATTCTGGCTAATTTAACCTTTGAACCGGTAATTATCGGCCGGCAGCTGCGCGAAAATCATTTTTGCGTCTCTGATTTTCAGGGTGTTGAAGCCAACCGGGTCCTTCTTGGCGCAATGCTTGAACTTCTCGAGGATAATGCCACAATCAATTTGCCGACGGTTATCGATAAGCTGCGCTTTATTCGCCAGGGAGCACGCGACGGCGTCGATCTCTCCGGCGGAATCGAGCGCATAAAAAATCTCTTCCTTTCGCCATTCTCGATTCCAGGCGTCTCAATGCTTGAAGATGTCGAACCTTTGATCGAAAAAATCCGCGATCGTAACATTCGCACCCAGGCACATCGAAGTATGATTCAATACTCCGAGCGCATCATGCACTATGACAAAGATGCCTACGAAACCATCAGCAACTGCATTCAGGAATTGCGCACACTGTTTTTGCATGGAAGCGCCGGATATTTGCGCGGGATCGAGGCCCATATCGAAGAGATGCGGGAAATGGTCGACGCCAACCGCGCCAGTAAGCGTAGCTATCTGGGCCTGAACACCAATTTTCCGATTCTCATGGAGCGCCTTAACGGATTTCAAAAGGAATTCTATCTCATTACCGGTGGGGTAGGCATGGGAAAATCCACCTTCGCAACTCAGCTGGCCTGGGATCTCGCGGCCCTCAACCCTGAGTTGACAGTGATTTTTTTCAGCCTCGATCTCAATCGCATCGATGTTACCGCCAAAATAGTTGCTCATGCTTCAGAGGTGCCCATCGACTATATTAAAAATCCCTATGTTACCCGAATCGATTTTGAAGAAAAAAGGAAAAAAGGTTTGCAGACCGTGGCTGAAATGAGTCAGCGCCTTTTACTCGTCGATGAATCATCAGGTCGGGTTTTCCTTGATGACATTAAAAAATACGTTAAACGAACCCGCCTTGAAAAAGCTGGCGAAGTCGCAGTTATAATCGATCCGCTTTTCAAAATTCAGATTCGCAATCAACACAAGATGAGCTTTAACGAAAAGTGTAACTTTCTTGCCTCTGAATTGAAAAGCCTGAGCGCCGTTGAAGGCGTGACCCTGATCGCTACTGCCGGAATGCCAAAAGCCATAAGCAATCGTCGGCCTGTTAAAGAAGATCTTGAAGAGATCATGGGTCTGCTCTACGACCCTTATGCAGTTTTCTTCCTCTATTCCGATTATTTGAACAATTTTGATACTCCATTCCTCGAATGGGAATGGGGAAAAGAAGATAGTTTCATGATTCCGATTTCTGAAGCCCTTATCGCCAAGAACAAAATGGGCAGTATCAATTCGAGAATCTTTTTCAGATTCTATGAGGCTTTTTCCAGATTCAAGGAATGTGCCCCACAGGAAGTCGAAAACTATACTGCGATGATCGAGAATCTCGAAAAGTTCAAGGAACAGGGTGCCAATGGCCAGCAGCAAAAACGCCAGGGAAGGCCGGAGGAATTTTAAGCAATGAATACTGCTCAGGAATATTTTCAGAAAGGCATAGATCTGCAGCAGCGCGGTCTTTTTGACCATGCTATCGAAGAATATGAGCGCGCTTTGAATCTCGAGCCGGAAAACACCGACATTCTTATCAATCTTGGTGCCGCCTGCCTGCAAAAAGGCCTTTCAGATCGTGCAATCAAGCTGCTTTCGAAAGTTATTGAAAGAGAGCCACACAACAGCGCTGCATTTTATAATATAGGTAAAGCTTTTCTATACCGCGAAGAAATCGAAGACGCTCTTTTGGCTTTTCGCCGTGCGGAACAATTACTACCTGAAGATGTTGATATCAAAAAACTGATATTTGTTTGCCTTTGCGAATCTAAAAAAGACGAGGAAGCTGCAGAATTAGGCTTGCTTATTATCGAAAAATTGATAAAAGACTTTGATTTTCTGCTGCGTTTGGGCGATTCTCTTTTTCGGTTGCAGAGTTTTGATCAGGCACTTGATGTCTATCGCAAGGCTGCTGCCGTTGCCTGCAGTTCTACAGTTGCCCTCCTGGGAATTTATCGCTCTCAACTGGCCCTGGGAAATCGTGATAAGGCGATAACCTCTCTGAAAAGAGCTATGATGGTTGCGCCAGAAGATCAGGAATTGCAGATAATGATGGTCGACCATTTGATTGAAGACGGCAAGATCCAGGAAGCTGCAGATTTGTTGAAAAACGGCATTGAAACTCTTGAAAACCCGTCTCTGCTACAGGAAAAATACAATGAACTGACCCGCCGACTCCCAATTTTGCGGAAAAAGGCCGGATCAGCAGCTCTTAAAGTGCGTCAGAGCCCATACGAGGCCGATGTGTATGATGTTCTCGACCGGCTTTACGATGGTAAAACCACTCTTGATGTTGCGGTAAACGAGCTTGAAAAATTGCGCCGGCGTGACTCTGCGGATCTCTTTATTGCCAGAGAGCTGGCAAACCTTTTGTTTCAGGCCAGAAACTTCGACCGCGCCGCAGAAATTTACTCGGAAATACATTTGAGCGTTCCTTCAGACCCAGTTTATCGGGTTGAGCTTGCCAAGTCTCTTGCGATGAAAGGCGATTCGGATGCCGCAAGAGCGGTTTTGAAAGACGCTGTTCGCGACCTTGGACACACTCCCGAGCTTGCCATGGCGCTGGTCGAGCTTGATCTTTTCGACAAAGAGTTTGAACGTGCCGCCGGGCGCCTTGATATTGTGCTGAATGAATATCCTGATGAGCCGCATGCCCTTTTTCTTTATGCTTATACAGCTTTCCGGCTCAATGAGCTTGAGACTGCTGAGAAAACTTTCGAGCGTATCTTCGAAAAGTCCCCTGCTGACGAAGAGTCGGCCCTGTGGTATTCGCGCTTGGCCATTATTCAGGGTGAGCCGGCCAGGGCCCTGGAGATCTGGAAAAAGTTCGATGATGGAGTTGACAGCCTGGTTGAAATAATTGCCAGAGTAGAGCTTACCCTGGCGGCCGGTGACAGTCGTAGTATAATGAAGTTTCTTCAGCGTATCGGCGACTATCATCCTCGCTTTGTTGAAGATCATCTTTTGTTTGGTAAGGCATTTTTCTTTGCCGGCGACTTTTCCTCTGCGCAGCGGGAATTCGATCTGGTGCTTCGTCATGAAGCCAAAAACGCCGAGGCTCTGGCAATGTCGGCAATGAATTCGTTGATCCGCAATAAGTTGGCTAAGTTTTGGAACTACTGGCAGCACGCGGTTGACAATGATTCGCTTTATGCTGTTATTCCAGCTATGGTTCTGCGAAACAGCTTGAACTTTTCACAAAAAGAGCGTCTGAAAAGCGAAACCCGCAAAATTATCGAACTCGGCAAATTGCCTGAGGCCGATCGTTCGAGATTGGTTCGTTTGTTACAGAATTTATGAAAGAAAGAAACGAGATGAAAAAGATAGATTCAAAAGATTTAAAGGCCATTCGCAAAATAACAGGCGCTCTAAAAAAGGTGCGATTAAAAAAACTTGGCGACGCAGTATGCGATCTGATCGATCTCGGAGGGATTTCTCTGGCTGTGCTTTTGCACCGCCTGCCCGAGTTTTCGCCGGAACGCCAGAAGGTAGTGGCTCAGAAGATCGAAGATTTTCTATATTTTCATCCCAGGCGTGGACGAAAGCTTTTGCGTCGACTTGAAAAGGCTTGCCCAAGGGTCGATGAACAGTCGCGGCCAAGCCTTTTTTCTGCGATGGTCGATGTTGTGGGCCAGGTCGATGATTTCAAAAGATTCCCGGTGTTGGCCGAGCTTGCCGGTGATGTTTTGTCGGCGAATTGTGACTTTTCCAGAAAAGCCAAGGCCCTTGAAGTTTTAAATAATCTTAACCGTCGAGATTTTTTGCCCCTTGTTATCGAAAATATGATAAATTCTGCTGAAAAACTGGACGACTATTCTTATTATCATTTTTTTGAAAATTCTTTGTTGGTGCTGAAAAGAATTGGTGGCGAGTCGGTTTTGAAATTGATAATTAATCCAAATTCTGATAATGTTATCAGGCAGATTCGTGTCGAGTGGCGTGGCGAAGACGCTGAGTTGCTTAATCGAATGCTCAGAAAGCTTCAATCTACAGAAGTTGAATTAGCCCAGATTGCTCTAAAGGTCATCGATCTTTCTGATTTTAATCTGCCTTTCATTTCGATGATTCAGGAAGGCTTGTCTCACCCTGATAAGTGGGTTCGCCAGGCGGCAGCGGCTTCAATGGAAAAGGCAAGTTCTGCTATGGATATCGAAACTATTTCGCGAATGCTTGCCGATGAATCTTCGGAGGTGAGAATGATGGCGGTCGCTTCTCTAGGCGGTTATCCGATTGAACAGACCGGCAATTTGCTCGAATCCCTGGCTCAAAAGCCTGGAGAGCTGCCGGGCGCAAAGATGAATGCTCTTTATGCTCTTTATTCCCAGAGAAATCTTCCTGCGCTGGAGCGGCTTTCTGAAGAGCCTGAGATGAGTATTGCTTTGAACTCGATAGGTTTGGCATCTCTTTTGCGCCCGAAAAAAGATGGGTTGGATGCTTTGCTGAAGGTTTACTCGGGATTGACCGCTGAACGAGCTCTGGAGTTAAAACATTATCTTTTCGAAATCGCTGACCCTGAGGATTTAGCGCTGCTTTTGGATTATCACAAAAGCGTTGATAGCGAGCAGAAAAAAGAGAATTGTCTGGGACTGATTCGCGATTTTCTTCTTTTAAAGGCCGGGCCCAGGCTAGATCGGGCTCTTCAGGCTTTGTCTGACGCAGAAAGGAAAGCCTTGGCAATGCTGGCCGCTTGATTTTTGGTCAAAAAGCTCTTCTAGAAGGTTTTTAGAGCGTTCTGAAATTCGAAAGCCGTTGAATTGGGCCTGGGTATTTTAGACTTTTTTGTTCCGGTCTGTTCGTTTCTTGTTGCGATTCCGCAAACCCCTGCTCATTTGTTCGCCGAAATTTTGGTGACTTCAACTTCTTGCGCATCACTGACCAGAGACCAGTCAGAGGGGGGGGGCGCCCAAGGCAATTGTCTGCGTATCGTCTCACCGGCGATTGACGCGAAAATATATCGCACCTTAAGCTTTTTTGCTACATACCGCCTTGTCATTATTTGCCGGGAGAAAGTTTGCTACGCCCCCTATTTTTAGCTGCATGCCGCCTCGCCGGCGCTTGCCGCGAAAATATATCGCACATTAAGCTTTTTTGCTACATGCCGCCTTGTCGGTATTTGTCGGGAGAAAGTTTGCTACGCCCTAATTTTTAGCTGCATGCCGCCTTGTTAGCGCTTGCCAGGAGAAAATTTGCTGCGCCCTAAGCTTTTTTGCTGCATGCCGCCTTGTTAGCGCTTGCTGGTTATACGGCCCGGACTCCGACTGTCGCGGCGTGAATTGCTCTGAATATGCCGCCTCAGCAACAAGCTTTTGCTGCTCGTCTGTCGACAGCTTGATCTGTCGCGGCGGAAATCTCGCTGCCTCGTAGTTTCAGCTGGAAGTCTCCGCCAGCAGGCAGGCAGAGGCTTAATTATCAATAAAAAGATAATTAAAACTGAAAAACAATAACATAAACAATTAAATGTCAATTAAAGTGCTTTTATTCTACTTTTTGTGATGATTTGTAGGTAAATCTTGTTGAAATTTCTTGTTTGAAATTCTCTATCGTCAATTTTTGGCTTATGCTTTCGAGAAAACCGGTAAATTCATCAGCTGGACAATTTTCGAATTGTTTCGCTATTATTAAATTGTAGAAGAGAGAAAATGTTTTCGTATTAATGCTGTTTTTTTGTTTTGGTTGACAGATAATTAGTGTTAAATTGGTACAAAAGCTGTTGGGTTGTGAAGGTTGGTTGCAGTAAGTCTCAATGGTAATTCCCGATCCCCTGCATAATGCTTTATTGTTAAATGACAGAAAGCAGTCGGTTATGACGCAATTTGTCGGTATTGGCGAATTCTTTGTGTCCGGTCAAAGTGAAACAGTTATAAAAACCATGGCTCTTGGGCCATGTGTTGCCGTAGTTGTGTTTACAAAAAATTTGAAAGTTGCCGGACTTTTGCATGTTCAGTTGCCGTTGAGCTCGGTGAATCTTGATCTGGCTGCCCGCAGACCAGGTGTTTTTGCCGATACCGGTATTCCTTTGCTATTGGAAGAATTTGCCCGATTTGGTTATCGGCCTGTTGATTTAACGGTAAAACTTATAGGAGGGGGGCAGGTCATGGATCCTGCCGGCACCTTCAATATTGGTAAAAGAAACTGCCTCGCTGTAAAGAAAATTCTCTGGGCCTACAGGTTGTATCCTGCTTCAGAGGAGCTTGGCGGTTCCATTAGTAGAACCGTTTCTATTGAAGTCGGCAAGACTGAAGTTCTGGTAACCACCCCAGGGTTGGAGCCCAGGAGGATTTGACATGGCAAAAGTTCTGATAACAGATGATTCCGCAACTGCCCGCATGATCATTCAAAGATGCATTGAAGTTCTTGGTTGGCAAACCTGTGAGTTTTTGCACGCCGCAAATGGTGTTGAAGCTCTCGAAATAGTTATGAATCAGTCTGTGGATTTGATAATCACTGACATTGTCATGCCGGTAATGGATGGTATCAACCTGCTCAAGAGAATCAAGGTTAGTCCAAAGCTCAATCATATTCCGGTTTTTGTGATATCTTCACTGGCAAATCCAGCCATGGAAAAGGAATTGGAGCAGTTCGGTGTGGATCATCTTATCTATAAACCTGTTTCACCACCAAAACTCCTCGAAGCACTCGAAAATACTCTCGGAAAGGATTATCTTGAAAAATGAGTTGTAAGGATAGAATTGAGAGCATTCTTCTGCAAGCTCTTTCTGAGACATTTGAAAGTCTGGTCTTTGAAGAGGTTGTCATCCAGGGAATTGTTGAGGGCTGCCAGCATATCGATACCGACGGCAGCTGGTGGGTTAAAATAGATGTTCTTGAACCCTTCGTTTCCGAATTGGTGCTTGTTGTTCGCAAGGATTTAATGATCCAATATACCGAGGCCATCTTTGGCATGCTCGACGATGAAATGCCTGCTGAAGGCCAGATTCTCGACAATCTTGGTGAGTTGATGAATACTTTTTGTGGCCGGGTAATGGCTTTGTTGTTGCCGCCTGAAAACTCTTTCCGTTTAAGCCTGCCTGTTGCCGGAGAAGGTTCATTGCCCAGACCGCAGGGGAAAATTTACACCGTGAATTGTCTAATAGGCGACAATCTGGTATTTTTAGTTGTACCTGAAAATTTCTGTAGTTAGGACGCCCTGACCTGAAATAGTCATAATTTAGGAGTTGCTCAACATGGATTCGAAGTTAGCTAACCAGTTTATTATAGCAGCCACAACAATTTTTAAAAAAATTGGCAACGTTTCCTTGAAAAAAACCGGGCTTGACTATTTCCCCAAGGGAACCAAGGTCTGTGCCGGTATTGCTACAATCCTTGGTATCACAGGAGATTATAAGGGGCAGTTCATAATTGTCCTTAACGAGGAAATGGCGCTGAAGATCGCTACGGCAATTCTGATGGGTGTGCCGGTTACAACATACGATGAGCTTGCCGAAAGTGCTGTGTCGGAAATCGGAAACATGATTGGCGGCGAAGCCAGCAGACTGCTTCAGGAAAGCGGTTACATCTGTGATCTGAGTGTGCCTTCGATTGCCAGGGGAAAGGAAATGGAAATCGCTTTTTATCCAGCTTCTCCTCTTTTCAGCATTCGCTTTGATAGCGATTGGGGCGAAATCAAATTGATATTAAGGTTCGAAGAAAAATAACGGATGGAATGTTATGAATCAGAATCTCGAGCTTGAATTTCTATCGGTTTTTGTCAGTGAAAGCCGGGAACTTATTCTGGAAGTTGAGCCTCAGCTCATTCAGTTGCATCAGGAAGCCGCAGGAACCGGTCAGCTTGATTCCAACTCGGTAAACTCAATTTTCAGACTTTTTCATTCGATGAAAGGTAGCGCTGCAAGCCTGGGTTTGAATAATATCGCTTCCTTGACTCACAAGGCTGAAACTCTCTTGGACCTTATTCGCGAAGGAAAGGTCGTCGTTGCCAATGAGCATGTAGATGCTCTCTTAAAAGCTCTAGACCTGACCAATTGCTTTCTCGATCTTGTTGAAAGCAGCCATAAAGACAATGGTTATGAAAATGAAAAGCAGGTCATTGAAGAAGAACTTGGACAATTAATTGAAAAGGCTTTGCCACCCAAGCCTGATAAAAAGACATCGACAAAGAAAAAGAGCAAGACGGCTGAGAAAAAAACCGAATCAGTTGAAGAAAGGGCTGAAGTTCTTGAAAAGGTTGTGCGTTCGGCAGACCCGGGCAGAAAATCCATTATTGAGCAATTTGTCGAAGAAAGCTCTGATTTTCTTGATAATGCTGAAGGATTGCTGCTGGAGCTTGAAAAAGGTGCCGATAACCCTGAACAGAAAGTCCGGGAACTATTTCGTGGATTTCACAGTTTCAAAGGGAATTGTGGCTTTCTGGGCCTTGAATTGCTTGAAAGCATGAGCCATAAAGCCGAAAATATTCTCGAAACTTTTTTCGATTATGAAATGGTGCCCGCTCCCGAGCACATTATGACTTTTCTGATCATTGTCGATGTTTTTCGCCAGTCATTGCACGATCTTACCAGCGGTGGCAATGGCGAGATCGAAGGGGCGCAGTCCGTCTCAGATTTACTAGATCAGATGAAGCAGGCTGTTGAAAATGAAGAAAAAGCGCCGAAAAAACTTGGCCAGATATTGATCGAAGAGGGAGTTGTTACCGCAGATCAGATCAGCGCCGCTCTCGAAAGACAAAAAGCGGCTATAGGCGAAGTTCTCGTCGACATGGGAGCTGTTGACGCCCAGTCGGTCGAAAAGGCCCTTATCAAGCAGACTGAACAGAATGCCCAAGTGCAAAGTATTAGCAAGGGCATGAAAAGGTCTGATATCAGAGTTGATTTGACCAAACTCGATAAGCTGGTCAACCTTGTCGGTGAACTGGTAATTGCTGAAACCATGGTTACTCGAAACCCCGACCTGAAAGATATGGCTCTCGAAAACTTCGATAAAGCCGTTCACCACCTGCGCCGAGTTACCAGTGAATTGCAGGACGTTGCCTTGAGTGTGCGCATGATTCCCCTGGCAATGACATTCCAGAAGCTGGTGCGTGTCGTACATGACCTTGCCCGAAAAGAAAATAAAAAGGTTAAGCTTATTATTGTCGGTGAAGAAACGGAAGTGGATAAAACCATGACCGAGCATATTGCCGATCCGCTTTTACACATGGTTCGCAATTCGGTCGATCATGGACTTGAGTCGCCCAAGGAAAGGTTGGCCGCAGGTAAACCAGAGACCGGCAAAGTAATGGTAGAGGCACGCTACGAAGGCGGAGAAGTCTGGATTGTCGTTTCCGACGATGGTCGCGGCCTAAGCCGCGAAAAAATACTTGCCACGGCAATCGAACGTGGCTTGTTCAAGGGCGATGCAACGGCTCTTTCTGATGAAGAAGTTTACAGCTTCATTTTTGAGCCCGGTTTCTCCACGAACAAAAATGTTTCTGAAATTTCCGGCCGCGGTGTCGGCATGGATGTGGTCAAAAAGAACATTGAAAAATTGAAAGGGCGAATTACAGTTCGCTCAAGATCAGGGCACGGAACCCAGATTTTTCTCCAGATTCCCCTGACCCTGGCTATTATCGATGGAATGCTGGTAAGAGTCGGCGAAGCCCGTTATACGATTCCCTTGCTGTCAATTCGCGAATCAATTCGGCCGCAGAAGTCCGCCATTACCATGACCCCAGATCAACAAGAGCTGGTGCGCATTCGTGAAGAGCTTATTCCGGTTATCAGACTTCATAAGCTGCACGGTAAGACCCCTGATTATCTCAATCTCGATGAAGGCATCCTGGTAATAGTAGAAGATCAGGGTCGAAAAGCAGCTTTATTCATTGATGAGATTCTTGGTCAGCAACAAACTGTCATTAAAGGATTGTCGAGATATCTTGCAAATGTTAAAGGTATTTCTGGCTGTACTATTCTTGGCGACGGTGCGGTGAGCCTGATATTGGATATCGGTGGACTGGTTGAAAAAGCCGGAAGGTTAGGAAGAGGCTTTATTGATGAGCTGCAGGAGGTTAATTGATGGCTGAGTCACAAAGAAACGATTTTTCTGATGATTATGATATAGATGATGATGGTGAAGATACCCAGGAGGGAAAATATCTTTCTTTTCGCATCGGCAACGAGCAATATGGGATTGAAATCAAGCATGTTACCGAAATAGTCGGAATTCAGAAAATTACCGAAGTTCCCGACATGCCCGAGTATGTAAAAGGGGTCATCAATTTGCGCGGCAGCGTGATCCCTGTGGTAGATATCAGATTGCGATTTCGCATGAAGGCTATTGAATATGATGATAGAACCTGCGTTATTGTGGTAAATGTCGAAGACTCGCCTATCGGCCTGGTAGTAGATGCCGTTCGAGAAGTTATCTCTATTTCGAGTGAACAGATATCTCCCGCGCCATCGGTTGCCAAAGGCGATATTTCCAGATATATCAAGGGTATAGGGCGTTTTGAAAATGATGTCATCATTCTTCTGGCAATGGATAAGCTGTTGTTCGATCAAAGACTAACCCAGATTACGAATCAAGAGTAAAAACAAAAAAATTAACTTTGTCCTGAACGCCTGATTGTATTTTCAGGATTTTGTTCTACGTCCTTGCAAAATTCACGGCATCTTTTAATAAAAATGCAAGTCGACGGAAGAAAGGAAAAAGAGTATGTGGTTGGCAAAAATCTGGTCTGATTTGGCTTTGAAATGGAAATTGATTTTTCTTTGTTTTTTCAGCGTGATTTTAATGGTTGTCAGTTCTTTTGTTTTATCCAATAGAACGAATGCTCGCATAGATTCCGAAGTTCACCATGAGCTGAGAAGTGCCGCCGAAAATGAATTGCGAAGGATTTCAGAAGGCGTCTACAACATGGTGAAAACCCAGGATCAGCTCTTGAGAATCAAGCTTAAAGCCGATCTGGCGGTTGCTCGGGCCGCAATAAATGAAGTTGGCGGCATCAGCCTTGCTTCTGAAAAAGTCAGTTGGAACGCGGAAAACCAGTTTACAAAAGAATCTCGTGCAATAGAATTGCCGAGAATGATGGTTGGCAGTACCTGGCTTGGGCAGGTGCGCGGTTCGAAAGTCAGAACCTATATCGTCGACAAGGTTCAGGAGCAGGTTGGTGGAACCAGCACCATTTTCCAGCGCATGAATTCGCAGGGCGATATGCTGCGGGTTGCGACCAACGTCATTAAAGAAAATGGCGAGAGAGCTATCGGAACCTATATTCCTGCTACTAATCCAGACGGTACGCCAAATCAGGTGATACAGACCGTTTTGCGCGGTGAAACCTATGTCGGCCGGGCTTTTGTAGACAATGCCTGGTATGTTACCGCCTATGAGCCATTGCGGGACAGTAGCGGCGAGATTCAGGGCGTGCTGTATGTCGGCATACCAATGGAAATGGTTACCGATCTGCGCAAAGCTGTGCAAAGTATGAAAGTAGGCAAATCCGGTTACGTCTATGTACTCGGAGGTACCGGCACTCAAAAGGGAAAAACCATCATTCATCCCTCAGGCACAGATATCAGCCTTATCGACACAAAAAGTAGTGATGGTCGAATGGTTATCCAGGAGCTGATCGATAAATCGCTTAAAGCACCAACCGGGAATTCGATTATAGATTATTACCCATGGATTAACCCGGGCGAAGCGAAGCCCAGGGAAAAGATCGCCGCTCTGGTTTATTATGAACCCTGGGACTGGATAATCGGTGCCAGCACCTATGAGGAAGAATTCATGGATGCGATTGCCAATATTGATGCTGACTTTGATGCCGCAAGAAATTTTCAGCATCTGGTTACAATCGTCATTCTGATTCTGGTTTTCTTTATTTCATGGTTTGTTGCTTCTGGAATAGTTGCACCGATCAATAGAGGAGAAGAATTATTGCGCAATCTTGCCTTGCTCGGAGATGTTTCGGCTGATCCAGATGCCGAAAGTCTTTTGCGCAAAGATGAAATCGGTTCACTTTCGCGAAGTATCGAATCATTGATAAAGCAGCAGAGAATACTTTCCTCAATGTGGGCCGAATTGGCTGAAGGTAATTGGAATCAGCATGTTAATGTGAAATCTGAGCAAGACAGCCTTGGAATCTCATTAAAGAAGATGGTTGAGCAGGTTAATGCCGCAATGTCTGGCGTAAAAACCGCCGCCGAAGAAGTTGACTCCGGCTCAGGCCAGATTTCTGAAGCAAGTCAGTCGCTGTCTCAGGGGGCAACTGAGACGGCAGCATCAATTGAAGAAATTTCCAGCTCGATTACTGAAATAGGCAGTCAGACGAAAGCGAACGCCGAAAATGCCACTCAGGCCAACGTTCTTGCGACTCAGACTCGGTCGGCTGCTGAGGCCGGCAATCAGAAAATGGGCGATATGATGTCGGCAATGAGTGAAATTCAGCTGGCGAGCAATCAGATTGCCAAGATCATTAAAGTTATCGATGACATCGCTTTCCAGACAAATCTTTTGTCTTTGAATGCAGCAGTTGAAGCCGCTCGTGCCGGCAAACACGGCAAGGGCTTTGCGGTCGTGGCCGATGAAGTGAGAAACCTTGCCAGCCGTAGTGCCAAGGCGGCAAAAGAAACCTCTGAGATGATCGAAAATTCAATTCTCAAAGTTAAATCAGGAACGGAAATAGCCCGGCTGACTGAAGCTGCTTTGCAGGAAATCGTTGCCAGCTCGGTAAAAGTTGCTGATCTCGTCGGTGAAATTGCTGCTGCCAGCAATGAGCAGGCTCAGGGGATTGCTCAGATCGGTCAGGGACTTGAACAAATTGACAAGGTGACTCAGCAGAACACTGCGAATGCCGAAGAAACGGCAGCTGCTGCCGAAGAGCTTTCTGGACAGGCTCGAGAATTGAATTCCCTGCTCGCAAGATTTGAGTTGCGGCCTGATCAAAATGTTAGATCAGCTGAGTCAAGTTCAAAAGCTCAGGCAAAAATGGCTCCTGCCACCAGACCATCCAGCAGAAGGTCTGAGTCGATAAAGCCCCAGGTAACAGCCACAAAAGCTGTTAAAAAGACTGATTTCTCCGATTCTGCCTCAACCAAGCCAAAAAATGAACCAAGAAAACCCAAACCGTCTGATATAATAGCTCTTGACGATGACGAATTTGGACGCTACTGAACGGATAGGCAATGAACCTCACCGATGCTGAATTTAATGAAATCAGGGAAATTATATACACCAGATTCGGCATAAGCCTGGGTGAACATAAGCGTTCCCTGGTAATAGGCAGATTGAGAAAACTGGCTCTGCAAAAGGGGTTTAACACTTTTGCAGAGTTGGTTTCTTTTGTGAAAACCGATCCTTCCGGTGCGAGTTTGCAGGAAATGATCGATCGCATGTCAACCAATCACACTTTTTTCTTTCGTGAAAAACAGCATTTCCAGATGCTCTCAGATAAAATCTTGCCGGAAATAGTCGAGCGTCTGCAAAAAAGTCGATCTCATGACCTGAGAATCTGGTGTGCCGCCGCCTCCACCGGAGAAGAACCCTATTCAATCATCATGACCCTGATGGACTATTTCGGCAAAGATTATCATAGCTGGCAGGCCGGATTGTTGGCGACAGACATTTCCAGCCGGGTTATCGAAAAAGCTATCAGCGGCGTTTACTCTAACGAGCAGATTCAGAATATTCCTGAACGCATGCAAAAGCTTTATCTACAGAGACTCGACCAGGAAAATTGGATGTTTAAAAAAGAAGTTCGCCAAGAGATCACTTTCAGACGCTTCAATCTGATGAACCAGGTTTTTCCCTTTCGAAAACCTTTTCATATTATTTTTTGCCGAAATGTGATGATTTATTTCGACACCCCTACCAGAAACAATCTGATTGAAAAGCTATACCGGGTGACAGCTCCTGGAGGGTATCTATTTATAGGTCATTCTGAATCGATACGGGCTCCGGGATGCCCTTACGATTATGTTCAGCCCGCAGTTTTCAGAAAGCGAGAATGAATGGATGAAAGCGATAAGAGTCCTGGTGGTAGATGATTCCGCGCTGGTGAGAACAATCATTGCTGATGGGTTGAATGCCGATCCGATGATTGAGGTTGTTGGAACAGCCGCCGATCCTTATGCTGCCCGCGATAAGATTGTCGAATTGAATCCAGATGTGATGACGCTCGATGTTGAAATGCCAAAAATGGATGGGCTGGAATTTTTGCGAAAATTGATGTACCAGTATCCAATTCCGGTAGTCATGGTGAGCGCCCTGACCGAACGCGGCAAAAGAATTACCATCGAGGCCCTCGAAGCCGGTGCCGTTGATTTTGTCTCAAAGCCAAAAGCAGATGTAGTTAGAGGCCTTGAGACCATGATGCAGGAATTGCGTACAAAGGTTAAGCTGGCTTCAACCGCCAATGTTTCCCACTGGAAGAATAAACGCAGCCAGGTGCCGGCAGCAATTATCGCTCCTCCAAAGGCTCTGGCCGAAACTACCGATAAAATTATCGTAATTGGAGCGTCCGCGGGCGGTACTGAAGCGATAAAAGAAGTAATTACCCGTTTTCCGCCGCAAACCCCTGGAGTCGTTATCGTGCAGCATATGCCCGCCGGTTTTACCAGGCTTTTTGCCGAAAGACTTAACAGTCTGAGTCAGATGTCAGTCAAGGAGGCTGAGGATGGAGATCGTATACTTCCCGGACAAATTTTAATTGCTCCGGGCGGTTACCAGATGCAGGTTGCTCGTTCTGGAGGATTCTATCGAGTGAAAGTTGCTTCAGGCGAAAATGTTTGCGGTCATTGCCCATCAGTTGAAGTTTTGATGCAGTCCGCTGCCAGCGCAGCCGGGGCAAACGCAGTAGGCGTAATTCTTACCGGCATGGGCAGTGACGGGGCACAGGGTCTGAAAGCTATGCGTGATGCTGGAGCCCGGACTATAGCTCAAGATGAAGCCAGCTGTGTGGTTTTTGGTATGCCCAAAGTGGCAATAAATGCCGGCGGAGTTGAATTTATCTGTGATCTGCAGGCAATTGCGGGAAAAGTATTAAATTTGTTATCATGAATGTAAAGAGATAAGAAAAAAGATTTGAGTTTTCTCGCGGCGGGGTAAACAAATGAAAGAGTCGCTAGTTGTTTCAGATGACTCTGAGGTTCGTGAAAAACTTAACAATGCCTTGGCCAGCTTGGGCTTTGAAGTTTTTCAGACTTCTTCAGTAAAAAAAGCGCTAAAACTGCTCAAAGAGCATCAGAACGTCTCTATTGTCGTTACTGATAGGGTTTTTGATCAGAAAGAAGGCGAGTGGTTGATACATTCGATGCAGAAAGATTCGCGTTTAAGCGCTATTCCGGTTATCGTCCTCGGCGAGTATTCCGGCATCAAAAGCATTTTCAATTTGTTGAAAATAGGAGCATCGGCTTTCATTCCCAAGCCCTTTCTCGATAAATATTTTAAAGATTATGTTTGCAGGTATTCGAGAGGATAAGGATATTGCAAGCTATTTTCCCAACTGTTTTGACTTGAAAGGTCATTCAGTGTATTATTTGTACGTAAGAATGTATATTAATCAGAACGAGGTTGGCTGTGGCAAAGAAAATTCTGATCGTTGATGACGCTACCATCATGAGACTGATGCTAAAGCATCTTTTTGAGAACAATGAGTTTGAAGTGGTTGGCGAGGCTGCAAACGGTAACGAGGCGGTAGAGCTTTACGCCCAACATAAACCTGATCTGGTTACCATGGATATTACTATGCCTGACATGGATGGAATTACAGCGGTAAAAAAAATTCTGGCGATAGATCCAAATGCCAAAATCATCATGTGCTCAGCCATGGGGCAGGTCGATAAAGTTAAGGCTGCGGTCATGGCTGGTGCCAAAAGCTTTCTGGTTAAACCCCTTCAGCCGGAAAGGGTTCTTGCAACCGTAAAACAGGTGCTTGGCTGAACCGATTTTTTAAAATTTAGACAAAAAAAAGAGGCTGAAAACAGCCTCTTTTTTTATTACCCACTTACTTCTGGTAGTTTTCGCCTTCCGGCTTCTCTTTTTTCGCTGATTTGTCAGTATCCGCCGGAGTCTCTACTTCAGTTGAGCTTTCCTCGGGATTTTCTGCATTGGCAATGGCTTCGACTGCTTTATCGACAATCTGTTTTTTGTTTGGCAATGGAGCAAGTTCTTTGCCCTGCAGCAGATCCTGAAATTCATTTGCATTAATGGTCTCGCGTTCAAGCAACATTCTTGAAAGAGTTTCAAGCTTGTCACGATTGTCGGTGAGAATCTGTGTCGCTTTTTTGTACGCGCTGTCAATCAAATCCTTGATTTCTTTGTCTATTTTTCGGGCGGTTTCTTCGGAAATATCGGTTCTGGTATTGAATTCGCGGCCAAGAAAAACCGTCTGGTTATCGTCGCCAAGATGTAACGGTCCTATTTCTTCGCTCATGCCCAATTCGCAAACCATTTTTCTGGCAATTTTTGTGGCCCGCTCGATGTCATTTCTGGCACCTGAGGTAATTTCGTTGAAGACCAGAGATTCGGCTACGCGGCCACCAAGTAAAATGCACAGTTGGTGAAAGAGATGGGTTTTAGAAACGGTCAGGCGATCTTCAACCGGCAATTGCATGGTTAAGCCAAGAGCCATACCACGGGGAATAATGGTAATTTTATGTACCGGATCAGTCCCTGGCAAGAAAGCCGCAACCAGAGCGTGTCCCATTTCATGGAATGCTGTGTTTTCTTTTTCCTTTTCTGAAATGATGCGGCTTTTTCTTTCTGAGCCAGCGATGACCTTGTCGATCGAAGCCTCAAAATCATTCATGGTCACGATTTTTCTACCACAGCGCGCAGCAAGTATGGCCGCTTCATTGGTCAGGTTGGCGAGATCTGCCCCGACAAAACCTGGTGTTCGGCGAGCCAGAACACTTAAATCAACATCTTCGGCAATAGGTTTGTCGCGCACATGAATCTTGAGAATTTCTTCTCTGCCGAGTATATCGGGCTGATCTACGACGATTCGTCGATCGAAACGACCCGGGCGAAGAAGTGCCGGATCAAGAACATCGGGACGGTTGGTTGCAGCAACCAGAATGATACCTTTGGTATTGTCAAAGCCGTCCATCTCGACGAGGAGCTGGTTCAACGTCTGCTCACGTTCATCGTGCCCACCGCCAAGTCCTGCGCCACGCTGTCGGCCAACTGCATCTATTTCATCCATGAAGATGATACATGGCGCATTCTTGCGGGCCTGTTCGAACAGGTCTCTGACGCGGGACGCACCGACACCGACGAACATTTCCACAAATTCAGATCCGGAAATGTTAAAGAAGGGTACATTTGCTTCGCCGGCGACTGCTCTTGCCAGCAGGGTTTTTCCGGTGCCTGGAGGGCCAAAAAGTAAAACCCCTCTGGGTATTTTTGCGCCGAGATCGGTGAATTTTTTGGGGTCACGAAGGAACTCAACTACTTCAAGCAGATCTTCCTTGGCTTCGCTTACTCCGGCAACATCTTTGAAAAGGATTTTCTTTTCAGTTGGATCAACCATTCTCGCACGACTTTTGCCAAAGCTGAGAGCTTTTGCTCCGCCGCCCTGCATTTTTTGCAGAATGTACAGCCATGCGCCAATTAGAAGAATGAACGGGAACCAGTTGATCAGAAGATTCAACCACCACGACATTTGTGCCGGCGGTTCCGCTTCGATAATTACGTTGCTTTTTCTGATGATTTCCATCAGACCAGGATCTTCAGGAGCGACGGTGTGAAAATGCGAAGTTGTCGCTTCGTTGCCGGTACCAAGAGTAACCTGTTTTTGAATTCTGCCGGTTATTTCTCTTTCGTTGATCTTGATGCGCAAAATCTTTCGGCTGGTATCATTGCCCTGAAGAATATTCAGAAATTCCGAATAGGTAAGTCGGTCAACTTTCTTGGTATTGGCAATATTGGTGAATGCTGTGAGTAGAAGAATCAACAGCAGTGCGTACAGAGCGATCGTTTTCATTCTCGTTGGTTGTTCTTTCATATTCCTGTGCCTGTAAAATTATTGGATGTCTACACTGATGCAGGCTGTAATCCTATCACAATAGACTGGCTTTATCAAATGCAAAAACTTTGGGCTTGGTAAAGCCCTGATTCAGGATTTGAACAATCTTTTCTGCTTGGTTTTCAGCCAACTTATCCAACCGGATTTTGCTAATGTTTGCTGTTCGAGAAGATCGAGCAGGGTGGCGGCATTTTTGCGGGCAAGCTCGGTATTACCCTGAAAGCTCAAAAGCGGGGTAAGAGCCTTTTCGCCGAAGCGCAATACTTTTTCTGATACCATTGCCAGCTCCTGTTCGCTACTGATAAGTTCCAGCCAATAAGGCAGACATTCAAGATTGTTGACCTTGAAAATAGCCTCGCGAGCATTTTGCCGAACCTTGGGATGCTCTTCAAGACACATGTCGGCCAGCAGTTCGATGCGACCTGGAATGTCGACCTTGTCCAATACAAAAATACATGAAGTTTTCATCCAGGGGTTTTCATCGCTGGCCATGGTTTTCAATGCTTCAAGCAGCTTGTTCTGGTCGTCTTTGTTCCATAACGCCTTGATGACATTTGCTCGAACACGGTTGTCTTCATCTTCCAGCAGAGGCAATAAAAGTTTCGCGGTTCCGGCAATTTCAAGGTTGTCAAGTGCCTCAACCGCATTGGCTCTGACTCGCGCATCGTTATCCACCAGAGCTTTAGCGATAAAGCCCAGAATCTCATCATCGGGCAGGGCAATTTTACCGACTGCGGTGACGATACAGGCCTTTATTCTTGGGTGCCGATCAGGCTTGTAGAGATTCATGATTGCATTGAGGTTGCTGGGATCGCCGATTTTGCCAAGGGTTTCAACGGCGAGAGCAACGATTTCCGGGTTAGTGTGTGAAAAAAGCTTGATTATTCTATCGCTGGCACTGGCATCTTCAATCTCGCCAAGGGCCTTGAGACAGTTATAGATTACATCTTCATCATCTGATTCCAGTTTTGCTGCTAACTCATCGATATGAGAAGGGGTTTGCGGCATGTCGGGTAAAATTTTCCAGATTCTGATTCCCTCGCGTTCGATCATTCTGACCCATGAAGCGCTGTTGTAATCGGAATAGGATGAAAATTCATATTCAGCCTTTTTCAAGGCAGAGGCCCTGTCGGCTGCTTCGATAGAATACTCGATTTTGAACTTCTTGCGCGGGTTAGCCGATTCAGAATAAGGTATGATTACTTTGTAGGTTTTGTTGCTGACCATAATGTTTAAATCTATTTTAACAGATCAGCAGTTCAATACTCAATTCAAAACTAAAAAAGCGAACCGGTCGTTGACGCGTTGTCAGTTGCCAGGGTTGCCGTTGCGTTCCTTTTAAACTCATCGGCTTCGATTTGCAGGCTTTCCAGAAGCAACGTCGATTTGCTGGTATCAATGGAATCGTCTTTAACTTTTATATTGGGCCAGAGTTCCGGAAAGTTTTTGCGTATCATTTTCATCAATGCCGATCCGGGCGTTTTTTCGTAACGATTCAAGAAGACGCGCCCGGCCTGATCGCTTTTCTGTAATTCATGCCTGGTTATGGCAGGGACACCAGAAAAAGGTACCCGAAGCCAGCGGCGCATTTCCTGAGAATGAATGGGCAGGCTAAGAGGCAAAGAGATCAGAATGAGAATTAATATTTTTTGAAATTTATAGGGCATACCAGACGAGCAGGTTCTCCATTACGCGATATTTAATTTGTCCATGTTTGTACAATGAAGAAAGATATCCATTGACCGTTGCTCTGTAAAGGAAATATTCCCAGTTGTTTTTTCTGATGCCGAAATGATCGAGAAAGGTTTTTATGATTCTATCCTGTGGTTGAGGAATTTTGAGCAGATCACGCAAAAAATCGATGGAATCCTTTATTGATGCGTAATTTAATTCAAGCATCGGGCCAATGTCCCGAGTCGGTTGGAAGTGACCGCCAACAAAAAAATGTGCCCTGTAGTTGCGCAGTTTTTCGATTGTTTCCATTTGCGTTGCCGGGTCATAAATAAAAGGCAATCTCTGTTTCTTGAAAAAGCTTTCCGGAAAAATGGAATCGGCGACAAAAGCGACTCCGTCAACCTCAAAGCCTTTCTGGTTAACAGAATGGCCGGGCAGATCGATTATTTTTATCTCGAGATCGGCAAAGTGGATGTTTTTCTCTGGAAGAACCTCGACCCTGCTGGGATTGGCCATGATAAATCTGTTGGTTAACTCGTTTACCGGAGCTCCAGAAAATAGAACTGCCGATTGAATCAGGGGTTGTTTAACCATTGGTGCTTCAAGAATCGAAGCAAAAACCTTGCATCCTGTTTTCTGCTGAAAAAAAGCGTTTCCGCCAATGTGATCAGCGTGGGCATGGGTGTTGAGTATTGCGCTGACCTTGAAGCGATAGTCGGCCAGCAATTCATGAATCTTTGCTGCATGTTTTTCATCGAGGCCGGAATCGATTAAAACTATCTCACTGTTTTCTAATAGAACTATTCCGACGTTGGCTGGGCCAACAATAAGCCTTACCCGGTCTGTAATTTTTGTCAGTTCCATTCGCAAACTTTTTTCAGGCTTTTCCTGTGACTCTTTCAGATTCTCCGATTACAACAAGACCTTCGAAGCAGTTGGCCTGAACTTCTATTTCGCAATTCGGCGTTCCGCTAAAAGCTAATTCAGGAGCTATAACTTCGATATAATAAGGGTTTTCATGGTAAGGAGAAAATTGTGCCTGGTAAATCCAGGCTTTGACCGGTTCGCAGCCATCTATTTTTAGAGTAATTCTAAGAAATTTGAAAACTTCGCCGCCTTTGACGATCTTGAATGCAGGATGCCAGGGCAGGGGTTCGGTGGTAAAATCAGGGCTGATTATTACCAGAGGTTTTTCAAGTAGAATATTGATTGTGCCCGCTTTGCAGTCGGCAACTTCAGGAAAAACCTTCTTAAAGAAAGGTATTTGTTCCCGCACGGTGTTTTTTGATTCGCCAAGACCCTTCTGAATCTTGCCTTTAATGGCTCCCATTTGGTTGCTCCTCGATGGTTTTGTCTGTTTTTAGAATAAAATAGCCCGTCTTTTAATACAAGAAAAACATGTTGCTGGCATTGCCTAAAAGCAAAACGGGTTTGCAATTTGCAAACCCGTTTTGAATAAACTTTTTCGATTAGAAGTTAGGCATTAATGGATCCTGTGAAGGAAGTGGCTGACCGCTGGGTGCTGCACTGCTTGATCCTGAACTTCTCTTGCCTTTTTTGCTGACTTTTCTGAAGTGACCTTTGGTGTGTTTTTTGTTGCCTTTTTTGTAGTGGCCTTTAACCCAGGTCTTTTTGGCTTTTTTGCGGGTGATTTTTGATTTGGCTTTAACAGCGCTATCCATTACGGCATTGGTAACTTTGCAGCCGGCTTTAACGAAAGCACGTCTGGTTTTCTTGGCAGTTTTCTTGATGTTTCTTTTGATTTTGCGAGATGCTTTTTTGATCCATGAAGTCTTTTTGCTTTTCTTGGCGAAGGCTTCCTGGTTTTCGCCGGCAGTTAAGAACATCGCGAATGTAAGAAGAAGGACTGCGAGGATTCTGTACACTTTACTCATTACTTATGACCTCCAGTGGTTCTTGTTTTGTTTAACTTGAAATTGATTATAAGAATAAAATAACCAACCCGTAACCCCTTTTGTAAAAAAATATTAAGAAACCTAAAATAGGCTACTGATGGCGATTTGGATGGGTTGCTCGTTAAAGCTGGAGGAATTTTTTTAATTTTTCTATGGCCAGGCTGCGATGGCTCAGGCGATTTTTTTCTTCAGAACTTAGTTCAGCTACGGAGCAGTTGCGCTCTTTGAGAAAGAAAACCGGATCATAGCCAAAACCACCTTGTCCTGAGCGGGCAAATCCTATGTAGCCGGGGAAAATCCCTTCAAAGTTATGGCTGACTCCGTTTTGGTCTATATAGACTATCACGCAGCGAAACCTGGCCGTTCTTTTTTCCAGAGGTAGGTCGTCCAGCTCCTTGAGCAACTTGCTGATATTCCGATCGTGGTTGGTATCATCGCCTGAATATCTGGCCGAATGAATGCCGGGCCTACCACCCAGCGCATCTACCTCTAAGCCTGAATCATCGGCAATTACGGGCTGACCGACAATGCTGAACAATGCTCGGGCTTTGATCTCGGCATTTTCCAGATATGTTGAACCATCTTCCACCACATCCGGAGAGTTTTCAATGTCTTTAAAACTCTTCAGAAGGATATCGGAGCCGAGGATTTCTGATATTTCAATCAGTTTGTGAGCATTGCCGGTTGCAACCCAGATTGTTTTCATAACTTGGCGATCGCCTGGTCCTGCAATTCAAATAGCTTTTTTATACCTGCTTCACCCATGTCAAGCATCTGGTTCAGCTGAGCTCTTGAAAAGGTTGCCTCTTCGCCTGTACCCTGTACTTCGATGAAGCCGCCATCGCGACTCATGACCAGGTTTAAATCAGTTTCTGCTTTGGAGTCTTCAATGTAATCAAGATCCAGACAGGGTTGCCCATCTACCAGGCCGATACTTACTGCAGCAATATTTTTGATGATCGGGTTTTCTGTGAGCTTGCCTTCTCGCATCAATCTTTTTACAGCCATTTCAAGGGCTACCATGGTGCCAGTTATCGAGGCTGTTCGGGTACCGCCGTCGGCCTGAATGACGTCGCAGTCGATCAGAAGCGTGCGTGGGCCAAGCTTTTCAAGATCGAGAGCACAGCGCATTGACCGACCGATCAGTCTTTGTATTTCGTAAACTCTTCCTTTAACAGTGGTTTTGCCATAACCGGCCCGCGCGTTGCGAACAAGGCCGGCGGCCGGCATCAAAGCATATTCTGCTGTAATCCAACCCTGGGGTTTATCACGGTTTTCGACAAAGGCCGGAACCTTTTCTTCGACCTGGACAGTGCAAAGAACCTTTGTGTCGCCAAAACTGATCAAGGCTGATCCATGTGGATATTTAACGTATCCGGTTTCGATCGAAACCGGTCTCATTTGATCAAATGCGCGTCCGTCATGTCTTGCCATTGGTATTTCCTCCAGAATCGGCTTGTTTGGGATAATTTTTCGACAGAATATCACTAAATTGCCGATTCAGCAATTTTTGCTTCACGAAAGCGCTTCAAGCCATGCTTCTTTGGTTGCATCAGCAACTTGAGAATTTTCCAAAAGCTCTTTGCAGAAATATCGGGCTTGTTCATCCAGATCTTTTTCATCGTGCAGTATATGGGCTGGTATATCCCAGTCGCCTGGAAAAATAACGCTTTCTGAGCATCGATACAATTTCAGGCTATTGAGGTGATATCTGACAATGTTATTCATGAATACTATTCTGCCGCCAAGAAGTTTTGCGTCTGGCCCAACAAGAGACAAGACGTGAGTGTTGTGCAGTCCGGTAAACAATGAAACCGACACGCCCGACCCGGTTTTCATCGGAACTTCAATCGGCGCAGGGACTTTTTCAAGATATTGTGCCAGCAGTCTTGGTGCGAGAAATTCGGAAAATTTCTGCATTGCCTCATCATCACCTTCGATGCTGCCACCGCAAAAATGGGCCTCTTCATAAGCAGGCTTGAACAAGACTCTTATCTGTCGGGTTGCCAATTGAAGAGTGCCTGAAAATTGTTTCTTGCGATCGAACCTGAAATCGGGCGTGGTCAGCAGCGCGATTCCTTGCAAGCTGAGATTTAAAACCGGGATCAGTAGATTAGGTTGTTGATCGGGTGCGAAACAGACTTCGTTGTTTTTGATTACATAGCGATGGTAAAGTCGCTTTTCTTCTCTGGTAATGCTCTTGAATAGATGGTCTTTAGCGTCGGCGGGAAGTCTGGAAGATGAAAGAATCGTTCGGCCGAGCTTCAGGGCGCGATAAGAGGGCATGTTGAAAAAGGCTACGGATTCAGGAGAAAGCCGCCCAAAACTTTTTTTTGAGCTTTCTTTGATAATGCCGGTTTTTAAATCTTCCTGGTTATTTTGCCAGCCGATGAAATAGTCCAGGAAATAAAATTCCTGTTTAACATTTTCACCGGACATGGTTTGCCAGAGAAAAATCTGGGTGCCGTCTTTGCCTTGAAACCAGCGCATTCGCAAATTTTCATCTTCGTTTCTAAGTCTGGCGTTATCGATCTCACGTAGAGAAAACCCGAGAATTCTCGGTTTGAGGAAAGCATTGACTATTCTGGCTTCGGTGGCCGAAAACTTTGCAAATGCGCAACCAGCCAAACCATTTTCCAAATTTCTAATCATGATTCTATTATTGATCAGAATGTTTTCGAGAAAAATGTCGCAATTCAATTCCTGTCCTATTTTTAGCTCGGCAAGTTTTTCATACCGGCCAAGATCGACGCGCATACCGCCAAAACTAAGGTTTAGCAGTGGAAATGGGCCATCAGAGCCAAGATAAATGCTGCAGTCTTGTAATGGCAAACGCTCGAATTGGCGCCTTTCCGAATGCGAAGAAGACGATGATTTTTCCTGTATGCCGGTTCCCGAGAGCCAGTCGATCAATCTGGCGATATCAAGCATATTTCCCTCTTAAAAACTATCTCTATAAGAATTTTAACTCGAAAAAAGTATTTTATCTAAAAGTTTTTTCTGGTAGTATCAAGTTTGCTCTAATAAGCTGCAGGTTTTTGCTGATAATGGCTGGAAGCCGTTGACAACAAAGGTGGTGCAGGCAGGCGGGCGTGTGGCTTGAGCAATATTCGCTGCTGGAGTCAGATAAATGTCACAAATTTTGCCTCTGATCAGAAGAATCGCCGAAAATAGCAGAGCTAGAAATGGCGATGGCAGAATGGAAAAGTTTTTTCTGTTCAGATTTGCCGCTAAATCTTTTGTTGTGCCCGCGGTAGATGTTACTGAAGTTGTCATGCCCGGCCCCCTGATAAGTGTTCCGCAGCAATCTGATTTGCTGATGGGAGTCGTTAACGTTCGCGGTACGGTGGTTCCGGTGATCAACGTCCGACACCGGATAGGTCTGGAAAAAAATTACGAAACGACCGACGATTCGCGGCTAATGATTTTTACGGTTAAACCCGGGGTTTACATGGCTGTTGTTGCCGATGACATTGAATACCGCCTGAAAGAAGGAGTGCTTGCACCCATTCCCCCAGAATTGGCCGAATCAGGTGAAAAATCCTTTCGAAGTGCGCTTGTCGATGACAAACAAATTCATGTTTTTCTGGTCGACCAATGGCTCGATGCTGGTGAGATTGAAATTCTGCAAAAGGTTGTAGAATCATTTTAATAAGGAGAAAATCTAATGGCTAAATACGTCTGTACTGTTTGTGGTTACGAATACGATCCCGCAGCTGGTGACCCTGACAATGGAATCGCTCCGGGAACTGCATTTGAAGATCTTCCCGAAGATTGGGTCTGCCCGGCTTGCGGTGTTGGTAAAGATCAGTTTGAAAAAGCCTGATTGATCGGCCGATAATTGTCCAGACCGCCTCCACATCTGTGAAAGACCTGTTGAGGCGGTCTTTCTGTAGAGGGTCTGTTTATATGAACCGTAATTTAAGTATTATTCTCATTTTTGTTGCAGTTTTCTTCATCTTTTTCTGGGGAGAAAAAAGCGAACCGGATCTGAACAAGCTAATTCCAGCTGAAATAATGCAGAAATTTTCCGATGGAATGCAAGTCGATGCCGATGGTATCCGTTATCGAATAGTTCGCAAAGGAACCGGTCGGCGCCCACAAATCACTGACAGGGTTCAAGTTCATTACCGTGGTTTTTTTCTGGACGGTCGTGTTTTTGACAGCTCCTACAAAGTCAATCAACCGGCAATTTTTCCGGTTAACGGCGTTATTTCAGGCTGGACAAAGATTCTTTTGCAAATGCAGGAAGGGGAGACCTGGGAAGCTATAATTCCTTCCCATCTTGCTTACGGTAGTACCGGTGCCGGCAATTTAATTCCCCCGAACACCGATCTGTGCTTTCAGATCGAATTCATAAAAATCTATTGAAATGCCGGTTCCATGTGAAACTGGAGCTGTTGCAGTTCCTTTTCTTCTGATTTTTGCGTATCATATTACCCGATAATTCTTTGGGAAACCGATAGGTTAAAAATTCCAGAACGAGAGTAGGTTGTTGAAAAAGCTGACTTTATTCCTGGCAAAAGCAGTTTATGGGCTTTTTTTACCATTGTGTCTGCTTTGGTTTGCCTTCAACAGCCATTTTGAATATAAACAGGCCGATCAGCTTAATGCCAGTCGCGCCAAAATGGAAGAATCACTCGAACTGCTGGTAAACCTGCATCAGGATGAAAATTTTTTCCATGCTCTTTTTCAGAAAAACTTCAGTCTGGCTGATCGGCATGAGAATCCGGATAAAGCTTTAACAAAACGAATTCTGGCATTGAAAAAATATTTTCCTGATGCTTTGCAGTTCATTGTCTGGGATGAAGACGGGAAGATCAATAAAGATTTAAGCGAAGAAAAAAGTTTTCAGTATGTGCTTAAATCAATGTATCAAGTCTGCCATGAAATCCTTCAGCATTATAGAACGGTCGTTCCGCCTGATCCTGCAAGCTTGCCGGTTGTTCAGCAAAGAATAAATCTTTTGCGGGGTTACTTCGGTCAATTTCTTTTGCCAGAGCTCATGATCGAGTTTTTTCGCCCGTCTTACAGCGGCCGTGCAATTACCGTTAGTGAAACGGTTGATAAAAGAAAACTCTGGATGTATCCGGGGCAAAATTTTTCCGTGGCTGTTTTTATAAGTGCGAGAATTTTGCGTCAGCGCATTGGTCCTCGTTTACTGGTGAGCCATTTCAACGAAAGCAACCCTAGGGTGAAGCTGGGTTATTTTACCTGTAATGATTATTTGCATGCAGGTTTGCCAAAAAAGCCCAGTGTCATCAACAGATTCAAGATCGAGGCGAAAAAGTTTGAGCAGAATGCGGTCAGTTTTAGAAATATTGAGGATTATCTGTTGTTTTTTCGCCAGGTTTCGCCGGAACTCATCGTTTTTGCCTATCTTGAAAAGCAGGGGAAGATTGTAGATGTCTTGTCTGCTACCCATGCGGCATTTGCGAGTCTGATAAAATGGCTTTTTATTGCTCTTTTTGCTGCTCATTGCTGGTTTTTGCGAAATCCGGATTTCAGGCTTAGTATTCAGCGCAAATTTTTGCTGCTGCTGTTCTTTGCCAATGGTATTCCTGCCCTGATTCTCTTTTCTACCGGCTATGAATATTTCAATGAAAAGAAAGCCGCGATGATAGATGAGCAACAGCAGGAATCGATCAGAATTCTCAAGGAAATCGATTCCCGTTATCCTGCGATTCGAAAAGGATTTGCCCGGCAATTGAATGAATTTATCGATGCACGTAACCGTAGATTTCAGGAAAGGGAATGGACTGAAGAAGCTCTTGCTGAATTAAAAACCTTTGCTGAGGGTTTTGAGCCTGGCATGATGCTTTTGCTGGATCGAAATGAAAAACAGCGCATAACCTTTTCTGGCGCCAGAGCAGAAGTTGCCGGCAGTTTTTTTGTTGATTACCTTGGCAGATCGCTTGAATTTGTCAGTAATAACGATTTGCGTCGTCGTGGCGAGGAAGGCAAGTCTACTCTGGAATCAATTTCCTCTGAGGATTTGATTTATCTTAATTTTTTGAGCATTCTCAACGAAATAACCCTGCAAAATACCGGTATGTCGGCGAGTTGGACCTTTCTTAAGCTGCTGGGTGATTTTCGCAATTTTAACAGTTGGGGAATTTTTGCTGCCATCTGGAGCCGTGAAGATATGCTGCGAACCTTCATTGAAAAAGAATTTTCAAAAATAGAGGCAGAGGTATTGCCTCGAAGGTTGGCATTGATGGAGATCGATTCGAACATCGTCATGCCGACACAATTTTCAGAAAACAAAAGACTGCAGAGAATGCTGCATAAAGCCGCTTTAAGAAAGCAATTTTTCGATAATGAATTCGAACTTAACGGAAAAACTTATCTTTTTTGTGCAATAGCAGGTACTCAAATGCAGGAAGCGGTTTTGATGAGTATTTACCCCGGTGCGCTCATCGATGAGCAGATTGCGCGGTTCAAATTTTGGCTTTTTCTTGTCGGTGTGATTATTTTGATGGTTTTGTGGCAGCTTGTGCGCTTGTTTGCAGCACATATGCTGGGTCCGGTCAGGGAACTGGAAAAAGGAGTAGAGCAGCTGCAGCAAAGGAATTTTCGGTATCGCATACAATCGATAGCTGAAGATGAGCTTGGCCAACTGACTGCGGCGTTCAACTCTACAATGGAGGGTTTGCAGGAGTTGGCGGTTGGTACGGCAGTTCAGGAAAGCCTGCTTCCTGAAGAAAAGTTTTCCAGTGCCAGAATCAGTCTTTTTGCAAAATCTTTGTTCATGACCAAAATGGGCGGCGACTATTTTGATTATTTTGAATCCGAGCCGGAGCGTATCGGAATTATTTTTGGTGATGTTGCCGGGCATGGGATTCCTGCTGCAGTAATAATGGCAATGGCCAAGGCGGTTGTGGCATCAACTTCGCTTAATTTTAAGACGCCTGCTGAAACATTGTTAGCGGCAAATCAGGTGTTGTTGCACCTCAAAGAAAAGAAACTGCGGCGAATGATGACCTGTCAATGCCTGGATATTGATAGTAGAAATGGCAAATTTTCGCTTGCCAACGCCGGGCACTGTTATCCGGTGCATATAAAACAAAATGGCAGCATTGTCGAGTTCATCGAAGCGAATGGATTGCCCTTGGGCAATAAACTTCGAAATCCTTATGATATCGTGAATGGACAGTTGGCTTCTGGGGATGTTCTGGTGCTTTATACAGACGGAATAATCGAAGCGATCAATCAGGATGACGAGATGTTTGACTACAGAAGATTTGTCGAGCTTTTAAAAAAATCATTTGATAAAGATCTTGAATCTTTCTGGCAGAAAATTATTGCAGGAAATCGGCAATGGGCGGTCAGGCAGGATGATGACCTTACCTTCATGCTGATCAGGTATGAATAATGTCAGAATTTAATCAGAAAGGTTTTAGAGATTGGTTAAAGCTTGTTTTGACCATATTTTTGCCGCCGGTGCTGATACTTTTTCTCGGCGTTGCTTTTTTACTGGAATTGAAGCTTGATGCGCGATTGAAAGAATTTGAAAGCCAATCTCATGATCAGCTGGAAAAACTGGCGCTAGCGTCTAAAACTCAGCGTTACATTTCCGCTGAGATTGCCAGAATTTTTTCATCGACGAAAAAGCCAAAGTTTTTGAAGAAAAAAATTGAAGATTTTTTGGCAGATCATGGTCTGAAAGCTGATTTTCTAATCTGGCGCAGGAATGGTTCGGTTTTTTACAGCTCTTTCAAATTGAATTCATGGCCCGGTGACTGGAAAAAAGCTTATTACGATCTGCTCGATTTCAATGCCAGAAAATATGGTTCAGAGTCCAAGGTTCCGATAGGTGTCTACTACAACTTGAGAAGGATTTTTGGCCCACATTTTTTTCCCCGGTATTTTTATCGTAGTCACCGGGCGAGTCATCAGATTTTGCTTCGTAACGACGCATCTTTGAAGTCACCGGCTTTATGGTTGCAGGTTGCTCCAAAAGGTGGCCTGGCGGTCTTTTTCGATCATGACATTTTTACTGGTTACCCCGGGGTTGAGCGTATGTTGGCCAGTCATAAAGATCAGAAGCTGAACCTTGGCGTACTGCTCAAGGAGAAAATATTAGCTTCCGATGAAAATTTCCGCCACAAGCTAGAATCCTTTAAAGAGACACTAAGGTATAATTTCCAGGCGTTGAGAAATGTTGGTGATTATTATTTCGTTTCTCATTTTATCGATGAGAACCTGATTGGAATTTCGTCAATCAAAAGGAAATCTCTTGAAAAGGATCTGATTTCAAGACAGATGACATTGGCCTGCATTCTGGCTCTTTTGCTGATTATTCTTCTGATGTATAAAAGTTATCTTTTGCTTGTTAGAGAGCAGAAGCTCCGAATGATGCTCAAGAGTCAGCTGTTGTTATTGTTTTTGTTCGCAAATGTTTTGCCGGGTTACATCATTTCAGTCATCTCCTACGACTATTTGCAACAGTATCGGGCCGGTCTTTTGAATTCTGCATATCTGAAGGGGATGTCTTATTTGCGCGACATCGATGGTCTTTACGAGAATGAATTCACAAATCAGAAAATACGTCTTGAAAAAGGCCTGGCAAAACTGGGTGTTGAACTCAAAAACAATGGAGTCAGTGGTCGGGCGATACGCGATTTTATGTCTCTGCAGCAGCCTTACCCTTACCGGCTTTTTCTTGTAGGAAGCTCCACAGTAGAAGTGGTTACCAATGAGGCCATAATGCGCAATGGCAAGGTGATCGATCTGATCAATGAAGATTTTTTAAGGGGTCCCCATAAAAAGCAGCAAATGCATGCTATTGAAAAAATAGGCAAATTTTTCCTGGCGTTGCTCAATCACAAGCCAATTTCAGCAAAAATGGGAACCGAGGTTGAAATTTTGGCCGATGCACTCTCACAGCAGCAACCAGTTGAGTTGATGCAGGAATTCTTTCAACGTGACGGTGGTTTCTGGAATTGGGGAGTTGGCTCAAAAAGCCACCCTGCATATATCTGTCTGTTGAAATTGAGGGCTGAAGATATTTTCGATTATCTTTTCATTTATTTGTGGCACGATAACGAGCTGCAGCTGAATTTCATGAATAGATCATTTGAACGATTTGCAAGAAACGATTCCAGTATCCGGGTAATGGCGGTAAATGAAAGTAGTAATAAATCCCTTCCGCCAAAACTGCTGAAAAATGAAAAGCTTAAGTCTTTTGCAATGCAGCTTCATCAGAAATCTACACGCAAATTCGATTACTGCTTCTGGGAAGGAGTGAGGTATCTGCTTTTCGGTTTGAAATGTAATCAGTTGACGCATTTTCGTCTTTTGGGCATGATCCCGGTTGAGGATATCGATGCCAGGGTCGAAGAAAAAATGAGGCTATTACTAGGTCTTGCTTTGGTCAGTCTTCTGGTGACCATTTCTCTTGGCATGTTCGTTGCCGGTTCTGTACTCGAGCCCTTGTCTGAGCTGCAAAAAGGAATCAGTGCCTTAAGAGAGCGCAGATTTGCTTATCGCCTGCCCGATCTTGGTACCGACGAATTTGGCCATCTTGCTGAAATTTTCAACAATACTCTGGTAGACCTCGAAGAAATGCATACTGCGTCAACTTTTAAGGAAAAAATTCTTACGAATTCTGATGATTTGCAAAATTGTGCTAATTTCGAAATTTTTGCCAGAACTATCAACTTTGCCAATGCCGGCGGCGATTATCTGGAGGTTTTACTTGCCGAAGATGACGGGCCAGATAGAATCGTCCTGGGAGATGTTGCCGGCAGTGGGATAGCGGCTATACTCATTCTTGCATTTGTAAAATCAGCTTTACTTCAGTTACAGCATTTAAGCAACCAACCGGCAAAGCTTGTTGAAGAGCTTGAGAGACTTTTTAAAATCAGCAGTAGGTCGGGCCAGCGCCGCTTCATGGCCTTTCAATATCTGACTTTGCATGCTGAAATTGGCGAAATCGAAATGGTCAATGCCGGAATGTTCTTTCCGATTATTTTTGATTGTTTGAAAAAAACTTTTGAACAGGTTCGAATGCCGTCAAGGCCATTGGGAGCTGGATCTACCGTTGCCCGAGAAGTTCATAAAATTGAAATTTCTTCAAATCAGGCTTTGGTTCTATTTTCTAATGGCGTTCTAGCCGGTGGGCGCATCGAGCATCAGGCGGTTCTTGAAATTTTGCACGAAGTCGAGGGCTGTACAGCCAAAGGTATTTTCGATGAATTTGCCCAAGAATTCAGCCGGCGCTATGGGCAAATGATGAACGATGATGTTACCATGGTCGTTATCAGGAGAATTGAAAAAAGGATCGTTAATGGAACAACAGAATCTGTTTGAACTCGAAAAGCGTATAACTTACCTTGAAAAATATATCGACGAACTTAATGATGTGGTGATCGAGCAAGGGCGTGCCTTGTCGAAGCTGAGCCTGGAACTGCAGACTTTGCGTGATAAATCGGAAAATTCACCGGTTGACCCCGGTCGTGCCGCAAATGAAAAGCCGCCACACTACTGATTTTTGCTGAATTCAGGGCTTGTTTCGGGTTAACCCATGCTTTTTCAACTTGTAAATTAGATTTCTTTTGCTCATGCCGAGAAACTCGGCGGTTTGCTCACGATTCCCGGAAAACTTGTTCAGTGCGTCGATCAAGGCCTGCTTTTCTGCTGCAATGAGCGGATCTTCCACTTCTTTTGTCGCTTCAGGGGCATGATATCTGATGCCATGGAGGTCACAAAGTTCCAGTTCCGGCTTTTCGCAAAGAAGCACCGAGGCTTCGATTATATTAGCCAGTTCTCGAACATTTCCTGGCCAATCGTAACTTAACAGAGCATTTTTAAAATCTGGGGTCATCGAAGAAACCGATTTGCCAAATCTTTGTGCTGCTTCGCTAATGAACATTTCGGCCAGAAAGAGAACGTCTTGTGGGCGCTCTCGAAGTGGTGGAATATGCATTGTGAAAACAGAAATTCTGTAAAAAAGATCTTCACGAAAAAGCCCCTGGGCACAAAGCGCTTTTAAATCCCGATTCGTTGCCGCGATTAGACGGGCGTTGCTGCGAATAATCTGAGAGCCCCCGACGCGTCTGAATTCTTTTTCCTGCAAGGCCCTTAAAAGCTTTGGTTGCAAATTTATCGACATTTCGCCAATTTCGTCAAGAAACAGAGTTGAGTTAACGGCCTCTTCAAACCGCCCGGTTTTTCTATCCGTTGCTCCGGTAAAAGCGCCTTTTTCATGGCCAAATAGTTCACTTTCAAGAAGCGTTTCGACAATGGCGGCGCAATTTACTGCAACCATTTCATTTTCAGCCTGCTTGCCGTTAAGATGGATGAATTGCGCCATGCGTTCCTTGCCGGTTCCGGATTCACCGGTAATGAGTACGGTTACGTCGGTGGCGGCCACTTTTGCGGCCGTTTCGAGAATTTTTTTCATGGTTGGCGAGGCACAGGGAAAAGGATCCTGTTTTTTGCGGGCGGCGAAATGGATTTGGTTCTGGAGCTTGAGCTGTCGAAGTTCAAGAACGCGATTTACCGTGATAAGCAAATCGTCCACATGAGGCAGGGGCTTGGTAAGATAATCGGCTGCGCCTTCCTTTATGGCTTCAACCGCAGATGGAATCGATCCGTGCGCGGTTAGAAAAATGACCGGCAAATCAGGTAGTTTTTTTTTCAGACGAGCCATCAGCTCGCGCCCATCCATGCCCGGCATCATCAAGTCAAGAATTGCGGTATCGATCTGACGGCGGGCGACTATTTCCAGCGCTGATTTTCCCGATTCCGCGATTATTGATTCATAGCCGGCATCCTCCAATACTGCAGAAATCATGTTGCGATAAGATTCTTCATCGTCAACGACTAGTATTGTAGCTTTACTGGTCTTGTTCATGTTGCTCACTTCCCGGCAGATAAAGTTCGGCGACAACCTGTTCGCAATCAAGGTTTTTTAACGTCAGGACGCCATTAAGCTGGCGTGCCAGCTTGAGACATATTGGCAGCCCGAGGCCGTATCCGCGAATTTTGGTTGAGAAAAAAGGTTCAAATAAATGTTCTTTTACTTCGTCATCAAGCTGTCCGGCATTGACTATTCGGATGGTCAGCCCGGAATTTCCTGCTGACAGTCCAATGGATACGGGGATATCTTCTGGACTCGCGTCAATTGCATTTTTCAGAAGGTTTAACAGTATTTGCCTGATGGCATTTTCATCCCCAAGGCCAAAAACTGGATGTTCTGGTAGTTTGGTTTCAATTTTTGCGCTGGAATTCTGCAGGGCAAACAAGCTGACTGCATCCGAAACAACAGTGTTGAAATTCATTTCCGTCGGTTTAAGTTCTGCCGGTTTGGCAAAATCTAGAATGCTTCTGGTAAGCTCTTCGAGACGGAAAGTTTCCTTTTCTATGGTTTGAGTCATGTTGCGCAACGCTGCCTGCTCCGTCAGTTTTTTATCAAGGAGCTGAGCCATTCCTCTGATTGCACCAAGCGGATTTTTTATTTCATGTGCGAGTCGCGCCGACATTTTACCAATCGCGGCCAGATGGGATTCCTTTTGCAATTGTTGCTGCAGCTCTGCAAGCTTGCTCTGATTTATCAGTATTATTCCCCATAGCAATGATAGAAGTAGCCAAACTACTGGCCAAAGGTATTTCTGATAAATCAGTGGGGCTATAAGAGCTCGATCTGGACCGGCAAAGACCAAATAAAAGCTGATGCGATTTTCAGTATTTCCATTTTCCAGACTTGGGGAATTGCGCATCCATGGCGGGCCATTGCCAGAACCCTGCCATCTGCCACCGTGCCCAGAGCCCGGCCCAGATGACTTTCGGTAGAGAGTCAATTCTGAATCCAATATGGTTGTGCCCATTGGCGGGTTTTGCAGAATTTTTTCAGCATATTTTTGCGGACTGGTGCTATAGCTGGCAATTACTTCGTCACCGACCATCATGCCGGCAGCAATAATTGTGCTGTCACTGGCTATTTGCTGTGCTAGAAGATCTGGACTGCGAAAGAGAATTCCCGGGCTCATGCCATTCTCGTGAACCAGGCGCGTGAAAGCATTTTTTCCTTCTCGTTCAGCGGCCCAGTTGAGTAAAATTTGGGCCTGTCGCGCATTCCAGGATGATATCAGAAACACAAAAATGCCAGAAATAGCAATTAGAGCTGTTGCCAGCATTTTCTTACGGTTGAAATTGTTCATTTGCTTCCTGCCAATTCCTTTTGTTTCATGATAAGACGATCGAACCAATAAAATAAACAGCAATTTCTGTTCCAGGACAAATGATTTCAATCTGTCTTAATTGGTCCGTCCAGATAGAGAGGCGCCGGAGTTTTTTCTACATTCAATCTAAATCTTTTGAATTGGAAAAGATGCAAAATCTTGCATTTGCACAGTGCAAAATATTGCACCTTATTTTTGCCTGGCAAGTTAAAAATTTGGGATGCTTGGCTTGAAACCCTCTTTAATAGAGAAATTTCGTAAGTTAATCCAAAGTTGGCACGGGTGTTGCACCTATTATTTGCAACAAATTTAAAAGTGAATCGGAGGGTTCAAATTGAAAAAATTAGTTTCTTTTCTTCTGACTGTGTTGATTGCGGTTTCTTTCACGGGTTGTGCCACGAATGGTGGAGGCTCTGACTTCAGTGAAGCCGTTGCAACAAATGACGAGATTGCTGCAGTAGAAAGCAGTCTTTTGCTTGACCGGATCATGGCAGCAGAAACTCTTGATGCTACCGCTCCCGAGATTCTTGCCTCAACCCTGGGCTCAGTTGGTGCGGTTAGATATCGGAACCGCCTCTATAGGGCTGAAAACCGTGGCGAAGGATTAGGACTTAGTCGTGGAACCGGAACCTGCGTGGCCCTTGTTGGAGACTCTTCTCTTCAGGTTGGCACAGAGCAGGCCAACGTCGAAAAGCTTGACACCGGTGCTATTCGCATTACCCGCGGCAATGGCTCTGTAATTGAAACTCCGGCGCCGGTATCTGGCGAAATCGGTAGCTTTGTTGTTGATGGTGTCGAATGGCAGGCAAATTTTGGCGCTACTGCTGAAGAGCCTCTGGTAACTTTAAAGAATACCAGATCAGGAATGATTTTGCGGGTCACCGAACTCGATGACGGTAGTTTGACTGTGGTGCGCGATAATTCGGAAGTATTTATCGGTCGTTGGTCAGAAGATGGTTCAGTTGAACTTTCGGATGAAAATGGCAAAAAGTATCGTTACAGATACGGACGCAGCATATAAATCAAATCAAAGTAAGGAGAAGCGAGTATGAAAAGTAAAATGATGATCGTTCTTTCAGTTCTGTTCCTGGTAATTGGTGTGGCCGCGCTCATGGCGCAAGACAGCAGCGCTCTGCCAACAGATCAGAGCAGCGCCGTAACCCAGACTTCGACAACTTCAAGTTCTGATACTACTCAGGTGCAAAAACCGTCTAGCTGTGACGGTACTGGTCGCGGCTACGGCGATGGAACCAAGCCCAAACCCCAGGACGGCACCGGATTCGGCGCCAAAGCCGGAGCTCGCAAAAACCGCAACGCAAAAATGGGCAAAGGTCAGCGCAAAGGCCCGCAAAACGGCCAGGGTAATGGTAAAAAGCTGAGACTTAGAAAACGTGACGGTTCATGCGTTAATAATGCCTCTTCAAGCTCATCTTCGAACTCGGCATCGCAGACATTGCCTGCGCAAAAGTAAAAAACTTATTCACTTCTGAAGCCTTCGCCGGGAATTTTAAATTAGAATTCCCGGCGATTGCTTTTTTCTTTTCATGTAGTGTTCGTAAAAAAGGCAAGATTTTGCTTCTTGATGGAAATGATATGCCCTATAATATTTGCAGGCCAGCTAGAATGGAACTTTGGATGGAACTTTGGTTTTTTGTTTGAGATTTTCTACTGTTTTTTTTAAACAATGATTTAAGAAGATACAGGTGATAAAGGGTTGAAAAATTTTAGTAGTAAACAATTAGTTTTTTTTCTGTTATTTTCTGTTCCAGGGTTATTTTTTCATGCTTTTGCAGCAGAAACTTCGCCTGCGGTAGAGGCATTTCTTCAATTTGCCCAAAGGAATTTCAAAAACCAGGACTGTTGGAAAAACGATGACTACGCCTCTTGCTCTATAGCGAGAATTTCGGCTGGGAAAATTTTACCAGAGCGCTACTCTAATGGCATAGCTGGGGCCAATCATCCTTTGCTGGCAGCTTATTCTGTCATAGATCGCATTAATAATGCTTTTAATCTGGACCCGACCGATCCGGGCAACCTTAAAGAGCTTCTGGAAGTTCATAAATTATGCATTGGCACTTCATTGGAAGATTCTCTGGTTATTCGCTTGTTTTATGCTCTCATGGTTGCCCGTAGGCCTGTTGCAGATTTACAACTTCTTTATCGCTACTATGCCAGGCTTGCTAACAGAAAAAAGAGCTATTTGGAGATTCCTTTAAAAAAGAAACTTTTGCAGCTGAAAATACTGGTTGAGGCATCGCAGGGTGAAAATAACAAAAGTCGACTTTCAAGTGCCTGGCTCGAGGAAGAATTTCCGTTTCCTGTTGACGCAAGCGGGTTGATTGTCCATGCCAGTTGTATGTATGCACTTGGACAGGTTGAACTTGCAAGAGAAGCCTGTGAAAGAATAAAAAAGCAAAGGTATTTTGGTAATCTTTTGGCTCCCTATCCTGATTTGGATAATTTGTACAAAGTGATGGAGCGACCGATCAAAACGGTTCCAAAATCCAGGCTTAAATTCGAGTTCAATCGAATCGTGGCCGGACTGTTTTGCCGGAAAGCAAATTCAGACAAGCTTGAATACTGGAGTAATCTGTTGAGCAATCTTGAGCCATCCGGTAATAGATATCATTCCGAAGATTCTTCAGTGCCGGCAGATATCGTCGATTCAATCATTGAAAGTCTCAAAGACAGTCCGAGGCTTGATTGCTTACCGAGATTTTCGTTCAATAGAGGCTTTTTTATATTTTTTAACAGGCCGGAATCACCAAATATCGCTTTAATTGGTGAAATGGGAGTTAATCATGAACTAAGAGAGTTCTATGCCATTGAAGGCCATAAAATTAGTTTGATAAACAATCCAGATGCCGTTGGAGCGGTTTTGCTGTTCATGCAGGAAGCAAAGATCCTGAGATTCAATCAGGAAGGGGAGGCCGGCAAAGCTTCGAATTTTGATCCTGTAAAGGAATTACCTTCAAAATTGTGGTTCGAGGAAAAGGATGAATTAAAGGACTTTTCACTAATTCTTAGGGGGGGCAGTTTCTCAAGAAGAGAAGTCATTGTTTTCTGGCTGCCTCAAAGAGAAAAGGCTTTAAAAGTTACTCAGTTTGACTGGAAGTTTATTCTCAGTGATTACAGATATGGTCCAAATTATGAACTTGGTTTTGCCGGCGGAAACCGTCTGGATGGCGATGGGAAGAGAAGAGAATTGCTCGAGCTTAACAAAGCGGCATTGATGATTATAAAAGAGCTGGAACGTTTTAGTGGCGGCAAGATAGATTCTTGTTATGTGAATAATTTGCAGAGGAATATCGGTAAATACTACTCAAGCGCTGCGAACAACATTTTGTCTGGGTACGTTTCCAATCAAGGTTTGCCAGATTTATACCAGTTGCCGTTGTTGCTTAGACTTTATGCAATTCTCGGTCTTGAGTTGTCTGATGCGGGGCCTCTCGATTTCCCCCTGTTTTTTCGGGGCAGCTTTCGGGCTGAAAAAGATAGCTATGTTTATGTCAACGGCTACTGGTTTCCCAAACAAGAGATGCTTGTAATTGCCGAGTTTGCGATGAATATAAGCTCAGCGCCGGGGAAAATTCTTGCACAAGCATTCAAGCTGCCAGATGTAAACCAGCAAATAAAGGTAAAAATGATCGACCCATTCAGATATACTAATTACGGTCTTGAATTCGATACAAAGACGAAGCTGCCTGAGGCATGGAGCGCATCACTCGAAAAAATTTTCCCTGCCGAGAATTTTTCAGGCAACATTAAAAGAAAGCTTTTCTTTTTTCTGCAAAAGAAAGGTTCACAGGCTGAATTTGTCATCGTTGACGAACCCGATCCCAACTTCTAGCGTCTTAAGAGTGTCATTCATTTTCATTCCAGAATCCGCCAGTCGAATAATCATGAAAAAAGGGGCTGCCTTTAATTGGCAGCCCCTTTGCTATTAAGCGTGGGCCAGTTCGCGGTATTTGGCGCTGGTCTGCATCAGCTCATCGTGAGTGCCGATGGCGGCGATGCGCCCCTCATCGAGAACGATGATGCGGTCTGCCATCATTGCCGTGGCCATGCGATGCGTGACGATCAGGCAGGTGATGCTGCCATACTCTTTGGCAAGGTCTTGCCACAAGCGCTTTTCGTTTGCCGCATCGAGGCTGGCGGTGATGTCGTCCATCAGTAGCAGCTGAGGCCGACCGACCAGAGCCCTGGCGATCGACAGGCGTTGCCGCTGACCACCTGAGAGGGTGACGCCACGTTGACCAACCGGTTCAGAATAACCGTTCGGGAAGGCGAGAACTTCGCCTTCGAACTGAGCCAGCCGGGCGCATGATTGTACCAGAGCTTCAGCATTGCCGCGCCAGAAGTCGATGTTGGTATGAATCGTTTCCGAAAAAATTACCGGTTCCTGTTGAATGTAACCGATTTTTTCACGGAACGATTGTTTGTCTATTTCATCGAGATCGATACCGTTAACCAGAATCTTGCCCGAATCTGCCTTGAGCATGCCCGAAAGAAGATTGAGCAGCGTTGTTTTGCCTGAGCCGATCTGACCAACGACGGCAACCTTTTCCCCTTGGTTGAGCTTGAAGCTCAGGGTTTTAAAGGCGAAAGGCTCTTTGTCATTATCACCCTCTTCAACCAGACTGTGCTTGAAGCTGACGTCTACGAACTCAACACTGTTGAGCTGAGACACCAGCTGACAGCCCTCGGCGTCGTGTTCCTGCCATGTTCGTTCAGCGTTTTCGAGATCTTCAAGGCGGTCGATGGCGACACAGGCCTGTGTCAGGGTGACCAGCAGCATCGGAATATCCATCAGCGGGTAGATGATCATACCGAGATAGCTGAAGAAAGCGTAGTAGGCGCCCAATGTCAGTTCGCCTCTGATGACCATGATACCGCCGAATAGCAATACCAACACTTCACCGGCGTAGTTCAAAAAGTCAAAGAAGACCATGAACATACCCCAGAGCGAGTCAACGCGCACTTCCTGAGCGATGCGCTTTTTCAGATGCTCAGCGAACAGACGTCGCTGCGGCTGCTGGGCATTGAAGGAGCTGATGATCTTGATGCCAGAATAGGCGGCTTCAAGAAAATCATTTCCTTCAGACATGCCGGTTTGAAGATCTTTGAAGCTTTCGCCAAATTGGGTTTCGAGCTTCATGAAGATATAGAGCATTATCGGCAGAGGTATACATGCCAGCAGTGCCAGTTTCCAGTTCAGATACATCATGGTCGCCAGACAGAAGAAGATGACGCTCGCTGAGTTGACTGCTCTGAAGATGCCAGAACAGCACAACCATGCCAGACCTGGTGGCCAGGTGCGAATGTCTTCGGTCAAACGGGTTACCAGGTCTCCGGTTCTGAATTTGAGAAAGAACTTATGCCCTTTCGCCAGAATTTCGGCAAAGAACTTTTCGCGAAAATACATTTCGAAATGCACATTCATTTTGGCGCGAAAATACGGATACATGCCGCCGAAAATCGGCCCCAGACCCATGGCGAACAGCATCAACAGCATTTTGTTGCGTTCCGCTTTCGCGGTATCTATGCTGATTTGCCCGGCCTGAAACTTTTTCAGACCTTCGACCATCGTATCGATTATGTATTTGAATACCATGGGAAACAACACTGCGACCAGGGTCGACAGAACCGTCAGAGCCAGCAGAAACAGAATCATCTTTTTGTGGTTCCGGTATTCGTTCCAGATCCATTTCAGATAGTAGGTTCTGCTGTGTCTGAGCTGTTTTTCGTTTAGTTGTTTCATGCTACAGCTCCTGTAACTTCTGCATCGGTGGCGCTGTTTTCAATGTCGGGAATAACGCCGCCGGTGCTTTGAATGAGCACGAGTTCACGATAGTTTCCGCTTTGTCTGATAAGCTCTTCATGATTGCCGCTCTGAATCAGCTTGCCATTTGCAAAAACGAGAATATTATCTGCCTTGCGAATGGTCGAAAGCCGATGGGCAATCACAATCGAGGTGCGGCCCTGCATCAGCTTTTCCATCGATGCCTGTAGCTCGCGCTCAGTTATGACGTCAACCGATGAGGTTGCCTCATCGAGAATAAGCAGGTCAGGATCTTTGACCAGTGCCCTGGTGTAAGAAAGCAGCTGCCGCTCACCGTAAGAGAGGTTGGCACCACGCTCGGCAAGCACTGTTTCATAACCCTTCGGTTGTCTCATGATGAAATCATGGGCGCCTAGCTCTTTTGCTGCCTTGATGACCGTTTCATCGTCGACATCGGTATGGAAAGCTTTAAGGTTTTCCATTATGGTCCCGGGAAACAGGTATATTTCCTGGAGAACCAAAGCGATGTGATTTCGCCAGTCATTCAGGCTGAATTCTTTGATGTCAACGCCGTCAACGCATATTTTTCCGCTGCTGGGATCATAGAAGCGCAATAGAAGGTTGATACAGGTCGTTTTGCCTGAGCCGGAAGCTCCGACAATGGCAATCTGTTTGCCTTTTGGAATAGTGAAGCTGGCATTTTTGAGCACAATTTCATTATCGTAAGCAAAAGACACATCTGCGAATTCTAGCTTTTGCTGCAATTTCAGGCCTGGTGCCGGTTGGCCATTATCGACAACCGCAGGTACGGTATCGAGAATGTCAAACACTCGAATGCCGGCAGCCAACGCAGACTGCAGCTGAGCAAGCACTTCAACCAGGTATTCGAGCGGTCTGAAGAACTGTCGCAGTAGCTCGATATACATTACCAGGGTTCCCACGGTCATGGTTCCCTGATAGACGCGGGTGCTGCAGTAAGCGAACAGTGCCAGAATCGCGCCGATTTCGGTGCAGAAGCGAAAGGTTGAAGAAAACAGGGTGTATTCAATGAATGCGGCTTTGCATTCAAGGTCTGCTTTCTCTTTGTTATAGTTGTGCATATTCTGCTTGATGTCTTCTTCGCGTCCATGCACCTTGATCAATGGCACGCCCTGAATGAATTCAGTCAGGTAGCCGGTAAGCTGGCTGTTTTTTTCGCGCACTTTCGTGTAGAGGCCACGAATGTAGCTCAGATAAAAGAACAGCATGCTTCCGACCAGCAGCATCGAAACGATCGCGATCATTCCTATGTTTCGATCTTCGCGAAAGAGAACGATTATTGTGCCGATGATCAGCATTGTGCTGGCAAAGAGCTGGGCAGTCGACTGGGTGAACAGCGACTTAAGCTGGTTCGCATCTGATTCGGTTCTGGTAATCAGTTTTCCGGTCTGGTTCAGATCGAAAAAGCGCATACCCTGGCCGAGAATGTGCCCGAAAAGCTGCCGCTTTATTTCAGCGACAACTTCGGCACCAAGGCTTGCCATCAGTCTGACTCTGATGTACATGGCACTTGCGCCAAGCATCAGCAGCAGAATGAAGGTTCCGGCGAGATATGCTGCCATTTCGATGTTCTTCTGTGGTATTGCAGAATCAATGATGGTTCTTAGAATCATTGGTCTGGCCAGATGAACACCGGTAACGACCACCATGGAAACAAGCGCGATTGCGAGTTTGCCGAGATGTGGTTTGAAGAACGGCAGAAGTCTTTTTAATACTGAGGTTTTACTGTTATTCTGCATAATTTGTTACCATTTGGTTCATTTAGGCCTTAGGCCCGGGGAACGGGATGAAATTCAGCTTTTGGGTGTTCCTGAAATATTCATGTTTCTTGTCTCCTGTTCTAAGTCTCCGGTGGCTTGCGCAAGCACAGATTTCGGGAAAAAGTAAAAGCGGGTTGCCTTTCGTGAGGCAACCCGCTCGAAATAATTCTGATTCAGCGACGAAAAGGGGTGCAAACGAAGGCAAATGACTGGTTTTTTGCAAATGTATTGATGAGCATACTCATTTCCTCCGTTTCTTTCAGATTAAATTTACCGTTTGAATTATATTGATACTCTAACAATTTGTCAACCAACAAAAATTCAAATATGGCAATTCAAAGATCCTTTTGTACCTATTTGTTTAGTTCTTCTGCAGTTTTAGCGCCCAATGATCTCAAAAAATCGGCCATTTCAAACCGCTTTAAACGAAGGGCAGAGTCGAGTGGCGTGCGACCCTTTTCATTCAGGGCGTTGATCCTGGCTCCATGGTTCAATAACCAGACCACATCTTCCTTCCAATCCATGCTTGCAGCATTGTGAAGCATCGAGTCCGTATGGTCGGGAGAATCTACCTGTGCTCCGTATTTTAAAAGAATTTCAGCCACTTCAGTCCTTTTTTCAAAGCCGGGATTGCAAAGTAATCTGCCAATTACTGGTCCAGACCAGCGATGTTTTGTTTTCGGGAACAGGCTGGCGCCGTTTTTTAAGAGAAATTCCACTGCTTGCGGAGAAGCTGTTTTTACCTCTTCGTATAGTATGGTTTCTCCATTTTCGTTGCGAGCATCAATTTGCGCTCCTTTGTCATGCAGAACTCTTGCTGCTTCGAGCTGGTCGAATTCAATTGCCAGCCACAGCGGCGTTTTTAAATCATCATTTTTCTCATCTACCGGCATACCTGCTTCAACCAGGTAAGAGATCAATTTCGCCTGGCCTTCCCGGGCACATAAATGCAGGAGATTATTGCCTCTTTTATCTTTGATTTTCAAACGTTCTTTAAGGTTGGTAAATGATTGCACCTTATCGATATCTCCTTGCAGAATTGCTGCAACAAAGGAATCTTTGCCTCCGGCGTTTTCAAGAAAAGCTATGCCCTCATTCTTCCATTCACAATTGCTAAGCCACATATAATCAAGGGCGCTGGCAAAAATTTCATCGGTTTCATTTACCTGAGCGCCGTTTTCCAATAGCAAACTTAGAATGTTCTCTTCGTTCCAACTCGAATACTTATCAATATTTTTCAGGTAAATGGTCATTGGCGCTTTTATTGATGCCTTTTGCAGATCGAAACCCCTGCGGAAAAACCAGTCGATTACCTGGATCCTGTTAAACTTAAGGCTGCTTGCAAAAGCTTTATTGCCTTGATTTTCGAGTTTAAAATCGGGATGATTCAGTAAAATGTGCTCCATGGCAGGAAAATTGTAGTTTTCAGCGGCTTTTTCAAAGGCGATGGCAAGAGAGTCATCGGTATCTTCTTCTGACGGGGGAAGAATCATGCCCAGCACTTCCTGGTCTTTTTGATGGGCCGCGTATTGCCAAACCGTTTTGCCCCATCGGTCACTGCTTTGAAGGTTTGCACCGGCTGCAATAAGCATTCTGATAATCTCTTTGCTTTTGGCGGAGCAATTTGAACGATAGAGAAGCAGCATCAAAGTCGTTTTTTTATCATCGTCAGGGCTGTCAGGATTGACGCCAAGTCCAAGAAGTATTTCTACTGATTTAACGTTTTCTGCCATCGCCGCCGATCTTAAAGCAGCCTGCAACGATTGCTCGTCAAGTTTCGCTTTAAATCTGGATTCAAGTAAAAATTTGAAGAATTTTTCGCTTTCACCGCTTGCCGCTGCACATAAGACCCTCGCCACCTGAAAGTCTTTAAGAAGTGTGTGACAACCATACTCCAATAAGGCATCGGCAATTTCCAGTCTTGCAAATGTTGAAGCTTTCAACATTAGACTATAACTGAACTCGCGCAGAAAATAAGGATCGCGCTTTTCTAGAGATACTTTATCAAACAAAAATTTAAATAATGGTAAGTTCCCACTGCAAATGGCATATTCAACTGGATAATGCTCGTCATAATCCTTGACATCTGCCGGAACCCCAGAATCAATCAGTGCTTTTGCCATGTCGAAATAGCCCAGCCACGAAGCAAGACAAAGAGTTCTTATGGCCGTCTTGCTTTTAGGCTCGAACTTCGACTGAAGTGCAAGTTGCAGCATTTCAGAATTATTGCTCTCTACGGACAACATGGCAATCTGGTTAAAAAGTTCCGGGCTTGCCGAAGCGACTTTAATCTGCGCGAACAATCTGTGAGCCTCAGAGGCGTTTCCACAGTGCAGCGCCTGTAATACCGGATGATAAACGGCATCCTGGTGGGATTTTTCTAAGGTCCAGCTCTCTCGGTATTTGACCAGATTTGTGTAATATTTTTCAAGTTCCTTAAGCGAACGTTCCTGGGCTTTAAATGTCTGGTAGGCAAAAGGAAGAGGTTGGCCGTCTCTTTTCACCCATGAAACAATTTTGCCCTTGCGCAAAAGAATCCGGTTAATGTCGAGGTCTTGAGGGCGCACTGAAATCATGCGCTTTCCCATGCCGTAATTTTCAACGGCCGGTGAACCTTTTGAGACAACCCCAACTATACGATCATTTTCGAAATAATAAACCGTGGAGTGCCCAATGTAGCCCGGACTGCCGCGAAAAATCTTATAGAGTTTTCCGTTGCGAATATCAGCAGTCATCATCTCGACAAACATGCCCGTGTAGAATTTGAAGTCCATTCGGTAATCCGGCTCTTTGTCAGGATCAAGCTCGACTGGCCGATTTGGCCATTCGTGCTTTACAACCGGTTTCTTTTCTGCTCCGATTATCGTTGGGGCCCCTTGGCTGAAAAATAGAAAAGCAGAAAATGCTACGCTAATTGCCAGCAAAAGCCTGCGATTAAAAAGCAGCAGAAATTTTTCCTTCAATCTCATTGTTGATCCAAATCAATGAACTTTTCTCTTATTTTACAATACCTGAAAGATCAGGCAATAGAAAAGATTCACAAACATGAATGGAGTTTTGCTTGAGTAAAAATGCCTTAGGGGATGAGCCAGTTTATTATCAGGGCGGCAATAGTAATCGGGATCGGCCATTGCAGAAGCGCGTTAACTCGACCAGAAAGCTTTTCTGGTCCTTTTTTCAAAAGATAGAGACGTAAAGGAATCTGCATCAGAATTAGAAAATAAAGAGGAATGCCAAGGCGGTGGTAGTTGTAGGACTCAGTGAATTGCCCATGGGCGAAGGCGGTAAAACTCCGGATCAGCCCGCAGCCGGGACAGGTCTGGTTGTAAAAAAGCTGATGCGGGCACAATGCCGGCACACGCCAGTTACAGATCGCAACCCTGTCTTCGCCTGGATAGGCCGGGGCGAGAAAGAAAGGCAGAATAACCATCACCAGAGCGAAGACCAGCTGAGTTATCTGATGTGAACGAAAACGCCTTTCAATAGTATCGTCTGATTCTTCAAGCATTGTTTCTGCTGTAATTTCAGTTGTCATGAGGAGGTTGCCGGAATCAGTTGCCGCCGGCTTTTACCAATGCGCCGAGGAACATGGCAATTGCAGCGTAGAGCATCAGGCGCTTACCTTTTGAGCGACCCTGAGCGGTATAAATAATGCCCTGAATGAAGGCGATCAGCGGGCAACAAAGAACCCCGATCCAGTCGGTGACTGAGAGATCTTCTTCATCCTGAGTCACCTTGTTGTTTGTTTCGCGGTCTTCGTCACGCTGGAACTCATTGCAATGCTTGCATTTTCTAGCGCCGCGCATAATCGGTTCTTTGCACCAGCGACAGGGAACCATGTTCGCAGCGGGTGCTCCGGTTCCATGCGCCGGGGGAGGCGGTTCATATACTGCGCCAGCCGCTGCGGGCGCCGCTGGTCTTGCCGCCGCCTGGGGGCTTCTGCATGAAATTGAAGTGCAGCCGCCGCTTTGTCGCCAACAGGCATCATGATTGATCGAGTGACAGTTCGGACAGTTATGGATCTGCTCGCCGAGATTGATTGGCCGGGCACAGACAGCGCACGGTTGGCCGGCGACTCTTTTGTTGGCTTTCATCAATTCTGGAAGAGAATCCATGCCGTTGGGAGCCTGTGCCGGAGGCGGGGCAGACGGCATCGAACCCATCGGCGGAGCTGCGGGTGCTGCACCCATTGGCGGTGCTGCTGGTCTTGCTGGCGGAGGAGCAGGGGCTCTTGGAGCTGCCGGTCTGGCAGGTGGAGAGCTTCCCATGTTGGCGATCGGCACGGCGGCGCGGCATTTTGGGCAGGTTATAAATGGCGAGCGTCGCCCTTCTGGTATTTCAATTTCTTCGCTGCATTTATTACAAAAAACACTGGCCATTTTAATCTTCCGCCTTTCCGAAAAAATCTCAAAAAATCAATATGTAAAAAAATACAAAAAAATCAAGGACAACATTTCGAGCAACGATAATCGTTGGTTTGCTGAATTTGCCGAATATGATCGAGGCAAGTGGGTTTGCCGCAAGCAGCGCAGGTGATGGTGCAATCCTGGCAACCCGGAGCTTCGCAGATGTGGCATTTGTATGTGTGGTTGCTGCAAAGGTCAATTTTACATGAGTTGCATTTGAAATGGCAGTGGGCACAGACAACCTTGGAGCAAATAGCACATGTGCTGGTCAGGCATTTCAGGCAGATCTGGCGACCACAAACTGAGCAGGTCATAGCGCAACTGGCGCAAACCGGATGCTTTGAAGAACAGATGATAATTTCTGAGCCTTTCACGGCGGTTCCGCAGTTGGCGCAGTTCATGATACTGTTTTCGTCGATAGTTTCTGCCTGGGCTTCAGACAAGACCTTGTCGCTGGCGCTGTAATAGGAGGAAAAGTCGAATTTATCTATAGGAAAGCGATTGCCATTTTGACCGGCCCACTTTGCCGCCTCACCATTCAGGGGACTTTTCAAGTTGTAGCTTTGGTAAGACAGCATTTCACCGATACGAACGATAAGATTGGGAAGCGATTCTCCTGCCGCCCAATGGTCTCCGATACAAATTGCATGTGGTGCGATGTTTGGGTGAAAGACCGGAGTGAGCATGCGGCACTGGGGAGGTTGACGCGGATAAGAAGCCGACAGATAGATTTCGGCGATGTGGTTGTTTTTAACCTTAACTGCGCCGTCTGGCTGCATTACCAGGCTGTTGATCAGAAATTCAATCTGATATTTTTCCGGTGGATGACCGGTAACGGCCTTGATGTGAATGCGACTTTCCTCATTGAAGGTAGCAACGATTTTTTCGTAGTCTGACTGTAAGCGTCGGTGTCTAATACTCATCGATTGGGTTCCTTTTCAGCCAGCTGGCCGGCTCCGGAAAGGGCAAGCAGTTCAAGCCATTCGGGTTCGAGCAGCTGGAAAAATTCGTCAATTGCAATAGAAAAATTAAGGCCTTCTGTGGCGGTTTTTGCGTATATCCAGGTGTTAACTCCAATCAGATAGCCTTCGAGGTCGTAGAGACCGCCGCCGGAATTGCCGTGATTGAGAGGAGTCTGCATCTGGACAACGGTAATTTCTCTTGAACCGTGGCGATTTTTGCGCAGAGCAGAAATTACCCCGTCGGTGTATGTCCAGTTGAGGCCAATGGGATTTCCGATGGCAAAAACCCGCTGCCCCATGGTGAGTGAACGGCCCTGCTGGTATTTCAGCTGAGGTACAAACCCAGATGGGGTATTCACTCTGATCAGGGCCAGATCAATTTCATCTGGTGCCAGCCATACTGGGGTTGCGCCCATGGTTTCACCTGAATAAAAGGTTACTTCGACGCTGCCGGCTTTGCTTTTGAGCTCCTCAAGAGATTTCACTCTTGTACCGAGCGTAAGGACGTGGGCGTTGGTCAAAATGTAGGTAAATGCATCACGGTTACAAAGAGCTATTCCGGAACCCATGCCCATTCTGAAGCCACTTCCAGCCTTGATGTGGACGTTGGCCATCAGTGGGCCTTTGATCGCCGGTGCCGCGGTGCGAATGGCTTCGCCTATCTGCTTCATGTCAGGCTTGAATTGCTCGCCCTGTTCGTTTTCCGGGTTCATCAGCGGGTACAGGGTCAGCAATAAAGCGATGATTGCGCTGCCCATTCCGCCGAATGAAAGAAGCAGGCCTTTACTGGTGCTGTTATTATGGAAGGTTGCGATCGAAATTGCGCCGACAAGCACAGAGACCAGGCAGCCACCTAGAGAAAGAAGAAAGACTGCGGTCTGGTATTCGGAAGCTTTTTCGGTTGAAAAGTTGACGACACTTATAGCAAGGGTGCCCAAGCCTATCACCAGAGCAAAAATTGCCAGGGGTGACCAGGTCTGTTTTTGCTGCTGCTGAAGTTCATCAGCAATCGCAGCGGTACCGTATCTGCTGTTGGCCGGGACCTCTTTGAGATTTTCAAGGTCTGCCTTGGTTATGACGATATCAGCAGCACCGCCAGTGATTGGGCTGGAACTGCCGGCCCGGCAATGATAACTGCCGCAGCCACATCTTTGCCAGCAAATATCGTGATTCATCGCCCCGCATTTATGGCAGATATATGCGGTTTCGCCATCTTTGAGCGGTTGCAGGCATGAAGGGCATGCGGTTCCGGCTCTAAGGCTGTCAACAATAATTCTATCTCCGTTTGTGTTCATTTGAATACCATTGAATAAAGAATGAAGATTACGGCTATCGATGCCCAGAGAACCGAAATGGCCATTGCAGCATAAAAAAGAACTTTGAGAGATGGCGGCAAGCGTTTGGCTCTGAAGCTCCAGCTGTCGGTAAAAGCTGCGATAAGGTTCAACGGCAGCATGATGAAAACGAGGCAGCCAATAGTGCTGAAGATAAACTGGGCAATGACCGCGGTTTTCACTCTACCAAGCTCTTTTTCGTCATAAATTCTGTCTTGCCACTCGGCTTTGGTCATCGGCCGTTCGGTTGGAAAAGTCGCTTTACAGACCTTGCAGACAAGCGCATTGGCAATGATACTCGAACCGCATTCGGGGCATTTTTTTTCTGCAGTCCAGCCTGGGGTGAAAATGTCCTCGGGAACTGCTTCTTTGGCCACGGTTACGGGGGCCGCAGCGCAACCGTAGGTGCCGCAACCGCCGATTTCCTTCCAGCAATCATAATGGTAGGGCAGCGAACATTCGGGACATAAGACAATGGTGTCACTCTGCATAATACCTGTGCCACAGGTTGAGCAGGTTTTGCCAATATGTTCGGCAGATGGCGAAACAGGGTCGACCTGTACTCTTTTGCCGACATTTACCGTACGCTGTGTTTTTCCGGCTTTAGCGCCAGGTCTGAGGGTGTTCATGATCTTTCCTTTTGCTGGAACTCAAGCAGACTTTCGCCAATAATGATGACATCGCCTTTTTCAAGAACCTTTCTGGCTACTCTCTGTGAGTTGACAAAAACTCCCTGGGGGCTGTTTTTGTCGATAACCTCGAATTTGCTGCCCACCTGTTTGATTTCAGCATGATGCGGTTCGACGGCAGGGTCTTTGAAGATGTAGACATCGCATTTTGGTGAACTGCCGATAATGGTTGGATTATGATAGATAACGAATTGTTTGCCTCTGAGTGGGCCAGTCTTCATGATCAACCAGGCGTCTTTGGTCAGATTTTCGACCAGACCGGTAAAAACTCCGACCATCAAACCAATGATGCAGAAACCGATCATACGGCTGGTTCCGCCAGAGTCAGCAAAGCCGAGCTTCGTAAGCGAAAAGCCGATCGGGTCAAATAGCAATCCTCCGAGGAAGCCGCCAAGAAGCCCGCCGACCATACCATTAAGAAGGAGTTTTTTGGATTTAAGGGCAATGCCGGGTCCAACCCCCATGCCGGCGCCGACTATTGTCCAGGCCATGGCTCGGGCGCTGATCAGTACAAAAAGAATTCCAGGGGTTAAGAAAGCGAGTGGGTCAGCTGGATTCGGTTGCTCTGAAGGCATGTTTCTCAGAAAGAAAGGCAGACCAAAAGCTTTGACCAGGTTCATTGCGAAACCACCGATCATCGTACCGACGATACCCCAGACCAAGCCAATTCCGACGCCGATACCGCCGCATCGCATCGCTTTGAGGAAGTTTCGGGACATGATTCCTTCGATCAGGCCAACAAACAGACCGATCATTGCCGGCACCGCGACCAGCATCATCAAGATGCCGGAACCACGCTCTTCAGATGAGCCCGGTGAGGTAATGAAGGGTTCGAACAGTGCCCAGGCAAGAAAAGCGCCGGCCAGTCCGGCGGCAGCGGTGTAAAAAACCGGGTTCAACCAGAACGCGGTTTCGACTGGCGCTCTCTCTGCAGGAGTCAATTGACGTCGAGCCGCCTGATGAGCTATCAGCATGTCTTCCACTTTGGGGTCACGCAGATCTCGTTTGGTTATGACAATGGTTTCTTCTTCAGCCATTTTTTTCCTCTCTGCCTTGCAGGCTGTTTAGAACAGCCAGGGCAATTTCTCTTTCAGTCCGGGTTCAAGACGCGGGTCGAGTTCTATAATGTGGCGAATAAGGGCTTTAGCTTCGCCAAGCCGGTTAATGTCTGGCGGAGATGCTGATAAGGCCACCAGATAAGGGGTTAGCTGAACCAGCAAACTTTGCGCAATTGTCTGTCGAAGTTGTTTCATCAGCTCTTCAGACTTCTCTGTGGTGCGTAGAGTTTGGTTGGTAACTGATTCGAGGGCATTCTGAACTCTGACGCGGCGCTCTACAGAAGAAGAGGCGATTTCGTCGAGACGAATCTGCATGGCGCTGATTTCAGAACTCAGTTCAGCTGCGGCTGAGGCAAATTCGCTTGAGACTGT
>CAZQUE010000017.1:0-71720 GCA_964596185.1 uncultured bacterium | reverse complement strand
CGTGCTCGTGCTCGTGCTCGTGCTCGTGCTCGTGCTCGTGCTCGTGCTCGTGCTCGTGCTCAAAATTCTCACGACTACCATGAGATTGGCAACAATTTTCTTGCTCTGCAGCAGTATGATCATGCTCATGACCGCATGAACAACCGGTCGTCTGCCCGGCATTATTCTCATCAGCCAAACGCTCATTTTCAGCCACAAGACGATTGACGATCAGTCCGATCGTGACCGCGGCAACATAGCCAAGTCCCAATCTTAGAGCAACCATTTTCCAGTTGTAGAAATATGCCACAGCCGTTGACAAAGCAACAAGAGGATTTACAATTGGGCCGGCCAGCAAATAGGCCACTGCTGCCGAAAAAGGCACTCCTTTTCGCAACAGGCGCCTTACCACAGGCACAATAGCACATTCACATACGGGAAAAATGAAGCCGACTCCGGCGGCAAGAAAAACCGCCCTCGAGCTTTTGGCCGGCATTATTGAAGTAAGCTTTTCGCGGGGAATGAACTCTTCGATAAAGCCTCCAGCCAGCGAACCTAACAGCATGAATGGCAGAGCTTCGAAAAGAATCGAGATAAAAATGAGTGAAAAGGTTTTCAGTTCGGGCGAACGGGCTCCGAAAAGCGAAACAAAAACCAGCAACAGCAGAAAAAAGCGCGGAATAATGTATTCCAGCTGTTTGCCAATCGTTCGATCTGGAAGTTTTTCAATCGCGGCTTTCATTAAATCAAACCTTAGTTTTAATCGCCGAATACAAAATGGTCAAAATATAAGCCAGGCCGGCGAACATAATGGTCACGGCTCCGGCAGGCAGATTCGGAGTATAGCTTATGGCCAGGCCTCCACTGGTAAAAAGAATTCCCAGACAAACCGAAAAAAGCATTATTTTCCAAACCCGGTTAAAAAAGCGCGAAGCAATGGCCACCGGCAGACTTATCAAAGCAATCACCATGATAATCCCAACCACCGACACGGTCAAAACCACGGTCAAAGCGGTCAGACAAAGAATAAGCAAATAATAAAAGTTTACTCTTACTCCACGGGTCCGGGCGAATTCCTCATCGAAACACACCGCCAGGAACTGCTTATAAAAAAGCATTGTCAGGCCAATGACCACAAAATCGAGCAACGCAATAAGATAAAGGTCACTCGAAGAAACCATGAGAATATTACCGAAAAGATAACTCATCAGATCTTCGTTATAGCCCGGAGTTTTGAAAATGAAAAGAATGCCCGCCGCCATACCAACTGCCCATAAGGCGCTGATAACGGTGTCTTCGCGCTCTTTCGCCCGCAAACTGACGATACCGATTATTATCGCAGAGGCCAGGGCAGTTATAACTGCGCCATGCATTGGTTGCAACCAGCTCCAGCCGAGAACAACCTGAGCATATCTCGCTGCGCCGATTCCACCAAGGATGCAATGTGAAATTGCGGCAGCAATATAAGTAATTCGCCGCAAAACCACATAGGTGCCGACAACTCCAGTCCCCATGCTGCAAAGAATCCCGGCCAACAATGCATTCTGCAAAAAAGGCAACTCGACCAGATCTTTCAGGAATGCGAACAACTGTGCCCCCCTTCCGAACAGCGATGATCGTGACGAATAACATGAACCCCGCCGCCATAAAGGCTTTGCATAGTTTCTCCGGTGAGTTCGGAAACAGGATGAACCTGCAGAGTCTGCCTGATACAAATCACGCTTTTAACACGGCTTGAAACAAAGCCGATATCATGAGAGACCATGATAATCGTATATTTTTTGTTCAAATGCTCAAACATGTTGTAAAACTGCTCGGTTCCATGAATATCTATATTCGAAGTCGGCTCGTCGAGTAACAGCAATTGCGGGTCAGAAACCAGAGCTCTTGCCATGAGAGCCCGCTGACGCTGCCCCCCCGAAAGATCGTTGAAGCTTCGATCAGCCAGACCATCTATCCCAACTTCATTTATGGCAGCAAGCGCTCTTTCTTTATGCTTTTTTGAGTAACCGCCCCAGATAAAGTTTTTATCAAGAAATCCCATCAGAACAACATCGAGAACACTTACGGGAAAATTGCTGTCAAATTTCGATTGCTGCGGCACGTAGCCTATTTTATCAAGAGCTTTTTCTGGAGCTTTGCCAAAGATTTTAATCTCACCCTTCGAAGGCTTGAGCATGCCAAGAATCAACTTGAGAAGAGTAGTTTTGCCGCCGCCATTGGGCCCGACAACACAGGCAAATTCACCGGCCGGCACGCTTAAATTAATATTCTGCAAGACCTTGCTACCGGGAATATACTCAAAATCAACATCAGAAAAGGATATTATCGACGGAGTCTCATTCATTTATTCAAACCATGATAAATTTTCTGGGCAATTATGCGCAGATTGCCCAGATAATCTTCGGCCAATGGGTCAATGGCGACAACCGCACCGGAAATGGAATCGGCGATGGTCTGCGCAGCCCGGGTCGAAAACTGCTGCTGCACAAAAATCACCCTGATATTCTCGGCTTTGGCCTGGCGGATAAGACTTACCATCTGGCGTGGAGTGGGCTCTTTACCTTCGATTTCAATAGCTCTCTGCCGCAATCCGAAACGATCGGTAAAATAACCGAATGCCGGGTGAAAAACGATTATCGCCTGACCGGCAAATGGTTGCAGAATCAGCTTTACATGTTCAGTCAGACTATCAAGCTCTCTTGCAAAAGCTTTGCAGTTTTGTCTGAAAGTACTTTCAGTTTCTGGAAAAAGTTCTGAAAGCGCATTGGTAATGTTTTCAGCCATAATTTTGGCATTCATCGGATCAAGCCAGATATGCGGATCTTCGGCGCCGACACCATGATCGCAACCTTCATGATGCACATGATTAGATGTTTCTTCGCTGGTTGCCATGCGTCTGCGGGTAATTCCCTGGTCGGTTCGGATAATTTTCAGCTGAGGGAAAAGGTCGACGATACGCGCAAGAAGCGCCTGCTCGAAGGGCAGGCCAATTGCCATGAATGCGCGGGCACGACCGAGAGAGGCCATTTGCCTGGGCAAGGGTTCGAATGCATGGGGCGACATTCCGGCCCCCACCAGTATCTCGACATCGAACAAATCGCCGGCTATTTGCTCGACAAAAAATTTCTGTGGCGGAATGCTGACGAAAATCGTTTCTTTAGCAAAAACGATGTCTGACATTGCAAAAAATGCCAGCAAAGAAAAAAACAAAAAGAGCTTCGATAGCCGAATCCTATTTTTTTGCATCAGGTTCAACATTGCAGAAAATTTCAATCTTGTCACTTTCAGTGCACTTTTTGATTTCATGATTCTGCGAGAACTTGTCCCAACACTTTTTCTGGGCCGGAGTTAGAACTCCGCTGCCACTGCAAAGCGGGCAAACGTGCTCCAGAGCGTGAAGAATCGCACTGCGAATAAATTCTGAACGATTCGGCATAGTCTGCAGAATTTCGAGTAAATTGGGATCGACCTTAAAGGTTACGGTATCAGCCTTTTTCAATGAATACCTCCAACGTGTCACGAAATAATATATTTTTAAACAGATTTTTTCAACTTATTTAAATATAAAAGACATGGCTTCGCGCAATGTTCCGACTTTGATTATACCCTGTTTGTCGGCGATATCGGAACCGGACGCGATAACAAATCTCTTGAAACCAAAGCGCCGGCCCTCGGCAATGCGCCGACTCAGCTGCGCGACCGGCCTGATTTCACCGGCCAGGGTCAACTCACCGGCAAACATGACATCGGCTGGCAAAGGCCGTTCATTGGCACTCGATGCCAAAGCCATAGCAAGACCAAGATCACCACCGGGTTCTGACAGTTTCAAACCGCCGGCAACATTGGCAAAAACATCACGATTGTAGAATTTTATTCCGCCATGTTTTTCAATCACTGCAATCACCAGATTAAGACGATTGGCATCAAGTCCGGAAACTACCCGCCTGGGCATAGCCAGAAACGATTGGTTTACCAGAGTCTGCAATTCGGCAAGAATGCAGCGACTTCCCTGCAAAAGGGGGACAACCCCAACGCCGGCCGCATCACTGCGATTTCGACCGATAAATAGATCTGAAGGGTTCATCACCGGCGAAAGGCCTTTATCAGTCATTTGAAAAACCGCCACTTCACCGGTAGCGCCGAAGCGGTTCTTGAACACCCGCAAGATACGGAAATTCGAGCTCAATTCACCTTCAAAATACAAAACGGTGTCGACAATATGTTCGAGAATCTTTGGACCGGCGATTGCACCGTCTTTGGTCACATGTCCAATTATGAATACCGGCATCCCGCGGTCTTTGCCAAATTTGGTCAAAATAGCGGCACATTCACGAATCTGCGATACCGAACCCGGTGTAGCATCAAGCTGCGGGGTAAAAACCGTCTGAATCGAGTCAACGACAAGCATACGCGGCAAATATGAAATTATGCCCTGAAGGGCGGCATCCAGATTCTGCTCGGCAATCAGCACGATATCCTGGCCGTTACCTACCCGCAAACGATCGGCACGTAGCTTGATCTGCGTTGCCGATTCCTCGCCACTGACGTATGCAAGCGGCTTGATGTGAACTCCCAGGCGTGATGCCAACTGCAACATAAAAGTAGACTTTCCGACACCAGGTTCACCGCCAATAAGAGTAACACCGCCTGGAACAAGGCCTCCGCCAATCAACTCATCGAAAATGTCAATGCCGCTGGTCCAGCGGGCTGTGTGCTCGGCTTCGATTTCATCCAGAGTCTGAATCATTGACAGACTGGCACTGTACATCGAATTTGCCGATGGAGTCTTGCGCTTTGCCGGTTGAGCGACTTCCTCAACCAGAGTATTCCATTCTTCGCAGCCTGAGCATTGCCCCTGCCATTTGGCAAAAGACTGGCCACAATTCTGACAGATAAAAACCGAGCGGGAACGGGCCATTACTTCTTTCTCCTTGCCTTTGGCCGTGCTGTTTTATCAGACTGCCTTTCAAGTTTGTGACTACGGGCAAATTCTTCGGCAAGGAACCGCCCGGTCAGAGAATCGGCACAGGCGGCAATTTCTTCGGGTGTACCTTCGGCGACAATGTTTCCCCCGCCCTCTCCGCCTTCGGGACCCAGATCGATAATGTGATCGGCACACTTGATGACGTCGAGATTATGTTCAACAACCACGACAGTGTTTCCTTTGGCAACCAGTCGTTCGAGAACGCCGAGCAAGCAGCGAACATCCTGAAAATGAAGGCCGGTAGTCGGTTCGTCGAGCAGATAGAAGGTCGATCCGGTCGCAACTTTCGACAATTCGGTAGCAAGTTTGATTCGTTGTGCTTCTCCGCCCGATAATGTGGTACTTGCCTGACCGAGAGTAATATAACCAAGGCCAACATCCTGTAGCGTTTTAAGTCGACGACGAATAGTGTTGAATGCCTCAAAAAATTCCAGGGCCTCGTTAACGCTCATATCAAGAACTTCAGCAATGTTTTTGCCCTTGAAACGAACCTTCAAAGTTTCATCGTTAAATCTTGAGCCTTTACATTGTTCGCAAGTTACGTAGACATCGGGCAAGAAATGCATTTCGATCTGAATCTGCCCTGAACCTTCACAAGCCTCGCAGCGGCCGCCCTTGACGTTAAAGCTGAAACGCCCGGGTGCATAGCCTCGGGTTTTTGCTTCTACCGTCTGGGAAAAAAGTTCACGAATCGGCGTAAAGATTCCGGTATAGGTCGAGGGATTGGATCGGGGCGTGCGCCCGATCGGATTCTGATCGATATTAACCACTTTGTCGATATAATCGAGGCCTTCGAGACGGCCATGCTTTCCAACATCCAGGTGTGAACGATTGATAATATTGTTCAACAGTGGAAAGAGAGTATCGGTAACCAGGCTGGATTTTCCCGAACCGGAGACTCCGGTAATCACTACCAGTTTTCCCAGGGGGATATCAACGTCGATATTTTTTAGATTATTATGCTTTGCGCCTTTCAATCGCAGAAATTTGCCGTTGCCCTGGCGATGCTCATCGGGAACCGGAATGAATTCGCGCCCGGTAAGGAATTTGCCGGTCATGCTGTTTTCATCGGCCATAACCCGTGCGGGAGAACCATCTATAACCAGTTGCCCGCCTTCATAACCGGCACCGGGGCCCAGATCGATGATATGGTCGGCTTCTTCCATGATTTCGCGGTCGTGCTCGACTACCAGAACCGTATTGCCGATATCACGCAATTGTTTCAAGGTATCGATAAGGCGACGGTTATCACGCGGATGTAGCCCGATACTTGGCTCGTCGAGCACATAGGTTATGCCGACAAGAGCCGAGCCAATCTGAGTTGCCAGCCGTATTCGCTGCGCTTCGCCACCTGAAAGAGTATGAGCAGCACGAGAAAGGTTCAGATAATCGAGGCCGACATCCTTGAGAAATTTCAGGCGGTTACGAATCTGTTCGAGGATTTTCTTGCAGATAAAAGCCTCGCGATCGTTGAGTTGTAGAACACTGAAAAAGTCAACAAGCTCACCAACCGAATGTTGCGACAATTCGTGGATGTTCTCGCCCTCAATTTTTACCGAAAGGGCGATCGGATTCAGACGCCGGCCTTCGCATTCCGGGCAGGCCAGGGTGCGCATGAATCTTTCATAAAAGCGTTTTGCGCCTTCTGATCTGGTTTCGCGAAAGCGGCGCGAAAGCGTGGGAATAACCCCCTCAAAAGGCTTAGACAGAGAACCTTTCATGGTTCGACCATGATACTGAATTTTCAAAACTTTGTTGCCCGAGCCATACAAGATAACTTCGCGGGCTTTTTCTGGCAGATTCTTGAACGGCGTGTCGAGTGAAAAGCCGTAATATTCAGAAAGTCCTTCCATCCATTGTCGTGAAAAAGTAGCTTCAGCAAAGTTTTCTGAGGCAATTGCCCCCTGTGAAATCGACAATTCCGGGTCGGGAATCACCAGTTCAGGGTCAACGATAAGCTGCACTCCCAGCCCCGAGCAGGCTGGACATGAGCCAAAAGGCGCATTGAATGAAAAAAGTCGAGGTTTGATCTCGGGCAATGAAACATCACAGGCAGGACAATGCAAATTTTCACTGAAGAGCTTCTCGACCGAATTTTCTGTATCAGGCTCATCAACGATTACCATTAGCTGCCCATCGGCAAGTTTGAAACACAGCTCAACGCCTTCAACCAGGCGGGCAATTGTCGTTTCTTTTTCAGCGGTATTAATTCTTACGCGGTCGACAGCAACCTCGATGTAGTGCTTGAGATTTCGATCGAGCTCCGGAATTTCATCATCGAGCGCCCACATGTTGCCGTCGATGCGCACTCTTGACAGACCTTCCTTGCGCAGCTCTTCAAAAACCTTGCCATATTCGCCCTTGCGTCCGCGCACTATTGGTGCAAGAAGAGTCAGACGGGTCTGGTCGGGATACTTGAGCAGGCCGTCGACAATCTGACCAGGGCTGGAGCTTTCGACGACTTTTCCGCATTCAGGGCAATGAGGTTGGCCAATTGCAGCAAACAGCAGGCGAAAATAATCATAAAGTTCGGTAATCGTTCCGACAGTTGAGCGCGGATTTCGCGAGGTTGATTTTTGTTGAATGGCGATGGTCGGCGAAAGCCCCTCAATGCTTTCAACATCTGGCTTTTCCATCTGCTGCAGGAACTGGCGAGCGTATGAAGAAAGCGACTCCATGTAGCGACGCTGCCCCTCAGCATGAATTGTGTCGAAGGCCAGCGAAGATTTGCCGGACCCTGAAACACCTGTGATCACGGTAAGAGTTTTTCTGGGAATCGCAACGCTGAGCTCTTTCAGGTTGTGCACCCGTGCTTTGACAATTCTAATCATTTTTTAATCTGGGTTCAGCGCCAGTCGTATTGAATTACGCTTGCCTGTGTCGGAGTGCTGACATTACCTTCGCTGAAAGTCACCTTGTAAAAACCAGAAACTTTAACGGGTTTGCCGCCGCCACGTTTTTTGGAAACTTCGACCAGGCCATTCTTAACAACGACCTCGCCCTTATCTTTGCGATCATCATATATCACTTTGAAAAGGCCAGACGAACCGTTAACAACGATCCCTGCCGATTCAATTTCCAGTAAACCGCGTCCATCAAGCGATACCGCAGCCGTAATTTCGCCACGTTTGAGCTTTACCGGCTCTTTCTCGATTTTATTTTCTTTCTTATGCAAAACAGGCGGATAAACAGTCATTTCGGATTCACCAGACAGCTTGACCTGGTTGTCGAGCTGCAGCTTCACAGTTACTGATGACTCTTTCTCCGTTCTGAAGGTATATTCTTTGTCGAATTCGAACTTATCTTTGAGTTTTTCCCAGAGGCCGAGATTGCGATGATCGATTTTCCCGGTAAAGTCAACCACTTTACTGAAAAGCATCTTGTCGCGCTCTTCCTGGCGAGCTATTTCAGCAGACCTACTCTTCATCATGTAGAAGAAAATTGCCAGAAAGCAGAAGAAAAACAATACCGCGCCGCCGATTATCATGCGCCGCTTTTTGTCCTGGGCTTCCTGTGCCTGCTTAACCGCACGTTCGCGGTCAGCCTGCAGCTTTTTTAAAGCCTTGTGATCAAGTTTTTCTAATTGATGCCATTTTTTAGCCATGACAGAACACTATACAGTTAAATTCAAAATGTATCAATACCAACCTGTGGAGTTGCCATTATCGAATTTTCCTTAAAAACCTTTTCGTCTTTTGGATACAAGGTACGAATTGTAACCGAAATCGGAAAAAAGTCCACCGGTTTTTCCGGCGGCATATTGCCGGCAACGGAAAATTCAACATATTGCACATCGTTAACCATCACTCTATTGCGATTTTCATCAGGTATTGGCGTCAGATTTAGTTTACCCGACTTGGCATATTCTGCAGTTTTGTCGGTTGCATAAAAGAATGCTTCGGTCTTTAACCGCAGATTTCCCAGGGGTTCTTTCGCTGAAGTTTTAAGATGATCAAGATAAAGCTCATGTTTGAGAATTTTGCCAGGCTGAGGGTGTTTTTCCGGCTCGCACACCACCCAACTCATAATCTTAAGCTCACCGGTAGTTGGCGGCTTGATCGGTTCTCCGGCCTTGAGAATTCGCATGTAAAACTGTCCCGGTACATCTTTGTCGGGGTTGTCACAAGGGTCGAAGAAAGTGTCGGAAAAAAGAGTCGTGGGATAAGTTGCACTCTTGATCTCACGATTGATCAAAGTGAGTGAGTTGCGTAACTGATCAACGGTGCCGCTTATCCATTGAGCTCTTCCGGCGGACTTGCTGCCGCCAATGAAAAGCTTGTAGACCACGCCCATGAAAACGGCCATGATCACGCAGGCGACCATGATTTCAACAAGTGTAAAAGCCCTTACCCGGCGCTTGAGATCCTGGAATTTCATTTTCAGAGAGCCCCTTTTCTCGTGATTCGCTCGGTTTTTTTCTGAACCTGAGAGGTAATTTTACCCTGAAAATCTTTAATCTGGCCTTCGACAAGAATTTCAATCGCTTCTTCGCCATATTTGCGCAGACCTTTAATCGATTGAATTTTTACATCGTCGACACGGTAACTCATTGTATAAGGGTAGCCCTCGCTGGTGGCTATATCCCAGTCAGTGATTTTTTTGATGTTCTTGTCGATAACCATCTCAAGTGGTGGCTGTAATCTGGTGCCATCAACCAGCATATTGGTACAGTCTCTGGTGAAATACTTCAGGTATTTATCTGGCTTCAAGCTGGCATCCGGCTTTTTGGGTTTGATGTAACGGCTTTCCGGGTTATCGGTAGAAAGGCCAGGTGCCAGAAAACGATAGTCTGGGTTGTGAAAACTGCCCAACTGTACGAAAGCATTCATGTTCGGCAAAGGCAGATAAAAATATTTCGGCTTCTTTTGCATATCAGTCTCGCGGCTTGGCAACACCCGGACATAGACTTCTGGCTTGCTGGCCATTGGCTCAAAAGCACTGTTACCGGCATAGTCACCATCGAATTCGGTGAAATTGCACAGCGGGTTTTTTCCTTGCAAAAATTCTACGGCATCATAAAGTTCGGTCGGGAAAAGCTTGGCTTTCAGCAAAAAATGCTGAATTGCAGCACGGGATGCGAAAAACGCCTGTCTTTCCTGAATTGTCAGACGATTGTGCCCGGACGTAGAAGTTCTTCTGAAAATCATGCTCACAAAAAGAATCAACATGCAGAATGCAAAAAATATAGCCACAACAATAGCTACACCACGGCGATTGGAGGGGTTGAAAAACTTATACATCAATCTATATCCCCCTTGATGGTCATAAGATGGATCCTCTGCACTCGTCCTTCAGTCTGCTCGGGAGTCTTGAAATACTTCTGTTCTAGGTTCCACTGTATCTGAACGACAACTTTTTTCATGGTGCACCAGGCAAACTTGTCATCAGCCGTATAAGGCACCTTTTCAGTAATCATCTTTTGCGTATATCGCACAGCGGTTGGATTAATGTAGCGGGGCGCAACCGGGTCGGCGCCATTCATTCCCTGATCAAGATAAATGTTGTAATTCGGTTCGGCAATGCCACGACTACCTGGCGCAAGATCTAGTTCGGTCAAAGGTTTACCGGCTTCGTCTTCGTTTTCGGCATAATTGACAATCCAGCTGCCATCTGACAGCAAAGCCGGATTTTTCAAATATGTGAAGGTAAACTCTTTGGTTTCTTTGAAATCTGACGGCTTTCCGGCTGGAAAATCAGTGCCGATACGTAGTTTTTCAGGGGTCGGCAATTTTACATCTGAAGCAACGTCTTCAACCCGCAAATGAATCAGATAGTGAATTCCGCGAGAGTCAGTGACAATACCCCGGCATGGATAGCCGGCAGTTTCTTTGTTATTGTGACCAAAAAGCATCTTCATAAGGCCTTTGGCCCAGGCATCATTGAATTTGCCACTTTCAAAAGTCTTGCTGTCGATATCGTCAATGCGCAGAAATGCAGGATTGCCCTGGCGAAGAGTGACAAAGGGAATATTATCGAGAACCGCGTTGAGTATTTCCGATGCCTTGTTAATCGCAAAGGCTTCAGAAGCGTTTTTGTCGGTCTCAACCGTTTCTTTGCTCATCAGACCAAAGATCGGTATCATCGCCACGACCAGAATTGAAACGGCAATGACAATTTCAAGAAAAGTTATTGCTCTTCTCTTGCGAACAACCATAAGCATATCCTCTTTTTTTTGATTACAACAGCTCGGAGGCCAATGCCGAGAGAGATGACCTTTCTGATTTATGCAGAATAATGTGTCCAAACAAATCGTGATCCTTGAATTTTTCAATGACGAAGTTAAGCCCGTTCGAAGAGCTGTCAAGATACGGATTATCGATCTGATAAGGGTCACCGGTCAGTACGACTTTTGTTCCATCGCCGGCACGGCTGATAATCGTTTTGACTTCATGCGGAGTAAGGTTCTGAGCTTCATCAACAATCAGAAACTGTTTGGGAATGCTGCGACCCCTGATGTAGGTGATCGCTTCAATCTGCACTTTCTGCGACTCGATCAGAAATCTGATTTTCTTGTCGACATCGTCGGAGTTTTTGTACAGTCGATCCATGACAAATTCAAGATTATCAAAGATCGGCTGCATCCAATGGCTGAGTTTTTCATCTTTTGAACCTGGCAGGAAGCCAATATCCTTGCCTAATGGCATAATCGGGCGACTGACAAGCAGTTTGCGGAAAAGATGTTCATCGATGGTCTTCTGAAGTCCGCAAGCCAGGGCGAGGAGGGTTTTTCCTGTTCCGGCGCGACCGACCAGCGTTACCAACTTGATTTCATTGCACAGAAGCAATTCGATGGCAAATTTTTGCTGCAGATTGAGAGGCTCTACGCCCCAGGGCTTCGAACTCAAATGATAAAGCGGCTGCAGCTTTTGCATTTCGCCGTTGTATTTTGCCAAGGCAGTCTTGTTTTCATTTTCGGCAGCCTTGAGCAGAACGAATTCATTACGAAAAAGATCGTTTTCGGGATAATCCAGGCCCTCATCGCGCAAGAAGGTTTCTATACGGCTCACCGGCATTACCAGTTCACGCCAGCCGGGGTAAAGCTCGTCAATATCGACCTTGTTGGTTTCGAAGTCTTCGGTGGGAATTCCAAGAGCATCGGCTTTGATACGACAGTTTATGTCTTTGCTGATGAGGTAAACGTCCTGCCCCTGTTTTTTCAGATGCAGAGCGCAGGCGAGAATTCTATTATCGACCTTGTTGCCATCAAGGCCATAAGGCAACTCAATATCGCTATCGAGAAGGATCTGCAAAGAACCTCCGTTGGCCAGTTCCACGCCTTCACTCAAATTGCCACGGTGTCTGAGTTCATCGAGTTCGCGCGATGCCTGTCGGGCTTCGCGGCCACGCTCGTCGTTAAAACCCTTGAAACGATCGAGCTCTTCGATAACTCCCAGGGGTATGACAACATCGTTGTCTTTAAAAGAAAACAGAGACTGATGACTATGCAAAATTACGTTTGTATCAACCACGAAGGTTTTTTTCATTAAGCGGCGTCCTATCTAAGAAATTGACTATAACCTGATGAAATTAGCACAGGGCAAAACTTCATGTCAAACTTTGCCGGCTAATTTCGAGAATTGAGAAAATCCCAATGAGTTGTACAAAATGTTTTCAGGTTTATTTTTCCGCAAAAAGATAAAGTTTCAGGTGAAGTCTTCCGATAAAAGATTTCGGGAAACTATTATTTCCTGAATCAAACCGGGGTTAACCCCTGATTAAGTGAAAGGAACAGAAGTTCCATGAATATACGGCATCATTCATATCTTCTGACTTGCCTCCTGGCTCTGGCAATGTCAAGCGCAGCCATGGCCCAGTCTTACTACGAGGTAGCGCCTCCGGAAGGCTATTCAATGGCACCGCCATACCAGGAAAGCCATCTTTACCACAGCGACACTTCGGCCGACAGCAGTTGGGTTGAGCAAGACAGTTTGCCGGGTGGTTACCAAACCTATGTCATCAGAAAGGGTGACACACTTGGCTCGATCTCGAAAAAATTCTTCGGCTCGAGCAAGCACTGGAAAAAAATTGCCCAGGCTAACGGTATCTCTGACCCAGGCAAAATCAAAATAGGGCAAATGCTGGAAATTCCGACAACTGAAACTGATCCTGGGCAGGGGGTGGTTTACCGCCAGCGCACTCGCTACATTGCTGCCCCGGCAACCGTTCAGACAGCGCCGGCGCCGACTTCAACGCCAGTCGCTGCTCTGCCTCTTCCACCTGTGACTTCAAACGACGATGCCGTGTTGTATTCAGACGCAGGACTTCCTCAAATCATACTTCCGGGCGAAAAGCCAAGAGCACGAAAAGGCAGCGACCATCATGTAACCTTTAACGGTCTGACAGGTCTGGTCAACACTTTTGCCGCATACCCGCTCGGTGAAAATCTTTTTTCAACAGCGTTCGGCGTGATCTGGAACAAAATCACCCGGCGCGAAGGCGACCGGCTAAAGAATGGAGAAGATGCCGATTATTGGGAATTTCCCATGCTGATGACCTATGCCGGCGAAAATTTTGAAGTTGCATTCAAATTACCCTTTGAATCTTACGACGTTTTTGCGCCAATAACCTATAATTTTCGTGACGGAACAGATTCGGGAATGGGCGATGCCGCTCTGCGTCTCAAGTTTACCTCGCAGAATGATGACATGGCTTCATGCCTTGGCCTCGGCGCAATTTTTCCGACCAGCGACATTGAAATCGGCAATACCGAAAATGACAATGCCTGGGAAGTTTTTGCCGGGATTTCGAGCAAGAAAAAAGAAGGCGGAAATTTTCACGTAAACGGTGGCTACCAGGCCGGAGACGGCAATACCAACCACGAGGGCATCTTTGTGAATGCCGGCTTTGAATATGACCCGAACGAATCATTCACATTCATGGGCGAAGTAAACTTTTACAATCGCATTAACAGTGGGCGCAGCACCGACCTCACCCTGGGTATGCGTTATCACGTAAAAGAAGGAATGTCACTCACAGTTGCCGCGCCAATCGCGCTGAGCAATGACATGTTCTTCGGTTATGACTATCGCCTGCAGGGCATGCTACAGTATCATTACTAAAGCACTTAGCACATGGACGGGGGCTGTCTCTCAACAGACAGCCCCCGTTTTTTTTCGAGCAGGAAAATTGGCGACTTATGCCTCGACCAGGTCGAAGCGAATGATTCCATCGAAAAGGTCAATCTGATTGACCTTTACCTTAACTTTCTGGCCGACGGCCACCTCGAAAGCCGGCTTACGACAGTGTCTGAACGCACAGATATAGTCACAGTAGAAAGTGACGTCGTTCATACTCTGGTCTACGACCACCCCGTCAAAAATCAACGCCTCGTTCTTCTGCCGCATTTTCAAATGCTTATAGAGAAAATATCGCTCCCGGTCGCGCATTATTTCATCAGCTCGACTGATGGCCTCGTCGGCAATCAACATCGTCTGATTTAATTCTGCCTGGCTGTATGGCAACGCTTCTCCCTTAAGTGTGGCTTTGATCTGTCGGTGCAACAAAAGGTCTGCATAACGCCGTAGCGGAGAAGTAATCTGGGTGTAAGAATCAAGTCCCAGCGATGAATGCCGGCCAGCATTGGCACTGACGACCGTTTTTCTAAACGATTTCAGTGCAGCAAAAAAGGCCACCGGATCAAAGCTTTCGCCAAACTCCAAAGTTACTTCATCCATTTCCTGAATGCGATACAGACATGGCACGGAGTTTCGACGGCACCATTCTGCGGCAGCATGATTGGCCCAAATCATGAATTCTGCGATCATGCCCGCGGTAAGATCTTCGCGACTTCGCTGTGAAACGAGAATCTCACCATCGACAACTTTAATTTCAAGCTCAGGTTGACGGGGAAACATCACCGCCCCATTCGCAGCCCGTCTCTTTTTAAGCTTTTCGGCAAATGCGTGCGCCTGATCGAGCCAGGGGTTTGAGCCCAGCATTGCATCGGCCTGATCGTATTCAGTTGCCTGATCGAGACTTATCAACGACTCTTTTATCTCGAGGCCGGTCAAATTCAATTCAGCATCGAAGCTCAAAATAAAAGTCAGCGCGAAACGGTCGCGCCCTTGATCAAGGCTCAAAAATTCTTCAGAGATTTGTTGCGGCAGCATATGGATGCGACTGTCTGGCATGTAGATGGAGCTTCCGCGACAGGCAGCCTCGTGATCGAGCTCGGATCCAGGAAGAATGAATTCAGCAGGGTCGGCAACATGAACATAGAGAAGAACCTGACCATCGTCGGCAACCTCAAAGGAAAATGCGTCATCCCGGTCTTTCGAACCCGGCGTATCGATCGCCCAGGTAATGAGGTGCCGAAAATCTTCTCTTCTGGAAGCTTTCGCGGCCAAATCATTATTTTCGGCAAGATTTTTTGCCAGGCTCTGCAATTCATCAGAAAAATCGGTTGGCACACGATATTTTATCAGCAGAAGATTTTCGTCCGGACTCATGACGCCGGCGTTTACCAGAGCACTCATAAGTTTACGCTGATTAAGAAGGGCGCTTCGACTTAACGCCGACATTAACCGCTTGTTAATTTGCGCTTCTTCACCGCAGGCAACGAACATTTTCAGATCATGAAGCTTTTGCCTGAGTTCCTCGGGAAAAAGCTGCTTTTTGCTTAACAGATTCAGCGCTTCGACAATCTGGTTTTCTTCTTCTTCCTGGGCCTGCTTCTTTTCAAGCTGCAGCCTGATTTGTCTTATCTCATCAGCGCTCATTGGCGTATACAAATCGCTCTTCTGACGGAAATAAAGCTTGTCTTCAGACAAAGCCCGCAAAAGTGCTGCGGCTGAATCTTCATCTTCAGGTGCAAAAAGATATCCGGCAATATCCTCAAGACTGAAGCCTTTGCTTTCCTCAGCCAGCAGCTCATGAACCTCGGCCAGATCTATCGTTTGCACCAAATCACGACGTCGTTGATCGATTTCATGAATCGCCGTTCGGCATGCCTCGCGATCAGCGACACTTAGAACCGGCCGGCTTGTTGCATGCAGAATCTTTTTCTCATGAACCGTCGTTTCTTTACCATTAGGCAGTAATAGCCTGACATTGCCGCCAGCGCTACTTAAAACCGCAGCAAAACCCGGCTGACTGCCCTTTGCAGAAAATTCCACGACACAACCTGCGACTAAATTCATGATTTTCTCCAGATTTTGATTAAAAATCATCTTAACACGTTAAAGCATCACAATTAAATAGCAAGACCCTCATCTCAGAACAAGACTGATCACACCACGCAAATCTGACAATTGCGCTGCCAAAATTTTGCAGTAGTCTGTTTTGGCAAATTCGCGAACTGTGGTATAATTCATGCTGATTTTATTGATCGGAGCGTACAAAATGAAGCTGCAGCGATTGTTCATCGCATTATTGATTTTCTCAGCGCTTATCTATTCAGGATGTGCTACCAACCCCACCGGAAGCGATATCGCAAGTCCCTCTGCCCCCACAGGCTCGGCCGGACTAAATGTTGTTCTTGCCCCGGAAACCTTGGCCAGTATCAGGGCGGCCAGCACAATTTACACTATCAAAGTGACGATTCTCATTGCCAATCCAGGCAACTCAACCACGCCATATCACAGACTGGTAAAGGAAATTGACATCGACACCACCGCCAAATCTGCCGCGGCCTCCTTTTCCGGCTTGCCCGCCAAACCGGTTGTCGTTCAGGTTGTCATCAACAATGCATCGATCAGCGGCGCACGCCTTTTTCACGGCGCAACCGACCTGGCAGATGGAGAAACCAGAACCCTGAGCCCTGATTGGGTCGGTTCAGGCAGCAAAACTGATCTGGTAGCCCGTGTCGCCCTCGAATTTTTCAACAATCCCAGCCTTATGGCTGCAGCCAACGATACTCTCACCGCCACAATCTCGGCAATCAGCGGCCAAAACGAATTTTCAGATCTTCTTAACGCAGCAATCGTTCAACTGGCACCAACTGGCCTGGTAAAATTCGAAAAAGATCCAGCCAATGCTTCAACTTTGAAAATTGGTGAGCTTAGCAAAACTGCAGCAGAAATACTTGCCGGCGGTATTCTCTGGAGCTCCACGCCAGAATCTGCAACTGTAAAAGGAATTGCCCGCCAGGGACTGGGAGGCTACGGCCTGATTCATTGGGAGCACCCCACAGACAAAGATACCTGCATTACCAGAATAAATACTGCCGACGGCAGTCGAGCCGCCTATTGCCGCAACTACGGCAAGCTGAGTCATTTCATTTTGCTGAAAGACGGTTCTTTGCTCGTAGCGGGCTTCAATGATGCCAAGAGCGCACCGGTAATTTTCCGCTGGAATGCAACCGGTGATGCGTCTACGTATTCCAACCAGGGCAGCGGCCCGTCTGATTCAGGCCTGCAATGGTCGAACTACTTCACCGAGCTTGGCACCGATCTTAGCGGCTACAGCCTGGAAGCGGTTATTACCGATTATGAAACAATTGCTTTTATCATTCTCAAAGACGCGGGCGGCAACCGGGTCGAATATCGCCTCAATCTCAGTTCCGGTGCCCGAATTCTCGTGCCCGGATCCGTCACTGAGGGCCTGCAAATTGTCACCGCCTATTATCCGGAGTTACGGGCGGTTCTCGAGGACAACAGCATGACAGAAACTCAGCGGGTCAGCAAATTCATGACTTACATTGCCGAGGATTTCAAAAACATTGCCGGAACCGCCGACAAGAAAAGCGATCTTGAATCGGTGACCCTGGAACGTTTCGAGAAATATAACGTTGTCGAATACAAATTCAATCTTTTGGGCATCAAAGCACTCGACTCCTCAACCATCGAAGCCACAACCGAAATGTTCATCAAAGTGCAGACAAAATCGACTTATCCCGCGACTTTAAGCACTAACACCCTGAATCCCAAAATAGTTTGGAAAAACTACAACGGCAGCTGGAAAATTTATCAGGGCCTCCCCTATACGGCCAGCGAGCTCGACTCATCTTTTTAAATAGAGGTTTTAAATGAAAAAGCTAATCATTATTCTAAGCATACTCACACTTTCTCTGGCCCTTATCGGCTGCGGCGGCGGAGGTGGCGGGGGCGCAACCGACCCGGTCAACAACCAACCGGTTGGCACGACTATTTCCAAGTCTGCTTCGGTCAGAGATCTTATCGCCAGAGACTTTTCAGACAAATACCGCATGCTCAGCAGTAGATACACTGAAGTCAATGCCAGCCAGAGGCTGAGCCTGAGTATCAGGGCTTTAACGGAAACCACGACCGGTGTCGGTCAGAAAACCGTTTCCTATGGGCCAGAAGATATTATCAGCGTTGCCGGTGTTAACTACACATACACCTCCGGCTCCCAGAAAATCAGGTATCTCGATGCTTCAGGCAACCCAACCGACAACAAGAGCCTCGTTGTTGCCGTTGAAATAGAAAACAACGATCTCAAATGCAAGTTCGTCGATGGCGGCGACAGTTACAGCATGACCTACAACGGCAAGCTTATTCTTTCAGGAATGAACGACAAGAATTCTTCTTCGGTCGAAACGGTTAAGCTCAGTGCATCCGGGATGATCAATGCTTACCATTCAATTCAGTGGACCAGCACCGGGAAAGTAACCGTTGATACTGCCAGCTTCCCCTATCCGACCAATGGCAGTAGCGAAACCGGCACCATGGTAATCGACGATCAGACCTACAATTTTTCGATCACCTATAATGGCAGCAAAGATGTTGCGATTTCGTTCGATGGCGCTGAGAATCTCATTCTTCAGGTCGATCTGGCCGCCGGAGACGCAACCGGCATTGTCAGCAACGATCTCGCAACTGCATACCCCGAACTTTTCAATGCCTACAAATCAATGCAGACCGCCCTTCAAGACAACAACAAAAGCGCGGCCGATCGCATAGCCCTTTTTGGCGTGCATATTGCCGACGACTTCGTCGACACTTCAGGAGCTGCAAATAAAAAGCAGGAACTTCTCGATTCGACCGAAAGCCGTCTCGAGCGCTATACGGTAAACTCGTATTCTTTTACTCCAGGCAGCTATGTCGTTGTAAACGCCACGACTATCGAAGTAGTCACCGACATGTTCATCGACGTCACCAGAAAACCCGGAGCTACCGGTGCCGTTTCTGCAGCCAGCATTCCGCTGAACGATCAGAAAGTTATCTGGAAGAAATACGGCGCAACCTGGAAAATCTACAAAGGCATTCCATACAAATCATCAGAGATCGGCATCTGACGAGTCATTTTAGAAGCAAAGCCCCGTTTCAGCACTGCTGAGGCGGGGCTTTTATTTTTCTGAATCTTTAGATTTTTCTTTTCGGTCGATGTGGCGGAAAATCTTGACGATGGTGCGGCCAAGATCATCGAGGCGAGCAAAGTTATCCATAAGCGGTTCAAGAAATGATGGGTTCCACAAATCGAATTCTTCACCGGAATCGACCCCAAGCTGCATTGGATAAACGAGAATAAAATTGTTTCCCTTAAAATATTTGTTTAAATAGCGAGGAATCTTTTCCATGACCCGGTTGTAAGAAAGGCGATTTTTGCGGCTCATAACGATAAGAAGGTTGTCGTTGGCCTTTATTTCACGTGATAGCACGAGAAAGTCGTCCCAGTCATTAAAAACATTGAATTCGGCATCGATTGGATAACGCTGATAGAGCTCTCGTAAGTATTCACTGGTTCGTTCGCTGGCAAAAAAGACCAGTTTCGAACCGGTATTCCGGCCAATGTTCCAGATTTTTGTCATCCAGAAAGGAAAGCCGACTTCACGTTCTGCGTGTTCGGGAACGATGACAATATTTCTTTTTATCGTCGACAGAGGCTGGGTCGACTTGTAAATCATGGTGGTAGCGTTACACTGGCAAAGAATTCCCTCGGTAAGATTTCCGAGAAAGGTGTCGCTTATCCCCTTTTGATGATGTAACCCGAGAATGATATCGGTAATTTTATGCTGTTTAACGATACCGCTTATGCCATTGATTAGATTCAAATCGTAGCGGATCAATTTCTTCAAATCTACTTCAGCAGAGGCCGCCACATGCTGAGCATGGTCGAGCATTTTATGCGCCTTTTTCTCGGCCTTTTCATTGAAACCTGGGTGGTCGATCACGGTTAAAGCATACAAACCCTCAGTATTCTGCTTCGATTTGACCGTCAGGCTGAGATGCACCAGTTCTTCAACCGTGTCATGGTAACCAACCGGAATGAGAATTCGCTCTTCGGAGACCACACCACCGCTTTGGCTTTCGGTGCTCTCTTTGAGCGCAATCGCTTCAGCGCTTTGCTGCGTTGAAAAAGAGGCAACGGTGCAGGTTACCAGAATCATAAGAATGGTTCCGTTTAAGACGCTTTCGCTTAAAAGCCTCACCTGTTGTCCATCTGCGCCGGTTTCGAGCACAATATTGTAACCGACCAGCACTGCGGCAAGAGTTGCTGCAGCCTGGGCGCTGCTCAATCCGAAAATCAGCCGCCGCTCATCCCGGGAAAAGCCATAAACTTTCTGGGTAACCAATGCTGCGAGATATTTTGAAACCAGAGCGATAACCGTCATCGTAAATGCCACCAGAAGAGTTTCGCCATCTTTGAAAAAAGCTCGATAATCGATCAGCATGCCTACCCCGATCAGAAAAAAAGGAATAAACAGAGCATTGCCAACGAATTCAATTCGATTCATCAGCGGCGATGTTCGCGGCACCAGGCGATTAAGTGCCAGGCCAGCGAGGAACGCACCGATAATCGGCTCAAATCCGGCAGCTTCAGCCATGAATGCCCCAAGAAAGACCATGGCAAGAACAAAATTGTACTGAACGATGCTGTTGTCGTATCTCTTAAAGAAAAAGCGGCCGACAGCCGGAAAAACGAGAACAATTGTACCGCCGAACAGCAGCAAAGAAGCGCCCATCTTTAACCAGAAGCCGTCTTCAACTTTTCCTGTAACCATGCCAACCACGGCTGCAAGAACGATAAGTGCCAGAGTGTCGGTGATCGTCGTGCCGCCGACAGCGATATTCGCTGCCCGATTGCGGGTAACTCCGAAACGAGAAACTATTGGATAGGCAATCAAAGTATGCGATGCAAACATACTCGCAAGCAAAACTGAGGTTACCGTTGAAAAGCCGAGTAAGTAGATTCCGGCCAGCGTTCCCATGGCCATCGGAATCGAGAAAGTGAACAATCCAAAAACCATGCTTTTGCCGCTGTTTTTGCGAAAATCAGCAAGGTCTATCTCCAGACCGGCCAGAAACATTATATATAGCAATCCTACTGTACCAAACAATATTATACTGCTATCACGTGTCATCAGATTGAAACCGTGTGGCCCGACAATGGCCCCCGCCAGGATCATTCCGATCAGATGTGGGACCTTCAAACGGTCGAGCAATATTGGAGCGAACAGCGTGATATAAAGAATCAGTGAAAAAATCAACACCGGATTCTTAAGGGGCAGGCTCAGCTCAAGAATATGCAAGCATTTCACTCCAACTTTAAGTCACTTACAGAAATACCATATTTAGATAGTATTTAAAATTTTAAAAACTGATATAAAAAAAGCCGGGTTCTTCTTCTAAATTGAGTTTTAGACAGAAGATCCGGACAATTTGAAAAATTGGCAAAAAAAAAAACCGCCTCAACGAATTGAGGCGGTCCTTTTTTTACCGATTAATAGCGGCTATTGAAGCCTCTGGGGCGGCGGGGTTTGTCTTCGCGAGGTTTGGCTTCGCTTACTTTGAGACCGCGGCCATTTATTTCACGATTGTTCATTTCGTTGATAGCAGTAGTTGCTTCAGCGTTGTTTTCCATTTCGACAAAACCAAAGCCTTTTGAGCGGTTGGTTTCACGTTCGATGATAACGGTGGCGCTGGTAACTTCACCAAAAGTGGTGAACATTTCTTCGAGTTCGCTGTCTCTTACAGAATAGGGAAGGTTTCCGACGTAGATTTTCATGTGAAAATTCTCCTGAATAAATATATTGTCCACTTACTAATCTTTATTCCGGAGAATAATGCTTATTAAATGTACTGAGATTAGTATAACACCTTTTTAAAATTCCAGCAATCTAATTTTGTACATTTTCAAACATTTTTCGGTACCGAATTATTGTATATTGAAATTATTGTTATAAAACGTTGCAATAACTTTAACACAACCCAACCAATTCGAGGGCTGAACCATGAAGAAAACCGGCATTAGAGCCTTTTTGTTTCTTTTAATGATCCTTTTGGCAGAATTTGTTTACGCACAAAACATTTCCAGCGAGACTCGAAATCTCGAAGTTCAAAAGACAATAACCGATAAGATTACCAGTCATCTGCAAAGACCCGGCAATCAGCTGATTGATCTATCTTTTGGCTATTGGCTCCCAAGAAATGATGGTTTCCAGACTCATTTGACGATCAGATTTCTCGCCAATCAGACAGAATTATTAAAACTCATCAGAATTACCGCCGGAATGGTCGTTGAAAATTGCGACCTGAGTTCCACCGAAATAACTCTTGAGTCAGGCCATTCTTATAATACACGAATTTTAAATCCTATTCTGACGAACCTGAGTATGGAAATTTTTTCGTCTGCCAACCTCAATAAAAAAGACTCTGAAAAGGGCCGCGCAAAAATATTCGTTTTCTTTACCGGCATTCTTGAGAGATTTTTCTTCAAACATCATCGCCAACCGAAAAAGCCGGCAACCACGGCCTGGCTTGATTCGATAAGAGTCACCAGAGAGGGAATGGTATTAATCAGTGGTCACGCGCAAAGCCCGGATCATTTTTTCCAACTCGGCAAGTGGTTATTGGACTTCAAGGGCTTATCAGAATTTCAGATTCTTAACATCAACCAGGTCTCGCATGGCAAGGAAGCCCTGTTCAGGATCGAATGCAAGGGGAAAATTTGATGCAATTTGCCTGCAATTTCAAGGGCGCACAAATCTCTTGACATGATTGCGGCAATCTCTCTATTATTCAGTATATGGCAGAATTCAACATTGAAATTGTACAATCTGGAAAAGTTCTGGTGGTCAGAACCGAAGGGTACCTTGACGACGCCGGAGGCAAAGTCTTCAAGGAAAAATGTTCGGAGTTGATCGACAAGGGCAACAACCTTTTCGTTTTCAACCTTGAAAAAACTCCGGTAATAAACAGTACCGGGCTCTCCACCCTTCTTGACATCATGGTTCAGATCATTGATTACAACGACGGCGAAGTAGCGATAACCGGCCTTTCAAAGCTGACACAAACAGCTTTGCAGATGACCGGAGTTTTGACTCTCTGCGATGCCTTTCCCACAGAGGTTGAAGCTATCGGCGCCGTTTCGGAAAATGCCTGAGCGCGCTTCCAGAGCCCTTATGCTGGCTGCAATTTTTGCGGCTGCTTCAGTTTCTTCAATTGAAGCAGCAAAAATTGACTGGGATGCTCTGGAAAAGAAAGCGCAACAATATACCGGTCAATCTTCGAGTGGCGGGAAATCCGGCGACCAGGGCTCGGAAGGCTCGGTTAATCTGAGTCTGCCATCAACTCCTACCGGCCGTTTCATCGACACTTCGCCAAAACTTCTTTCTGAGCAGGACACCCGCCACATCACCGTTCACATGAAGCTGGCCAACCGCCATTTCATGAAGAAAAACTATACCAAGGCAATAGATGAACTTGAGCTTGTTTTTGAACGTCAAGCCGATCATGGTGGGGGGCGTTTCATGCGGGCAGTGATCGCCGCCCGAAAAGGCGATCACATGACGGCCTGGCAGAATATTCTCGTCGCCAGAGAGAAAGATCCTGACAGCGCTAAAATAAAAAGCTTCATTGAAAAACTTTCTACCAAAATGCCGCAACCCGAAAAGTTCGTCGGCGTTCCCGGCATTTATCGCCCAACTCCGGTTTCTGTCGGCGAAAAATCATGTGATATCATCGAACGCTTTTTAAAAGAGCCGGTGAGTCAGAATCTGGTTAGTTTTTCGACTGAAGAATTTCAGGGGTCGGACAATAACGCCACATTTCTGATCAAAATGAAATTTTCAAATCCGCCCGAGTCACAGTCGATTTTGAATGTTTTTAAAAACGCCAGTGGTAATGCTGCAGAAAGAACTGATGACGGAAAAGACGGCAAGTCTCTCGATGCAAAAATCATCATCGATGGCCTGCCCCTGAAAAATCCTGAGGTAAAAACCCTTTCAAGCTACGTCGAATTCGTAAAGAATACCGCCGAAGAAACAGATATTGCCATCAGCGATTCTATTGAAAAAGACAAGGAAAACAAGGTTCTCGAAGTCACTTATGAAATCGCGGCGCGCGATTTCGCCTCTCTCAATACTTTTTTACGCAAAGTTTCGCCATATTCGCATTATCTTCGAGTTATCGAAATGAAATTAGCCTTCATCACCGGATCGGAACAGGTTATCTGGAAAGGCAAAATCAAAGTAGAATACCAACTTTGACCGAATAAAGTTAAAGTTTATCTTATTCATTCCGATACTGCAAAAAAACAAATCGAGGTTTTAATTGCAGTTTTTCCGTTCCAAATCTTTGATGCTCTTTCTTGCAGTAACATTTTCAATGCTGGTTTTTCTACCCATGAAGATAGCACGCGCCTTCGGCGAAAGAGATTTGCTGCTGATCAACCTGGGAATTCCAGCCTTAAAAGCAGCATATAAAGCAGATCGAGAAAAAAAGCCAATAATAAAATCGGTGGTTCAGGCAATTTTTGGTGGCTACATCATGTATCAGGGCTTCAAACTTGCGCCGAGAATTGAAAATGAACCGGCATGGCGGGCCTGGCAAGCCAAGCTTATGGTCAATTTCGGGGCTTCGCTGGCTGAGTCTGCGGGTGACGAATTCGTTTACCGCATGGATATCGGTCCGGTATGGCTCATAGCCAACAAAGACCGAGTCAGATTCAAACCTGCCCTCAATGCGACCATTGCCCCATTGATACATCTTGCCGAGGGTTCAAGATTCAGTTGGGAAAATTCGTTAAAATATGGCACTCTTGCTTTCAAGCGGCCGATAAGAGCTGACGGCACCATTAACAGCGCCGGCGCCCTGGCTTACAGCAATGCCAACACATTTATCACCAATGAAAACGGGAATCATGCGGGCCATGAACTGGTTCACACCTTTCAATACCGTCGAGCAATGATAGATTGGCCTAACATCAGCTACTTTCTGCCCGAAGCAAAAAAACAGATCGGTGAAGGCTGGATCGACGACACCAACTGGAGTATCGGCTGGGGTCTGCAATGCGCCATCGCTGATATGAACGGGCAAAGCAAGGATTTTGACATTCCCATGGAGAAAGAAGCATACTATCTGGAGCGCAAATACCTTAAGCCATTCTGACGGGTAAAAATGACCAACCGAAATTTTTTCAGTTCGCTCGCGGTGCTTTTTCGCCTGAAAATAAGGCTGTTGATCAACTCTTTCATCAATTGGAAAAGTGTTGGCCGGGTTTTTGCTGCACTCCTTACCCTTGCCATTACGACCTACACGATCTCAGCCGGGGCTTCAGATCTGGTTTTCGCCATGCAGACCCTGCCATTCGGCGATTTTTTACTGGAATGGGTTCTTGCACTGATCAGTCTTTACCTGATCCTGATCGTTTTCACCGGCGATCTCTTAACCGGACATAGTCTTAATACAGGGCAAATGAGCTCAGATTTCGCCTATCTGGTAAGCTTACCGATACCACCATCGAGTTTGATTGCAATCAAACTTTTTGAACGACTGCTAACCGATTATATCGGCCTGCTGATAATGTTCAGCGGCATTCTCGGAATCGTTTTGCGCGATGGCTTCAGTTTTACCGGCTTGCTGGCAGCAATCGCCATCTATTTGCAGATAAGCCTGCTGATAGGGCTTGCGATCAACATTCTCACCATCGCCATGAATCGTTTTTTCCGCAAAGCCAGCATCAACAATTTTTTCTCTCTCCTGGGGTATTTCAGCGCTTTTCTAACGTTTTTCCCTTATCTGCTGCTAAGCAACTTCCCGGCACAATCGCTAAGCTGGTTGATTGAATACTCCGACTCTTTCACTTCTCCGTTATTCAAGGCCCTGGAACCCATGCGTTGGCTGGCGGTAAGCCTGATGAATGCCGGAAACTGCAGCGAATACGCCTGGTGGTCCGCCTTCTGGGTTGCCCTGGTTGTCGTCGGGTGCGTTATTTTCTACTTTTTGATCAAGCTGAACTGGTTAACCTGCTCTCATTCAGCGATAAAACGCAAATCCACGGGCAAACATAGAATACTTCGGGGCTTTTTGCAAAAAGAACTGCTGTTGTTGCGCAGTGACTTCAACGTTTTGATCAATGCCATATTCATGCCGATCACGATTATCGTTCTCGAAGTGTATTTTTTTCGCAAAGCATTGGGCTTAACCGGTTCAACCCAGATTTTAAACATGATTTATGCTGCAATCATTTATTTCTGTATGTTCGGACCGATCAACGCTATCGGCGCTGAGGGCAAATCAATTGCCATCATCGAAAGTTTGCCGATAGCTCCTGGAGAATTTCTGCTACGCAAGTTCACCTTCTGGTTGATTATTGCTGAAGCGATCTTCCTGCCGGCTTCCATGGCTGGTTTCCGGTATCTGAATTTTGCGATGCCAATACGCATATATTTCTACATTTTCTTTTTCACCGCAGCCTGTGTATGGATCTCGGTAGCCATATCAGCTATTTTCGTCAACTTCTCCGGAAAAATTCTGCAACAGCGCTCGACATTGACCGGCAAAATAGCAGCTCTGGCATTGATGCTACTGGCAGCACCAATCAAAGAACTTGATTCATTAAGCAGTTTCAACCTGCTGATCTTTTTTCTGACAGCCATTCTCATTCGCCAGATTGCCATCTTTTATTTGCGCTTTCGCCTCGACCAGGAAAATTCGCCAAACTCTCCCGACAAGATCACCCCCTACGTTTTGCTGATTCTGGTCTTTGTCGGGGCTGAAGTGGCGGTAAAACAGTTTTTCAGGGCGGTAATCCCCGGTCAGGACACCGGGTTATGGGCCTGGGTAATTGCCGGAATAGTCTTTTTCCTGGCGATCTTCACCTGGACCGGTAAAAATCTTTTTTCGACCCGAGCCAAAGCACTCAGAACCCTGGTTTTCAGCAGGTCTCATCCCATAATTGCCGGCATTGTGGCTGTGCCGCTTGGCTTTTTAGTCCCAATGTTGCTGTTAAACAAAAGTACCGGCAACCTTGGAGTTCTGGCTGATAATGTCAGAGCCTTTCTTTACGGAGCGACCGACCTCAGCGCCCCATTGCTGGCCAAATTCGCAGATTTGCCGATCTGGCAGCAGTTTCTTCAGCTTAGCCAGGCCAGTTACTGGTTTATTCTGATAATAGCCTTTCTAACCCTGCTTGCCTTTATCATTGAGACGGCATTCAGATCGATTCTTTTTATATCAATGCCACAAAGGGAAACACTGGCGGTTGTGTTGAGCTTATGCGCTACCGCCGCACTTTTTCCGGCCGGGCTAACTTTTTTCGGCCTGTGCGCAGCCTCGGTATCGATAATTTTATGGCTCAGATTCAAAAGCTGGCCGTTAAACGCTTTGTTTATGGCCATATTGCTGCAAACCACCTTCATCAGACTGATCTTTTTGTAAAAACTTCTTGCCAATAATCCAAGTTTTTATACTTTATCAAGTTATGCTTCTACACGGAGGTTTGTATGCATAACGCGAAACTGCTTCTATTATTCAGTTTCCTGATTTGCTCGGTTGCGGTAATCGCTTCCCAGAGCATAGATTTCGATGTCGACGAATGGGAATCGGTTTCCCAGACTTCGATGAGTCCCGATATGGCTTACGCTCATTCCGGACCAATCATCGCCGCAGGACAATACGACCGCAATGCCGATGGACGCGTCGATTTGATCGTTGCCGACCGCAATGGTGACGGTCGAGGCGATTACTGGGCAACCGACCGCAATTTCGATGCCCGCATGGATGATTATCAGTATGACCGCAATTTCGATGGCCGCATCGACCAGTGGGAATACGACATCGACCATGACGGCATTTCCGACAAAATTTATGTCGACGCCGACCGGGATGGCAAAGCTGAGATGTATGCAACCCTCAACCCAATCACCCGCACCTATACATGGTATGGGAATGTGGCCACCGCCCAGGCTTCTAATCAGCTGGCATTTCCCCCACTTTCGACAAGCCGAAAGTATCGCGGTGGTAAGATTGGAGATTCCGAGTAATTCGTTTCATTCTCAATACTCCCCACTTCGGGGCATGATTGCCCTTGAAGTTTCCCGGCAGCAAAGCTTATAATTGGTGACAATAAAGTTATCTGCCGGGGTTTTTCTTATGTCAAAAACAATCGTCGTTGCTCTCATTGCCGGAATTGTCAGCATTTACCAGCCGGTTCTGGCTCAAAATACTGAAAATGAAACAATTGAAATTAGTGAATCAGCTGCATCATTTCCTCTGCAGTTAGAAGACAAAAACCTGGAAACGTCCGACGCTCAGGTCGACGAAACGACTACCCCATCAGAACCTGCCAGAGAAGATTCTCTGGGAACCTCAGAGGTTGATGATTTGACTTCCCTTTCCGAAGAATCGTCAACCCCGGATGACCAAAACGAAGCACCCGCAGAACCTACAAAACCGGCCAAACTCTTCCTCAACCCTTGGTTGGGTGTTGAAGAAAATCTTTTAGCTGAATTTCTCGCCCAGAATTGGTTTGTGCGGCGCAATCTCGCTCAAAAACGTGAATTGCTGCTGGCAATAGCCATGGAAGAAAAAAAGGACCCCCGCAAATTCAGACGCGAAACTGAATTGCTCTTGCGTGACCCTGGCGTTTGCCAAATCTACTCTTGCATGGCTATTTTTCCCAGGTTGTTGCTAACCGACGTAATCGGGTCCAAACAATTTATTGATTCTCTTTCTGCAAAGATTATCAAAGATGAAATGACTCCCGGACAGGCAATAGCACATTTAAAAATCCGGTTACAGCTTTCCTTTGCGCTGCTAGACATTTTTGTGCAGCAAATTCAGGAGGCTGAAAACACTCTGGCTTCTTTCGAGACAATTACCAATCGAAAAACCAGAATTTCACATATTCACAACCTCATTCGCAAACAAAATCGCCGAATGATCGACAATCTTGGCCTGCAGCTGCAAAAGACCCGGAAAATTGCTTCGCAACACCGCCTGCAACTTGAAAATGCTCTGCTACATTATCAATATCTGCTCGACAACATTGAAATGAATAAAGTGTTAATAGCATCCAGACTGAAGAGATTCAATGCCATCATCGGTGACACCCACCAGAATCTGGACGACTTTTTCAATAAGTTCACTTTTTTTGCATTGAAGCTGAAGGAAGATGTGGCTCAATTCCTTGCAGACTCAGAGAAATTGGCCCTGCAAATTGACAAAAACCGCTTTCACATTGCTACCGCCTTGCAAAAATTTCCCGACCGCGACCTTAACCCGCAAAAAACTGAAAGTTTTAAGTTTTCCTCCAATCTGCAGCTGATATTCGCGCGTCTTGACAGCCAACTGCAAATTTTCCAAGAGATAAACAAAAGCGAACAGGCAGTTGAAGAAAGTTTTCGCGATGAATTCCTGCAAATTCTCGACAGATTCAACAATGAGTTTTTCGCCAGCGAAAATTTCGCTGAGCTGTTTTCCGAGATCTACGAGATTGAAAGCGCTTCTCAGCCCGAAAATGTCGAATTAGAGAATTCAACGCCTGACGAAAATTAAAGATTTTTAGGCTCATCTAGATATTTGGCTATGTTTTTGGCAAATAATCACCCATAGCCGCCCGTAACCACCCTATTTTGCCGTAAAATAACCGGTCAATTTTGCCGATAGAAATTACAGACAGGGTGAAAAAGGCCCATTTATTGCAAGGAGGCAATATGAATATCCAATTCCCGAAAGACCACGGACGGTCGATGTTCGAGAAGCTCAGCCAGCTTTTCGAAAAAGGCAGGCAAGAGGGCGCTCCCGAAGCAACCGATAAAAAGAAATTAGATCGCGACGTTTTTGAAAAATCTCCGGTTCAACCCACAGAACCCCAAAAGAACCCCACCAGCGAAAGCCTTGGCAGCGAACTGAACGTTTCCTTTCAGTTCGACCTGTTTTACCAGCTTTCAACCAAAGTAGAAGCCAAAATGGGGCAATCCGGTGCCAATCGATTCGCTGAATTGAGCTCAGAAGTTGCTGAAACTTTTGCCGGCAGCTTCAATCTCAAGATTGATGGTGTTGGCTCCTTCATGAAAAATACAGACAGTGCTCTGAACATTTCTCCCGAAACTACCAATGAATTTTTTGATGCTGTCGAGGGCCTTACCGACCTCAGCCCAGAAGCCCTCGAAAATTTTCTTCAGGAAACCGAAGACTTTTTTAACGAGCTCGAAAGCGTCTATGGCGAAGCAGGCGGCGCTTTCGATCAGATCAAGGAACAAATGCAGCAGCAGGCCAGCGCTTTCTTTGCCGATGTAAAATCAGCCCGCGAAGAAGCGATGAATAACCTCGAACAGGATCTCACCAGTGCAGCTGAAAAGCTTGGAATAACCGCGCCGCAGACAGAACCTGCGCCGGCAGTCTCTACTGAAAAACCTTCTTCTGAGCCGATTACCATGGCCTTCAAGCCCGAAATTCAGGTTTCCCAAGCTAACTATCAGGATTTCCTGCAAAAATTTCTCGACTATACCGAGAAATTCAGACAGCAAATGTTCGAAAGCTTTTTCAATCGCAAACCCACAGCCAAAGAACCACTCAACCTTCTTGAAACCGAACTGAACAACCTTGGCAAGACCGCTGAAATCAGCGAATCTGAATAGTATCTTAATCGTCCTGTTTTCCGCATTCCTCCACAGAATCACTTCCCGGGGCAGCTCGTGCTGCCCTGATTTTGTTTTAGAGGTGGCAAAATTTTAGAATTGAAATATTTTTTAGTTGGCGTAGAATTACTACGTTAAGCAATTTGAGAAAAATCTTTTTTGAGGTTCAAAGTGGGAATATTCAAACTTGAGGCTTTTGATGAATACAATCTTCTGATTGCAAATACCAGCATTTACCCTGACACCGGGGCTGATTTGAATGAATTTCTTGCCAGGGCGATTTCTCAAAAGAAGAAACACTTAATAATCGACCTGAGCAAAGTTGAAATCATCTACAGCACTGGGATCACAGAGCTCGTTAAAGCTAACATGACAGGTAAGAGCCAGGGGGTCGGACTTATACTCGTTGGCGTCAGCAAATCTGTCGCCAAAGTATTCAAACTTTGTGGCTTTGAAAGGCTTTTTAAGATTTTTCCCACTCTTAAAGACGCTCTGGAAGGAATTTCCTGAGTATGTTCGCAATTAAAAATCTCACTCCGTCCGATCTGGACTTTATTAGAAAGCATCTTGTCCAGCAAACCGTTGAAAAAAATGCCGTTTTGTTCGAAGCCGGAAAAAATGGTGATTCCATGTATTTTGTTGAAACCGGCACGCTAAAGATTGTTGATCGAAAATCTAAAGACGGCTCTGATGATCATGTTATCGCAGTAGTTAAGCCGGGTGGATTCTTCGGTGAAGAGGTAATCCTTACTGAAGGCGGAGTTTACAAGGACACGGTCGTGTCTATTGAGCCATGTGTACTGTATAAACTGACCCATGACTGCCTTCAGAAAATTATGCTTGAATCGACGTTGACCGGCACCAAGCTGGTACTTGGCATCAGCAAGAACTATCGCGAAGCGATAAATATCTCTGAGCAGCACGGAAAACTGATTGCCCTTGTTTCTGCAAAAGACGGAGTAGGCAAAACCACAGTCTGCATGAACCTCGCCGAGGCCTTTTCCCGGCGCGGCAAAAAGGTTCTCGTAATTGATTGCGACTTTCAGCTCGGAAATTGTCACATGCACGTGGCCAGTCCGGCCACCCCCAATATAGCCAGGCTGGTGCAACTGGAAGAACGGCTCATCTTCGATCGCATTTCCAGGTTCATTATCACCAAATCTGACATTCATGTTCTTTCGGCCCCTGATCTCCCACAGGATGCAGAGCTGATCACCAGATCTCACCTAAACCAGATCATCCAGGAATGTACACGACATTATGATTTTGTTCTTCTTGATGTAGGCTGCCACATAGACGAAATTTCAATACTTTTCTGGGACGCCGCAGATCAGATAATTATGGTGCAAAAACCTGATTTAACCGATTTAACCAGGTTCAAGAGGCTGATGACCGTTATCAAAAGACTTAATTATCCCAAAGAAAAGTTTATCGGAGTCCTCAATCAGTTTGAAAGCAAAAAAAGTGGATATCTTGAGCAATTCAAAAGTCTTTTACCCATCGAGTGGTTAAAAATTGCAGCAGACCGAGAGACAGTTGAAACCGCGCTTTTTAACGGACAAACCATCATTGCCCACGCAAGCAGCTCGGAATTGGTTCTCGACATTGACAAACTCTGTCAGCATCTTCTGCTGGAAAAAAATATCGACATAAAAGAAAAAACAGGAATGTTCAGCTGGTTGAAAGATTACTTCTCGGGATCCTGACTTATGAACAAAAAGCTTGATTATCAGCGTCCAGTAGAGATCAGCAAAGGGGTTTTCTGGATTGGTTTTTGTGATTCAGAAACTGGTTTACACTGCAATCCGTATCTGATAATCGATGGCGAAGAAAGCGTTGTAATCGACGGGGGCAGCAGACCGGATTTTCCCAATGTGATGATGAAAATCCTGAGAACGGGAGTAAAGCCAAGATCAATTCAAGCGTTGATTTATCAGCACTATGACCCCGATCTCTGTGGCAGCCTTCCTAATTTTGAAAACATAATTACAAACAAGAACATGAGGGTTCTCTCCACATCGGAAAACCACATGTTTATCAGCCACTATTCAGTTAAATCGAATATAGTTAATCTCGACCAGATAAATTTTGAATATCAGTTTTCCAGTGGCAGAAGGTTGAAGTTTTTCAAAACTCCCTACGCACATGCCCCCGGCAGCTTCATAACCTGGGATGAGAAATCAGGAATTCTGTTTACCAGTGATCTATTTGGCAGCTTTGTTAAAAACTGGAACCTTTTCGCAAACATCGAAGGAAAATGCAACAGCTGCCGTCTCGACAACTTGTGCGTTTCGGACCCGCGCCTATGCACAATACATGGAATTCTTGCCTTTCACCGCATAAATTTTCCGACTGTCAGGGTTTTGAAATATGCGATGGAAGTGATAGAAAAAATCGACTTCAAATTCATTGCTCCGCAACATGGCAGTGTTTTAGAGCGAGAGCCGGCACTATTCATCATCGATCGGCTGAAAAACCTTGAAAATGTCGGCATTGATGCTGTTTTTAAGGAAAAACAGGAATGAAATCCGTAAACCGCTTTCTTGAACGCCTTCAGGATTCTGCAGAAGAACTTGAAGATCGACTGCTATTAGAAGCTATTGAATCGGTAGCAGTAACCCTGGATCTGCTTCAAAACAATGAATTGCTGATCAAGATAGTTAACGATTATGCCGCCCTTGAAAAAAAGTATTTTGAACTGAACCAAAGCCTGATCGAGAAGCAGGAAAAAATAAAAGAAGATCTCGAGGCCGCGAGTGCAATACAAAAGGCTTTGCTGCCGGTAAACATTCCGCAACTGGAGCATTTCGACTTCGTGTGGAATTACATCCCCTGTGAAGAAATGGGCGGAGACCTGGTAAACATCATTCCTTACAATTCTGACAACTGGATATTCTATATTATTGATGTAACTGGTCATGGCCCAAAAGCAGCAATGGTGACTGTCGCCCTTTCGCAGTTTTTGAACTCATCGAATACCCAAACCTCCGTTGATTTTCTTGACCCAAAAGCTGTTTTTGCCGCACTTGAACTCAACTTCCCCTTTAGCCGGTTTGAAAGCCTCTACACCATAATTTATGGCGTGATAAATCTGCATAGTGGCGAGGTGAAATTTTGCAATTCTGCTCACCCCAAGCCTGTTTTGATCAGCGACAATCACAGCGAATATCTTGAAAGGCACGACCCAATGCTGGGACTGGGTATATGCTCCGATTTTACTGTAACAAAGATTGTTTTGACCAAAGGGCAAAAGCTGGTTCTTTGCACAGACGGATTAACTGAATGCACAAACAAAAACGGCGAGCAATTCGGTGAAGAAAAACTGCTGGATTTTCTCAAAGAAAACCACCGCTTGTCATGTTCTGATTTATCGGAAGCTCTTCAAAAAAGCATGGAAGAATTCTCAGTTTCCTTGCCCCTTCAGGACGATTTTACCTGTCTGATGATTGAAGGGAAGCTTTAAAGGTCGCGCCAGTATTTGATGCCGTTTTCGCCATTGGCGTAATAATATGGCAAGAAACCGGTTTCGACATAACCGTTTTTTTCGAACATACGCCGTGAAGCCTTATTTTTCACACGAATCTCGGCGCAGCTTTTTTTCATGCCCATTTTTTTGAACCAGCGTTCGATTTCGTGCAACAGTTCGGTGCCCATGCCCTTTTGGCGAATATCTTTATCGACCCCGATTTTATAGACCCGACCCGATGGTATTTTGAAATGCCGCAGCAGGCCGATGACCTCACCGATTATCTGCCCATTCTCGTCTTTAACCAGCAGCGTCAAAGAAGTGGGCACCGTCATTAAATGATAAAGGCTGCTGCGCTTGAACTGGTCTTCAGGCCGTTTAAAATTCTTCTTTTCAAAAGCCATAAGGGCATTCAAATCTTTGGTCGTCGCTTTAACAAATTTCATCGTCTCTTCCTGCGGCAGATTTTGCACAAACACCGAACAATCTTAACAAATCTTCCGGCAAATCTGTATCATTTGTTTAAGTCACAATTTTCTCCACCCGAAGTTTTCCGATCGACTCAGCTTTACCGGTGCAGATGCATGAAGTCTCATTTTCCTGAATGACGGCTAAAACTGCAATAGTATCACCCTTATGAACGCCAAATTCTTTAAATGGTTCATTTAACAAACGACAAATAAAGCGATTCTCAGCATATTGATGCATTAGTCTCGCCCAAACCCATTCGCCATACTCTGTTTTCTCATCATAGACCAGGCATTTGATATCGTCAGGGAAACCGGGCGCACGCACCTGATCAAGCCAGAGCAGAGAACGCATTTTTGCTTTTTCTTTATCATCGTTATATATTTTCAGCATCTCAGGGTGTTCGGGTAAGTTAAACTCTATCTTTTCCTGTTCTGAAAGCAACCTCATTTCTTTTTTCCCAAATAAGCTATAGCGAACAAAAAATCTTTGTTTAAATTCCGCCGGTCTGAAAAGTGGCTTAAATAACTCGCCATCAGCGACGCCTCCGAATTCAACGTTCAAAGTCATCCCACAGCTGCTGTCCACATAGATAAATCCGATTACCGCATTCATCTCTTCATGACCATCGCCGAATAACCGGGCGAGCTCTTTCTCTTCGAAGTGCGCAAGCACCCACTGATAAATTATTTCTCTATCAGTCATCAATCCTCCTTCATAAATTCGCTGGCAAAGTCTCTGTCTATTTTTAACAACTGTTCTTCACCTGCTTGAAATTTTTAAAGGAGAAACGATTTTGGTTTTTATGGCCGGCAGATCTTTGCCCTTGGGCATGATAAAAAGGCATTTGCCGTTGCTGCGTTCTTCCCAGAGTTTGCCGATCATGCGCTTTTCCTGAGAATCGTCGTTTGACCAGCGGTCGGCGCCTTTGTATTCGACAACCAGGAAACGCCCGTCTTCTAATGCGCAGACAAAATCCGGGTAGAACTTGTCTGACGATGTTTGCAGCCAGAAAGAATGCTGCTGGCGTCGCTCAAGATTTCTGACCCAGAATTTTACTTCCGGCAAAGTGTCGAGAAAAACTGCGCAGTCAAATTCTTCGCCTTCAGCGCTCAAATCACCGACTTTCGGGTAAAAGTGCTTTTTGAAATTATAAGAACCGCGAAAAACCGTGTTATACGGGTATTCGTCGGGCTTGAATGCGAAGCAGATTTCAGGCCTGACTTCAATTGGCGTCGGAGCTTCAGGCAAAAGAAGCTGCTGATAGGCCTGGGTTCTTGCTTCCTGTCTATATTCCTGAATCTTCTTCTGAATTGCAGCTTTCAGGCGGTATTTATCGCGAACAAGATTTTCGAGCTGAAGATTTCTGGTTTGCAAAAGATGGTTCAAAACTCCATTTAAAAAACCAATGGCATCCGGCTGAATAACGTCAGGGTGCGGAATATGCCGATCAAGCCAAAGAACAAGGTTTTCAGCGGACCAGTCAAAGTCTAAACCGGTAAAAGAAAGCTGGTTATGCACCTGATCAAGATAATTGATCCTGATTGCCCCTTCTTTATCAATATCTATGGTGCCAAGAGCACCCTCAGAGCGTTCAGAAGGAAAGTCCTTTTCAGTTAGTGCCGGATCATACGAAGCCAGCTTCCACGGGAAATCCAGAAAATGTGTCTCTTCAAAAAACTCAAAAAGATCACCCTGTTTGATTGTCAGAACTGGAATTGCCAGCTTTTCACCCCGTTCTGCCGGCGATAGCGGTTTGCTTATGCTGATACCACGCGAAACCTTGTAAATTTTCGCAACCGTTGCTTTTGCTGCCGGAGTTTTAAAACATTTTTCAAGAGCTTGTTTGTCCGATTCCTGCATTTCGCCCTGAAAGGTTATCACGCTTTTTTCTTCATCAAACAAAACTTTACCGGCCACTTCTTTGGGAAGAACTTTTAAATCGGGCTTTTCTGCAATCTCGACGGATGTTGCGCCCATGAAAACGGCCGGTTCTTCGAAAACATATTGAACCGGAGCAACGAAAGTCTGGGCCTCATGGCGCTGAAAGCCATTTTCTACCAAAGCATCTTCTAAGGCCTTTGCAGCATCGACAAAATTTTTAGAAGCAGAAAAAGCGTATGCCTGGTTAAGCTTGAGCTGTTTTTTCCGCTTTGCTTTCGGCAGGCGCATTATACGACCAAGAATCTGTTCGACAGCCGTTGAAGCGCGAAGTTCGGCAACGGAACATAAAACATAAGCAAAGGGGCAATCCCAGCCTTCGCGCAAAGCATTCACCGTGATGACAAACCTTATCGGGCAGTCTGGTTTTGCGATTCCGCTTTCCGGCAGTTCTTTTATATTGCCGGTGGCAATGGCAATCTGCTCTTCGGGAATTTTATGATCTTCGATCAGGCAGGCTTTAACAACTTCAACGGTTATGGTTTCCTGGTCTTTACGTTTGGGTTGCGCCTGCAAAAGCATGATAGGGCGAATATACTCGCCGGTCAGGTTCTGTTCCTGCAAAGCGGTTTTTTCAAGATCTTTGCGTACGGCCAGTGCATCTGAAAGCAGTTCTTTCCAGTCTTCACGCGACTCCAGACGAATCGGCAGTTTTATCATTTCTTCAGCATTCAGCTCTGCGGCAGAAACTGCGTGCAAAACATTGCTCGGCTTGTCTTTGGTTGCCGGTGTTGCGGTAAACTCAATAATACAGGCCGGTCTGAATCTCGCGAGAGTTTCAAAAGAAAGATCGGTTCTGGCGTTATGAGCTTCATCGACGATAATAATCGGGTTTCGCAGCCGAAAAACATTAACAAGAGAAGGAACGGGCGTGTTATCAGAAAGTGTTTCAAGATAAGGCAGAAAATTTGCAGGAATGTTTATGAAATGATTTTTCAGAACACTCGATTGGTCATAAACTTTTCGCCCTTCAGTATCTTCAACCCGAAACGCCTGCATTGTCGCAACGATAATCACGGTAGAGCCGTCACAAATAGAGGGTTGCATGAACAGGGCTTCTTGAATATCAAGAATGGTTACAGACTTCAATGTCGTATCTAAAGCCTGACGGTAAGGATGAGTTCTATCTCTAAGCGCCTTGATGGTTTGTTCGCGAATGGCATTTGACGGGGCAAGCCATAATACCAGAGAATGATCGACCTGAAGAAAATCATTGGTCGCAAGGCCAACCGCATGAGAAGCAACAAGAGTTTTGCCCCCGCCGGTCGGAATCCTCAAACAGACATAGGGCAAACCGGGCAATTCTTTCACCGGCGAATACGGGCATTTTGTAACTGAATAAAAGGCGGTGCCCGGGTCTTTATCTTTGAGATCGAGACAAGCTGAAAAATACTGCTTTAATGTGTCAAGAGTCCTCTGTTGATATTCTTTAAGGGTTAGCATGTCAGGAAACCTTTATAGCATAAGGAATTTGATGAAAGGTTATGCCTTCCTGTGCCAGGCGGGTCGCACCAATGCGGCAACCGACACCGTAAATCACTTTGGGGCCATCATGCGGCGGTAATGAATGCAAGACCGGAACAGTTAAAACATTACCGCTGTCAGGCCGCTTATCTTTAAGAACGCCGTTATACAAGAGATAAACCGCAACCCCGTTAACAACGCCTAAAAGAGGAAAGTTTTTCTCTGCCTTTTCGGCTAACGGGCTGCCGGTTTCGGTAAAGAAAACATGTCTGGCCAGATCATGAAAAGTAACTTCAGGTTTTATCTGGCCGGTCTCATCAAAAAGCGGCGAACCAAGCTCGCAATAAGAAAAGCCGCCCCCCAGCCCCGACTCTTTACCGTAGCCTGTAATCACTTTTGAAAGTCTAGCAGCAGTAATTTCATTACAAATCTTTGAATCCATTTCAACCAGAATAAATCGACGAGAGCCTTTGTCTGCCTTGTTTTGCGCCAAAACGGCATGACCGGTTGTGCCGCTACCCGCAAAAGAATCTAGAATCAGCGAATCTTTCTCGGTAATCAATTCTAAAATTCTTTTGATCAAACGAACAGGCTTTGGAGTATCAAATGGGTTCCCTGAGCCAATGATGGAGTTTATCTCTTTTTTTGCTTCCTGATTATGACCGACTTCCGCATTTGGCCACCAAGTCCAAGAAGATATACCAGAAGATTCTGAAATGAAGTTTTTAACTCTAGGCCTAGAATCACCCTTTTTTCCAAACCAAATGCGGTTATCTTCCTTTAATTTTTCAAATTCTTCTTCAATGTTAGACCAACACCGACCGGGAGGAGGTTCGTAGGTCTTTCCTGATGGAGTTACAATTTTATACATTTGATTTGGTCGCCAACCTTGTGCGGTAAAATCTGTAGAAGCCCAAGGTCCTCTCGTGTCATCATCAGGATTTTTAAAATTGCATTCCTGAGCGACTGAAATAGAGAGTTTTTTAAATGACACCAAGGTTGATTTTCTATAAATCAAAATATAATCGTGTGCTGGCCCTAGATGAATTCGAGCATCTGGGGATGTTCTTTTTTGCCAAATAACGCTCGCGACAAAATTGTTTTGGCCAAAAATCTCATCACAAATAAATCTCAGACCATTTACTTCATTGTCATCGATGCTAATAAAAATTGCGCCGTCTTCAGAAAGAAAATCTCGCAGCAACTGCAGTCTTGGATACATCATGCAAAGCCATTTGTCATGGCGGGTTAAATCTTCGGCTTCTTTGCCAACGGTTTTGCCGAGCCAGGCCTTCATTTCAGGGCTGTTCACATTGTCGTTATAAACCCAGCCTTCATTGCCGGTATTGTATGGCGGATCAATGTATACGCATTTAACCTGACCGGCGTAATAGGGTAAAAGAGCTTTGAGGGCCAGAAGGTTGTCGGCCTGTACCAGCAGATTGCCGCTGTCCGGATCGCCGCAGGAGAGATCTTCCCGTTTTTTTAACAGGTGAAAAGGCACCTGGCGATGATGATTAACCACGGCTTTTTTTCCGATCCAGTCAAGTGTTGGCATTGTATGACCCTGCGCTTCTATGTTTTTTGAGTTTTACCGGCCTTGCAATCGGCACAGCTGCATTTTCGCGCAAAATCAGCAATATTGCAACGATAAAATGACAATTTGAGAAGTGCCTTTTTGCATCTGGGTCTGAGAAATCGCTGATTTTGATTGACTTAAATTGACTAATAAAAGAGGAAACGGTATACCTTCTTGAAGAGCTTACAGAGTCTTGCGGGTAAAAAAATGAAAATTGAATCGATTTCTCTAAAAAATTTTAAGGCCCTCAAAAACACCTCAATGAGGAATATTCCGCAGTTTTGCGTAATTGTCGGCGCTAACGGTTCAGGTAAAAGCATGATATTCAGCGTATTTAGTTTTTTGCGCGAAGCAATAATAAGTAATGTCAACACTGCCATTGCCAGATTTGGCGGCAGCCGGGGTTTTGAAGAGATTCGCAGCCGAGGAACCAAAGGGCCGATTGAAATTGAAATAAAGTTTCGCACAAAGCCTGATAGTCCGCTGATAACCTATATTTTAAGAGTTAACGCGAGCAAAGACCGGGCCTTCGTTGAGCGGGAAATTCTAAAATACAGACGCGGGCGCAAAGGCCAGCCCTGGCATTTTCTGGATTTCAGCAGAGGCAAAGGACTGGCCATAACCAATGAGTTGGACTATCTTTCAAATGCCGATAATGATCAGGATTTAACCCGTGAAGAGCAAACCTTAAAATCCGATGATATTCTCGCGATAAAGGGCCTTTCTCAATTTGAGCGCTCCCCGGCAGTTGTGGCGATTGGTAATTTAATTGAAAACTGGCACATTTCTGATTTTCACATAAGCAAAGCACGACCCGAGCAAGAAGCCGGTTTCGCCGAGCACCTTTCCAGAGAAGGTGAAAACCTGTCACTGGTAATAGAATTTCTCTACAGAAATCATAAAGACATTTTCAGTAAAATTCTTACTCTGCTGAAACAACGCGTGCCGGGCATTGAAAAAGTTGAAGCAAAAGTCACTGAAGAAGGCCGCGTTTTACTCAAGTTTCAGGATGGCGCCTTTGAAGACCCTTTTTTGGCGAGATACGTTTCTGACGGCACGATTAAAATGCTCGCTTATCTTACTTTGCTTTACGACCCAAAACCACACCCGTTGCTTTGCGTTGAAGAGCCTGAAAACCAGCTCTATCCGAAGCTTTTGCTCAAGCTGGCAGAAGAATTCAGGGCTTATGCCAGAAGAGGCGGCCAGGTTTTCGTTTCGACGCATTCACCTGACTTTCTCAATGCCGTGAGGATTGATGAAGTTTTCTGGCTGGAAAAAAACGATGGTTACACAACGATTAAAAGAGCCAATGAGAATAAGCAGATCGCTGAATACATGAAAGATGGCGACAAAATGGGCTATCTTTGGAAACAGGGCTTTTTTGGAGATGTCGATCCCCAATGCTAGTTTGTTTTGCTGGTAAAAACAATTCGCGAGCTTGTTGCTTGAGATAGGCCTGGATTTTTCACAGGGTAAAATGAATTTCAGCAATTCGCAAAAAGACCATTCCCATGAGGTAAAGCATTGAAGATAAAATTTCAGAGTCGGCAAATTGCGGCGTTGCCTGCCCTGATTTTTCTTTCATTCCTGCTGGTTATATTCGGTTTCATCTGGTTTCTAAAAAGCTACTCAGCCATTGCAATTGCTCTTTTTGTTGCCGGATTATCAGGCGTTCCCATGTTTTTTAAGCTTCTTTTCAATCTTGAAACCGGATGGTTCTTCGACGCAAACACTTCAGAGATTCATTTTTTCAAAAAGTATGCGCAAAATCAACAAAACGAACTGGTCGGCAAATTTGCCGATATTGCCGCGATTTATGTGCAGGGGCGGCAAAATCGCGATCGCATACGCACCTGGTGGAACTACAAAGTCATGATGCTGTTTCATTCCGGCAGAGAAGAGCAGATTTCCGATTTCTTCGACAAAGGCCCCGATGAAGCAAACAAGCTCGCCCGGAAAATTGCGGATCTGATTGGCTGCCAGTTCTTTCTAGCCTGCGAAGAAAAAGTTACCAAAATCAGACTCTTCAATCAGAACCCAAGCGCCGATTACCGAGCCTGGGGCTGGGCTGACGTTTTTCGCGAATTCTGGGTGGGAACTGTCGCCACCATATTGCTGCTCGCCGCACTTACCGCCTTCGTCGTCGGCCTGGTCGTCATAATCTCACAATAAGGCTACAATTTAATTTTGTCATGAATATTCTTAAACCTGACTTTCATTTTATCCATGCTAAATAAAATTTTCTCGGACTTCTGAAAACTTGATATCAGTCATTTGAAAAAATTCCTTTCAGGTCATTTTCAACAAAGTTTTTAATCTGGTCTCTAACCTTTCTGTAACAGTTCAAAATCTGCTCAGGGTGAGTTAATTGCTTTGCCAACGCCGGTGGGTCATCAAAAGGAACGTGAACTACGCGGGTTTTGCCGGGAAAAATCGGGCAACGCTCATTGGCATTTCCACATACTGTAATAACCAGGTCAAATTGCAGATCTGGCAATTCATTCAGGATTTTTGAAGTGTGAGAAGAAATATCAACGCCAGATTCTTTCATAACCTGAATGGCATAATGGTTCATGCCATGTTTTTCAACGCCAGCCGATGAGGCTTCGAGCCAGTTAGAATGAAAATGTCTTGCCCAGCCCTCAGCCATTTGACTGCGGCAGGAATTGCCGGTACATAGGAACAAAACTCTTTTTTTCATTTTTTCCTTTTCCCGTTAAAAAATGCCGTAGATATGGGCAAGACAGTAATAAATACCGGCGACAATAAAAATAAAACCAGTAAAAAGTCTGACGAAGGCTTCTATTTTATTCAGGCTGTTGAAAGCCTTGCCAAGCATTTCACTGCTGTAAGCAACCAGAAAAGCGAAAAAAACAACCGGAATTGCGGTGCCGACACCGTAAATCAGAGGCAGAGTCAAAGGGGAGTTGTTTTTTAAGGTTAACGGAATCAAAGCACCAAAGAACAGGCCGGCTGAAACCGGGCAGAAGGAGAGGGCAAAAAGAATTCCGAGAGGAAGAGCGTAAAGGGCGCCATTTTTGGCGGCTTTCTGCTGGATTCCGGCACCAGCCAGCTGAATACTCACGCCATGACCGATGAGATTGAGCAAAATCATTCCCAAAATGATTAATAAAGGACCAAGAATGTCATTGAGATAATTCTGCAGGAATCGCGAAATCTGGCCGGTGGCGAAAAGTCCCGAAGATATCAGATAGCCAAGCAGCAAATAAGCGATAACTCGCCCGGAAGTGTAAAGAATGCCGGAAAGGAATATTGCCAGCTTATTGCCCATTTGACGGCCGATGAAAGAGATTGCGGCAACATTGGTTGCCAAAGGGCAAGGACTGATTGCCGTCAATATACCCAGCCAGGCAGCAGTAGAAAGACTAATCCAATCCATTTTGACCTCTTATATGTTTGAAAGTGCTTTTTGTATTGCCGTGCGAATATAAGCGTTAAATTCATCAGGCTTTTCAAGGAGAGTCCAGACCTGATCAAGGCGTTCAAAGCTTTCTATATAGCCGTTTTTTTCAACAGTGACAACAATGCAGCTTGAAACAACATCAAATTTTGTCGCAAGTTGCTGATTCTGCTGAAAGTTTACTTCTTCCCAGACGATTCTTTTGGCTGCAAGCTCTGAAGAAAATTCAGTTTCAGCAAGCTTTTTGGCCTGTGCCTCGATGCTGTTGCAGGTGACACAGCGAAACATCGCGTGCATGTAATAGAGCCTTACCAGGTTTTCTCCGGTAGGAGACGCACTCTGAACTGTTGAGGGCACCTGACCAGAATCGGCATTTGGAACTTTAACACTGTGTTTGCCAAAGGCAAAGCCAACGGAAAAAATCACAAAAGCGAGCAGAATTCTGGTCAGATGGTCTTTATAGCGCTCGAATATCTTAATCATTCCTTGTTTTCTGTAGAGGGTTGTTTTTCTTCTCCGGTTGCAGCAGAAGCCGGCTGACTTTCTTCGGTTTTAGCTGTAGTAAAGGAAAATCCCAGTTCTGACCATTTAGTCAGGATACCTTCTTCTGAAATAAAGCCTGTATGACGGGACAGCTCCTTGTTATCTTCGTTGAAAAAGACCTGGGTCGGGATGGATTGAATATTGTTTGCCTGGGCAAGAGTCTGATTTTCGGGCTGCCAGACATCGACAAATTCAGTTTTGAATTTATCGGCATATTTTTCTTTGCAGGTTTCAAGAACTGGTTCCATGGCTTTGCAGGCACGGCATTGCTTTGAGCCGAAATCTACCAGGCGTGGCATTTTTTTCATGGTTTCAGGTGTAGAAGATGCGGTTTGTGCAAAAGAGGCCATTGCAAAAGCAAACAGAAAGATCACAGTCAGAATTTTTTTCATTTTTGGTGCTCCCAAATTCCCTTTAAAAGCTATATACAGCAACAAGTTTGTGAACCATGTTCCTGGTGCGAATCAGCAAAGTAAAGAATTAGAAGTTGCTCTATTGATGCAATCCTGATTTTGCGTCATATCTACTTTAGAACTTTTTTTATTTCTTCAGGAGAAGCGACCTTGCCGACAATTTTAACCTGACCATCAACAGCAAGCGCTGGGGTCATCATTACACCGAAAGCGGTTATCTGGTTGATGTCGGTAACCTTTTCGATTTCGAAGTCTACGCCGGCTTCAGTAGCAGCCTGTTTAGCGTTTTGAGCAAGTTTGGCGCAAGAAGGACAACCGGTTCCAAGAATTTGAATTTTCATTTTAAATTACCTCCGTCAGGGGAATATAGTTCCAAAAATCAGACCACTGATTGTAGCCATGATGATTACCAGTGAAACAAAAACAGCCGTTTTTTTTGTGCCGAGAACGCTTCTGATAACCAGCATATTGGGCAGGCTCAAAGCCGGACCGGCAAGAAGAAGGGCCAATGCCGGGCCTTTTCCCATACCGCTGCCGATAAGACCCTGCAAAATAGGAACTTCAGTCAGTGTAGCAAAATACATGAACGCACCAGCAAAAGATGCGAAGAAATTGGCCCATAAAGAATTGCCACCAACAGCTTTAGCGACCCACTCAGAGGGGATCAAGCCTTCCTGACCGACCCGGCCAAGCAATGCGCCAGCGATTACTACACCAAAAAGCAGAAGTGGCAGGATTTTTTTGGCGAAATCCCAGGACATGTTAAACCAGTCAGAAAGTTCACCCTCTTGAGTGCTGGTAAACAATGTAAGGGCCATGGAACCAACAGTGAAAGGGATTAGAGGATATTCGGGATAAACAAAGCCGGAAATGCCTACTGCAGCGACAGAAAGAACGGCTTTCCAAGCCTTGAGCTCAAACCAGATTGTTAAAATCAAAGAAAATACCAGATAAAAAACACCGGTTATCATCCATTTGGCACCGTAAATGGTTGCCCAAAGGCCTTCTGTTTCCTGCGGCCTGCCCCAGTTGGCGAACACAAGAATGCCAACCATCGATGCGAAATAAAGGCCATTTTGAAGCAGGTTACGCTTAACTTCAGGCTCAGGCATCGCCATTTGGGCAGCAGCTTTTGCCTCTTCTTCCTCGCGAAAGATAAAGTGCATCAGCAAACCAATGATGATACTGAAAAGAACGGCACCCAGAGCTCGGGCAATACCCAACTCCATGCCTAGTATTCTCGCAGTCAAAACAATTGCCAGAATATTGACCGCAGGTCCACTGTAGAGAAAAGCACAGGCAGGACCAAGACCAGCACCCATGCGGTAGATTCCGGAAAAAAGCGGAAGAATCGTACATGAGCAAACAGCTAGAATACTGCCTGAAACGGCCGCTACACCATAGGCTAAAATCTTATTGGCTTTTGCGCCAAGATATTTCATCACTGAGGCCTGACTGACAAAAACCCCTACTGCACCGGCAATAAAAAAAGCCGGAACCAGACAGAGCAAAACGTGTTCCTGAGCATACCACTTTACCAGATGAAATGCTTCGAGCACTGCATTATCAAACCTTGGCGTGCCAACAGGCAGATAATAACAGGCGAGAAAAACAACTGCTACAGTTAAAAAGCTTTTCCATTCATTTTTCCAGACATTCACTGCTTTTCTCCGGAAAGATTGCATTCCAGACAAACTTCAGGCGGCGTTTCATGAGCCTTTAAAAAGCTGTCGATACATCGATTGAAAGAACAGACACAAGTCATAAGCAACTTATAGAAAACCTGTTGCCCACGCTTTTCATCAGCGATGATCCCGGCATTTTTCAAAACTGCCAAATGTCGGGAAACTGTCGAAAAATCAACATTCAATTCATTAACGAATTCACACACACAGCACTCTTTTTCAGAGAGTTTATCGACAATAAAAAGCCTTGTTGGGTGGGCAAGCGCTTTGAAGATCTGCGATCTATTTTTAAAAGAATCGTATGGCATTAAAAAACTCCTTGATTATTTGGCTATTTTACCAAATAACCAAGCATTCTTACAAGCACCACTTTTGCAAACCGCCGAAATAGTTTCTGCAGGCGGAGAAAGGAAGCATCCTGGTAAAATCAGGAATTTCCTGATCAGAGATAAGTCATTGATCAATAAGAGCTTTAAGATCTTCGAGGCTTTTTACCGGGGGCAGGCAGGAAAACTGGCGACAAATTATTGCGCTCGGTCCAGATTCTGTGCTTATTTCAGCAACTTGTGGCATTAGGGTTTTCAGCGTTGCGACATTCTCATCATGCAAAACCACAATCAAGGCGCCGGGCCGATAATGGCGCCGGAATTCTTCGATGAAGGGCTGTGCTTCTTCTTTGCTTTGCGCAAATATCATGAGACTGTCGCCCGGGTTGACCAGCAGATCATAGGCGGTTAAATGCCAGGCGAAGCCGGATGGCGCTTCTTTTATCAGTCTTCCGGCCCTTTCGACAATTTTACCGGCAATATCAAGCTGCTCGGTGTCAGCACACAAATGCCCGATAGAAATGGCGTTTAAAGCAAGCTGGGCCACAGCCGAAGGCATTGCGCCGTCATATTGATTGTATGGCCGATTCAAGAGCTTTTCTGAACCGATCTCGCTTTCGAAAAATACCCCCGATTGCTCGCCGGCAAAGTTTTCAAGAGCATAACGATGCAATTCAAGAGCCTGACGCAGCCAGTCAGCATTAAACTCAGCCTGAAACAACTCTAAAAGCCCGGCGGTTAAGAATACATAGTCTTCGAGGAATCCGTCTATCGATGCTTTAGTGCGTCGCCAGCTACGATAAAGACTGTTATCATTGCGTTTGAGATTATTTAAAACAAATGCTGCCGCCCGGGAAGCCGCGGCAATATAGTCTGAGCGTTGCAAGACTTTTCCCGCTTCGGCCAGGGCTTTGATCATAAGACCATTCCAGGCAGTGAGAACCTTGTCATCTCTGGATGGTCGAACTCTCTGCCCACGATAATCGAGCAATTTCTGCCGCAAGACCTCGACTTTCTGCACAAACTCGGCCTGATTGAGGCCGCGCTTACGACAGAAATCAACTATGGGCTCACTGATATGCAAATGATTCGCACCCTCAAAATTGCCACCCGCGCTAACACCAAAGAATTGTTGCATAATTGCTGCGTCTGAACCGGCAAGATCGGCAAATTCAGCGGCAGAAAACACATAGAATCGACCTTCTTCGCCCTCGCTGTCAGCGTCTTCGGCACAGAAGAACGCCCCTTCAGAGCTGGTCAAATCGCGCTGAAGATAGGTAAAAACCTTGTCGACAATCTCGGCATAGAGCTGATTACGAGTAACTGAATAGAGCTCAACCGCCGCCATAATCAGCAAAGCATTATCGTAAAGCATTTTTTCGAAATGGGGAATCAGCCATTTTTCATCAGTGCTGTAGCGATAAAAACCAAAACCAACCTGGTCAAAAAGCCCACCGCGATACATTTTCAGCAGAGTGTTTTCGACTTTTTGCAATAGAACCTGATCCTTGTTTCTTCCGGCATTGCGGGCAAGAAATAGCAGCAGATGCCCCATGGGGAATTTGGGGGCCGAGCCAAAACCACCGTATCTGGGGTCATAAGCACGGGCGATGTTTTGCACCGCCGCGTCAAGCATTTGCGGAATCAGCCCAGCCGCATCCGGGATCGGCGTTTGCGAGAAGGCCTGTCCGATTTCCTGAGCCTGCCGCATCAGCTTATCCCTCTGCTTACGCCATTTATCAGCAAGAATAATGAGAATATCAATTAAGCCCGGCCGCCCGTATTTAGCCTCTTTCGGAAAGTAAGTTCCGGCAAAAATCGGTATCTGTTCAGGAGTCATAATTAGGGTCAACGGCCAGCCGCCGCTGCCGGTCATTGCCTGGCAGACATCCATGTATATTTTGTCAATGTCAGGGCGTTCTTCGCGATCTACTTTTATCGCAATAAAATTTTCATTTAAAATATCGGCTACTTTTTCATCTTCAAAAGACTCATGCGCCATGACATGACACCAGTGACAGGTAGAGTAGCCGATACTCAAAAAAATCAGGCGCTCAGTTTCACGGGCGGCGGCAAAGGCCTGCTCGCCCCATTCATACCAGGCCACAGGATTGTCCTGGTGCTGCAATAAATAAGGACTGTTCGACTCCGACAACATATTCTTTTTCTTAGATTTATCCATAGTATTAATCTGTGTCAAAGAGCCACTGGGTCAATCTGATTTTTGCCAACGCTTCAAAAAGATCATTTTGCTGGTTGAAGTGCCGTAAAAGAAGAGAATTTTTCATTAGGTTTCTGTATAAAAACAACTTTTGAAAATTAACCAGGAATGGACATTTGAATTGAGAATTCTTGTAATTTGACCTGCCGGCAAATTAGGGATACATTTATAGTGTCATTAAAACGGAGGTACACAAATGAAAACCCGTATTATTGCTCTTCTGATGGTAATTTTAATTTCTGGTGCGTCACTGGCACCAAGTTCGGCGACAAATTTCATAAACATTTTTCCCGAAGAAATTGTCGAGGTTATGACTGAGACCTGCCCGGTCATGGGCGGGAAAATCAATCAGTCGGTCAATACCATTGTTGACGGAAAGCTCTACTATTTCTGTTGCGCCGGCTGCATCGGAGCTTTTGCCGCAAACCCGGAAAAATTTGCAGACAAGCTGAAAAATGCGACTCTCACAACCCTCAAGGTAACCAACCCGGAAGGAAAATGCCCGGTCACCGGCGAGAATGCCGAGCTTAAGTTCTTCACCATCGACCGGGTTGCAAAAACCATCACTTTCTACCACAATGAAGAGAGTAAAAATAAATAGCTGATTTTCTGAGAAGGAACTCCAACATCGATGTTCAAAAACAAACTGATTTTGTCGTTCGTTCTTTTGCTGCTGTTGCCCGCAACAAATCGGGCAGAAGAGGCAAAAGAAGGGCTTAAAAAGCTTATTGAGAGCTGTCTTAAGCACAACCCTGAACTAAAAGGCACTTATCATCGCTGGCAGGCAGGTCGTAAAGCGATCGTTCACAAAACCGCTCTGGCTGATCCACAAGTTAACTTCAGGCACAATCTCGAGCCAGTGCAAACCAGAACCGGAGAACAAAATCAGGTTCTCACCATTAGTCAGGCCCTGCCCTATCCCGGACGGCAAAAAACCGCCATAAAACTGCATCATTTACTCTCTGAAAATGACAGGTTTCATTATGAAATAAAGCTTCGCGACCTGATAAGCGAAATCAAGAAAACCTGGGCCGAAGTTTATTTTCTCTCGGCAGCGACAAGACTCACCCTTGAACAGCAGAAGATAATCAAACTTATCGGCGATAACATCAATTCAATACAAACCGGAGCTTCGCTCCTGCCGGTGATAAAAGTTCAGAGTCAGCAGGCACAGAATGCCAACGATCTGATAAGATTTTCTGAGTTACTGCAAACTCAAACCGACAAACTCAGAGAATTAAGCGGAAACGAAATTTTTCATAAGAGCTGGTTTAACAGTTTACCAAAGCATTATCTGCCGGCCAGTTCAACAGAAATTTTTGCGGAAACATTTAAACAAAGGATTGAAATACTTGCCGCGAAAAACCAGCAAAAAGTTGCCGACACAGGCCTTAAGCTGGCAAAATTGGCCAACAAACCCGACTTTGCCATAGGTTTCAGCCAGTCATTTACCGGCAGCAGACCAGACCTGAACGGCACCTTTCTCAAAGGCGAAGGCACTGATGCCAAAGGTGTCTTCGTGCAGATGAATCTGCCGATCTGGCAGGGGAAAAATCGCAGCCGCATTGATGAAGCGAGAGAGAAAAAACTCGAAGCCGAAGCAAGCATTGAAGCCGAACGCAGCAAGGCCAGGGCAAAACTTAGCGAGCTTTGGTTCAATCTTGCCAATCGCCAACGCCTGCTTCAGATTTATGAAGACACCATTATTCCCCAGGCACGGACGGCACTGGAAACTGCCAACTCAGTGTTTCTACAGAACCCGGAAAAATTCGCTGATTACCTTGAAACCTCAAACACCTTCTACTCATTGCAAATTGCTGCTTTGCGGGCTGAAGCAGATCTTTTCATCAGCGCCACAGAACTGGAAAAGTTTTCCGGCATGCCCTTTGACCTCAGCGACCGAGGTGACCAGCCATGAAGAAGCTTTTTTTGGCAACTGCGATTTTTATGCTCAGCCTGCCGGCATGGACAATGCCAGAAACCGGCTTTTATCGCCTGCAAAAGCAGAAACTCAGTGAAACAGGGTCGCGAAAAGTCAGCACCGATCAGCGGCAAACACCAGAGGCCAGCATTGATAGTCATGAATCAACTGATTCAAAAGCGTTCAAGCCGGAAATTGCACCAAAGACAATACCAGTAAAAGATGTCGAAAAGCTTGTAGAACTCGTTTTGACCTATAACCCCGAAATTGAAAAGCATTGGCGTCTGTTTCGCGCCGCGCAGTTTAACCTGAGCCAAACCCAGGCAATTGAGCCTGTTCTCGAACAATTCGCGGCCTTTGCCAAACAAAGCCGGCAATTGGTACCGCTGAGTAAAGAGCATCCATTGCCCGGAGTCTCTGCCCTGAAGCTGGAAATTGCGAATCTCATAGCCGCTGAAGCTCGCGAAAAGCTGAATATCGCCCTGCTTGACCTGGCGAAAAAAACAAGAATACTTGCCTATCGCCAACTTCAAGTTCAAGGCAAGCACAGGCTGATAAAACAAACCAGCCGACTCTACACCGGCCTGCATAAAACTTCTGAAAGCCTGTATCGCAACGGCAACATTACTCTGGCACAACTTACCATGATCGCGAACGAAAGCCGACAATTGCTTATCGAACAAAATCGGTTAAAAAGTGAATTGATAAGCAATGAACAGGAAATTCAAGCCTTACTGAATGCGCACCTCAAACCCGACTTAGCTTTTTTGCAATCGCCCCGACTGAATCAGGAACAACAGACCAACGAGGAACCGCATCCGGAAATAGCGGCAACCATAGCAGCAGCACAAAGACTCGAAAAAATGGCCCTTCTGCTTCAGCGCGCATCTTTTCCCGAATTTACCAGTATTTCATCCTTACAAAACCGGGGCGATATGAGTCATTCAATGTCTTATCAGAACATAAACATGGCCAAAGACAGCAGCATTGAATTTAATCGCGTCTTCCTTTATCAGCTGCGGGAACGCAGCAAAGCTGCCCGGGCCCGACAGATCTTCATTGAAAACCGACTCAAAGCCGCACAAATTACCCATACCGCCTCTTTAAAACTCGCCCGCGAAAACCTTTATATTATCAGCAGCCAGATGATTCCAGAGCTTGAAGAGGCATTTGCCGGCGTTAAATCCCGCTACGAAAACGGAAAAGCCGGTTTTCAGGAGCTGATCGAAGCCGAACGACGCCTTCTCAACGCAGGTATGAGCAGAATAGACGCGGAATTCACCGCCAGAAAACTTGGTGCCGAAATTCTCTATGATCTCGGTAAAGGGAGCATAAAAGTGAGAGTTAATCATGAGCGAAACTGATAAAAAAAATACTCGCGGCTGGCTGAAAATTCTCGCGATTTTTCTCGCCGGGTTCATCTTTGGCCTTGTTTTTCCAGGCACCGCCCCTGAACAAACCGCGACGCAGGAAGTTAAAAAGCAGCCCCAGATCTGGACCTGCTCAATGCATCCGGAAATTAAACAACCCAAACAGGGAAAATGCCCCAAATGCTTTATGGATCTCATACCCTTGAGTGAAGATTCTTTCTCGGCTTCGCCTGGCGAGCTCAAACTTTCAGATGCGGCCGCCAGGCTGGCACAGGTGCAGACCAGCCAGGTTAGCAGCGGACCAGCAACGAGAACCCTGCGACTTCCCGGCACGATTCAACTCGATGAAACCAGAGTTAAACACGTTACTGCCTGGGTGGGCGGGCGCATAGAAAAACTGCATGTTAACTATACAGGTATTCCGGTTCAAATAAATGATCATATGGCTGAATTTTACAGCCCCGACCTGCTTGCGGCCAGGGAAGAGCTTAGACGAACCATCGGCAATGAATCACTGCATCGCGCTGTAACCGAGCGCTTGCTGCGCTGGGGTATTTCACCGGAACAGGTTGAGCAATTCAAACTTGCTGAGCAAAACGAAGAGCTGGTTACCATTAATTCTCCCGCCGCCGGAATTGTAATTGAAAAGTCGGTAAAGGAAGGCATGTATGTCAATCAGGGCACCCGGCTTTTTTCAATTGCCGACATGAAGAGGCTGTGGCTTGTGGCTGCGGTTTATGAACGCGACATTCAATGGCTTCGCTATGGACAAAAGGTAGAGTGTGAGTTCGAAGCCTACCCGGGCCGGATTTTCCCCGGAGTTATTTCTTTCATATCTCCGGTTCTATCAACCAGTTCGCGCACTGTCGATGCCCGCATCAATATCGACAATGAAGAAGGTCAGTTAAAACCCGGAATGTTCGGAAGAGTAACGGTTAAGGTTGCAATTGGCCGCAAAGGTGAGGTATTGAACCCCGCTCTCGCCGGCAAATGGATTTCACCCATGCACCCGGAGGTTATAAAAGATGGCCCGGGCAGCTGCGATGTCTGCGGCATGGCCCTGGTGCCTGTTGAAAGCGTTGGCATAAGCACACAACCAGGCGGCAAACCGCCGCTTCTTGTTCCTGAAACTGCAGTTTTGTGGAGCGGAACCAGATCGCTGGTCTTTCGCAAGAGCTCAAAGAAAGAAAATACCTATGAAGCCAGCGAAATAATCCTCGGTCCGAAAGTTGACAGCGGGTATCTGGTTTTTTCCGGTCTTGAAGCCGGTGACGAAATTGTCAGTGAAAGCGCCTTCAAACTCGATGCTGAGCAACAGATCAGAGCCGGCCTGAGCATGATGAGTCCTGATCGCGTGCTTTCAGAGCCACAGCAGATGCAAAAGTTAAGCGAAGACGAAAAAAAGGCACTTGAAGGTTTTCTCAGCTCATGCCTTGAGATTTCCCGCAGACTCGCTGCCGATGAACTGCCAAACGATGCAGCGTCTCAAGCCCATAAAAAACTCTCACCATTGATGCACAGCGGCAACAAAAAAATTCAGGCCGTCGCTGAAAAGCTGATGCCACCTTTAATGAACATGGCCGGCGAAAAAGAAATTAAAGTCGCAAGAGAACATCTTTTGCCGCTCACTTCTGCAATAAAAGAACTGCTGCTTCTAAGCGGAGGACAGCTCGAACTGCAGATACATGAAGATTATTGCCCCATGGCGTTCGACAACAAAGGTGCCAGTTGGTTCCAGGCTCCTGAAGAACTTGCTAACCCATATTTTGGTGCAATGATGCTCAGATGCGGCGAAACCAGAAAAGTCTGGAACAAGGACAGCAACTGATGAACCGACTTATCAGCTTCTTTCTCGAAAAAAGAATCATTGCCCTGATTCTGCTCCTGGTGCTGGTTGGCTACGGTCTGGCAGTAATTCCTTTTGAGCTGAAAACTGGTATAGTAAGAGATCCTGTTGCCGTCGACGCCATTCCCGATATCGGCGAAAACCAGCAAATTGTTTTCGTTAACTGGCCTGGCCGCTCACCTCGCGATATTGACAACCAGATCACCTACCCTCTGACCGTCAGTCTTATGGGAATACCCGGGGTATCTACCATCAGATCCAGCTCGATGTTCGGCTTCGCCTCGATTTACATTATTTTTGATGAAAGCGTTGATTTTTACTGGTCGCGTTCGCGAATCATCGAGAAACTGGCGGCCAGTAAAGGGATGCTGCCTGACGGAGTCAGTCCGGTACTCGGTCCAGATGCCACGGCTTTGGGCCAGGTTTTCTGGTATACGGTCGAAGGGCAGGGTTTTTCTCTGCATGAGCTCAGAAGTATTCAGGACTGGAATATAAAATACGCACTTCAGTCTGTAGCCGGAGTCGCTGAAGTTGCCTCTGTCGGCGGCATGACGCGCGAATACCAGATCGATATCGACCCCGAAAAATTGCGCACCTACAATATCAGCATTCCGGAACTGGTCAAAACCATCAAAGAAAGCAACCTTGACGTTGGCGCCGGCACAATCGAAATCAATCGTGCCGAATATGTTATTCGCGGCATCGGCTTTGTAAAATCAAACGAAGACTTAAAAAAATCAGTAATCAAATCGGTCAACGGCGTCGGAATAACCATAGACGAGGTTGCCAAAGTCGTCTCAGGTCCGGCACGACGTCGCGGCGCACTCGACAAGGAAGGAGCCGAAGTCGTCGGTGGCGTAGTAGTGACGAGATTCGGCGCTAATCCGCTCGAAGTAATCGGCAAAGTTAAAGAAAAAATTGTCGAAATTGCGCCCGGGCTTCCGCTTAAAACGCTTGAAGACGGCACTAAAAGCCAGGTAAAAATAGTTCCCTTTTACGACCGTACCAAACTCATCAATGAGACCCTGCAAACTCTTCAAGACGCACTTTCTCAGCAGATTACGATCACGATTATGGTCGTTATCGTCATTCTTTTACATCTCAGCTCGAGCCTGCTCATTTCGGGTCTGTTGCCTCTGGCGGTGCTGATGACCTTTATCGCCATGAAAATTTTCGATGTCGGCGCCAACCTCATGTCTCTTGCCGGTATTGCCATCGCCATCGGCACTATGGTCGACATGGGCATCATCCTTTGCGAGAACATCATCGCTCACCTTGAGCAGGACAAAGACAAAGAAACTTCAACCGGTTCTTCTATTTACAATGCCGCCGTCGAAGTCGGTTCGGCGGTAATTACAGCGGTTGCCACGACGGTAGTGAGCTTTTTGCCTGTGTTTGCCATGAGCGGCGCCGAAGGCAAGCTTTTCTCACCACTGGCCTGGACCAAAACCTTTGCTTTGATTTCATCGTTGTTTATTGCCCTGATATTCATACCCGTCGCCGCAACCGTGCTTTTCAAGCGAAAAGAACGGGGTTTCGATTTGAGATTTCTGGCGCTGACCGCCGCCGGCCTGATAACCATGTTCTTCTTATGGGTCCCCGGCCTGATACTTTTCATATCCGGAGTAATCGGTCTTTTATGGGAAAAATTGCCGGCCAGGTTGCGAGAGTCAGCTGCATTCTGGGGGCCGATGTTCCTTGCCATGGTCGCAGCAATTTATCTGAGCTGGATCTGGATGCCGCTGGGTTATGGTCGCGGCTTTGTCATCAATCTGGTAGCGGTCATTCTTACAGCCGGCTCGGTTTTGCTTGGATTCAAGCTGTTTTTAAAACATTACGGGCAAATGCTGAGCTGGTTTCTCGATCACAAAAAAACCTTTCTTCTGGCACCGCTTATTGTGCTCTTGCTTGGGCTCAATATCTGGCTGGGCTTTGCCAGAGTTAACGCTGTCTTCCCCTGGGCTCTTGAAAAAATCGGAGTATCCGCTCTTAACCTTACCGAATCAAGGTTGTGGCAGTTCGGAAGCGCCGCTTTCCCCGGCCTGGGTCGCGAATTCATGCCCCCACTTGATGAAGGCAGCTATCTTCTCATGCCCACCACTATGCCACACGCCAGTTTGAGCGAATGCCTCGACGTTTTGCGCCGACAGGACATCGCAATCAGAGCAATTCCCGAAGTCGATTCGGTGGTCGGAAAAATCGGGCGTGTCGATTCGCCGCTTGACCCGGCGCCCATATCAATGATTGAAACAATCATTTCATACGTTCCCGAATATTCAGAACCCGACCGGACAACCGGCTTGCGACGAAGACAATGGCGTGATCACATCAAGGCTCCCGACGACATCTGGAACGAAATCGTCAAAGTAAGTGCCATTCCGGGAACAACTTCAGCGCCGCGCCTGCAACCCATTGCAGCCAGGCTTGTTATGCTGCAGACCGGTATCAGAGCCCCGATGGGCTTGCAAATAACCGGCCCCGATCCCGAAACCGTAGAAAAGCTTGGTTTTGTCCTGGAAAAAGAATTGAAAACTGTCCCCGGCATCGATGCAACAACAGTTTCAGCCGATCGAATCGTCGGCAAACCCTACCTTGAAATCGAAATCGACCGCGAAGCCGCGGCCAGGCACGGCATAAGAGTTAATGACCTGCAAACCGTCATCGAAGTCGCCCTGGGCGGCAAAACCCTTTCCCAGACGGTCGAAGGGCGTGAGCGCTATGGCATCAGACTTCGCTTTGCGCGTGAGCTGCGCGACAGCCCCGAACTGATCAAAAGCATCCCGGTCGCTACGGCCGACAGAAAATTCATTCCCCTTGGCGACATCACAAAAATCTCATTCGTTCGTGGCCCGCAGGCGCTCAAAAGCGAAAACTCCTTTCCGGTCGGCTATGTTATCTTCGACAAGCTCCCGGATTTTGCTGAAACTGACGTGGTTGAGACTGCAGCAGCACTTTTGCAAAAGCGCATCGAAGCAGGAGAACTTGTGCTTCCTGCCAACACCAGCTTCAAATTCATCGGCAACTACCAAAACCAGGTACGCTCAGAAAAGAAACTCATGGTGGTTCTACCACTTAGTCTGCTGCTGATTTTCCTCATCCTCTATCTGCAATTTGCCTCGGTGCCGGTCACGTTTTTGATTTTTGCCGGAATCGGTATAGCCTGGTCAGGCGGCTTCATTATGATCTGGCTCTACTCCCAAAGCTGGTTTCTCAACTTCTCGATTTTCGGAATTGATTTTCGCGAGCTTTTGAACATGCAGGCAATGAATCTTTCCATCGCGGTCTGGGTTGGCTTCATCGCCTTGTTCGGCATTGCCAGTGATGATGGTGTCGTCATGGCTTCCTATCTTGATGAAAACTTCAAAAAGAATTACCCCGACAATGTTAAAGAGATTCGCGAAGCGGTTTTAGAGGCCGGACTGAAGAGAATTCGCCCCTGCCTGATGACGACCGCGACGACCATATTGGCTTTATTGCCGGTTTTGACCTCTAATGGTCGCGGCGCAGATGTGATGATACCCATGGCCATCCCCACCTTTGGCGGCATGTGTATTGAGCTGCTGACCCTGTTCGTCGTGCCGATAGGTTATTGCTGGCTCAAAGAGCTGCAACTAAAAGCTAAAAGCGTTCGAGAAAGTAGCTTATCCAGCTGATACCATCACGGCCGGCACCGTCTGGCTCTTCCTGCCCGTGCCGGGCCTTGAAGCCGTTCTTCTGGAAAATGGCCACCCAACCCTCCGCAGGCAGCACGTTGAAAACTCGACCATGCTCGTCGACACCGTCATGACTGACATCGTCACGGCGAGCCGGCACCGAAACCAGGCCACGACCGCCTGGAAACAAGACTCGGTGCAATTCGGCCAGTATTCTATTCAATTCTTCGTCTGAAAAATGCATCAGACATGCAACCGAGTAAAAACCATCGAAACAACCGTCGGCAAAAGGCAAAATTGCCGGCAATTTCAACAAATGCAAGTGCCCTTCCAGTTCTGGGTGAAGTCGCAATGCTTCAGCAAGAAGATTTTCAGAACCGTCGATGGCCTCGACTAGATAACCGCGACTTATGGCCCGCGCAGCGTCGCGCCCTGATCCGCACCCTATCTCCAAAAGATGGGCCCCCAAAGAAAAAAACTGATCCTGAGCCTGATAAAAAGAAGCGAGCTGAGCGCCTTCATATCTTGCGCTCAGCTCGCTCGCGTTACTTTCGTAAAAACTTAGTGTTTTTGTCACTCTTCAAAGCCAACCAGCAGATCGGATTCGCGGCGGCGGTATTCTTCATCACCACCGAAGGCCAGTTCATAAACATCAATAGCTATCTGCAATTCTTCATTGGTGGGAATTACGACAACGGTTACCGGCGAATAGGCTTCTGAAACCACGCCTTCTCGACTGCCTTTTTCCTTGTTCAGCCGGAAATCCATACATATACCGAGATTTTCAAGACGATGACAGATTCTTTCACGCATTTTCCAGCCATTTTGTCCGATTCCGCCGGTGAAAACCAACAGGTCGAGCTTCACCAGGTTCGCAGCATAAGCACCAATATACTTTCTGACCCGGTAGGCATAGCTGTTTAGCGCTTCTTTGGCCAACTGATTACCCTTTTCAGCCTCGTTTTCAAGATCGCGCAAATCGTTGGAAATACCTGAAAGCCCCAGAAGACCGCTTTTTTTGTTGAGAATGTTCAACAATTCTTTGGCGGTATAGCCACGGTCGAGAAGATAAGCAAAAATGGCCGGATCGAAATCGCCGGAGCGGGTGCCCATAATCAGACCTTCCAGAGGAGTAAAACCCATCGAAGTATCGATAGACTTACCGTGTGCGATAGCGGTGATCGATGCGCCGTTGCCAAGATGACAGGATATCAGATTGGTATTGGTCGGATGCCGTTTACATATATTCATCGCCCGGGCCGACACATAACGGTGGGAAGTGCCGTGAAAACCATATCGACGGATCTTGAAATCCTCATAAAACTTACGCGGGATACCGTAAAGATATGCCTGCGGCGGCATCGTCTGATGAAATGCAGTATCAAAAACCGCAACCTGAGGCACTTTTGGAAAAACTTCCCTGGCGACCTTGATGCCGGTCAGATTAGGCGGATTGTGCAATGGCGCAAGCTCGATAAATTCATCGATAGCCGCAATTACTTCTTCATCGATTGTAACTGAAGAAGCATATTTATCACCGCCATGAACGACGCGATGCCCGATTCCGGCAATGTCTTCAACCGTTTCGACAAGACCCTCTTCAGAATCGACCAGGGCTCTGACCACCAATTCAAGGGCCTGTTTATGATCGGAGATATGCTGTTCGATAATCAGCTTTTTCTCACCGGATTTTTGCTCGAGCAGTCCCTTTTCCTCGCCGATACGTTCGACTAGTCCTTTACCAAGGCTTTGCCGATGCGGCATTCTGACAACTTCATACTTTAGTGAAGAACTGCCGCAGTTCAAGACCAGAACAAGCTTACATTCTCTACCATCAGGACCGACCATTGAATCGTTCTCCCTTCATTCCTTTGCCAAACAATTAACCGATTTTGCTGCATTGTGTCAAGCAAAATTTGCAGAGCCTTCAGCTTTTCCTTGATTTAATTTTGCGTTTGCGCTGCAAGGCAACAAACCAATTCGATGCTGTGTGCTTTTTTTCTCGTTCTGTTATAATCTTTAACATAACAACAGACTTAAAGAAAAGGGATTATTAAAATGTCGCACCAGATTGCCACTTTCACCGACAAACAGAGCCAGCAACTTGCCGCCGATGTTCAACTCGGCCAGGATATTGTAAAAGCTTTCGGTGCTGGAACCGGAAAAATATCAGCCGAAAACCTTGATCAAGCATTCATCGCCTGGACCAAAAGTCCGGAAAAATTCTCCCGCGAACAGATCGCCAATGGCCTGGGTTCACTTTTGGGTGAGCTAATCAAAAAAGATTTTGAATTCAGCTGGAAAATGGTCGAAGACGACCTTGGTCTTGAAATGGCATTGGTTGACGATCACAGCGGCAGCATCGTTTTCCCGATCAATTCAGTCTATAAAAGAGTTGATCCGGAAATAATCGGCGAACCCTTTTTCACACCGATGTATAAGGCAATCAAAGAACATATTGCCAGACAGAAAGGAAAATAATCGATGCCGGCAGGCAAAACAAGCAAAAAGCGCAAAATTTCAACTGATGATTTGAAAAACTTCATTGGCGTTGGCGATCCGCAAATATCGCCTGACGGCAATTTCATCCTGTTTTCTCGATCACATACCAACGACAAAAACAAGGTATGTCGCAGCCTCTGGCTCACCGACTGCAAATCCGGCCTAAGCCGACAGTTTACTAATGGCGAAGCCGACCGCGCCGCACGCTGGTCACCCGATGGCAAACAAATAGCTTTTATTCGCAATGACAAAGACGGCCTGTCACAAATTTGGCTGATCGAACTCAACGGTGGTGAAGCCACGCCTTTGTCCAGACTTGAGGAGGGTGCGGTAACCGACCTGAAATGGTCCCCGGACGGCAAGCAAATTGGGTTCAAGTTTCGCCCGGTTGCCAATGAGCTTTGCAAAAGTGAACAGAAAAAACGCGAAGAAAACGGATTGAGCACTCCACCGATGGTTGTCGACAAGATCTGGTATCGCCTCGATGGCGACGGCTTTTTCAACAATCAAAGGTTTCAACTCTACCTGATTGATATAGCCTCCGGAAAACATCGCATCTTGTTTAACAAGGCCCCGGATGGCCCGGGCGCATGGTCCTGGTCGCCAGATGGCAAAAAAATAGTTGTAATCGCCAATCTTGAAAAAGAATCGATGCTTGCTCCCACTCGCAGCTGGCTTTATTTTATCGACGTAAAGACCGGCAAAGAAAAAGCTTTGGCCGGGCGAAAAGATTGTGCATTGAGCAACGTTGCCTGGTCTCCCGATGGCAAATCTATCGCCTTTTCCGGACGCATCGGCAAAGTTGCCGTTTGGGCCTCACAAAACGATCATCTTTATGTTTATGACATAAACAAAGGTTCATTCAAATGTTTAACAGAAAAAGATGATTATTGCCTTGGTGCAACGGTCATCGGCGATACCGCAGAAGCGGCTTTCGGCTCATTCATCTGCTGGAGCAATGATTCCAGATATATCTACTGCAATTTTGGCTGGCATGGTGACCGTCATGTTTCACGCATTTCAGCCAAAGGCGACAAATTCGAGTTTCTCACCAGCGGCATCGGCACATTCTCGCTAAGCAACTTCAGCAAAGACGGCAGTTTGTTGCCGATCATCAAAGGAACTCCGCTCAACCCTGGTGATCTCTATCTTGCAAAGCTGCAAAAAGACAAGTTGAGTCTCAAAAAGCTTACCGGTTTCAACGATGAATTGCTTGGTTCACTTGAGCTGATAGAGCCAAAAGCAACCTGGATTAATTCGGCTGATGGCAATTCTATTCAAGTCTGGGAGATGAAACCTCTAGGTTTCAAATCCGGGCGAAAATACCCTGCTGTCCTGGAAATACATGGTGGCCCACACGCTCTTTACGGCAATGCCTTCTTTCATGAATTTCAGGTTCTGGCGACGGCGGGCTACACGGTTTATTTCAGCAATCCCCGCGGCAGCAAGGGCTATGGCGAAGCTCATTGTCACGCCATTGCCGGCAACTGGGGCGACAAAGACTGGATCGACATGCAGGCGGTGATAGAGCACATCAAAAAGCAAAAATATGTCGACAGCAAAAAGATGGGCGTAATGGGCGGCAGTTACGGCGGTTACATGACGAACTGGATCATTGGCCATACCGATGAATTTGCCGGGGCCATCACCGACCGATGTGTTTTTAACATGCTGAGCATGATGGGCAGCAGCGACTTTACCACTCTTCCCGACACTTATTGGCCCGGCAACTGGTGGGATCGAATTGATGACTTCTGGCGCCAATCGCCACTAAAGTATTTCGGCAATGTGAAAACCCCGACCCTGATCATTCACAGTGAGGGCGACCTGCGCTGCAATGTCGAACAAGCCGAGCAGGTCTTTACCACTCTCAAGGTGCTTGGAGTTCCCACCCGCCTGGTAAGATATCCGCGCAGCACCAGCCATGGCATGAGCCGCTGCGGTCCGCCAGACCTGCGTATTCACCGTCTGCAACAGATTCTCGACTGGTGGAAAAACTGGCTTAAATGATCTTTGGCATTCGCACTTACGAGCTCCCCGATTACCGGAATAAAAGTCTTAAATTCTATTGGGGAGCTCTTAATCGTGCCAGAATATCGGTAATGAGCAAAATTTTTGGCCCGGTAATGCTGATTGCGCCACTGATGCTCGCAGCACTCGACGAAACGAACATTTCTTTCGAAATTGGTGCCATTTCCTTTTTTTTAGGACTCTTCCTGATTATTCTCATCTTCATTCTCGAAAGGCCGGAATTTCTTTCAGTAAACCTTGATCAAATCGATGGACTGAATTTCTACCTTGATTTCTACGGTTTCAAATACCTGTTCAAAAAGGAAAAGATCGAGCGCATAATAGACCTTGGCATTAAATGCGATTTTGAAAGCGTCAGAACTCATGCCACCTCACATAGTCTGATTTTTCTTTTTGATGACGGCAGCACCTTCAAAATCTGCCTCAGTTATTCACTTTCCCAATCTCCGCACAACGATCTGTTGCGGCTGGCCAGATTCGCAGGAGAAATCGCCGATATAAAACAACAACCGGCGCTTCTGGGCAAAGGCAACCCCGAGATTCAAACCAATCCTCAGACTGGTCTGCCATGCTTTAAAGGAGTTCGCTTCACGCCAAAATGATTTCGCAATAATTCAATCAACTTGTTTAAAAAGATTTGCCTGCAACTAAAAACTGAGCTGCACCTTGCTTAAGATGCAGCCTCTTTTTCATTCAGACAAAATCAATGCTTGAGACGATCTATTGTGTTTTCTGGGGTAAGGCTTTTACCACCAAGATATCGAGCAAAAAAGGCTTCGAGATACTTATAAAACTCGATCTGGTTTTCTTCGTTATGAAAACCGTGACCTTCGTTTTCTTTGAGTAGATAGTAAACCGGAATGTTTTTAGCCTTCATGGCCGCGACAATCTGGTCCGCCTCCTGCTTTTTAACTCGCGGATCGTTTGCTCCCTGAACCACCATCAGCGGCTTTTTAATGTTTTCAACAAAGAACAACGGAGAAATGCTCTTGAGAAAATCAGCTTCGGTCTCAAGATTTCCCACCCGTCGATAAAGATCTTTCTTAAGAGGTTCCCAGTAAGGAGGTATGGAGCTAAGAAGCGTTATAAGACTTGAAGGCCCAACGTTATCGACACCGCAGCAATAGAGCTCAGGCGTAAAGGTCATTCCGGCCAGAGTTGCATAACCGCCATAAGAACCACCATAGATGGCAACCTTGTCCTTACCGATGATTCCTTGCTTCACCAGCCACTCAGCCCCATCGCTAAGATCGTGCTGCATGTAACCCCGACCCCATTGCTTGATACCAAGATCCTGGAAATATTTTCCATAGCCGGTCGAGCCACGATAATTAATTTGTAAAACCGCGTAACCACGATTGGCAAGATATTGAACTTCAGGATTGAAGCCCCAATGATCTCTGGCGGCAGGACCACCATGAGGATTGATTATTGCGCCCAATGGCCGGGGAAAGTCTTTTGGCAAGGTCAAATATGCATTTAATTCAGTTTTTCCGTCGCGGCTCATAAATTTTACCGGCTTACAATTGCTGAGCAGATCTTTTTTGATCCAGGGCTGCGTGTCAACCAGCTTGGTCAGCTTTTTCCCAGCTTTTTCATAAAGATAATATTCGCCGGGATTGACATCTGAAAATACGAGAAAAAGCAGCTTGTTCTGCAGTTTATCAGCATCACGGTAAGAAACACTCTGGCCAGGAAATCTGGCTTTTACCGAATCGATGATCTCGGCAAATTCAGGGTCGATGATCTCATGATGAAGCTTATCGGTCACATAGCCAAACCCCTGAATTTTCTTCATCTCACGATTAACTATCATCGCTCCGACGTCGACTTCAGGATGTTCGAACAGCACTTCAACTTCGTTTCCACCCGGGCTAAGCTTTACATAAGCCGATTTGTCGCGGTTCACGTTGGTCGAAACTATAACATGCTGATTATCGAAATCGAACATTACCGGCGAAGCCTTGTCACCCTCCGGCGCAAGATAAAATGGCTTAAACTCAGATTTTTCATCGGGTCGAAGCATGATCAGATCGCGATTATTGAGCTTGGAAAAAGCCCCGCGCAGCTTTCCATCATGATCGGTCATCCAGCCCACGATAGTCCCGTCATTCTGCGCTACTTCTTCAAGCTTGCCATCTGCAAGAGTCAGACGATAAACATCCATTACCCGTTTGTCGCGCTTGTTCATGGCAATAAGCACATGTTCGGGATCATCTTCAAGATCATCGACAATGTAAGTGCGCACACCATCGAAAGGCGTATAACAGATCTCTTTTCCAGTTTTGATGTTCACCCCGTAAAGACGGAAGTTTTCATCTCCGCCTTTGTCAAGGCTGAAAGAAATAACATCTTCATTGATGAAATAAAAACCACCGATATCTCTGGCGGTTTCTGAGGTGAGACGCTTTTCCCGACCGGTCTGAAGATCTTTTGCGAAAACGTTCAGACGTTTTTTCCAGGGAGCCAGCCAGGCAAGATAATTGCCCTCACGCGAAATCTGAAAAGCCACTTTTTCAGGCTTCTTGAACATGACTTCAGCAGAGATGAGCTTCTTATCGACCTTTGCCGAAGCACAAACCGCTATCAGCATTGCACTGATGAGTAAAATACAACGAATCATTCGTGTCATCGTCTTCCTCCTGTTTTTCGTGTGACACATTATACTACAAGTGCGCGTTAACAAAAATTAACATTAGCCTCATTGTATTTTTTTTTGCCAGCAGATATAGTTGCATTTGCAACTATATTTATCAGGAACAAATACTATGGAAAAGCCATTGATTGGCAAATGGATAGCTATGCTCAATCGCGCCACCCACATGCATGTTAACTCGCATCTTGGCAAAGAAGGAATCGGCGCCGGCCAATATCCTTTTCTGCTTTTTATCGGGCGTTGCAGTGGATGCTCCCAAGATGAAATTGCCCGCAGCCTCTGCTTCGACAAAGGCACAACTGCAAGAGCCCTGAAGAAACTCGAAGAAGCGGGATTTATAACCAGAACCGTATCAAGCAAAGACCAGCGACGACACGAAGTAAATCTCACTGAAAAAGGCAGTCAGATGCGCGCAAAAGTCAGAAAGCTTCTCGAAGATTGGCACAAGAAACATCTCGAACAGCTACCGAATGAAACCAGAGCTTTTATTGAAGAATCTCTCGAAAAAATGGCAATGAACGCCATCGCTTCGGTTAAACAGCATTACCCCACACAACAGACTCAGAGGAGCAACCCATGAAGAAACTAATTTTTGCCGCAATTGCCGGGATAGCCCTGGTATTGGCTTTCAACCATTTTTTTCTGAAAAGCTCTGACAACCAGGGAAAAAAAGGACCTCGAAATCGTGGCGGCATGGCAGCCGTCGCCGTTGAGACTGCGCCAATAAAACTTGGACGCCTTATCGATCAGGGCCTGTTTACCGGCTCACTGATCGCTCAAGCAAAGTTCTCAGTAACTTCTAAAATCTCAGGACGCGTCAGAAAGCTTCTAGTCGATATTGGCGACGAAATCACCAATGGTCAGGTTGTAGCCGAGCTTGACGACGAAGAACTGCAACTGGCGGTTAAACAGGCCGAAGCTGACCTGGAAATTGCCCGCGCCAACTTCAATGAATCGGCCGGACTCCTGGAAATCGCCAAAAAAGAGCTTGAGCGCACTGAAACCATGCGCAAGCAGAAAGTTGCTTCCGACGTCGATCTTGAAAAAGCCCAGGCCGCATTCAAAACCAGTCAGGCCAAGCATCAGGTCAATCGTTCGCAACTGGCTAACCGACAGGCAGCTCTTGAATCGGCGCAAATCAGGCTTTCTTACGCAAAAGTCGATGCAACCTGGAGCGGCGGCGCCAACAAACGCTTCGTCGCTGAGAAATTTCTCGATGAAGGTTCTTCGGTAAATACCAATACTCCTATTGTTTCAGTCATCGACATTGCAACTCTTACAGCGGTTATTGACGTGGTTGAAAAAGATTATTTCAAAATTAAAATCGGCCAGCATGCTGAAATCGAAACTTCTGCAATACCCGATTGCATCTTCCCTGCCAAAGTCGCAAGAATTGCTCCGATTCTAAACGACACTTCCAGACTGGCCAGAGTTGAGCTTGAAATAGCCAACATCGACAAAACCCTCAAACCAGGAATGTTCGTCACCGCCAGAATTATTTTCGAAACTCACGAATCGGCAACCATAGTTCCCACATCATCGTTAGTGCGCCGACAAAACCGCACCGGCATCTTCGTTGCCGATCTGGCAAGCATGACCGCCAGATTCTTACCAATAGAAATAGACTTCAGCAATCCTGAAAATGTTGAAATAGCTTCGCCAACCATATCAGGTCAGGTGGTTTCACTAGGGCACCATCTGCTTCAGGATGGAGCGCCAATTAAAGTCGGTAATTCCAGTAAACAGAACGGGAAAAGCAAAAATTCAGGAGGCGTCAGATGATTCTGCCTCAATATTCCGTTAAACGCCCGATCGGAATCACGATGATCACCCTGATCGTCGTCATCTTCGGCATTGTCTCGCTGACGCATCTTCCGATCGATCTGATGCCCGACATCACCTATCCGCGCATTACCATTTCAGCGTCTTACTCAAACGCCAGCCCAATTGAAATGGAAACCCTGATAACCCGACCAATAGAACAGGCAATCTCTGCCGTTCCCGGTGTTGAAGAAATTTCTTCCGACTCTTCAGAAGGCAGCAGCCGGGTCAGAGTCTCTTTTGCCTGGGGAACCGATCTTGACGCAGCCTCTAACGATATTCGCGACAGAATTGACCGTATTATCGGCCGCTTGCCCGAAGATATGGACCGACCGATGCTGCGCAAATTCGATGCCGCCGCCTTTCCAATCCTTGTTTTGGGAGCTGCTGCTGATCTAGACCCGGTGCAACTTCTCAACATCATCGAAAACCAGGTTAAATACCGCATCGAACGCATCCCTGGCGTCGCTTCACTCGATGTGCGCGGCGGCAATAAAAGAGAAATTCATGTCGATCTCAATATTGAAAAAGTCAAAGCTCTGAACATTTCCACTGATCAGATTATCTCCAGACTTCGCGCCGAAAACGTAAACATGCCGGCCGGCACCATTGAATCAGGCAACTACGAATTTCGCCTGCGCACTCCCGGTGAATTTACCGAAGTCACCCAAATAAAAGATGTCATTATCGCCGAGGTCGATGGCAAGCCTATCAGGCTTAGCGATATCGCCAACGTCGTCGATCGCTGGGAAAAAGACAACAGCATCATCAGAATCGACGGCAAGCCTGGCATTCGCGTCATGATCAGCAAGCAATCTGGTTCGAATACCGTTGCCGTAGCCAAAGCCGTAAAAGAAGAAATCGCACGAATCAATCAGGACATTCCCCAACTTAAACTCAATCCGATCGTAGATACTTCCACCTATATCGAAAGAGCGATCAACAACGTCAGTTCATCAGCATTTTACGGTGGTTTGCTCGCCATCATCATTCTCCAGTTTTTTCTCAGCAACATCGCCAGCACCGCCATCATTGCCGTTGCTATTCCGATCTCGATCATCGCCACATTTGCCCTGATGTATTATTTCAATTTCACTCTCAACATCATGTCACTCGGCGGCGTTGCTCTGGGCATCGGCATGCTCGTCGACAACTCCATCGTCGTCCTCGAAAATATTTTTCGCTACCGAGAACAGAAGATTGGCATGAAAGAAGCTGCGGTCAAGGGAGCGTCTGAAGTAGCAATGCCGGTTCTGGCCAGCACTCTGACCACTGTGGTCATTTTCCTGCCCCTGCTTTTTGTCGAGGGAATGACCGGCCTGATGTTCAAACAATTAGCCTACATCGTCGGCTTCTCACTTTTCTGCTCGCTTTTCGTTTCGCTTACCCTCGTTCCCATGCTGTCTTCGCAATTTCTCAGTATGAACGGCAAACAAAAGCCTGGCCTGATAAAGAGCTTTTCCGAATGGTTCATCGGTCGAATTCTCAGTCTTCACGCTTTTAGCCTGCGGCTCATTCTCAACAACCGTGCAATCACCGCTTTTATTCTTGCACTTCTCGTAGGTAGTTCAGTGCTGATGATTCGCTACGTCGGAACCGAGCTTATGCCAAGTGCCGATGAAGGCGAAGTTCGCGTTTCGATCGAGCTGGAAGAAGGCACACGAAAAGCAATTACCGAGCGCATTTTCATCGAAGCCGAGAAAATAGTCACTGAAACCGTACCGGAAGCAACGATAATTTTCACCAACGTCGGTGGCGGATGGGGCTCTAGCAGCGCTACTTCCGGGCAAATTCGAATACCTCTGGTACCGATCTCTGAACGCAAAAGATCGACCTCAGAAATAGCTGCCGACTTGCGCAAGCGTCTCAATGGCCTGCCTGGCTGCATTGTCAGGGTTCGCGAAGGTCAGGGACTATTTTTGCTGCGCATGGGCAATAACAACGACGACAAATTGCAGATCGAAATCCGCGGCCATGACTTTGAAACTTCAAATCAGCTTGGCAAAGCGGTTGAAAAGGTTCTTGAAACAATCGACGGGGTCACCGATGTCCAGCTTAGTCGCAAAGAAGGTATCCCAGAAAGAGTTGTGGTCATTGACCGTGTCAGAGCCGCCGATCTGAAACTTACCGTCAATAAAATCGCCGGATTTCTTGAAACGATACTGTCCGGATCTACTGCTGGCCATCTTCGCGATGGCGGCGATGAATTCAAAATACTGGTCAAGGCAGAAAACGCTGAATACAGCACCCTTGAAGAAATTCTCAATCTGCACATCATAAATTCAATCGGTGAGCCGGTGATGCTGCGCAACGTCGCCAGTATCCGCAATGAAGTCGGCCCAACCGAAGTTGAGAGAGTAGACCAGCAAAGGACCCTCGAAGTTTCAGCCAATGTCGAAGGACGTGCGCTCGGTTTCGTAATTGCGGAAGCCCAGCAAAAAATTCGCGAAATTCCGCTTCCGGCAGATTTCAGCATCATTTTATCCGGAGACTATGAAGAGCAACAGAAATCTTTCAGAGAACTGGCTTTCAGCTTTGTTCTCGCGTTGATTCTGGTTTATATGGTTATGGCCGTCCAGTATGAATCTCTTTATGACCCCATCATCGTAATGACTACCGTGCCTCTCTCGATTGTCGGCGTTATTCCGACTCTCTGGCTTACCGGCACCACCCTGAACGTTCAATCTTTCATAGGTTGCATCATGCTTGGCGGGATCGTGGTCAACAATTCGATCCTGCTTGTCGACCACATCAACGACCTGCGCCGGGAACATGAAATGGACCTGCTGACCGCGGTATCGACTGCAGCCCGCAACCGTTGCCGGCCGATTCTGATGACGGCATTGACCACAGTTCTTGGCCTGATTCCACTGGCGATTGGGCTTGGCGAAGGCGGCGAAATGCAGGCACCAATGGCAAGGGCAGTAATTGGCGGCCTTGTCTGTTCCACTTTCATTTCACTGGTCATCATTCCTATGATCTATTACGAATTCGACCTCTTCTTCAAAAAAGCCAACCCGGAAACAGGAGCCTGAGAATGAAAAAGTTACTGATAACAATTATTGCCATGACCATGTCTTCTGCTTTTCCAATGATGGCCATTGCAAATCCAGGTTTCAACTGGGTTTTTGCTTCAGACAGTGCCAAACTCGAACTAAGTTTGAATCAGGCCATCGAAATGGGTATCTCGCAAAATCTCGCTTTGAAAATTGAAAAAATTGATCCGCTTTTACGAAAAACCTATATAGACAGTGAAAAGGCACGCTTTGACCCGGTTGTTTCGGCTAATTTTTCCGGCACCGAGAGAATATCAAAAGTAATCTTTCAACAGGGCGACCTTGGCCAGAATGTTACCAACCGCACCGATGCCGGAATAAGCATTAGTCGCATCAATACCTCGGGCGCTCTTACCGAATTCGGCATCAGCACCATCAGAACCAGGTCAGCAAGAAGTGACAACCTCTTCTCAACCAGGTTCGGCGTCAATATCGAACATCCGCTCAAACAGGGAGCAGGGCGGGAAGTAAATCTGGTTTCTCTGCGAAAGGCTGAACTTGATCTTGCCTGGTCCGAGTATGAACTTACCGGCTTTGTTCTCAGCCTGGTTGCTGACATCGAAAACCGCTACTGGGAATATTATCTGAGTAATCGCGAGCTTGAAATCGTGCAGGAGTCACTGAAACTGGCTCAACAGCAACAGCAGGAAACTGCCAGAAGAATTGAAGTCGGCAGTATTCCTGAATCAGAAGCCGCTGCAGCCGAAGCTGAAGTTACTTTGCGCCAGGTCGAACTTATCGATGCTGAAAGCCGGGCCTGCAAGAGTGCGGTTGCTCTGCTACGGGTCATTAATCCAGATACGGAAAATTTCTGGACCGGAATGCCGGTCATAAAAGAAGAGATGTTTTCGTTTGCCACCGCATCTGACACACTTTCTCAGCTTATTCAAACCGCTCTGGCCAACCGTCCTGAAATTGACCAGGCCGATCTTATGTTGCAACGCGATCAGCTCGAAGTAGTCAGCACACGCAACGGTCTTTTGCCCAGGCTCGACTTTTTTGCCAACCTCGGCAAAACCGGTTATGCAACCAGTTTTTCGGGCACAAACCCAAAACCTGGCGAAGAAGGCTCATACGATATCCAGGCCGGATTTGTCTACGAGCTGACCCGAGGTCGACGTGAAGCTAAAGCTGAGCATCGTCGGGCAGAATTGAACGTTAAAGCTCGGCGACAGGCGATCAAGAATCTTGAACAGCTTATAAAACAGGAAGTCATTAACGCTTTCATTGAAGTAAATCGCACCCGGCAGCAAATCATTGCCACCGCTGCTACCACCGAGAAACAACGCGAAAAACTGCGCGTCGAAGAAGTAAAATTTGCTGTCGGTAAAACCACAGCTTTTCAGGTCGCCCAGGCGCAGCGAGATCTGACCGAAGCTCTGATTGCCGAAATCAAGGCAGCAGTCGAGCATCAACAGGCTTTCACCGAATTATTGCGTGCCAGCGGACAACTGCTCGGCCAACGCAAGATCTTTCTGTCCGACGACTGAGGTTGCCCCTTTAAGAATGCCTCAATCTTCGAAACTGGTGCCGCACTCGCCACAAAAGTCGGCGCCAGACTCGCGGGGCAGGCCACATTTTTCACAAAAAACAGGGGTTGTTTCCTGAGTTTTGTCAGCACTTGAAAAATTTTCAGTCATTGAGTTTTTAAGCTCGGCAACAGATTCGTTACCTTCTTCGCGTGCCGCTCGCAGGGCTTCGCCTCGCGCCATGATCTGCTGAACGTTCATTCCCTTAAGCGGCCTGATAATTATTCGATAGAAAAGAAACATTCCCGTAAACAGCACAACAGTGGCAATCATGGCCAGAAAATTCGAAAGCTCCATGCCCATTACCATTACCGGTGGAGCCGTATAATCGGCAATTATTTGAAAACCAATATTCTTAAACTGCGGAAGCAGAGGCTGAATTTCAAAGGTCAGAGTCTGCGGTTTATCGATATTTACAACGAAATAGTCACCGTAGTTAGTGTTGGTTCTTTTATCCTTGTTCTTGTAAAAATTTGAACCGATCAATTTACCGTCAGAATTTTTCAGACTTATCTTAAGAAAACTCATAATCCTCGAAACAACGGCAATAGAATCTTTACCAGACTCGCCCGGCCTGGTTTTAAGCTGAAAAAGATATTTACCGGCCTTGGTTGCCTGAACTTTTATTTCCTGGCCAGTTCCAACTACTCCCGAAAACTTACCGGGGATTATAATCAAATTTTGCGCGAAACTTTGCGGCGTAAAAACAGCTATTGATGCAGCAATAAGAGAAATAATGCATATTCTTTCAAGTATTTTTTTCATGAAGTTGGCCTTGATACCTTTTTAAAATAGCGAAAAAATGGTACATTCTCGTGCAATTTAACGAAAAGAATTATATACAGTTTTAACCAGGCGAACAACAGATTAAGCAATGAATTCAAGCAGCGATTATTTTTCCACTCTTCCTCAGACTTTTTTTAATTTATTTCACGAAATCGGCCGCAGCTATTTTCGCCATTTTTTCAAAAACACCCTTAAGGCACTAATAGCTACTGCAATAGCAGTTTTCACTCCCGAATTGATGGCATGGTTAGAATCAGAAAGCCTGTTGAATCCGACTCTGTTGTCGATGCTTCA